>CAYQLT010000034.1:0-24757 GCA_964418425.1 uncultured Clostridia bacterium
ACCTGCAGCAGCCGGTCGTTGGGGATGACGATGAGGGTGTCCACCTTGCTGCGCAGGTTCTCGATCCCCTCCTCGGCCTGGCGCATACGACGGCGCCCCTCGAAGCTGAAGGGGCGCGTCACCACCGCCACCGTCAGGGCGCTCACTTCCCTGGCCACCTCGGCCACCACCGGCGCCCCGCCGGTGCCCGTCCCGCCTCCCATGCCGGCGGTGATGAAGACCATGTCCGCGCCGGCCAGCGCCTCCCGGATGAGGTCGCGGCTCTCCTCGGCGGCCTTCTGCCCGACCTCGGGTATGGAGCCGGCGCCGAGCCCCTTGGTGAGCTTCTCGCCAATCTGGATCTTGCGGGGGGCCTTCGAGAGGGTCAGCGCCTGCGCGTCGGTATTGACGGCGATGAACTGGACCCCCTTTAGCTCGGCTTCGATCATCCGGTTGATGGCGTTGGAGCCCCCGCCGCCCACACCGATGACCCGAATGTTGGCAAATGAGGCCGACTCCAGTTCCAGATCTACCACGGGCCATCCCTCCCAACCCCTTGGGAACGCCGCTTTCGCCATTGGGTTCAACGCCGCCTGCCCTCGTCCTGGGCAGCACCGGGCGAAGCGCCGGCTCGGAAGACCGCTCGTTCGGGCTCGCTCAAATCCAGCCACCACGGGCCGCCGGCGGGCAACCTCCCGAGAACGGCCCGTAACACCTCGACCCGCCGGCCGTCCCGGGAGGCCTGTCCACCGGCCGCTCTCAGTTCACCCCACACGATGACCGAACCGTCGGCCAAGTTGAGCTGCACCCTGTCGCCCTCCCCGTCCACCCGGACCTCCGCCAGGCGCTCGCCCAGAAGCGGCCCGGCCAAAGCTGCGGCACGGGCCGCGGCCGCAAGAGCCGCCGGGCCGATGCGGCCCGCCGCCACCGCCTCCCCCGGGGCCAGCGCCCCGGTGATCACCGGACGGCTGCCAGGTCGGTCCGCCGGCCCCAGCACGCGGCCCTCCCCGTCCACCTCCCACATCCCCAGCCCGTACGGGAAATGGGCCACCGCCGGGCGCATGCGCACGACCACCTCCAGCGTGGAAGGCCAGCGCCGCACCACCCACGCCTCGGCCACCCGAGGGCTTTGCCGAAGGTGCTCCACCACCTTCCGCCCGTCCAGGCGAAGGAGTTGACTTCCCCGAACCGACTCCAGCGCGGCCGCGATGCGCTGCCTTTCGGGACCATCCGCGCCGCTGACCACCAGCCTTCGTACCGTGAACCACGGTGAGGTCGCAAACCCGTAGGCGCCCAGCGCCAGCACCAGCGTGAGCACCGGTGCCGGGAGGCGGGCTCGGCCGGACGGCCCGGAGCCGCCGGCCTGCCTCACCGAACCCCCGCCCCCTCCGGCGCCTCCAGCTCCACGCGCGCCCCCAAGGCGGCCAGCTTGGCGGGCAGGCGCTCGTAGCCCCGCTGCAGGTGAGACAGCCCGGCGATCACGCTCTCTCCCCGGGCAGCCAGGGCGGCCAGCACCAGAGCTGCCCCACCCCGCAGGTCTGTGGCCGTTACCTGCGCGCCTGTAAGCTGTTCGACCCCGCGTATCACCGCCACGCGGCCTTCCACTGTGATGTCCGCGCCCATGCGCCACAGTTCCCGGACGTAACCGAACCGGCGGGAGTGCACCTCCTCCCGCACCACCGTCGTTCCGCTCGCCAGCGTCATCAAGGCCGTCCACATGGGCTGGACATCGGTGGGAAAGCCCGGGTACGGCTGCGTACGAACCGAGACCGCCTGCGGACGCCGGTCCTGGGCCCGGACCTCCACGCCCTCCGCCGCCACCCGCACCTCCACCCCTGCCCGGCGCAGGCGAGCCGAGACGGACTCCACATGGTCGGCCCGGGCTCCTCGGACGAACACGTGGCCCCGGGTGATGGCGGCGGCCAGCATCCACGTGGCGGTCTCCACCCGATCCGGCATCAGGTGAGCACGCCCTCCCTGCAAGGCCGCGGTGCCCTCCACCTGCACGGTGCCCGTGCCCACGCCCCTCACCCGAGCGCCCATGGTGCACAGGAATTCCTGCAGCTGCGCGATCTCCGGCTCGCGGGCCGCGTTGTAGATCTCCGTACGCCCCCGGGCCAGGGTGGCGGCCATCATCAGGTTCTCGGTGGCCCCCACGGAGGGAAAATCCAGCACGATGCGGGCTCCGTGCAGCCGAGGGGCCTCTACCGTCAGCCAGCCTCCCTCCTCCCGGATGCGCGCCCCCATCGCCTCCAGGCCCCGCAGGTGAAAATCCAGCGGGCGCTCGCCGATGGCGCAGCCCCCCGGCCGGACCAGGCGAACCCTCCCCAAACGGGCCACCAGCGGCCCCATCACCTGCACGGAGGCCCGCATGGAGCGCACCGCCTCCACGGGGGGCTCCGCCGACAACGGCCCGCAGGCGTCGATGACCATCTCGCCCGGCCCCGTTCGCCGCACGAGAGCGCCCAGTTCGCTCAAAAGGCGCACCATGGTCTCCACGTCGGAGATTTCCGGCACGTTGGAGAGCACGCATGGCCCCTGCGCCAAAAGGCAGGCCGCCATAAGCTTGAGCACGGCGTTTTTGGCCCCGGACGGCTGGACCTCCCCCCTGAGGGGAACCCCGCCCGTGACCCGCATCCGTTGCACGTGCGCTTCCCCCCACTGAACGCTCCATGCTATGCGGAGGGAAGCGGGGCTGCCAGGGCCTATCTGCGGTGCCCTCCTTCGGCAACCTCCAGCACCACCTGGGCCACCTGCCTGGCGGCGTCCGGACGACCCAGGCGGCGGCTGGCCTGCGCCATGGCCCTCAAACGCTCCCGGTCTCCTGCCAGGCTGCGTACCACCTCCAGGAGAGTGGCCGCGGTCAGCCGGGAGTCGGGCACCACCACCGCCGCCCCGGCCTCCTGCACGACCCGGGCGTTGAGCTGTTGGTGCCCCTCGGCGGCAAAGGGATAGGGCACCAGCACCATCGGGATGCCTCGGGCGGTGAACTCGGCCAGCGAGATGGCGCCCGCCCTGGAGACCGCCAGGTCGCACGCCGCCAGCGCGGCCGGCATGTCGGCCAGGTAGGCGACCACCGTCAAGCCCCGCCACGTCCAGCGGTCCCCCTCTTTTCGGCCCGGAGGGCAACGGCGAGCGAGCGCCGCGGTCACCGCCTCGAAATGGGCCGCTCCGGTGGAGACCAATGTCTGGACGCCCTCGAGACTCGCCAGCTCCGCAGCCGCCTCCACCACGGCTTCGTTCAACCGGCGCGCCCCCTGGCTGGCGCCCACCACCAAGACCGTCAGCTTGCCCGGCTCCAGCCCCAGCCGGCGGGCTCCCTCGCTCCGTGGGGTGAGGAGCACCTCCCGGCGCACGGGGTTACCCGTCACCCGAACCCGACCGAGCATGCGCGTCGGCATGTGCCGCCTTGCCTCGGGAAAGCCGACGGCCACCACCTGCGCCAGGCGTCCCACCGTGCGGGTGGCTCGCCCGGGCAGGACGTTTTGCTCGTGCCACACCACCGGCAGGCCGAGGCTGCGCGAGGCCAGCACCGCAGGCACCGAACCGTAGCCGCCCGTCGCCAGGAGCACCCTTGCGCCCGCCTCCCGCAGGCGCCGACGGGCCTGCACAGCGCCCCGCATGGCCGCCCACCCCGACGCCGCCGCCCGCCATGAGATCCCGAAGGGCGCCGGCTGCCCGTCGATGAGCCACACCCGCTCGCCCGCCCGGCTCAACAGTTCGGCGCCCAGCCCCCGGCGGGTGGTCAGGAAGACCACCTCCACCTGGGGCCCCACGGACCGAAGTTCGGCGGCGACGGCCAGACCCGGGTAGATGTGGCCGCCTGTCCCGGCCGCTGCAATGGCCACCACCACCTGCCTACACCGTCACCCGGCGGGAGAGGTTGAGCAGCACCCCGACGGCCGCCATGCTGGTCACCAGGGAGCTTCCCCCGTAAGAGACAAAGGGTAACGGGATACCCGTCACCGGCAACGTGGCGCTCACCACCCCGATGTTGAGCAGGGCCTGCCCCACCACCAGCGTCGCCATACCGCATGCCAGCAGCTGCTCGTAGCGGTCCTCCGCTGCCAGGGCCACCCGGTAGCCTCGCCACGCCAACAGCACGAACAGCGCCAGCACGCTCAGCGCGCCCACCAGCCCCAGCTCTTCGGCCAGGATGGCAAAGATGAAGTCCGTGTGATGCTCCGGCAAGTAGGCAAACTTCTGGCGACTTTGGCCCAAGCCGAGCCCGAACAGGCCTCCCGATCCTATGGCCAGAAGCGACTGGATCACGCTCCAGCCCCGCCCGGTGGGGTCGGCCCAGGGGTTGACAAAGGTCATCAGCCTTGCAAGCCGGTAAGGTTCCAGCCAGATGAGCAGCCCCATCAGGGGAAGCGCCAGAAGACCGGTGACCGCCAGATGGTCCGGCCGCATCCCCGCGGCCACCAGCACCGCCACCGTGACCGCCATCAGCATCACGGCCGTCCCGAAGTCCGGCTCGAGCAGGATCAGCGCGAAGGCGATCGCGGCCGCTCCCAGGGGCACCGCAGGCCCCTTCCAGAACCGGTCCATGAGGGCAGCCCGATCCGCACCCCATGCCGCGGCGAAGTTGATGCAGGCGACCTTGGCCAGCTCGGAGGGCTGCAGGTTGACGAAAGGAAGGGCGATCCAGCGGCGGGCCCCTCCTATCTCCTGGCCCACCGCCAGCACCACTGCCAGCAGCGCATAGCTCAGCAGCACCAGCGGCACGGCCAGCTCCCTCAGGTGCCGGAGGTTGAGGCGCATCACCGCCGCCGCGAAGCCTGCGGCGACAACCGTGTACAACAGCTGCCGCTTGAAAAAGTGGTAAGGATCCCCGAACTGGGCCAGCGCCCGGGTATAGCTGGCGCTCAGGACCATCACGATGCCGATGGCCACAAGGGTGATGACCGTCGCGGCCAGCACCACGTCCATGACGCCCTCCGCAGGCTCGCCCGAGCCGCCGGCCCGCACGGCTTCTGCCTCCCTCAGCCGCTCACCGCCAGCACGCCCAACGCGGCCAGTGCGGCGGCGCTCAGCCAAAGCCGGGTGACCACCTTGGGCTCGGGCCACCCGGATAGCTCCAGATGGTGATGAAGAGGGCTCATCCGAAACAGCCGCCTCCCGCCGGTCAGCTTGAAAAACGCCACCTGAATCATCACGGAAAGGGTCTCCAGCACAAACAGCCCGCCCACCACCGGCAACAGCAGCAGGGTGCCGGTGGTCAGGGCGAACAATGCCAGCGCCGCACCCAAAGCCAGACTCCCCGTATCGCCCATGAACACCTGAGCCGGATAGCCGTTGTACCAGATGAACCCCATGCACGCTCCGCCAACCGCCGCCGCAAAGACCGCCGTCTCAGGCCGCTCGACGAGCCACGCGATGGCGGAGTAGGCCACCGAAGCGACCGCCATGCAGCCCGCCGCCAGCCCGTCCAGACCGTCCGTCAGGTTGACGGCGTTGGCCGAGCCCACCACCGCCAGCACGGAGAGGACAGCCGCGGCGGGTGCCGGAGGCGTCCACGTGGCCGCCGAGAAGGGCACCACCCACTCCGACGGCTGCGCCCCGGCCGCCCGCAGCCAGGCCAGAGCCACGCCCGCCAGGATCGCCTGCCCGAGAAACTTCTCCCGGGCCCGCATCCCCATGGCCCGTCGGCGCCGGAGGGCCCGCAGGTCGTCGAGGCTTCCCAAAAGTCCGAACGCCAGCAGTACAGCCGCCAGGGCCAGGGCCACCTGCAGGCGGGGAGCCCAGACCAGGGTGGCGGCGGCTGCGGCCACGACCGGCACCGCCCCGCCCATGGTGGGCGTCCCGGCCTTGGAGGCATGGTGGGCGGGTCCCTCTTGCCGGATGTGCTTGCCCGCCCCCAGCCGCTTCAGCAGCTGGATGGCGCCGGGCATGGCCAGAAGGGTCACGCCCATGCTGAACAGGGAAGCCATCCAGGGCGCCGCCGTCATGCGCCCTCCTCTCGACGGGAGAAAGCGGTGACCAGCCGCTCCAATCCCACCGCCCGTGAGGCTTTCACGAGCACCACGTCGCCGGGGCCGGCGAATTGTCGAAGGTACGCCTCGGCCTGCCCCACATCCGAGGCCGTGGCGATGCGAGCTTCCGCCATGCCGGCCTCCAGAGCGCCGGCCGCCACCTGCGGTGCCATCTCGCCCACCGCGATGAGAAAGTCCACCCCCAGCCGGGCTACCTGCTGGCCGAGGTGGCGGTGCGCCTGTGGGGCCCGGGGGCCCAGTTCCAGCATGTCCCCCAGGACGGCGCATGCCCTCCCGGCTCGCTCGGCCCGAACGGCCGCCAGCGTCTGCAGGGCGGCCTCCGTGGAGGCGGGGCTGGCGTTGTAGGCGTCGTTGAGCAGGAGGACGCCCTGCACCTCCAGCACCTGCATGCGCATGGGACCTGTCCGAAAGTCCGCCAGGGCTTCGCACACGTCGGCGGGGCTCGCCCCGACCGCCATGGCGGCTGCGGCCGCGGCGGCGGCGTTGAGCGCCAGGTGGCGGCCCGGAACACGAAGCACCACGGACAGGCTCCCCCACGGCGAGGCGATCCGGAAGGTGGTGCCCGAAAGCCCGCCGCCGGCGAGGGACTCGATGCGCACGTGCGCACCGGGCGAAAACCCGAAGCCCATCACCCGGACGCCGGACGGCACCCGGGTGGCCTGCGCCATCACGTGAGGATCGTCGGCGTTGAGCACCGCCAGGCCTCCCACCTGCAGGTGCTCCAGCAGCTCTCCCTTGGCCCGGGCGATGGCCTCCAGGCTTCCCAGAAGGCCGATGTGGGCCTCACCCACGTTGGTGAGGATGCCCACGTGCGGACGGGCGATCTCCGCCAGCGCGCCGATCTGCCCCGGGGCGCGCATGCCCATCTCCAGCACCAGGGCCCGGGTGGCCGCGTCCGCCGAGAGCACCGCCAGGGGCAAACCAATTTCGTTGTTGTAACTGGCCGGAGCGCGCACCACGGGGCGTGAGCGCTCCAGGATGGCCGCCACCATATCCTTGGTGGTCGTCTTGCCCACGCTGCCCGTGATGGCCAGCACACACGCCGAAAGGCGCCTGCGATACCACGACGCCAGGCGCTGAAGCGCCTGCAGGGTGTCGTCCACCAGGATGGCCGCAGCCGTCGCCTCGGGGTCAAGGGCCGGTGATTTGACCACGGCGTCTTGCCGCACCATCACGGCCCGTGCCCCGCGGGCGATGGCATCGGCCACGAAGGCATGCCCGTCCACCCGCTCGCCCGCCAGCGCGACGAAAAGGTCTCCCTCCCGAATCTCCCGGGAGTCCGTGCATACCCTTCGCACCGGCCCCCGCCAGGAGCCCGCCCGCAGGGTCCCGCCCACCGCCCGGGTCAACTCCTCCAGGTCAACCGGCTCCATGGCCGACGGCCCCCCCGTACCCCAACTCTTCCAGGATCTCCCTGGCCACCTGCCTGTCGTCGAAGGGTACGGTGCGGTCCCGCAACTCCTGGTACGTCTCATGGCCTTTGCCCGCGATGAGCACCAGGTCCCCCGGCCGGGCCCTTTCCAGGGCAAGCTGGATGGCCTGGCGGCGGTCCACCACCACCTCATACCCTTGCAGCCGGTGGGGGCCGGACCGTCGCTGGTCCACCAGGCCCTGTTCCACCTCCCGACAGATGGCCTCCGGATCCTCGCTGCGGGGGTTGTCGGAGGTGATGATGATCCGGTCGGCCAGCCGAGCGGCGATGGCCCCCATGCGAGGTCGCTTGGAGCGGTCCCGATCGCCTCCGCAGCCGAAGACCACCCACAGGGTGGCAGGGCCCAGGGCCCGGGCCGCCTCCAGCACGTTTTGCAGCCCATCGGGGGTGTGGGCGTAATCCACGATGACCGAGAAAGGCTGCCCGGCGCGAACCGCCTCGAAGCGCCCGTCCACCCCTTGCACGGACGCAAGACCTGCCGCAGCCTGCTCCAGGGCCACCCCCTCGTGCAGGGCGACCGCCAGGGCTGCCAGGGCGTTGAGGGCGTTGAAACGGCCCCCCAATCGCAGCCGGACCTCCGTCCTTCCCCATGGCGTGACGGCCACGAAGCGCACGCCCTGGGCGTCGGCCTCAAGCCCTTCGGCCCGCACCTGCGCGGAACTCCCCAGCCCGAACCGCAGCACAGGGGCCGGGCAGCTGCGAGCCATGTAGTCGGCGTGGGGGTCGTCGGCGTTGACGATCCCCGCCTTGCCGCCCTTGCACCCACCGGCCAGCTGGGCGAAGAAGGCCGCCTTCGCGTCCCGGTACGCCTCCATGGTGCCGTGGAAATCCAGGTGGTCCTGGGTCAGGTTGGTGAAGACGGCCACGTCGTATTCGATGCCCGCCGTGCGCTTGAGCGCGACGGCGTGCGAGGAGACCTCGGCCACCGCATGCCCGACACCGCGGTCCACCATCCGCGCCAAAAGCTCGAGTACGTCGGAAGCTTCCGGACTTGTCCGCCGGGCGGGTATCTCCTGGGGGCCTATCAGATGCCGGATGGTGCCGATGAGTCCGACCTGGTAGCCGGCATGCTCCAGCGCCGCCTTGACCAGGTAGGTGGTGGTGGTCTTGCCGTTGGTGCCCGTGACCCCCACCAGCCGGATCCGGCGATCCGGATGGCCCAGCACCTCCCCCGCCAGGGGTCCCAGCGCGGCCCGGGTGTCGGGAACCACCGCCACCGGGACGGTGGTTTGCAGGGCCACAAGCGGCCGCTCGGCCACGATCAGGCAGGCCCCGGCCTGCGCCGCCTGGGGCGCATAGTCGTGCCCGTCATGCCGGAATCCCCGGATGCAGACAAAGACATCCCCCGGCTGCACGCAGGCCGAATGGTACCGAACCGCCTGCACCGCAGCCCGGCGCCGGCTTTCGTCCTCCCAGGCGGCCCCCTCCCGCCGGGCCCCCTCCAGACGGGCGGCCAGCTCCTCCACCGTCACGCCCTCATCCCCTCCACCTCCGCGCATCCCCCAGCCGCCCGAAGAGCCTGCGGGCTTCCGCAGCCCTGCTCAGGGGCCCGGTACGGCCCCAAGCCCCCAAGACGTCCCCGCCAGGGTGAGCTGCTCGCGGCCCGGCGGCTCGAAGCGCACCTCCACGGGGGTTCCGGGGGGCACCCGCAGCCCCGCGGGGGGCGTCTGAAAGGTGGCGACACCCGTCCCGTTCACGTGCAGGGTGAGACCCACCTCCGCCAGCATCCGGGCCGCCTCGCGCACCGAGCGCCCCAGCACCGACGGTACCGTCACCTCCGGCCCGGAGGCAACCTCCGGCGGGCGCTCCAGCACCAGCACCACCCGGGTCCCTTCGGGCACCACGGCACCGGGCCGCGGCGCCTGGTCATAGACCAGCTGGCCGCTTCCCTCCATGCCGAGCCCCAACCGCGCGGCCCCCAGCATCTCCCGGGCCTCCTCCACGGTGAGGTTGCGCACATTGGGAACCCGAACCAGCCGGCGGCCCTGGCTGTCTTGGCCCGGGTCCGGCAGCCTCTCCTCCCGCCGCGCCACCCGCAGGTACGAAAGCGCCTCCCCCATCACCGCGCTGAAGACCGGGGCCGCCCAAAGAGAGCCCCAGCGTGGTTGAACCTGCAGCCGGTAGATCATGACCAGCCCCACCAGCCGCGGCTCGTCGACCGGGGCGAATCCCACGAACGAGGAAAGGGTGTCATCCCCGTAGCCTCCCGTGGGGCGGGGCACCTGGGCGGTGCCCGTCTTGCCCGCGGGGCGGTACCCTGCGATCTCCGCGCGCCTGCCCGACCCGTTGACCACCACGCTGCGCATGATGCGGGCGAACTCCGCCGCGGTGGCCGGCGACAGCACCCGCCGGATGGCCACCGGTTCGAAGCGCTGAAGGGTCCGGCCATCGGGGGCCCGGATCTCCCGCACCAGCCGCGGCTTCATCAAAACGCCCCCGTTGGCGATGGTGGCGGCCGCCATCGCCAGCTGAAGGGGCGTCACCGCCACACCCTGCCCGAACCCTATGTTGGCCCAGCGCAGCATCTCTCCATGGACCAGGCTCCCCGGAACCGGCACCGAGCCGGTGGCCTCTCCCGGAAAGTCGATCCCGAGCCGGTCGCCGAACCCGAAAGCCCGGATGAATCGGTAGAAAGTCTCCGCCCCCAGCCGCTGGGCGCTGATAGTGGCAAACACCGGGTTGCACGAGTTCTCCGTCGCTTCCACGAAGCTCTGGCTTCCGTGGCCCCCCGGCAGCCAGCAGCTTACCCTGCCCCCGCCAATGAGCACAAACCCGGGGTCGAAGAACCGATCCCCGGGCGAGACCACCCCGGCCTCCAGGGCCGCCGATCCTGTCACGATCTTGAAGGTCGACCCGGGTTCGAACTGGTCCGTCACGGCCCGGTTTCGGCGCCTTTCGGGCGGGAAATCCTGATAGCGGTTGGGATCGAACGTCGGATAGACGGCCATGGCCAGGATCTCCCCGGTGGCGGGCTCCACGGCGATGAAGATCCCGAACTCCGCCCCGGTTTCCTCCACCACCCGCTGGAGCTCCCTCTCCGCCCGGTACTGGATGACCTGGTCGATGGTCAGCACCAGGTCGTAGCCGTCCTGGGCCGGCAGGTACCGGTTGAGCCCGCCCGGGATCTCTCGCCCCGCGGCGTCCCGTTCAGCTTCCACCCTGCCCGGGACGCCCCGCAGGTACTCGTCGTAATAAAGTTCGATGCCCTCAAGCCCCTGGTTGTCGATCCCGGTGATCCCCAGGACGTGCGCGGCCAGGGTTCCGGCGGGGTAGACCCGTTGAGGTCGCTCCACCAATCCGATGCCCGGCAGGGCAAGCCGCCGGATCGCCTGCGCGGTCTCGGGGTCCAGCCGGCGGGCAAGCCAGACCGCCGCCTGAGCCTGGCGCAGCCGCTGGGCGATCTGGTCGGCCGGCATGTCCAAGAGGGAAGCCAGCCGGCGGGCAGTGGCCTCGGGATCCACGACCTCGGAGGGGACGGCGTAGACGGCATCTGCGCTGATGCTGATCGCCAGCTTGTGGCCGTTTCGGTCGTAGATGGTGCCCCTGCGTGGATCCAGCGGCAGAGGCCGCAGCCGCTGCTCCAGGGCCAGGCGGGTGTAGTAGCCGTGGCGCACGACTTGCAGGTAGACGAGCCGCATGGCCAGCACCGCCGCAAAGGCGAAACATCCCACCAAAAGCCAGGCGACCCGCCGCCGGCTCGCCAGAGGCGACATGGGAGCCTGCACCGAACGTCGTCCCCCCGCGCCACGTATCCGGGCCGGGCACCCGCCCTCGCCGGTCCGACCCTCAAGGCCACTGGGGAAGCCGGCGGGCCAGCGCCAGGGGCCGGGCCATCCATTCCTGCACCGCGGCCCGGGTTCTGGCCCACAGCCCCTGCGCCCGGCCGGTCGAGCCGCGGGCACCACCCGGGCCCAGATAATCGGCGCCGGCCATTAACAGCCGGCTGTGCCCGGCCTCGGGTGCAAGCGGCGCCACCGCCGCCGAAAGGCCGCCACCCCTGACGGCGGCGGGCTCCACCACCACCACTTGAACTTGCTGCGGCCGGCCCATGGCCCACAGCTCCCGCGCCCGATCCTCGGTGACCTCCGGCGACAGGGCTTGCGCCAGCGCCACATCCAGAACCTCCCCCCGGCGCCTCTCCTGGTCCAGTTGCATCTCCAGCGAAGCCAGGGTGCGCCCGAGGGTCATGACGTGCACCAGCATGGCCAGATATCCCACGCATCCGGCCGCCACCGTCGCCGCGGCGGCCACCCAGGCCACCACGATGGGGGTGGCTTTGAGTCTGCGGGCTTGCTCCCTGTACCCCGGGCGTGCCGGGGGCGGGAGGGAGACGGACGAGCGGGGCGCAGCCGGCGCCCTTGCCGCCGTAACCACGTCTTATGCATCCCCCTGCGCCGGCAGAACCCGCTCGGCCGCCCGCAACCGGGCGCTTCGGGCCCGAGGGTTGGCCTGGACCTCTTCGGGGGAGGGTCGCACCGGCTTTCGGGTGAGCAGTCGCACCGGGACCGGATCCCCGTCGCGGGCGGCCCGGGCCAGGGCCTGTTTCACCATGCGGTCCTCCAGCGAATGAAAGCTGACCACCGCCAGCCGGCCTGCGGGCGCCAGGCAGCCAAGCGCCTGGGGAAGGGCCCGACGCAGGTGTCCCAGCTCGTCGTTGACCGCGATGCGCAGGGCCTGAAACACCCTGCGGGCCGGATGGCCCCCCCTTCGGCGAGCCGGCGCCGGGATGGCCTCCTTGATCAGCTCCACCAGCTCCCCCGCTCGCCGGATGGGGCTTCGGGTCCGGCGTGTGACGACCAGGCGGGCGATGCGGGAGGCGAAGCGTTCCTCCCCGAACTCCCGGAAGATGCGGGCCAGCTCAACCTCGCTGCGCCGGTTGAGGATATCGGCGGCCGTCTCCGCAAGCCCCGGATCCATCCGCATATCCAGAGGAGCCAGGGGATCCTGATAGGTGAAGCCGCGCCGGCTGTCGCCCAGCTGCAGGCTTGAGACGCCCAGATCCATCACGATGCCGTCCACCGCGCCGATCTGGAGATTCCGAAGCGTTGCTTCGAGTTCAGAAAAGTTGGCGCACACGAGGCGGACCCGTTCCCCGAAGCTCGACAGCGCCCGGCTCGCGCAGGCGATCGCCTCGGGATCCCGATCCAGGCCCACCAACCGGGCGCCGGGGCCCGCCGCCTCCAGGATGGCCCGCGCATGGCCCCCGGCCCCGACGGTGGCATCCACGTAGATACCGCCTGCCCGGGGGCGCAACAGCTGCACCACCTGGTCGGGCATGACCGCCCGGTGCGGGACGCAGCCGGCCAACGCCTCACAACCCCAGCCCCACGATCTTCTCCGCGATCCCTTCGAAACTCGCCTGCACGTTGGTGGCGTATTGCTGCCAGGCCCCAAGCGCCCAGATCTCGACCCGGCTGCCCACCCCCAGGATCGCCGCCTCCCCTTCCAGGCCGGCATACAGGCGCAACGAGGGCGGCACCAGGATCCGCCCTGCCCGGTCCACCTCCACCAGGGCGGCCCCCGCCAAAAGCAGCCGGACAAACGCCCGGGCGTCGGCCTGGGTGAGGGGAAGCGACTTCAGCTTCTCCTCGAGCCGGGCCCACTCCGCCATGGGAAACGCAAACAGGCATCGCTCCAGCCCCCGCGTCAGCACAAAGGGCGAGCCCAGCTCCTCCCGGAACCGGGACGGGATGATGAGTCGTCCCTTCTCATCCAGCGCGTGCTGGTATTCCCCCAGGAAGGCCATGGCCCATCCTCGCGCTGCGGTGCGACGACGATCACCGGGGCAGTCGGTCGGACGCTTAGTGGGGGCGTGGCGCTCCGCGGGCCGCCGGATCACCCGCCCGGCCGCTCGGCGGGTGTCCTCCACTTCGCACCACTTTCCCCCACTCCGCGCGCTCTGCCTGTTCGTCGCGCCCGGTCCGATTCCTGCTGGTGCACACCCTGCATGGGTGCAAAATTTGTGTGGACCGCCGCCCAACGGAAGAGGCCGACGGGGGAGGATGGAGCCTTTCGTGCGAGTGGGGCTTTTGGGACCCATCACCTGGCGCACGCCGCCGCGCCGGTACGGCCCGTGGGAACAGGTGGTCGCCCACCTGGCCCGGGGGCTGGTGGCCCGGGGTCACGACGTGACTTTGTTCGCCACGGGAGACAGCCAGACCACGGCCCGGCTGGCCTGGGTATGTCCCCGCCCCCTGGGCGAGGATCCCACCCTGTCGCCCAAGGTGTACGAGTTCTTGCACATGGGGCACGCCCTGGCCATGGCCCGGCAGGGGGCGTTTGACGTGCTGCACAACCACCTCAACGCCTATCCTCTGGTCTTCTCCCCCCTGGTGGACGTCCCCATCGTGACCACGCTCCACGGCTCCGCGCTGCTGGAGCCGCCCACCCGAACCATCTATCGCCGCTTCGCCCACCTGCCCTACGTTTCCATCAGCGACGCCGAGAGGGAGGGCCTGCCCGAGCTCCGATACGTGGCCACGGTGTACAACGGCGTCGACCTGGCCCAGTTCACCTACTCGCCCGGGCCGGGCCGTTACCTCGCCTTCCTGGGGCGAATGTCCCCGAAAAAGGGGGCCCACCTGGCCGTGGAGGTGGCGCGGCGCACCGCAATCCCCCTCAAGATGGCCGCCTTCGTCCCCCCCGACGAGCGGGAGTTCTTCGAACACGAGATCCGGCCGCACCTGGACGGCCGGCTGGTGGAGTACGTGGGCGAGGTAGGCCCCAAGGAACGGGACGAGTTTCTGGGCGGGGCGCTGGCCCTCTTACACCTTTGCACGGTTCCCGAACCCTTCGGGCTCGCCCTGGTCGAGGCCATGGCCTGCGGGACGCCCGTCATCGGGATGGCCCTGGGATCGGTTCCCGAGCTGGTGCTGCACGGGGTGACCGGGTGGGTGGTGCGAAACCTCGCCGAGGCGGTGGAGGCGGTGGGGCGGCTGGAGCGCATCGACCGGCAAGCCTGCCGCCGGCACGTGGAGGCCCACTTTACGGTCGAGCGGATGGTGGGGGGCTACGAGCGGGTCTACGAGGCGGTGCTGGCCGACAGGGCCGAGCGCAGCCGGCCCGCCACCGCGTCCAGCTCGGCCCGGGCCGGCACCGGCGTCTCGGGCCCGCGCAGGCGGAAGCGAAAGCCGTCCTCGCCGCCGTAGCGGGGGATGAGGTGCAGGTGGAAGTGGAAGACTTCCTGACCTGCGGCCTTCCCGTTGGACTGCAGCACGTTGAGCCCGTTGGGCTGGAGGACGTCCCGGATGGCCCGGGCCAGCCGCACGGCCACGGCAAACAGGTGGGCCGCCTCCTGCTCCTGCAGATCCCAGATGGTGACCGCGTGGCGGGCCGGCACCACCAGGACGTGGCCGGGACTGGACGGGAAGATGTCCATGAAGGCAACCACCTGCGCGTCCTGAAAGACCAAGCTGGCGGGCGCCTGTCGGCCCACGATGCGGCAAAACACGCAGTCGGCTTCTTCTCGGGTCACCGTGCCAGCACCTCCGCCAGGTGGGTCAGCTCCAGATCCAGCTCCTTGGGCCGGCCCACCACCTCCTCCAGGGGCAGCGCCTGCACGCGCCCGGCCAGCCAGCCGACCACATGGCCGTGGCGCCCGGAGAGGAGCAGGTCGACCGCCATCGCGCCGGCCCGGGTGCCCAGCAGGCGGTCGAACGCCGTGGGCGTGCCCCCCCGCTGCACATGCCCCAGCACCGTCACGCGCAGCTCGAACCCCACCGGGTCGGCCCGCTCCCGGAAATAACGGGCCATCGCCTCGGCGTTGTAGCGCGCGCCCTCAGCCACCACCACGATGGCGTGGGACTTACCCCGCCGGTACGCCTCCATCAGCTCCCTGGCCACCGCCTCCGGGTCGGCTTCCCGCTCGGGCACCACCACCTGCTCGGCGCCCCCTGCCAAAGCGGTCATCATGGCCAGGTACCCGCAGTCTCTCCCCATGACCTCCACCAGAAAGGCCCGATGATGGGAGGAGGCCGTGGAACGGATCCGGTCCAGCGACTCCAGGGCCGTGTTGAGGGCGGTGTCCACACCCAAGGTGAGGTCGAAGCCGGCCAGGTCGTTGTCGATGGTGGAAGCCACCCCCACCACCGCGAAGCCCGCCCGGTGCAAGAGCAACGAACCCGTTTGGGATCCTCCGCCCCCGATCACCACCAGGCCCTCGATGCCGGCCGAGCGCATGCGGTCGATGGCCGCCTGGCGGCCTGCTTCGGTACGAAACTCCGGGCAGCGAGCGCTGCCCAGCACGGTGCCGCCCAGACCGATGATGCCGCCCACGCTGCGGGTGGTCATGGGGATGTACTCGCCCGCGATGAGGCCCGCGTAGCCGTGGCGCACCCCCACCACCTCGAGCCCCCGGGCGATGCCGACCCGGACGACCGACCGGATCGCGGCGTTCATCCCCGGAGCGTCGCCGCCGCTGGTGAGCACCGCAATGCGCTTCATGCCTTGCTCCTCCCACACCTCCGGGTGCCGAAGGCGGCCGCGTCGCTCCCAACATAGCGCGCCCCTCAACGCACCGCAAGAGCCCCGATCCCATCACGCCGGCGGATGTCCACGACGCAGCCGGCTCGCCGGTGGGCACCCCGGGAGCTTTGCGGCCCGGCGCCGCGGTGCCTGCTCCCCGTCCCGGGGTCACCAGGTCAGGCGGCCTGGGCCATCCGCTTCACCGGGTAGCCCCGGGCCTCGCGCACCCACCCCGCCACCTCCCGGCGCAAGGCGATGGTGTCGATCCCGGATGCGGCCTCCAGCGCCGTGAAGGGAGCCATCGCCTCCCGAGCGGGCAGGCGACCATCCCGGGAGCAGGCCGCCACCACCTCCCGGCCGGCCCGAATCAGCTGCTGCAGGCTCTCCTCCACCACCAGCGCCGCCAGCCTCCCATGGATGGCCGCCTCACCCGTCGCTTCGCCGGCCTCGTATCCGGGGATGGCGGCTCCGGCCTGGCGGGCCCGCCAGAAGGCGCTTTGGGCGGCAAACAGCGCCATGGCCATGTCGGCCAGGCGCCCGACGATCTCCTGCTCTTCCACAAGGCGCGTCTCGAAGCGCTCCAGGGCCAGCGAAAGGGCATACAGCACCGCCCGTCGGGCCGCCGCCAGGCCGCCGGCTTCGCCGGGCCCGCCGCCGCCCCGAGCCTCCTGCAGGGCGGGCAAAAGCGGCAGTTGTCCTCGAAACGCCCGTCGCAAGAGCGCGTCGACGGTGAGCAGGCGGTTGATCTCGTTGGTTCCCTCGAAGATCCGGTTGATCCGGGCGTCCCGGTACATCCGGGAGACCGGATAGGCATTCATGAAGCCGTATCCGCCGTGAATCTGCAGCGCCTCATCCACGACGAAATCCAGCGCTTCCGACCCGTAGACCTTCACCATCGAGCACTCGGTGGCCAGCTCGCCCACCGCCCGGGCAGGATCTTTCTCCAACTGCCGCAGCGCCTGCAAAAGCCCGGCAACCCGGTACACCATGCTTTCCAGGGCGTAGATGCGAACCGCCATGGTGGCCAGCTTCTCCTGCACCAGCCCGAAGTCGGCGATGGGCCGGCCGAACTGGCGCCGCTCCTCGGCGTAGCGTGCCGCCACCTCCATCGCGGCCGCCGACGAGCCCACCGTCCCGCAGGCCAGCTTGAAGCGCCCCACGTTGAGGGTGTTGAACGCCACCACGTGCCCCCGGCCCACCTCGCCAAGCACGTTGCCAGCCGGCACGAACACCTGGTCGAGGTATACGGCGCGGGTCGACGACCCGCGAATGCCCAGTTTGTCCTCCTCCGGCCCCAGGCTGAGCCCGGGGCTGCCCCGCTCCACCAGGAAGGCGGTGAACTGCTGGCCCCCCACCTTCGCGTACAGCACGAAGAGGTCCGCAAACCCCGCGTTGGTGATCCACTGTTTTTGCCCGCTGAGGCGAAACCCCCCGTCGGCTGCCTGCGCGACGGTTCGGCAGGAGAGCGCGTCGGAGCCCGCCATCGGTTCGGTCAGCGCATAGGCAGCCACCAAGCTGCCCGCCGCCAGCTGCGGGAGGTAGCGGCTCTTTTGTTCCTCGGTGCCGAACAGGACCAGGGGAAGCGTGCCGATCCCGCTGTGGGCGCCGTAGGTCACGGCGAAGTCGCCGCCCCTGCCGATGGCCTCCGTCACCGCGCAGTCCGCCACCGGCCCCAGGCCCAGGCCGCCGTAACGCTCCTCCACCTCCACCCCCAAAAGCCCCAGCTCCCCGGCCCGCTGCAGAAGCCGACGGGCCACCGACGGGTCATGCTCGCCCGTGGGAAAGGCCGGGAGCACCTCCCGCTCCACGAACTCCCGTGCCACCCCGGCGATGGGAGCCACCGACGCCCATGCCGCCTCGGGGGTGAGAACCTGTTCGGGGCTTCCGTCCTCCAGCAGAAAGCCCCCGCCTCGGGCAAACCAACCTCCGCCGGGCTGCGTCATCCCCTTCACCCCACCCTCTCGAAGATGCCGGCCGCTCCCATCCCGCCGCCCACGCACATGGTCACAACCCCAAAGCGGCTGCCCCGCCGCGCCATCTCGTACACCAGCGTCGCCGTCTGCCGGGCGCCGGTCGCCCCCAGAGGATGGCCGATGGCGATGGCGCCGCCGTTGACATTGGTGCGGGCGGGATCCAGTTCCAGCTCCCGCATCACCGCCAGCACCTGGGCCGCAAAGGCCTCGTTGAGTTCCACCAGGTCCACGTCCTGAAGCCGAAGCCCGGCTCGCTTCAGCGCCAGAGGAACGGCTCGCACGGGGCCGATGCCCATGATCTCGGGCTCCACGCCCGCCACGGCGAAGGCCCGGAACAAAGCCAGCGGCCGCACTCCCAGCGCCTCGGCGCGCCGCGCCGACATGACCACGACGGCTGCCGCCCCATCGCTCATGGGCGAGCTGTTCCCCGCGGTCACCGTGCCGCCCTCGGTGAAGGCCGGCTTGAGGGCGGCCAGCGCCTGCTGGGACGTGTCCCGGCGGATCCCCTCGTCGGTGCGAAGCTCGCCGCCGCCCTCCAGGGGCACCGGCACGATCTCATCCGCGAACCGTCCCGCATCGGTGGCGGCAGCCGCGCGGCGGTGGCTCTCCAGGGCCAGCGCGTCCTGCTCTTCCCGGGAGATGGCGAAGCGGCGGGCCACCTCCTCGGCCGTATGGCCCATGGAGATGTACGCCTGGGGGTAATGCTCCACCAGGTGGGGGTTGGGGGAGAGCTTGAATCCCCCCATGGGAATCCGGCTCATGCTCTCGGTCCCGCCCGCCACGATGACGTCCGCCGCCCCCAGCATGATGCGCTCGGCCGCCATCGCGACGGCCTGCAGCCCCGAGGCGCAAAACCGGTTCACGGTCACCCCCGGCACCGAGGGAGGAAACCCGGCGCGAAGCCAGGCGATGCGGGCGACGTTGAGCCCCTGTTCGGCCTCGGGCATGGCGCAGCCCAGCACCACGTCGTCCACCTCCGCCGGGTCCAACCCTGCCACCCGCTCCACGGCGGCGCGGATGACCCGGGCGGCCAGATCGTCCGGGCGCTCACGGGCCAGCGCGCCCTTCCGGGCCCGCCCCACGGGCGTGCGAACCGCCGCCACGATGACCGCATCCTGCATCGCCGCTCTCCCATCCTCTCGCGGGCTTTGGCCGGGCACCGCCTCAGTTGCGCAGCGGGCGCCCTGTGGTCAACACGTGCTCGATGCGCTGCTGCGTGCGCGCATGTCCCAGCAGGCTGAGGAAGGCCTCCCGCTCCAGATCGAGCAGGCGGCTCTCCTCCACAGGCGTCCCGCCCGGCACGTCGCCTCCGCACAGCACGTGGGCCAGCGCTCGCCCCACCACCACGTCGTGGTCCGTGATGCGATTCGCCCGGCGCAGGTCCAGAAGACCCGCCACCAGCGCGGCCCGCACGTCCCGGCCGGGTGCCGGCAGAGCCCTCGGCGCCGGAGGCCGAAAGCCCAGGCTGTCCAGGTGCGCCACGTGGCGGCACGCATGGTACAGCAAGGCCTCCCGGTCGGCGATCACAGGGTCCCACGGGCGCAGAAGGCCCAGCTCCCGGGCTTCGTAGGCGCTCTGGGAGACGGTGGCCCGGCCCACCACCTCGAAGGCCCACGCCACCAGCCCCTGGGGATCCAGTTCGCGCCCTTCGGGCAGCCGGCTCAGGGTGCGGGCGAGCATCTCCTTGGTGCCCCCACCGGCCGGGATCAACCCCACCCCGGTCTCCACCAGCCCCATGTAGGTCTCCACCGCGGCCACGGCGCAGGCAGCATGCATGGCCATCTCCGCGCCCCCTCCCAGTACCCGGCCCGCCAGAGCCACCGCCACGGGGGCAGGGGCATACTTGAGCGAGAGGTTGAGCTGCTGGAAGCGCCGCACCACCTGCTCCAGCTGGGACCACGCGCCCTGCCGGGCGGCCACCAGCAGGTGGAAGAGGTTGGCTCCCAACGAGAAATCCGGGCCGTCATTGACGATGACCAGGCCCCGCCAGCGCCACCCCAGCTCCGAGACAGCCTTCTCCACCATCTCGATGAAAGGCTCGTCGATGGCCGCCTTGGGGGCGCAAAACTCCAAGACGGCCACGCCGTCGCCCCCGTCCAGCAGCGCGGCGCTGGGGTTGGTGGCCACCGCCGGCCGGGAGGCCTTGAGAACGGGAAGGGGCAGATGCTCGGGCACCGTCTCCACCGGCCGATGCACGCCGCTTGCGTCCAGGGCGAGGCGCACCGGGACGGGGCCGGGCTGGGTTCGGTAGAAGGCCGGCTCGGGCTGCTCCAGCAGCTGCTCCACGATGGGCGGGAGCGTCAGGCCGTCCCGCAGCATGCGCTGGGCGACCGCCCGTACACCCAGGAGGTCCCAGATCTCGAAGGGCCCCCACTCCCACGAGAAGCCCCACCGCATGGCCGCATCCACCGCGTCGCACCGGTCGGCAAACTCCCCCAGGCCCGCCGCGCAGAACCGCAGCACCTTGCGCAGGGTCCTCCATGCGAACCGGGCGGCTGCATCCTGGCCCTGAAGCAGAACCTCCAGCCGGCGTTGGGGGGGTGCGGCCATGGCCCGGTCCACCGACTCGAAGCGAACCTCCTGGCGAGGCCGGTACTCCAGGGTGTTGAGGTCGATCACCTCGATCTCCCGGCTGCCGTCCTTTTCCACTCGTCGGTAAAACCCTGCCCCGCTCTTCTCCCCCAAAAGCCCCCGCTCCACCATCCTCACGATGGCCTCGGGCGGGCGCAGCAACGCCCGCTCCTGCGGGTCCGTCGCCCGGGATTCGCCGGTGCGCAGCACGTGCAGGTACGTGTCCAGGCCCACCAGGTCCAGGGTGCGGAAGGTGGCGCTGCGGGGCCGGCCCATGGCGGGGCCCGTGATGGTGTCCACCGCCTCCACCGACAGCCCCAGCTCCGCCATCGCCTCCAGCGCCGCCTGCAGGGCGTAGACGCCCACCCGGTTGCCGATGAAGTTGGGCGTATCCTTGGCCATCACCGGCACTTTGCCCAGGTGACGCCGCAGAAAGGCGCGCATGCCTTCGACGATCTCGGGCTCCGTCTCCGGGAGAGGGATGACCTCCACCAGCCGCAGGTAACGGGGAGGGTTGAAGAAGTGTATGCCCAAAAAGCGGCGGCGGAAATCTTCGCTTCGCCCCTGGACCTGTTCCCGCACCGACAGCCCCGACGTATTGGTGCTGATGACGGCCCGGGGCGCGATGTGAGGTTCCAGGCGCGCCCACAGGTCCTGCTTCACCCGCAGGTCCTCGACGACGGCCTCGATGACCCAATCCACGTCCCCCAGCCGGTCCAGGTGGTCCTCCACGTTGCCGGGCCGGATCCGTTCCGCCGCCGACGGACTTGCCAGCGGTGGCGGCTTGAGCGACGATAGCCGCCGCCGGCCCTCTTCGGCCAGGCGGCTACGAGGCCCTTCGGGCGAAGCCAGGTCCAACAGTTCGCACACGATACCCTGGCTGGCCAGCCATCCGGCGATCTGGGCACCCATGACGCCGGCGCCGATGACGCCGGCCTTGCGGATGCGGCCGGCCGCAGCCAGTGCGTGCCCCCTTGCCACGCCGTCCCACCTCCGTCGCGGGGGATTCGGCGCGCAGGGGCCCACCCCCTGGGGGGCGCAGGAAAGGAGCTCGGGCGATGGAGGTCCTGCGGACCCGCTTTGTGGACGGAGCCCGCCGGGCGCGGGGGGTGGTGGTGATCATCGACGTCTTTCGCGCCTTCTCCTTGTGCGCTTACGCCGCCGCGCTGGGAGCCCGGCCCCTGCTGGTCACGGCCGACACCCAGGTGGCAAGAGCCTTCAAAGCCCGCCGCCCGCAGGCCCTGCTGGCCGGTGAGGAGGGAGGATGGCCCATCCCGGGCTTCGACCTGGGCAACTCGCCCACGCAACTGCTCCAGATGGTGGCCTCCGGCGGCTCGGTGAGGGAGCGCCCGTGGTTGCAGCGCACCAGCGCGGGCACGCAGGGCGTGATGGTAGCCGGCTCGGCCCGATGCCTGTTTGTGGCAAGCCTGGTCAACGCTCGGGCGACCGCCGCAGCGGTTCGGGCCCTGCAGCCTGCCTGCGTCACCCTGGTGGCCATGGGCCTGGCGGGAAGGGAGGTGGCCATCGAAGACGAGGCGTGCGCCGAAGCCATCGCCGCGCACCTGGCCGGACAGCCGTGGGATGGCGCCCGGGCGGCTCACTTGCTGTACACGAGCGCCCGCGTCCGCGAACTGCTCGCGGGAAGCTTCGAGCCCTTCCCGCCCTCCGACGTGGCGCTCTGCCTGGCCGTGGACCTCTTCCCGTTCGCCCTCAAAGCCCGCCGACGGGGCCCGCTTGCGCTCATCCGTCCCCTGGTGGTCCAGGAGAGGCATCCTCGGCCTCGGCTCTTGCGCCCGGGCCGGCCTTCGAAATCAGACGCCGGGCCACCTCAACGACCCGCTCCACCGTGAGCCCCACCGCTCGGGCGGCCTCGGCGGCGGGGGCGCTGACCCCGAACCGGGACACGCCCACCAGGCCTTCCGGCTCCACGCCCAGGACGGCCCACCCCGTGCCCACGCCCGCCTCCACCGCCACCCGGGGTACCGTCCCGGGGCCCAAAAGCTCCCGGCGCAGGTGCTGTGGCGCGGCCATCAGCCGCTCGCGGCATGGCACCGAGACCACCCGCACCCGGACACCCTCCTGGCCCAACCGGGAGGCTGCCTCGAGGGCCAGGCCCACCTCGCTGCCCGAAGCCAGGAAAACCAGGTCCCACGGCCCGTGGACGCCCTGCACCACGTAGGCCCCCCACGCCATTCCCGCCCGCTGGCGCGCAGCCGGCTCGGGCCCCTCCAGCGCCAGCGGCTTCACCGCCTGGCGGGTGAGCACCAGGGCACTGGGGCCGCTTCGCCGGCGCAGCACCTCCAGCCACGCCAGAGCGGTCTCGGCCCCATCTGCCGGCCGCCATACCTCCAGGCCCGGGATGGCGCGCAGCGCCTCCAGCTGCTCCACGGGCTGGTGGGTGGGCCCGTCCTCCCCCACGTAAACCGAGTCGTGGGTGAAGATGTAGATGACCGGCAGCCCCATCATCGCGGCCAGCCGGATGGACGGGCGCATGTAGTCGGAGAACACCAAAAAAGTGCTGCCGAAGGGGCGTAACCCGCCGTGCAGGGCAATACCGTTGAGAATGCCCCCCATGGCGTGCTCCCGCACCCCGAAGTGCAGGTTGCGGGCATCGTAGCGACCTCTCGCCACCGACCCCAAGCCCTCCAGGTACGTGTGCGTGGAAGGTGCCAGATCCGCCGAGCCCCCCACCAGGTAGGGCACCTGGCGGGCGATGGCCCGGAGCACCTCCCCGCTGGCCACCCGGGTCGCAACGGCCCGGCCCTGGGCAGCAGCCGCCTCCCAACCCAGGGCGCTTTGCAGCAGGCCCGCCTCCCCATCGCCCCCGAAAGCCTCATCCCACAGCCGCCGAAGCTCAGGGAAGGAGCGAGACCACTCGGCAAACCGCTCCTGCCAGCGCCGGCTCTGGGCTTTCCACAGCGGTCGGCGACTCTCGAAGAACGCCCGAACCGCCTCGGGGACGAAAAACGGCTCGTCTTCGGGGAAACCGATGGTCCGCTTCAGCGCGCGCACCGCATCGGCGCCGAGGGGAGCCCCATGGGCCTCGGCCTGCCCCTCCAGGGGGCTTTTGGCCGCCAGGCGGGTGTGGGCCACGATGAGGGCGGGGCGATCCTCTTCCCGGCGAGCCCAGGCGAAGGCGTCCCGCAGCGCCGCAAGGTCATGGCCGTCGACCTGCCGGACCCGCCAGCCGTAGGCTTCGAAGCGGCGCGCCACGTCCTCGCTGAAGGCCAGGTCCGTGGAACCCTCGATGGAGATGCGGTTGCAGTCGTAGATGACCACCAGGCGGCCGAGCCCGAGGTGCCCCGCCAGCGATGCCGCCTCGGAGGCCACGCCCTCCATCATGTCGCCGTCGCTGGCCAGCACCCAGGTGCGGTGGTCCACCACCTCCAGCCCCGGGCGGTTGAAGCGTGCGGCCAGCATCCGCTCGGCCAGGGCCATCCCCACCGCGTTGGCAAACCCCTGGCCCAGCGGGCCGGTGGTGGTCTCCACCCCCGGCGTCACCCCGTGCTCCGGGTGGCCGGGGGTGGCCGACCCGCGCTGACGGAAGCGGCGAAGCTCCTCCAGCGGCAGGGGGTAGCCGCACAGGTGCAGCAGGCTGTAAAGCAGCATGGAGCCGTGGCCGGCCGACAGCACGAAGCGATCCCGGTCCGGCCACTCTGGCCACTCGGGGTCATGGCGAAGGGTCTCGGCGAACAGCAGGGCCCCGATCTCCGCACAGCCCAGGGGGAGCCCGGGGTGGCCCGAATTGGCCTGCTGCACCGCATCTGCGCTCAGCGCTCGAACCGTGTCGGCCACCAACGCGACCGGATCCATGCCCGGAGAAGCCACCCCCCGCCGCCGGAACAAGAGGGCGGTGCCGCGGCCCGACACCGCCCCTCTCCCAACTCGCCCTGCGCCAGTGAACCCATGGTGGCCGAGACCTTCTCCGCTCCGCTCCTCTCAAACGGGAGAAACTCGGTTAGCCACTCCGACCCCGTGACGACCCCGCCGAAAGGCCGGCCAGCGGGCCTGTAAGCCGGATTCTGTCGTCGGGGGGCCATCCCTCTAGGGCGGACGTTGCCGCCCGCCTCCAGCGACCAACCCGAGGGGCATCGAGGCGGGCCACCTCCGGGGCCCCTCCTACTTGGTCTTGCTCCGGGTGGGGTTTACCCAGCCGGCCGGTCACCCGACCGCTGGTGAGCTCTTACCTCACCATTTCACCCTTGCCGGACCCGCCTGCCGTGCCCCCACCGGAGGCAGTCGGGCAGGCACAGCCCGGCGGTATGTTTCTGTGGCACTTTCCCTGGGGTCGCCCCCGCCGGGCGTTACCCGGCACCCTGCCCTGTGGAGTCCGGACTTTCCTC
>CAYQLT010000035.1:0-10337 GCA_964418425.1 uncultured Clostridia bacterium
GCCGAACGCCTGACGGGTTACCCGCGCCGCGAGGCCCTCGGCCTGCGCTGCTTCGAGGTGTGTGCCGGCCGCTTTTGCCGAAGGGCTTGCGATATCCAGGCGCTCTTCCACGGCCAGGCCACCCCGGAAGACTTCGAGACGCCGGTCTTCTGCAAGGATGGCAGCATCCGGCTGGTGCGCGTCCGAACCGTCCCCCTCAAGGGGCGTGGCGGCAGGATCGTCGCGGTGGCCCAGATCCTGCGGGATATCACCGGGCAGCTGGCAGCCCGGGGCCCGTGTGGGAGCCCAAGGCGGGGTTTCGGCGAGCTGGTCGGGGAGAGCACCCCGATGAACCGGCTTTACGAAGTTCTTCGGGCCTTGCAGGATAGCGACGTGCCCGTCTTGGTGTGTGGAGAACCGGGCACCGAAAAGGAGTGGGCGGCTAGAACCCTGCACCAGACCGGCCTGCGGGCGGCCGGCCCCTTCGTGCGGGTGCTGACCCACGGGGCTCCGCCCGCGGTGGTGGAGAGGGAGCTGTTTGGCACGTGCGAGGGGGACGGCCTCGCTCCTCCCCGTCCGGGTTGCCTGCACCTGGCTCACCAGGGAACACTTTTCATCGATGACGTGGCGCACCTCTCCCCGCAGGCGCAACAGCGGCTGATCGACTACCTCACCCGCCAGGCGGGCGACAGCTATCCCGATGTTCGGGTGGTGGCGGCCACCACCCGACGCGCGGACGAGCCCATCGAATCCGGCTCCCTGTCGGCCGACCTGGCCCGCCTGCTGTCCTGTCGGGTAGAGCTGCCGCCGCTGCGGGAGCGCCCGGAGGACATCCCCCTGCTGGTGGAGAAGCTCCTGGAGGCCATCGCCGGGCCCGAGAGGCCCAACCCTGCCGTCTCCGAAGCCGCACTGCGGGTGCTGGTCAACTACCCGTTCCCGGGCAACGTGGATGAACTGGAGCGGGTTCTGCGGATCGCCTGCCGGCTGTCCCGAGGAGGCGAGATCGGCACCCAGCACCTGCCCGACCAGGTTCTGGCTGGCGCCGGAGCAGCGGCTGCCCTGGGCGTGAAACCCTCCGCCAACGGGCAGGAGGCCCGTCCCGCGCGTGGTCGGCCCTCCCGCGAGCAGCTGCAGGCCCTGCTGAACGCCTGCGGGTGGAACGTCAGCCGTTGCGCCCGGCGCCTCTCCGTGGACCGCACCACCCTGTGGCGCTGGATGCGCCAGCTGGCCATCGCCCGTCCCCGCTGAGCGCGCGTTGCAGCGGCGCAACACAGTGTTGCATCCGCGTCACTCGGGCCCTCTTCCCCCCGGGTTTTTCACCTGAGGCAGCCCCTTCGATTTGGGGTAGCGCCCGGCAGACAGCCCGCAGCCGGCCCGGTATCGTCGGGTCCGAGGCTGGCAGTGGGCTTCCCATTGGGGACCGGCCGTCGGCTGCCGGCGGTCGGGCATCAAACCCGCAGGGGGGTGCAGGGAGAGGATGGCGGGCCGAGTGAGGCGTCTTGGGGTGCGACCGGTAGCCGCGCTGATGGCGGCGGTCGTCGTCGCAGCCGTGATGGCCGCCACCTCGGGGCTCTGGCCGTCCCGGGGTGCCGCGCCCGTGGAGCGGGAGTTCGTCATCACGGCCCATCAGTTCGCATACGACCCGCCCCGAATCCGGGTCAACGTGGGAGACCGGGTCACCCTGCGGGTGCGCTCGGCGGACGTGGCACACGGTCTCTACCTGGACCCCTATGGCATCAACGTGAAGGTTCCTCCCCTTGAGGAGCGAGTCGTCCAGTTCGTGGCCGACCGTCCGGGCAAGATCCGGTACCGCTGCTCGGTGATCTGCGGCTCGCTCCATCCGTTCATGGTGGGCGAGATCGTGGTGGAGCCTAACCGGCCCCTGGCCGGCGCCCTGGGGCTGGCGGCAGTGATCGGGTTCGGAGCTCTGGCTTACGCCTGGTACAGAAAGGGGGAGTGACCCGGTCATGGCAACCCCCAACACCCAGGAAGCCCTGCCCGCGGTTGGGGTCCCGGCCGAACGCAGACCCTTCAAGCTGGACGTGCTGAAGGCCTGGCCGTGGCTCTCCTGGCTGCTCCACCAACGGTGGTTTCAGTTCGTGGCGATCTGGCCGAACCTGCTCGCCTTCGTGGTCATCATCGCCAGCGGGCTGGCGGGGACACCCATCGGGGCCAAGAACTTCTCCATCGTCTTCGTCTGGATCGTTTGGTGGGCCCTGCTCATCATGCTCCTGGTGCCCTTCGGGGCCCGAATCTGGTGCACGGGGTGCCCCATCCCCGCCCTGGGAGAGTGGCTCGCCCGGCTGCGCTTCGTCGGGCACCACCAGGGTGGGCTTCCTGTCACCCGCCGGTGGCCCAGGCGCCTGCGGGGGCTGTGGCTGGCCAACTTCGGCTTTCTGGCCATCGCCCTGTTCAGCGCCATCGTGACAACCCGACCGCTGGTGACGGGGCTGGTGCTTCTGGGGCTGTTCGTCCTGTCCATCGTCGTCCACCTCCTTTTCGAGCGGCGGGCCTTTTGCCGCTACCTGTGCCCGGTGGGAGGCTTCCTGGGCCTGTACTCCATGGCCGCCCCCATCGAGCTGAGGCGGCGCAATGCCGATGTCTGCCTGAAGTGCCGTTTCAAGTCGTGCTTTCGGGGTAGCACGCCGGAAAGCCTTAAGGTGGGAGGGGTGGGCGGATACCCCTGCCCCATGTCGGAGTTCCCCGGGGCTCCGATGGAGCGCAACAACTACTGCATCCTCTGCACCGAGTGCATCAAGGCGTGCCCGTATGACAACATCACCGTCAATCTGCGGCCCTTCGGGGCGGATCTGTTCGTGGAGAGAGGCCGCAAGTTTGACGAGGCGTTCAAGGGATTCATCATGCTGGGCAGCGCCCTTGCCTACTCTCTCGTGATGCTGGGTCCGTATGGCTTTTTGAAAGACTGGGCCGCCCTGCGCAGCCTGGAGGGCTTTTTGGTGTACGCCCTGGGGTTTTTGGGAACCACGTTGGTGATCGCCCCCGCGCTGCACCTGGTGGCTGCCTGGATGGTGCGCATGGTGAACCGGGCGGCGGCGCGCGGCATCGCCACCAAGGAGCTGTTCGTGGACACCTCGTACACTCTGGTTCCCGTTGGGCTTACGGCCTGGATCGCGTTCAGCATTTCCTTCGTCCTGCCCAACATCTCCTACGCCGTCTCGGCTCTTTCGGACCCCTTCGGATGGGGTTGGGACCTGTTCGGTACGGCCTCGTACGCCTGGACCCCGTACTTCCCGGGCTGGATTCCCTACCTGCAGGTGCCGGTGCTGCTGGTGGGACTTGGGTGGGGTGTGACGTCCGCCGTGCGCATCCTGACCGCAACCTTCGACGGTGATCGCAAAGCTGCCCTGAGGGGCGCCGCGGTCATGGCCGTCTACCTCGTCGCGGTGGTGAGCCTGTTCTTGTGGCTGTACCTCGCCTAGGCGAGCACAGCCGGGCGGAAGGCGCGCGAAGGCGGCATCCGTGGGCTGGGGAGGGCTGATGGGCCATGAGGCGTTGGGAAGTCGCGGCGGCCGTGCTGGTGTTCGTGGCGGTGGTGGCAACCCCCCTGGCCATCTTCGGCTACGAGCGCGTGGTGCGGCCGGCGCTGGCGGCTCCCGGCGAGTTTCGCGTGGCCATCCACATCTTCGAGGAGGGGGGCTTTCAGCCGCGGCAGATAGTGGTTCAGCGGGGCCAGAGGGTGCGGCTGGTGCTCACCAGCTACGACGTGACCCACAGTTTCCAGCTGCTGGATTACGGTGTCGACACCGGTCCCATCTTCCCGGGGACCCCGCGCGTGGTGGAGTTCGTGGCCGACCGGGCCGGGACCTTCCCCTTCCAGTGCAACGTTCGCTGCAGCCCGCTTCACCGCAACATGGTGGGGCAGCTGATCGTCAAGCCGTGACCAAAGCGGGAAAGCCCGGCTCCCGGCGGCCAAAACCGTCGGACATCGAGACACTTTTCCAGGCGGCAATGGCGAGCACGAAGGGAGATGAGGCGATGCGCTGGAGCTGGCTGGGCAAAGCGGCGCTGGCAGCCGGTTTGCTTGCGGTGGTGGCGTTACTGTCGGGCTTCAGCCTGTTCGGAGAGCGTCGGCCCGAAGCCGGAGACGCCAGCAAGGCGCTGGTGCCGCCGGGGCAGCTCGATGAGTACTACCTGTTTGCCTCCGGCGGGCACTCGGGTCAGGTGTACGTGATCGGCATACCCTCCATGCGCCGCATTCGCACCATCCCCGTCTTCACGCCGGACCCGGCGTGGGGCTACGGCTACGATGAGGAGACCAAAGCCATGCTGGGTGGGTTCACGTGGGGCGACGTGCACCACCCGGCGCTGTCGGAGACCAACGGGGAGTATGACGGGCGCTGGCTGTTCGTCAACGACAATGCCAACAACCGGGTCGCCCGCATCAATCTCAAGACGTTCTACACCGAGCAGATCCTGGGGCCCATTCCCAACATCATGGGTCCTCACTGCGCCGCCTTCGTGACGCCCAACACCGAGTACTTCCTGATGCCCTCCCGGTTTTCGGCGCCGATTCCCTCAGGGCGCTACGCGCCGCTGGAGCGCTTCTCCCAGGAGTACTACGGAGTGCTGGCGGGCATCAAGGTCGACCCGAAGAGCGGCCACATGGAGCTGGCCTGGGAGCTGCTTTTGCCCCCGTGGAGCTACGACCTGTCGGATGCGGGCAAGAAGGTGAGCGACGGGTGGGCCTTCCTGACCACCTACAACACCGAGGAGGCCTACGAGACGCTGGAGGTCGGGGCATCGGCCAAGGATCGCGACTACATCGTGGTGCTGAACTGGCGTGAGGTGGAAAAGGCGGTGGCTGCGGGCAAGTACACCGTTATCGATGGCGCGAAGGTGGTGGATCCCGCACAGGTTCCCGGGCTCGTCTACCTGATCCCGGTGGCCAAGAGCCCCCACGGGGTAGACGTATCCCCGGACGGCCGGTACATCGTCGCCAGCGGCAAGCTGCAGCCTGCCGTGACCGTCTACGAGTTCAGTCGCATTCAGCAGGCCATCCAGGCCCGGCGATTCAGCGGAACGGTGCGGGGACTGCCGGTGCTGGAGTACGAGGCGGTGCGGGTGGCCGAAGTGCCGGTGGGGCTGGGCCCGCTGCACACGCAGTTCGACGACAGGGGTTACGCGTACACCAGCCTGTTCCTGGACAGCGCCATCGCGAAGTGGAAGCTCGGCGAGTGGAAGGTGGTCGACAAGGTCGACGTGCACTACAACATCGGGCATCTGGCGGCCGCGGAGGGCGATTCTGCCTCGCCCGACGGGAAGTGGTTGGTGGCTCTCAACAAGATGTCCAAGGACCGCTTCCTGTCGGTCGGGCCCAGCCATCCCGAGAACCTGCAGCTCATCGACATCTCTGGAGACAAGATGAGGCTGGTCTACGACGCGCCCATCGATCCCGAACCCCACTACGCTCAGATCATCAAGGCGGACAAAATCAAGACGGAGGTCGTCTTCTACAAGGACCCCAACCGCCCCAACTCGGTCTGGGACGTCAAGGACGCCCGCATCGAGCGGCGGGGCAACCAGGTGCACGTATACATGGTCGCGATTCGTAGCCGGTTCGTGCCGGACAAGGTCGAAGTCAACCAGGGCGATGAGGTGTACTTCCACATCACCAACAACGACATGGATCAGGACGTCACGCACGGCTTCGGCGTCAGCCTGTACAACGTGGATATGCAGGTCGAACCGGGCGAGACCAAGACCATGAAGATCAAAGCCGACAAACCCGGGGTCTACCCGTTCTACTGCACCAACTTCTGCTCTGCGCTGCACCAGGAGATGCAGGGATGGCTTCTGGTCCGGCCGGCCGGATGACGGGGGGCCTTGGACATGTCGGTTCGCCGATGGCTCTTCGAAGGGAGGCTTGACCGCGGCGGCCGGATCCTGGTTTTCGCGGCGGCCCTGGCAGTGGCCCTGTCCCTGCTGGGGCCGCTTTGGACCCTGCGGCTGACCGCGCCGCAGTACCGGGAGGGGCTTCCGCTGCACGTGTACGCGTGGGGGGTGGGTGGCCGGGTCGAAACCATCAACATCCTCAATCATTACATTGGCATGCGCCCCATCCGGGAGGAGGACTTCCCGGAGTTTCGGTTCCTGCCATGGCTGTTTTCGGCGGCCGCGCTGGGGATGGCGGCGGCCGCGGCTTCGGGAAGACGCTGGCTTACAGGGACCTTCGTGCTGCTCGCCCCGGGACTTGCGGTGTTCATCTTGGATCTGTGGCGCTGGTTGCACCAGTACGGGCACGACCTGAGCCCGGCGGCTCCCATCCGCGTGGAGCCTTTCTCCCCTCCCGTCCTGGGGTTTTACCGGCTGGCCAACTTCACCACCCTGAGTTACTTCAACTGGGGAACCTGGTTGCAACTGGCCGCCCTGGTGCTTCTGGTGATGGCCCTGGTACGCACAGGGAGAGGAAAAGGCCGTGAGGCACTTCAGGCAGGGCGACAAGGAGATCCTGAGCCCGGGCGCCCCGACGCAACAAGCGCCGCCCCCGGGCGCGCGGCGCACCCGCAGCCTCGGCGTGGGCGTCGCCGGCCTGTGGGTTCTGGCGTGGATCTGGCTGGAAGCAGCCGCAGCGGCAGCGGGGGCTGAAGGCGTTCTCCGTGTGGGGCCACAGGGAGATTTCCCTTCGGTCTCTCAGGCCCTGCAGGCGGCCCGGGGCGGTGAGACCATCCTTGTGGAGCCCGGGTACTACCGGGAACGCCTGACGGTCGACCGGCCGGTGCGGCTCGTCGGCCGGCCCGGTGCCGTCCTGGACGGCGGCGGCGAGGGCGACGTGGTCACCATCCGGGCGGATGGCGTGGAGCTGTCCGGATTCGTCATCCGGGGCAGCGGTCGGCGCCTGTGGAAGGATGAGGCGGGGATCAAGGTGCTGGCCGGGGGCGCCGTGATCGCAGGTAACGTGCTGGAAGACGTGCTGTTCGGCATCCTCGTGATCGGGGCAGACGGCCAGGTGATCCGTGAAAACCGCATCACAGGCCTCGTGGACCTGCAGGAACACGACCGGGGCGACGGGATCCGCCTTTACAACTCGGGCCGTAACCTGGTGGAGGGCAACCGCATCGTCAAGTCCCGCGACGGGATCTACGTCGAGTTTTCCTCCGGCAATCGCATCGCGGGCAACCGGGTGGAGGGCGCCCGCATCGGGCTGCACTACATGTACTCGGACGACAACCTCTTTGAGGAGAACCTCTTCACCGACTGCGGCGTGGCCTCCGCCATCATGTACTCCCGAGGGGTTGTGGTTCGGCGCAACGTGTTCGCGCGGAGCCGCGGGTACGGCGCGTACGGGCTCTTCCTGAAGGAGGCCCGGTCGGCGCAGGTGGAGGCGAACCTGGTGGCGGCCAACCAGACGGGTCTCTCCCTGGACTTCGCGATCGCCTCCACCTTCCGGGGCAACCTGGTGGTCGCCAACGACGTGGCCGTGAGGGTGCTGGCCAGCTCCGCGGACAGCCGCTTCTACGACAACGCCTTCGTGTCCAACGGCAGCGGGGTGTACCTGAGCCCGGGACGGCACACCCTGCAGTGGGATGACGGGGTGGGCCGGGGCAACTTCTGGAGCGACTATCGGGGCTACGACCTGGACGCAGACGGGGTGGGGGACGTTCCCTTCGATGCCAGCGAGCTGTTCGGCTATCTCGTCGAGAGCTATCCGGAGCTGAAAGTCCTGTTCCAAAGCCCCGCGGTCATGGCCGTGGCGGCGGCCGAACGGGCCTTCCCCCTGTTCGCCCGTCCCAGTGCGCAAGACCGATTCCCGCTGATGCGGATGCCGCAGGACGTCCAGGCGTGGGTGCATGAGCCCGCCAGCCTGGCTGCGGCCGAGCTTTCCCGAGTTTCTCGGGCTTCAGGCGGGCCAGGCCCGCAAGGGGCAGCGGCGTGGCCGGCAACCGTCTCGGCGGTGGCGGCGGCTGTGGGACTGTGGGCCGCGGCGGTGGCGCTGAGGCCTGTGGCCCCATGGCGGCGACGGGAAGGAGCCCGGTAGTGAACGCCTTCGGGCGCAAAAGCTCCCTTTCCTGGATACGGGGAGGTCTCTCTTCTCCGAGGCCGGGCGATGCCTTTTCCCCGACGCAGGGCGACGCGGGTGCGAGGATCCGTGCGGTGGGGCTGTCCAAGCGGTACGGCGAGGCCTGCGATGCCCTGGTGGATGTATCTCTGGAGGTGCCGCCGGGGCAGGTGGTGGCCCTGGTCGGCCCCAACGGCGCCGGGAAGAGCACGCTTCTCAAGGCGCTGGCCGGGCTCGTGGTGCCCACCGCCGGGCGGGCGTTCGTCGACGGGTTTGCGGCAGGAAGCGTCGAGGCCAAAGAGCGCGTGGGCTATCTGCCGCAGCGTGTGGCGCTGCCCGGAGAGATGCGGGTCTCGGAACTTCTTCGCTTCTTCGCCGGATTGCGCCGCAGCCTCCGGGAAGGACGAAGCGGGCCGCAGCGGATCGAGCGGGCGGTGGCGGAAGCCATCGAGGCGGCCGGACTCGAGGGTCTGGAGTCGCGGCGGATCCGGGAGCTTTCGGGTGGTATGCAACAGCGCGTCGGCCTGGCCCAGGCGCTGCTCGGCGAGCCTTCCGTGCTCTTGCTCGATGAGCCGGCCACGGGTCTGGATGCCGACGCCCGAGACCGGCTGCAGACCATCCTGGAGGCGCTGCGGATCCGAGGCGGCTCGGCGGTGCTGGCCACCCATCGGCTGGACGACGTAGCCGCCGTCGCCGACCGGGTGGTGGCTTTGGGTTCGGGGCGGGTCCTGGCCGACGAGGGCATCGAGAGCATGCGCCAGCGGCTCGGGCATCGCCTCGTCATCCACACCCCCGACGCCGCACGGGCGGTGAAGTGGCTGGGCGAGCGCGGCCTTGCGGTCACGGCCTCGCCGGCGCATCCGCAAGAGGTGCGGGTCGCCTGCACCGTCGCCGAGGCCGTCTTCGCCTTGAGGCTGCTGGAGGAGGCCGGCGTGCCCATCCTGTCGTTCCGAACCGAACGGGCCGGGCTTCTGGAAGTCTTGCAAAGCGAACTCGGGCCGCGCGAGGGCAGAGACGGCGTACTGGCGGGCCATGCGGTCCTGCCACCCGAGCTGGCCCGCAGGGCCCGGGAGGAGGGAGACCCGTGAGCGAAAGCCGCAGACCGAAAGCCGCCGCGGGCCGGCGGCTCGTGGTGGCCGCGCTGGTCGTCGCGTTCGTGGCAGGGGTGGTGGCGGTGCTGAGGCCGGCCGGCGCCGTGCGGCCGGCCCCGATCACGCTGGGGGTCGACACCTGCGCGGAGTGCGGGATGGTCATCCGAGATCCGCGCGCAGCCGCCCAGCTCATTCGAGACGGGCAGGTGCTGAAATTCGACGACGTGGGGTGTCTTCTGGTCTACCGAAACCGCCAGCAGGCGCCGCCGGGCGAACCGGCCGGGGACGCCGCCCCGCCGTCCGGAACGCCACGGGCGGAGGTGGTCTACGTGACGGACTGGTACACGGGCGAATGGCTGGAAGCCCCGCAGGCCTGGTGGGTGCCTACCGCGCATAAGACCCCCATGCTGTACGGCCTTGTGACGGTCAAGGACCGGGCTCGGGCCGAGGCGCTGGCGGCCGAACACGGCAGTCAGGTGCTCACCTTCGAGCAGGCGTCCAGGCTGGAGCGTTTCCTGCCCGATGAGGCCGGCTCATCGCCGATGCCGCACGCCCCTGTGCAAGGAGGCCACCACCCATGAACCGCTACATCACCGCTTCGCACGGGGGTGACCGGCGGTGAGACCCTCCGTCCTCCTCCACGTGGCCGCCATGGAGTTGCAGGCCGCCGTCCGGGCTCGGTGGCTGGGGGTGTTTGCGCTCTGCTTCGGCGGCCTGGCCCTGGGGCTGTCCTACTTCGGGATGGTTCACGCCGGGTTTACCGGCTTTGTGGGCTTCACGCGCACGGCCCTGAGCCTGCTGAGCCTGGTGACCCTTCTCGTGCCGTTGGTCGCCCTGGTCGTGGGGGCAGGGGCTTTTGGCGGCGAGCGGGAAACCCAGCAGCTGCTGGTGGCTCAGCCGCTCACCCGCCGGGAGCTCGTCACCGGCCGGTACCTGGGGCTTCTCGCCGCCCTGATCCTGGCACAACTCCTGGGGTTCGGGCTGGCAGGCGTGTGGGTGGCCTTGCGGGCGGGAAGCGACGGCTGGATCCGGTACGCGGGGATGGTGGGGCTTTCCTGGCTGCTTGTGGCCTTTTGCCTGAGCCTGGGCACATGGATCGGGGTGGCTTCCCGGGAGCGGGCTCACGCTCTGGGAGGAGCTCTGGCCGCCTGGGGTGGTCTGGTACTGGTGTACGACCTGGTGGCCATGGGCGTGGCGGTGGCGGCCGGGAGCGAGGCGGCGAGGCCGCTTCTGGTGGCCATGGTGCTCGC
>CAYQLT010000035.1:10437-24721 GCA_964418425.1 uncultured Clostridia bacterium
GGGGTGCCGTCGGTGCCCTCACCTTTTCCAGGTATGGACCCCTACCTTGAGGATCCCGAGCTGTGGCCGGACGTCCATCACCGGCTGGCCGTAGCTTTGGCCGAGCTTCTGGAGCCGCCGCTGCGTGGCCGCTACAGGGTCTTCGTCGAGCGCCGGATGTACGCTCGGGCGCCGGAGGGCACGCCGGAGGGGACTCAGCGGAAGTTGCGCTGGGGTCGCCCGGATATCTGCGTGGCCGAGGAGCAACAGCAGGCGGCTTACGCCTGCACCCCTGCCGCGACGGCTGACGCCGTCGGCCCGCTGCGGGTTCGGCTGCCCGCAGCAGAGCTTGAGAGCGAGCCATTCCTGGAGATCCGCGACGCACCCAGCGGCCGGGTGGTGACAGTCGTAGAAATCCTTTCGCCCTCTAACAAGACACCGGGAGATGGGCGGCGGGCGTACCTCGACAAACGGGCTGTTCTGTTCGGCGCCGGCGTCAACCTGGTCGAGATCGATCTCCTGCGGGGCGGCGAGCCGATGCCTGTCTGGCCGGCTGTGCAGCCCGGCGCCTACGGTATTCTCGTCTCCCGAGCCGAGCTGTTTCCGGAGGCAGAGCTTTACCGGTTTACCGTACGCCAGCCTATCCCGGCGTTTCGCCTTCCCCTGCGGGCCGGCGACGCGGAGCCGGCCGTCTCCGTGCGGGCCGCCCTGGATCGGGCGTACGACGGGGCCGGCTATCGCTTTAGCCTCAACTACGACGCACCGCCGCCTGCGCCGCCGCTTTCGCCCGCCGATTCTGCGTGGGTCCGTTCCAGGTTGACCACGCTACCGCTTGCCGCCGATTCGTAGGCTGCCAGGGCGACCCGGAGGGCTTCGTAGCCGTCCTGCCATGTCACCGAGGGCTCACGGCCCTCTCGGATGCTGGCCGCGAACTCCGCCAGCATCGCGTCGTTGGGGTCCGACCCCCAGTTCACCCAGGCCGGCCGGCGTGCGCCACGGGCCGAATAGACGGTCAGGTACTGAGCGAAGGCATCCACGGAGATACCGCCGCGCTCCCCGATGATCTCCATCTTCAGGTGGCCCCACCGGGGGTAGGTGGGGGGCCGACTCCAGCTGCAGTCAACGCTGGCGAAGGCGCCGTTAGACAAGGTCAGCAGCAAGAGCCCGGCCGTATCCACCTCTACCTCACCCGGACGCAGCGGATTGCCGACGGCCGCAAACACCGAGGTGACCTCCGCCTCGAAATACCACCGGTACAGGTCGACGAGGTGCACCGTGTGGTCCATGACCGCCCCGCCCCCGGCCAGCTCCCGGTCCGCAAACCACCGGCGATGAACGGCGGGCATCTCGCTGTGGTTGATGCCGTTGATACCCAGCACCCGCCCCAAGGCGCCTGCCCGAAGTTGCTCCCGCACCGCCCGCACCGACGGGTCGAAGCGCATGGGAAAGGCGGTCATGAATCGCACGCCGTGGCGGCGACAAGCATCCTGCATGGCCCGGGCCCGCTCCAGGGTAACCTCGATGGGCTTCTCGCACAGCACGTGGGCTCCGGCCCGGGCGGCCAGCTCCACCAGCTCGGCGTGACGGCCGTTTTCCGACGTCACCACCACCCCGTCGGGACCCTGCTCCAAAAGCTCCTCATGCCGCCGGAACCACCGTACCCCCAGAGATCGGCTCACCTCTTCGGCCAGCGCGCGATCCGGCTCGGAGAACCCCACCAGCTCGATACCCGGCAGGCGCAAGAGGCGCATCAGGTAGTGCTCGGCGTGGACATGCGCGAGGCTCATCACCCCGATACGCACCGGCCTCATCGCCAATCCTCCTCCGCTCCTCCTCCCGTTTCTCTCCCGCCAGCGTCACGGTTGGGCTCTTCCCGGCTCCCTTACGCCAGCATCACCGGCCGGCCGGTTCGGGCCGACTCCCGGGCCGCCAGCGCGATGCGAAGCGCCTCCAGCGCATCCTCGGGTGCCGGGTCGAACGGCTCGCCCGTTCGAAGGGCGTGAAGAACATGTTTGAGTTCGGCCGTGAACGGGTCTTCGGCCAGCGGCGATAACGGCAGCCCCACCGCGGCCGGCCCCTGCCGGTCCGAAGCCAGGTAGGTGTGGATGGTCAGGCTCGTGTCCGAGCTCCACTCGATGAGGCCCTCGCTGCCAGCCACGTCCAGCGCCGTGCGGAAGGTCCCCGGCGGGTAGGCCCAGCCGCCCTCCACGAGGGCCATGGCCCCGCTGGCAAACTCCAGCGTGACCAGCGCGTACCGGTCCCCGGCCGAGCGGGCGTAAACCCGCCGCACGTCGCCAGCCAGCCAGCGGGCATAGTCGAAGTCGTGCACCATCAGGTCGACCATCATGCCCCCCGACCGGGCCTCGTCCAGGTACCAGTTGTCCGGTTCCTTCTGGGGGAGGTATGAAACCCTCTTCAGCCGGATGACGCCGGGGCTACCGATCTGGCCGGACTTCACGATTTCCCTGGCTGCCCGATACTGCGGGAAGAAGCGCAGCACCATCGCCACAAACAGCCTCACCCCGGCACGGCGGGCGGCATCGATCATGGCCTGACCGTCCTCGACCCGCAGCGCGATGGGCTTCTCGCACACCACGTGGCGCCCCGTCCGAATGGCTTCCAGCGCCATAGGGGCGTGCAGGTTCGTCGGCACGCACAGATCCACCACGTCCACCAGCTCGAGCAATTCCTGGTAACGGGCCAGCGGGCGAGCCCCCCAGGCTTGCGCCAGAGCGGTCGCCTCCTCCAGTTTGGCGGAGACCACGGCCACCAGCTCGGCCCCCGCCTGCCTCCAGGCCTTCGCGTGGACGCCGCCCATGAAGCCGGCGCCCACCAGGCCGACGCGCATGAGCCTCCCCCCTGTGCCCACGGCGGGTTACTTAACCGCGCCTGCCATCAGACCGCGGATGAGCTGCCGCGAGAAAATGAAGTAGAGCGCAACAACCGGAAGCATGGCCAGCGTAAGGGCAGCCAGCACCGCATTCCAATCGTTGACAAACTGCCCCAGGAAAACCTGGGTTCCCAGGATGATGGTCTTGGTCGCTTCGGCCGGTGCCAGGATCAGGGGAAACCAGAGGTCGTTCCAGATCGGGATCATGTTGATGGCCGCCACCGTGCCGATGGCGGGCCGCACCAGAGGAAGCGTCATCCAGTAAACCCGGTACTCGCTGGCTCCGTCAATGCGAGCGGCGTCCTTGAATTCCCGGGACAGCTGGCGCATGAACTGCGTCAGCACGAAGACCGCCAAAGGGATCCCCTGGGCGGCATACACGAGGATGAGGGCCAGCCGGGTGTTGACCAGACCGAGCTGCACCATCAACCTGAGCAACCCCACCGTGCCCAGCCGTATGGGCACCATGATCCCCACGGTGAGGTACAACGCCACCAGCGTGTTGCCCCGAAACGGGTACTCCGCCAGGGCATGGGCCGCCATCGAACTCACCAGCAGGATGAGCCCCAGCGCCCCCACGGTCACCGTCAGGCTGTTGACGAAGTACCACCCGAAGTTGGCGTTGTCAGCCACCGTGCGGTAGCCCACCAGGTCAAACGTCTCGGCGTTGGGCAGCGCGTACGGCGAAAGGAAGATGGCCAGCCGCGACTTAAACGAGTTGAGTACCACCAGCAGCACCGGGAACAGGGCCACCGCGCTGTACGCCGCCAGCGCCAGGTGGATGGCCGCCACCTGCAGGCTCTGGCGCCGGCGGGCCGCCACGCTCGCCCGCACAACCACACCGGACTGGGCCGCCATCTCAGTACTCCACCCGCTGCAGCCGCATCTGCCACCCGAACAGGTACAGCAGCACCCCGGCCAGGATGATGAGGAGCATCATCCCGGCCACCGTCGCGCCCATGAACGGATCCCCGGGCTGCAGCTGGTAGCCAAAGAACGTGCGGAAGAAGAACGTTCCCATGATGTCGGTGGCGAAGTTAGGCCCGGCCAGCGCTCCCTGGCTCGTGTAGATCAGGTCGAAGGCGTTGAAGTTGCCCACGAAGGTGAGGATGGCGATGATGCCCACGGTGGGCAGAAGCAGCGGGAACTGCACCTTCCAGAACGCCTTCCACCCCGTGGCGCCATCCACCCGGGCCGCCTCCAGCAGTTCGTCGGGGATACGAACCAAAGCGGCCAGGAAGAGCATCATGGGGATGCCCACGTTCTGCCATACCGAAATGAGAGACAGGGTCACCAGCGCCGTAGACTCCAGGCCCAGCCAGGGCTGGTTGAGATGGGCAAGCCCGAACAGCCCCAGGACGTGCTCGGAGATGCCCCATACGGGGTTGAGGATCATGCGCCAGGCAAAGCCTACCAGAACCACCGAAAGGATCGTGGGCGTGAAAATCAGGGTTCGGTACAGCCATTCGCCCCGGATGCGGCTGTTGAGGAGCACGGCCAGGAAGGGCCCGATGGGGTTCTGCACGAGCATGTGGATGGCAAAGAAGACCAGGTTGTTGCGGAACGCGTTCCAGAACTTAGGCGCCCACTGCCCGGTCCCCAGCAGCGTCATGTAGTTGCCCAGCCCGGCGAACTCCATGCCGCCGCCCGGACTGCGCGTGTAAAGAGAAAGCCGCAGCGAGTCCAGCATGGGATAGATCATGAAGACCGTGTACAAGACCACGGCCGGGGCCAAAAAGACCACGATGTGCCATGGAAAGCCCTTCGCCGCCCGGCTCACCCTCGACCCGCTCCCCGACTCCCCGAGCCATGTAGCCGACAGCCTGCCTTTGGGCGCCCTGGCCAGGGCGGCTTGCGGCCCTGGCCAGAGCACCTGCCGGAAAGGCCGCCGGCCTGGAGCCCGGCGCTGGCGATGACGCCGTCAGCGCCGGCGCTGCGGCTCGTACCAGGACTCCAGGTTCTTCTGCACCATGTCGGCCGCCTGTTTCGGCGTCATGGTGCCGTTGAGCACCTGCGCGGATGCGTTCCAGAGATCCAGCTCGTTGTTGGGCGTTCCCCGGGACAGGATCTGGTACGCGGACCGGATGGTGGACTGGCAGTTCTTCCGCCAGTTCACGAACTCCTGGGCCAGCGGGTCCGTCAGCTGGATCTCGTAGTTGGCCAGCGCGAAGAAGCCCGGCAGGGCGTTGGAGTAAAGCTCCGCGAACTCCCGGGTCGTCATCCACTGCAAGAACTTTCGGGCCGCCTCCTTGTTTTTGCTTGCGGCATTGAGGCCCAGGGCGATGTCGATGTGGTCGCTGATGTAGCAGGTGGTGCGGCCCTCGGGAAGGGGAGGCGGAAACGCGCCCAGCTCGAAGCGGTTGCCGACCAGCTGGCGGAAGACGGAGATGTCCCACGAGCCCGCCGGATAGATGGCGCCGCGGCCCTGCGCGAACAGGTTCTGCGCGTCCGGGTAGTGGATCCCCTGGTAGCCGGGCGGCAGGTACGGCCGCCAGCGGGCCAGCGCCTCAAAGGCCTCCAGGAAGCCCCCCTCGTTGTAACGGGCGGTTCCCCGGATCAGGCCGAGGCGCCCCTTCTCGCCTTCCCAGTAGTTGGGGCCGATGTTCTGGTAGCCCATGGTGGCCGCCTCCCACTGGTCGGCCGTGCCCATCACCAGGGGAATATAGCGGCGGCTGCGCCGGATGGCCTCCAGGAGGTCCAGGAACTCCTTCTCGGTGCGGGGCGGCCGCAGGCCCAGCTCGTTGAACGCCCGCTTGTTGTAGATGAAGCCGTGGATGACCGAGGCCATGGGCACGCAGAAGACCACCGAACCGTCGTCCGTGCTCCAGGCGCTCTTGGCCAGCGCGCTGAAGTTCTCCATGCCAGGCAGGTCATTGAGGGCGACCAGGTGGCCCTGCTTGTACAGCTCCAGGGACAGGTCGAAGGGCCGGCAGGTGATGAGGTCGCCCGCAGTTCCGGCCTGGAGCTTGCTGTTGAGCACCGCGTTGTACTCGGCCGGGGCCGTCGGCGCGAAGACCACCTCGATGTCCGGGTAGTGGCGGTTGAAGGCCGGGATGATGGTCCGCTGCCAGATGGTCAGGTCGTCGTTGCGCCAGCTTTCGATGACCAGCCGGGGCCGGCCCTCGCCCAGCGCTATCCCCGTCCATAGCGTCGCCACGGCCGCCGCCAACAGGAGCACTGCGAGCAACCCACCCAGCGCCCGACGCATGTGATCTCTCCTCTCCGAGCCGGATTCCGGGCCCCCCAAGCAGGACGAGCCGCAGCGCGGGAGGAAAGCGCCCGGGAGCGTGGCCACCAGCCCGCCGCCCGCCTGTGGGCCGGCTCACGCTGGCGACCGCCGGGGCAGGCCCCCCCTCGCCGCCCCCCTCGGCCGGGGCGCCTGCGCGGGGGTAAATCCGGCTTGCTCGACGCCGGACGGTTCGGCAATCCCCGGCCGGTTTCCTGTCGAACCCTGATGCGGGCAGGCGCATACCAGCGAGGGCGAGGATGGGGTTCGGGCCAGGCGGCTACCGGCGGGTTGCCCGCTTGCTTCGGGTTACCTCCGGAACGCCCATAGCGAGGCTGCGCTGGTCGACACGCCCACCACGGGCGTCGCCAGCAGTCGCCGCACGTCGTCCTCGCTTTGCACCAGCCCACCGGCGATCACCGGGGGCAGCTCGGCGAAGGGCAGGCGGTGGGCGATGGCCGGCACCACCAGCGCGGGCATCACCTCCACGGCGTCGGGGCGGGTACTCTGAGCCACCGAGATGGCCGTCGCCAGGGAGCCCGAGTCCAGCAGGAACACCCGCTGGACAGCCACCAGGCCCGCCTTGCGGGCCTCCCGCACCAGGGCGCTGCGGGTGGTGATGAGGCCGGAGACCCCGGTCTCCTGTGCCAGCAGCCGAACCCCCGCCGCGTCCTTGCCCACCCCCTCGATGAGGTCGAGGTGGGCGAAGCACAGCACGCCGCGCTCGCGGCAGCCCCGGGCGATGACCCTGAGGTCGAAGATGGTGCAGTTGAGCACAAAAACCACCGGCACCCCTGAAGCCCAAACCCGCTGAAGCTCGTCCGGCCCCCGCACGGCCGCGATCACCGGACGGCGCCGAACCGCCTCCAGCCACCCGCCACCCTGCGCAGCGCCCACCCTGCCCAGCACCTCCCCCCAGCCCGTTCGCCGGCGCCCACCCCGGTACCTTGCTGGCTCTGGCGTCGGGACGCCCGAGGCCGGCTCGTGACGGCACCGCCACGTCGCACGCTCCTGCGGGGTAGGCTTCGTCCGGGTTCGGTACGTCCACGCCCAGCCTTGACGGGCGGCCCCAAAACGGTATGATCGAGCGTGGGTAGCGGCGGCGGGCACACGCATGGTCGTCGCGGGGTGGAGCAGCCTGGTAGCTCGTCGGGCTCATAACCCGAAGGTTGTCGGTTCGAATCCGACCCCCGCAACCAGGGCGGCGTAGCTCAGTTGGTCAGAGCACGCGGTTCATACCCGCGGAGTCGCTGGTTCGAGTCCAGCCGCCGCTACCACCTCCTTCCGGTGCGCCAGTAGCTCAGCTGGTAGAGCAGCTGACTCTTAATCAGCGGGCCGGGGGTTCGAATCCCTCCTGGCGCACCAGTCTCGTGACAGCTCAGCCGACCCCCCCTGGAGGCTGCCCATCGCCGGACGAAACTAGCGCCGCAGGCTCCGTAAGGATAAGCGGGTTTGCGCCGGGGCCTCTGCTGAGGAGGGAGCGTCAGAAGTCGAGCATATCCGAAAAAACCTGCAAGCCGACACGCTTAAGCCACGCCGTCGGTCGCCTCTTCCCTACCTCGCCCTGCACACCAGCCAGCGCGGATTTAGCCGCGTTCGCCACCTGGACCACGAAACAGGTCCAGCACCTCACCGGGCCGATAATCGGGCTTGAGGTCCCAATACGATGCCCCCCCATACCCGATGCGACGGGCCCCCAGTTTGGGAAGCCTGTTGCGCAGCCGGTTGAGGCGGCGGGATGGGAAGCCAGCCTGGTCGTAAAGGATGCGAGCGTCCTGCACCATATCCAGCAACAGCGGGCTTCCGGCCTCGACCTCAGCTAGGGTCTTGGGGATCGGCACGCATCGGTCACCCTCCGATCCGAGCCAACTCGTCGAAATCCGCGACCAGGCGCACTGGCGGCCCCCTCCCGTTCCCGCGCGGGTGAGGTATAGCACCGCCCTGGCATCTCCGGCGCCAGGCCCAGCCCGGCGTACGCAGTGACGGACACCCAGCGTTTACCCTCCCCCCTGCGCAAGCCAGCCGAGAAGGTAGAGGTAGGTAAAAGCGGGCAAGCGGACAACGCCCGACTCCTGGTCGGGCCCTGCGTCCTCCGCCTCCCGGGTGATCAGCCAGCGTACGACCGACGGATCGCCGCGACGATAGGAGAGAAGACCCTCGTTGGGCCGGATCTGCGGCCTGGGCTGGTACTTCACCTCTACCAACGCCGTGGCCCTGGGAAGCGTGAGCACGAGGTCTACTTCCCTGCCCGACGACGCATCACGCCAGTAGCCCGCCCATGGGGCCAGGGGACTCGCGTAGCTGAGAGTGTACGCCACCACCGCCGTCTCCACGAGATGGCCAAGAAGGGTCGCATCCGTGAGTGCTTGCTCGCCCAGCATCAGCACGGCACTCCGCAACGATGGGTGGGTAAGATAGGCCTTGGGCCGCGTGCGCAGGAGCTTCTTACCGCCCGTGTCAACGTTCGGGAGCAACGCAATCAGATGTGCCGCCTCCACCGCCGCCAGGTAGTGGTCGACGGTAGGTCCAGTGACCCCAAGCTCCCTGGCAAGGGTCTCGCGGTTGATGATCTCACCTGTGTGCAAACACAGGTAGACGAACAGCCGCTCTAGCTCCAGGACGTTGCGGACGTTGAACAGCGCCACCATGTCGCGCTTGAGAACTCGATCGACCACGTCGACCCGCAAGAGGTCAAGGGTGTCAGGGTCATCGAGCAGGGCTATCTCGGGAAAACCACCCAGGAGGAGATATCGTTGGAAATGGGCTTTAAGCACCCGCGTCTGCTCCACCAACCGGAGGGCCGCTCTCTGATCGAGGGGTCGCAACCAGAGAAACTCTCGGTCTAGGTCGTCAACCTCAGGCAAGGACAAGCCGCGCAAGGCGACATACTCGAAGAAGGAGAGAGGAGGAACGGGCACTGAGACCCAGCGGCCTACGCCGGGTTCGGCGCCTTCCATCTCCAGACGGGCGGTCGCAGAGCCTGTGGCCACCACTCGAAAGCGGGGATGTTGATCGACCAGCCACTTGAGCCAGCTGGCCCAGTCGGCCGTGTACTGGATCTCGTCCAGCAGAAGGAGCGCACTGGGAGGATGCCCTCCCTGTTCCGGCGCCCAGCCTCCCACCTCCTGGAAGATTCGCAGGAGCTGGTCAAAGCGGGCGAGCTTCGCGATCGGATGGTCGAAGGAAAGGTACAGAACCTGCTTTGGAGCAAAATCCCCCTGCGCCAGCGCGTCGGCGGCGAGCTGGTAGAGGAGGGTGGTCTTACCCACCCTGCGCGGGCCTTGCAGGAGAAAGGCACGCCGCCACTTGGGCTGCCTCAACCTGGACCGAAGAGCGTGATAGGCGGCCCGACGCACCGGCGGTACCAGGTGCTCGGGAACTTTGCCGGTGGTCCACCAGGGGTTGAAGGAGCGCAGGACTTGGAGGAGGTCCTCGTCGCGAATCACCCTCGTCACCACCGAAGCGGGAGCGCAAGTCGCCACCCTTGGTCACGGGCCCGTACATGCGGGACACGTCCGCTCGGATCTACGGGCTTTCCAGGATAGCATAACCCGAGTTAGCTATCTTAACAAGATACGAAATCCCTGTTTTCTTATCATGGAGATCCCAGGGTCGGGGCAGAGGCTGGCACGGCGTTCCTCCTGGCGCCGGTCTACATCTCCGTGCCCCTGCCACCACCGTGCCCCGGACACCACGTTCTCCCTGCCTGCATGAGCGGCCCCGGGGCGGGCTAGCCTGAGCCAGCTCCCGTTGACACCGACAGCCCTGCATACGACGACGGTGCATGGGCTACGGCCGGGTGCGGGTTGAAGATTGTGGCGGCCATGCGCCCGAGTAGAGCAGGTCCTTGTACGCGCGCCCGGTACCGTCGGCCGTCCGTAGCCACAGCGCCTTGTTCCACGCCTCGTCCCGCTACTGCCAGTAGCTGCTTGTCGCTCAGGTGTATAAACCACGCCAATTCAGGGAACGTTGCCGGCCCAATTGTCGGTAAAGTGGTAATGTACGACCTTAGCCCGCCCGACACATAGAATTCGCGCAGGCTCCAACCCGGACCGCCCAAGACGAGGTACGCCTTGTGGTAAGCCCCTCGTCGAGCACGCAAAATGTGCAGGAGGGAGATCAGCTCGAACGGGACTTTCTGCTCAGCGGTGCCCGACGTCTGCTGCCACTTGAGCGAAATGATGTAATGCTTCCCTGCGGGCGACACGGCAACAACATCAGCTCTATATGGCTTGCCATTGGGCTTGTGCCCCACCACGACCTGCCGGCCATTGTTCAGGAGGCTATAGCCGCCGCGACGCAGTGCTGGCCGGACCATCTGCTCTAAGACGTGGCCCGTGCTTGTGTTTCTTGCCGTCACGTCAATCGACTCCTCGTAAGGCAATGACCTCCAAGGCTGGCGTCCGGTCACCTGTGCAGCTTATCATCCTCGGCCCCTTGAGGAAGTGCAGCTGGAAGCCAAGCGCACGATACAGGCTGACGATCCGCTCCGTAGCCTGGTTCGACGCCACCACCGGCCCCGGATGCCCTGCCAGCCAGTGCGCCAGCCTGACCTGGTCGTCCCACGAGAAATCTTCCGCGGCGTACTGCGTGAACTCGACGTCGTAGGGAGGGTCGGCGTAGACGAAGTCCTCAGGGTCAAGATCCACCGATTCGAAGTCGCCGGCCGTGAACGTCCACCGAGCGAAAGCGACATGGTGGTCGGGAAAGGCAGTCTCGTAGCGAATGTGCTTGTACCTCCCGAAGGGCACATTGAACTCGCCGTCCCGGTTGAAGCGGCATAACCCGTTGTAGCCGGTGCGGTTCAGGTAGTAGAAGATCTCTGCCGCCTCCCGGCTGTCTGACTTACCCGCCGCGATTAGCTCGTTGAACCGATTCCGGTACACGTAGTACAGGGAGGAATCATTGGCCATAGGCAACGTGATCCGCAAACCTCGCTGCACCCACTGGTAGAAGTTGATGAGGTGGCGGTTAATATCGTTCAACAAAGCCACTTCGGGCAGCAGCCCTAGGGTCACTGCTAGGCCACCACAGAAGGGCTCCACAAGCCGGCGGTGGCGATGGCGCTCCCATATGGGGTGCAAATGCCGCACCAGCCATCGCTTGCCTCCTGGCCACTTGAGCAAAGGCTTAAGGGCGCGGCGGCCTGTTGCCGGCGTAGCAAATAACTCCACCTGTTCCCAGCGCCTCGCCGCTATACCTTGGTCACTCGTGCCCGTTTGCTGGGCTGAATCGATTCCCATGGCTTTCTGTCACGCTTCTTCCGTTTCCGGCCCTACTGCCGTTCCTACTCTTCTGTTCGAGGCCGTGCGCGGTACGGAGGAAGAGCTTGGCTACCTCCTCTGGGCTCTCAGGGCTCGCAAGCGCAATGGGGGCGACCTGTCGCCCCGGAGATAGCGAGGCCGATGGCGATTGCACGAACCCACCATGCCACATCCCCACCGGCGCCGTACCCTATCAGGCCGCGTAACTGCCGTACCCGCGCATCCACGCAAGCTTCTTCAGGATGGACGCCTCTGGCACCACGAAGTGGTCGGCGGCTGCCCCTACGCAGGGATACCGCCCCCAAAGTCGCACCAGCTCTGCCCGGTCCACGAGATAGTCCACCGGCCACCTGACCGCGGCGCCAGGGAGGCCGTGTCGTCTCGTCCAGCACCGCGTCGCTGGAAGCCGGTTCCGAGGCACACGCAGAGGCCGCCCGCCCTGCCCAGGGTGCGGCGAGCCGACCGCATGGAACGGCGCCTGCTATCGCTGCAGCACCTGCGGCTTCAAGTCCGCCTGCGGGCAGAATTGATCCTCGCGGGAGCCTTCGCGCCCCCAAAGTCCCGCCCACGTGCCCATGCCGCAACGTCGGACCAACGCCACACCACTGCCCGTCCGATGCGTCCAAGGGCCGTCGGGAACCGATAGCGGGCGTCGGAGGCCCACTGGCGCACCCGTTCCCGGCTGACGCCCAGCCTGCGGCCGATCTCGGCGCCTGTAACCAGCTCGTCCAGGAGCGCGGCGCCGTCAGTGCGATCCGGGGACGGTAACCTCATGGGCGGACTCGAGTTCGAGGCCCTCCTCGGAGCCGTCTTCTCCTTCATCGCTCTCGTCTTGCGCCTCGAATGGCTCCGCCAGCACGCGCAGCCACGCGAACTGCGGGCATCCCACCTTTGACAGGGCTTCCCGAAGGGCAGACGCTCCGATCTCGAGCGCTGCGTCGGCATGGGCGGCCTTCACGTAGAAGCGCCCTCCCAGCCTGCCCCCAAGTCCGCCGAAGGCGGCCGGAACCTCGATGCCATAGGCTAGGCTCCTTCCCTTGCCATGGCCTCCAACGCATCGAGGAGAGCGTCGGTCCGCCGCTCCTGGTCTTCGGCGGGGGCAGCGGCCAGGCTCGGCACCACCGCCTCGAGCTCCACCACGTACTCCCTCATCGCTTGCCCTTCCCTTTGTCCTCGACGAGCCGGAACCCCTGCTCCACAGCCGGGAGCATGAGCTTGCGGAAGTCCTTGTGCGCCGCTATCGTACCCCGCCCCGCTTGACGCCTGTCAAGATCACTATACCTGGGGCCTTGACGTATGTCAAAGAATGGAGGCCCATTCCTTGGTGCGGGCTCAACGCAACCCTGAACGGCGGCCGGCCCTCCCAGGCGAAGCGCGTGCCCGGTAATTGAGGCGCCCGTAGCGCTCGCTCTGGGCGGCCCGGTGGTCCTCGCAGTACCCGTGGCCTGGAGCGCCGGGCTCTTTGCACTGCGTCCGCACGCAGCGACCCTCCGCCCGCCGGCGCCAGTACAGCCTCCGGTATCGGCGGGCCCGCGTTTGCAGCTACAGGGCGTAGCAGGGCGAGCACATGCCCTGGCGCTCTGCGGGACAGCTGTAGCACCGGTAGCAGACCCCCGGACCCCGGCTCGCGAGGCGCCATACACATCTCGCACAGTCCCTGGTGCTCGTGACGGCGACGGCGGGATAGAGCCCACCGCTGATAGCTCTTGTCGGGCCGGGGAAGCCCCTCGCGAGCAAAGGCGCCCTGGCTGGCATGCGCCCGCAGCCAGCTCGTCGGCACACCCAGGGCGCATCGTCCAGGCTATGACCCTCGCGGGCCAGGAGCACCTCGAGCACGGCCCTGGCGTTCGCAGGATCCACCCAGAACCCGTCTGGCAGGCGGCGCAGCTTGCCATCCCGCCAGGCATCGTCCAGGGCCACGGGGTCGCCGGGAGGGGCTCGCATGGGCTATCCCTCGGGGCCGAAACCGGCGCGGGCCCGCCTGCGCTACCAGCCCCCTGCAGGCACTCGCCCCAGAAGATGGTTCCTCGGACGGCTCGGCGGCTGCGGGGGCGCACGCACCAGCCCTCCTCGCAGAACACAGCGCCGCGCTATGGCGCCTTGCCGCCACAGGGACCCATGCAACGGCCGGCGGTCACCCCCGCGTCCGTCGGGCCGCGTTGTCACCAGCTGCCGCAAAGGGCCGGACAGGCATGGTGACTCACTGCCACACAGAGGCGCAAGCGGTGCACGTAGCGACGCGCACCGTCGTCTTGGAAAAGCGGCATCCTACCTTGGGTAGGCGCCACCAGGCCTTGCCAGGGGCCTTGGGTTCCATGTGCAAGGGGGGCTCATGCTCTTGCCGCCGGCCGCCCACTTGGGCGCCGGCATACCAGGCTCTGGCAACGGCCCATTGGCTGCCCGCGAGCGCCCTGTAGCCTAATGGGCCTGGTCCCCCCGAAGGCCTGCAGGGCGGGCGAACAACGCGCGAACCGCGGCTTGTGCCAGGCCGTCGCGAAGCGTGTCGTGACGGGATCGCCGGGATGGGTGGATGCGTCGCGAACCGCACCACGACGGCGGGTCGCTTTCTCTTAAACAGCGGGCCGGGGGTTCGAACCCCTCGTGGCGCACCAGCTCCCGTCGGCTCTCGGACAGTTCTTCCCACTGCTCCTGCGAACACCGCGCGGACCCAGGACGGGGACAAGCGTTGTCCCGGGGATAGGGCCTCGGCCACCCGCACCATCAGGCACCGAAAGAACAGAGGGCCACGCCGGCTCTTCGTTGGAAGCTCATGGCGCCGACGCAGCCGACCTCTGCACCGTCGCCTCAAACGGCTCCCGCAGACCGTGTTCGGTCGCGTCGCCCGGCGAGAGCAGCGCGTGGCCGAGCCGGGGCTGTCGGTGCATTGTTTCTCGACGGGATGACCGGCGGTCGGGGGTCCCCGGC
>CAYQLT010000036.1:0-21225 GCA_964418425.1 uncultured Clostridia bacterium
GTGGAGGAAGCGCGGACCAAGTGAGGAAGCTCTTGCACCGGGGAGGTGGGCCCAATGAGCCGGTGGGGTCTGCGCCCGGCGCTCGGCGTCATGGCCGCTGGGGTCGTGTTGGGGCTGGTTGTGGCGGCAGCCGCTCTGGCGCGAGCCGAGGTGGCACCGGGCCCGGACCGCGCGACGGCGCTCATCGCCGAGGCGGACGTTCTTTACGACTCCGCCACCGGGACCGAGGCCGTACGTCGAGCGTACGAGCTGTACAAGCAGGCGCTCGAAGCCGACCCGCAGTCCTACGAGGCGGCGTGGAAGGCCGGCCGGGCCGCCTGGCAGCTCGGGGAGCTGGTGCCGAAGCCCGAGAAGCGACCTATCCTGGAAGAGGGTCGGGACCTGGCGCGCCGGGCGGTCGAGCTACGCCCGGACGGCGTGGACGGCCACTACTGGTACGGCGTACTCATCGGGCGCGTCGGCGAAGAACGCGGCATCCTGGTCAGTTTGTTCCTGGTGGACGACGTGGTGCGGGAGATGGAGACGGTCGTCCGGCTCGACCCGTCCCACGCCGGGGCGCACCACGTGCTGGGGGTGCTTTACCGCGTGGTACCGGGCCGTCCCCTGTCCATCGGCGACAAGAAGAAGGCCGTCGAGCACGCCGAGCTGGCCGTGAGGCATGCTCCGGACAACGTTTTGTACCGCCTCGGGCTGGCAGAGGCTTATCATGCGGCCGGCGACCGCGAAGCTACAATCCGCGTGCTACGCGAGGTGCTGGCCATGCCCGAGAAGGAACCCATCAACGATGCGCGCCACAAAGCGCGCGCTCGCCAGCTCCTGGCCGAACTGGGGGAACCCTTGTAACCAGCGCTTCTCGTATCTCCCTAAAGCCAGGATGGCGGTGCGTTCACCGCCGCGCGAGCTCGGGTTCAGCCGGGGCGGTCCGCCGCCACCGCGTCCTTGTGTCCGGCTTCCGACCCCTTGGCCCAGAGCCGCACGAGGAATGACATTTCTTGCTCCACGAGGTCGGGGTCCGTCCCGTTGTGTTGCCTCATGCCGCGAATCACCTTGTACGGAATCCCCATCCCCATGTGCTCGATGTACCGGTAATCGCGCATAATCTCCTTTATGAGCTCATTGCGCGTCGCTCTGCAGCCGGCCCGCATGCGTTGCACCGTAATGGTGTTTGGCAGTTGCCCTGGCGAGATAACCTCAAGCCTATCAGGGTAAATGGAGAGCTCGATGTCGGTACCCGTGACGGTATAGTCTCGGTGGACGAGGGCGTTGACGATAACTTCCCGTACGGCCTCATCGGGATAGGCCCTACGCTCGACGCGTCGGCCCCCCTCGTCAACCCATCCCTCCACCCGAGTATTACGATGGACAAACGCAAGGGCTTGTTCTACCAGACCCGCCTCAACCACCTCGCCGTTGCGGTCCAACAGGGGAACCATCGGGCCCCGGAGGACCGCTCGTTCGCTCGTGGCATAATCCTTGACGGGGGTCGGGTATGCCGCGGCACTGATGCCGGACTGGGGCAAGAACCGCTTCGGGTTCCTACCGAACAGCAACAGGCCGCCCAGGGACGGGACAGCCCGGTTGTCTGCTTCGACCAGGATTTCGGTATTCAACAACAGAGCCGTCCACTGTTCCGGCTCCGAAAGGTCCGGCGCCTCCTGACCCCTGATGTCGAGAAAGTAGTTATGTAGCCGGCGCAAGTCAAGGTCCGACAGGGTGGCTCCGGATACGGGATGCAGGTCGAACCGTAACTGCCCCCGCTGCTGGAACAGTCGGCGCAATTCTTCCTGACTCGCCTCCCGGCTCGTCGACCCAACTCGGACGAAATAGTAGCGGTGGTTGTTATGCCAAACATGGTGGACGTCAAGCCCTCGCAGCACCTGGACCACCGCGACGACCCGCCCCGCTTCGAGCGTTACCGTCTCATAGAAAGGTATGATCTCGGGTCGCACCTTGTCACGGCACACCTGCATCACCCATTGCTCAAGGTCGGGACGGGTGATGCCCACCGCCTCGCCCCGGTCGTTAACCCCCAGGAGTATGCGGCCCCCTCGGAAGTTCGCGAACGCGACCACCTCCTTGGCGAAGTGGTACGCATCCAGCGTATCCAGGTCAAACTCCACCCCCGAACCTTCACCGTTCTTAATAAGCTCCAGCAATTCCGTACGGGTCATCCGATCACCTCAAAACCCGTATTTTCGCCGGCGGATGTCGAAGGCCTCTTTCCCTCCTTCGAGCACCTCCATTACGAGACGTCGAACCCCGGCGTCGTCAATGGAACCACGCCACTCTTTCGGGATGGTCGTGCGGCCGCTGTCCGCCTCGCCTTCCGGCTTCAACCCCAGGATGAGTTCCGCGTCCCCCAACACAGGGATATTCCCGTTGTGGGTGGAGAATAGGAACTGGCGCTGCCGCTTACTGTGCCGGATGCGAGCCACCACTGCCTCAGCGATAAACCGGTTGTCGAGGTTGTCCTCGGGCTGGTCGATCACCAGCGGCGCATCGCCCTCAAGCAGCAAGATCAGGATCAACGCGGTGGCCTTTTGACCCTTGGATAGTTTTTCCATGGGCCGCCACTGGGGTTCAAGGCCTTCTGGTGCAACGTTCAAATAGACGGTGGCTACGTGAGGTAGCTCTACTTCCTCCACCAGCAGCGCTAATTCCTCACCTTTTTCTACGACCCGCCTTGCCTGGTCTGGAGGCACACGATACCGTTCCTGAAGCGACGCAGCGCCCTGGCGTATGTCGGACGCCAACTGCGGAACCGACAGGTCGGGATGCGCCTTCAAGGCTTGGAGAAGTTCGGTGAGCCTGCCTCCAACCTGACTTCGCAGGAGCTGCAGAAGGGGTTCCCTGTCGGCGCAAAAGGCGATGTCCACCCGCACTCGCCCATGAAGCCGTTCATTTACGTGGCGCGCCGCCTTTTGCAGGCCAGCAAACTCGAGGCGAAACGATTCTTGCAGCTCCGTCACGAGACTTTGGCGTTCCCGACGAAGCTCTTCCTCCTCGGCTCGCACGCGCTGCGCCTTCGACGAAAGAGGCTCGAGGGCTTCCACCTCCCGGCGCAGGTCGATGAACGCCTGACCGTCAATGGCGTCTCGACGGAGTTCACGAAGAGTCCGGTGGTACTCCTGCTCAACTGGCTGGCGCCGACGGCTGTCCCATTCGTCACGCACGGCTTGGAGTTTCGCCTCTGCCACTGTGATGGCTTCATGAAGGCCGTCCGCAGCGTTCCTTGCTGTCCTCACTACCTCGTCCAGAATGGGGCCGATGCGGGCCAGGATGTCGGCTCCCGGAAGCGCCGACAGCGCTTCCTCGGTTGCAAACGCCTCGTTCAGTCGAAATGTTACCTGAAGCGCCTCTACAGCCTCCTTGAACTGAAGTAACCGTTCAAAGGCGGTTTGCAGAATGCGCTCCTCGCTGACAAGAAGACTTTTTGCTTTTAGCCGTTCCTCGAGGCCAGCCTCCTGGAAACGCCTCAACTCTTCTTGAAGCGCCGGAAGCCTGGCCAGTCGTTGCTCCAGTTCACGCCTTTCGTTCATGACCTCCGTCAGGCGGGCACGGTTTTTCGAGAGAGCCCGCCTGATCTCCGCCCTGCGGCGGGTCTCCCTGACGCCGGGTGGTACGAAGCGTTCGAGCAGCCGGGCAAGCTGAAGCGGTTCCGAAGCAAGGTCGCCCAGTTCGTTCTGACCGTAGACTTCCACGCCTGGGAGGATATCCCTCGGGCTGAGGGGCAATACTTCGCCCGAGTCGTCTCGGACGGCGGGCGGGTTCGGTACGATACGTTCGATAATATACTTTCGGGGAGCGGCACCGGGCCTGCTGGCTTCGACAAGGAGGGTCACCTTCGTGCCGGCCCGGAGCACCTCTTTGACCAGGGATTGGTGCGTGCTCTGACCGCTCCTGGTGAGAGGATCCAGAGCTAGGGCGTACCGAATGCTTTCAACGATAGTCGACTTTCCAGCCCCTCGACCTCCCACCAGCACGTTGAGGCCCTCGTTAAGGTGTATCCGCACTCCATCAAGGAATCCGCCCTCCCAGCTAATAGCACAGATCCGCGAGCGGGCTGAAGGGGTCGGGTCGCTATTGAGGCGTACGCGCGACTCGGGGTCGAGGAAAGCTTGACGTAAGCCTTCGATGGAAGGAAACGTCATCCGGATCAGGGTCGTCGCGGCCGGGTCGGCAAAATCGGAAGGGTCAACCACGTCTCGAGCATTGATGACCGCTATCGCAAGGTCAGGTGATGGCGCGGGATCACGACGATAGTTCGGATCCTGGTTGCGGACGATGGTGCGGAGGTCGGGCGGCAAGTCGTCGATGCTCCCAGGGATCTGGATAGCAAGCAGTCCCGGGTGCCGCCAAGCCCTGGCACGGGCTTCGCCACGCAGTTCTCGAAGCAGGCCGTATTGGCTGGTGGCATGAGCGGCGATGACCACGCCGCCATGGCTCGTCACGATGTTGACGATCTCGTGAAAGGGTTGGCTTGCAAGCGACTGTCCAGAAGTCGCACCGATCTCCCCCAAGTAGCGCTCCAGTAGCGCCGGCGAGGTTCCGACGTCGAAAAGGCACAGGAGGTGGACGCCCTCTCGGGATTTCACCTCAAATCCGGGGAAGACGGTGATGTCCCACTTCCTGCAAGCACTCTCGATAAGAGAAACTTCCGACACGTCGTGGTGGCTCGTGATTCCGATCACCTCCACGCCGTGACGGGCTGCCTCCTCGGCCAGTCGTGCAGCCCATTCCGAGGGGCCCAGTACTTGTTCCGTCCCCCTGTACCGAGGGCCGTAGCCGGGCGGGTTTACTTGTAATGCGCAGCGAAAGAAGCGTGCCCCGTTGGGCTCCTGCAGGGCCAGCTGGATCGGCTCCGGCCACACCGCCATCAGCTCCCGGGAAAGCTGGCGCGCTCCTTGTGCCGGCCCGAGTATACCACTCTGGGCACCTTCGCACACACGGGGTTGGGGGCCGAGGTAAGGCTGCCCGCGGCGAGCGCGCGGCCCGGGTGACCCGCGTGTGCGGAAGGAGACCGGCGCTCGAGTTGGTCGGCTCCGGGCCACGACGCGGTCTTGCGAGGGATCACGAACCGGAATTCGAACGAAGCTCAGCCGCCGCCCTTGCCGCCCTTGCCGGCTGGCCCCGGAGAGCCCGGGTCGTGGCCGGCCCCCTTGTCCTCTTTCGTCGAAGTCTGGTCGCCGTTGTGGGCGCCGCCGCCTGGCGGGCCGCCCGCCGTCTTGCCGGTTCCGGCCCCGGGGCTACCTGTGCCGTCGCCGGGGCTGCCGGCGGCAGCCTCGAGTCCCTTGCGCAGTTCCTCAAGAGCCCGGCGGAAGTGCTCCCTCGCCGGGTCGGGCAAGATCTCCCGGGCGGACTCGGCTGCCGAGGTGGCGGCACGCCGCAGCTCCTCCCCGAGTTGTCGCAATTTCGGCCCCGCTTGCGTACCGGCGCGGCGGGCAGCGTCGTACAGTTCGTCGGCCTTCCGTTCGGCCTGCCTGAGCGCGCCGGCTACAGACTGCCCCAGGGTACTCGGATGAACCCCAAGCTCCCTCGCAATCTCACCCCAGCCGAGTCCCGCCTCCCGCAGCTGGAGCACCTTGCTGAGCGCCTCGTCAAAGGTAGAGGTGGCCGTGCCCTGTCCGTCGTCCACGACCAGGCTGGCCGCGAGCGCCAGCCCGTACACGATGACGATCTCGCCGATGCCGTAACCCTTCTCCCGAAGCGCCTTCAGCTCCTCGGGTGTGACCTCCCCGGCCTTTTGGCTGAAGTAGTCGGCGATGCTCTCCAGAAGCGCGGCCTCGCCCTGGGAAGTGGCCGCGGCCTCGCTGCCGGGCTCGGCCGAGGACGCGGTGGCGACGTTGGCGGGGCTCGGCCCGACCACCGCCAAAAGCAGGAGGGCCAGCACCCCAAGCCCGATGGTTCGTCTTCCCTTGGCTGGTACGCCCATGGATGGTTCTCCCCCGTTTCGCAGCCAGCACTTGCCTTAGAGAGAGCTTCGACGTTCCTCCGCCGGCTGAGAGGGGCGGGCCGTCGTTCGCGTGGGCGGCCAGCTCGGTCAGCCAGCGGCGCGGCCAGCCGGCGGCCCGCTCAGCCGTGGCGGCGGTCGTCAACCCCATTCGTGCGGCTGCCCTCCTGCGCTAAGGATACCACGTTGGGGCCCTGCGGGCGAACCCCGCCGGGAGCGTGGCGGCACGCGCGCGATGGCCCCAAGCGCCCCGAAATCCTGCCCGGCACGCTGTGGCTGACGGCGTGGATGGGCTTCTTGCTGCAGGTACCCAGCGTCGAACAACTGGAGCGGCTGGCTCGGCGCCACTTCCGCCAGCTGTTGCCCCCGGGGTCAGCGCCCGCCGTCGGGGGTCCCACACTGGGCCGGGCGGTGAAGCATTTGATCTGGGACACAACCTGAGCTCTTGGGAGAGGCCCTAGGCCCGTAGCCGGGGACGGGAAAGCCAGCTGCTGTTTCGCCAGCCTGGGGCGAACCCCCGAAGCTTGTCATAACTGTCGAATGTTGGTACAGTGAAGATGCGGTCGACAATCGTTGTCTTATCTTGGGGACCCCGCACTCATGCTGAAAGCAGGCGTTGAGGAACTGACACGTACTTTCAGGCTCCATTACGATACAGCACAGACAGGAAGCTCAGAATCGCACGGCCTTTTGCTGTTTTACGCTGCCGAGTGCGGCCTGAAGGCGGTGTGGCTTCGGCGTAACCGGAAGCGGAGCTCCGACGACTTCCCCGAAGCCATGAGCAAGAAGGGCCACGACCTGATCATGTGGCTGAAGGAGCTCCGCGTCGGGGCCCGAATCGGTTCAGCGCCCACGTTGCGATTGAGCCGGGACAACAACTCTCTGCACATTTCACAAGCGCACGAGGCGTGGCGCTACGGAGTGCGGATACACCCCGATGACCAGCCTGGCTTGCGGTCGTGGCTCGCAAGAGTGTGTGCGTGGGTGGAAGAGGCTACACGCCGATGATACCGAAAGACGTTCGGCTTTACACCTGGGTCGATGTCGAGGAGGTTCTGCTGCGGGCCTTGCATGAAGGGCGATGGCCCGAGTGGCTCGTCTGGGCAAGGCCGTACTGGGATACCCTCACCGTAAGGGTGCATCCCGGGCACCGGGCCGATGCATACCGATGGCTGGCTGCCGAATATGAGCCCCGTTACGATAGCCGTGCGGACGCGATCATTCTCGAAAGCCTCAACGATGATCGCCGAACCCTGCCCGTGGTGGTGGAAGAAACCGACGAAACTCCGCCGAGCCCGCGTTTTGTGCCGACGTTCACGAGGCCGTCCATCCTGTGGGCGTCAAGCGCCCGGATGGCCCGGCCCCGCAGACTAACTCCGGAACTTCCGCCCGTCGTGGCATTACATTCGTTCAAGGGGGGCGTCGGCCGCACCGTTCACGCGATGGCCCTGGCCCAAGCGCTGGCCGAGTCCGCTCCGGGGGCGAGGGTGCTGCTCGTCGACGGCGAGCTGGAAGCACCCGGCATCAGCCGCATGCTCAAGAAGCGCCTGCCTGAACCGCCCGTTTGCCTGGCCGACTTTCTCGCGCTGGCCCACAGTGAACAAGACCTGACCCGGCGCGCCGCCGTCCGCCTTGTGGCCGAGCGTCTGGAGGGGGCGCTGCTCAAGCAGATCTACGTGCTGCCTGCCTTCCGGTCGGTGGAGCGCTTCACGTCCCTTGAGGTTCGCCCGGAGCACCTGGTCCGCGACGCGGAGGACCCGTTTGTGTTAACGGAGCTCCTGGGCGAGTTCGGCCGGGTCCTGGGGGCTGCGGCTGTCATCGTCGACCTTCGGGCCGGTCTTTCCGAACTGGCCGCCGGGCTGATGTTGGACCCCAGGGTGTACCGCACCCTCGTGACGACACTGTCGGGGCAGTCCGTAGACGGCACCTGTCAGGTGCTGCGCCTGCTCAACGATGTGGCGCCGTCTGTCCAGGAGGACGAGCCGCTTCCAGCCATCGTCATCACACGGGTCACCGACGAAGAGGACGCCGGCGGCCTTGTCGACCGCGCCCGAGAGGAGTTGCTTCGCGCAGCTCCGAACTTCATCACGGAAGACAACGAGCCGCCACTCGTGGCCACTCGCTTCGACCCCAGGCTCATGTCGCTTCCCCTCGACTGGGACGAGGCCCTCGGGCGGATCCGCAGAGCAGGGCTCGTTGAGGCCATGCAGCAGCTCCTGCCTTGGCTGCCCGTGGCACGCAGGGCGTCTCCTGCAGCACCGCCGCGACCGGCTGACCTCGACGAGCAGCGCCGGCGCCTCGGCACCTTCGCCGGGAAACTCATCTTTGCGGAAGAAGGAGAGGGGACCGACTTTCTCACGACCATCCCCCTTTTGCGGCTTGCCTCCGACCACCGCCACGAGCTACCTGTCGCCGTCGTGGTGGGCGCCAAGGGGTCGGGGAAAACGTACACCTTCCTGCAGATCGTCCGCAGGGGGAGATGGTCGAGGTTCGTACAGGACGCCGGGATATCCGACGTCCGGGTGGACGGTTGGATATTCCCGTTGGTGCAACCGAAAAGCCTCAAGCATGAGGCGCTGCGCAGGGTGGAGGCGGCTCGTGAGCAGACCGCGCGAAGCCTCGGGTTCGGTGAACCGTGGGCCATCGACCGGGTCCGCGACGCCGTCTCGGACGAGCTCAAGCTGAACCTCCATGAAGGCGAGTGGCGCGAGCGGTGGCTGGACATGATGGCCTGGGCCCTTGGGCTGGAGGTCCGGGCCGCCGGCGCCGGTAGAACCCTCGTGGAACTCCTCCGGCAGCGGGGCGAGAAGCTTCTGGTGGTCATCGACGGCCTTGAAGAGATGTTTCAATCCTTCTCCGAGAACGCTTCGCAGCAGGTCGCCTTGCGGGGCCTGCTGCAGGATGTCCCGGAGTGGCTGGAGCAGCAACCGGGCCGCCCGGTCGGCCTGGTCGTCTTCATCCGCAGTGACATGGTCTTTTCGGCGGTGCGGCAGAACACTGCCCAGTTTCTCGCGCGATACGAGCCGTATGCTCTCAAGTGGAACGAGGAAGAGGCATTACGCCTTGTGGCATGGACGGCTGTCAAGGCGGGAGTGCTGGCAAACCAAACCGTCGATTCGTTGCACCAGGCCGGACGCAAGACGCTCTCCGACGCGCTCGAGCCGATATGGGGGAAGAAACTCGGAAGTGATCGGTCCAAAGAGGCGCGCTCCTCAGAGTGGGTGATTTCCGCACTCTCCGATTTCCGCCAGCAGATCCAGGCGCGGGATCTGATGCGCCTGCTTGCCCTTGCCGCTCGGGGCTCCGTGGGCGACTCGCACTGGAAGGACCGCCTTCTCACGCCAGGCGCCCTGCGGCGGGCTCTGCCTGATTGCAGCACCGAAAAGACCAAGGAGGTGGAGGCGGAAAACCCCCTCCTGAGGCCTGTCTTCGAGTATCTTCGGAACCTGCCCGCTGACAAACGCACCGTCCCCTTCACCCGGGAGACCGTCGGGCTTGAGCCGGACCAGCTCAGGCTCCTCGAAGACAACGGCGTGGTGCTGCGCGAAGGCGACGAGTATTACATGCCCGAGATTTTCCGCCACGGGCTCCATTTCAAGCTTGAATCCGGCGCCCGGCCGCGCGTCCTCACCCTGGCCCGCCGGGCGAGGGTTAACGTGTGAGGGTTTACCCCGGCTGGCCATGGGCCCCGGCCTGCTGGATCAGCCTCAGCAACCCCGACGCCTGCGCACGCACCGCGCTCAAGGTCAGGCGGTAGGCCGCTCGCATCATGGCCGTGTAAAGCATCCGGCGGGCTCGTTCCAGCTGTTCGGGGGTGCGGTCCCGGGACGGGAACAGCTGCTCGGTCACTCCCACGATGAAGACGGTGGGAAACTCGATGCCCTTCGCGCTGAGCGTGGTGATGAGCTTCACGCTGGGTTCAAAGATATCGATGGACTTGCGCCCGTCCCGTTTCTCATAGTGTTCAAAGGGGATCCCCCGGGCTTGAAGCTCCCGGGCGACCTGGTTGAGCAGCTGGCGGCCTCGGGCGAAGATCGCGATGGAGGAGGCGGGCGTACCCTCTTCGATGAGCCGGAAGACCCGCCCGGCAATCTCCTTCACCTCGGCGCCCTCGTCGTCGGCCAGCAACACGTCGGGCGCAGGACCGGTCAGTTCGGTGGCCTCCGGCTCCACCAGGTCGTCGGCCAAATTCTGCCGAAGCTCGGCGACGAGCGGCCTCGCAGCCTCCACGATGGCCCGGGTGGTACGGTAGCAGCGGCGCAGGACGGTCACGTGGCCTCCCGTGACCCGAAGGCCGGTATCGGCCCAGCGAAAGCTGGAGCGGTAGACGTTTTGGGCGGCGTCGCCGAGTACCATCAGCCCCCGGTCGGATCCCCCCTGCACCCGCATCAGCACCCGAAAGACGACAGGTAGCAGATCCTGGGCCTCATCGACCACCACGGCATCGTACAGCGGCCAGTCGGGGTGCGATGGGGGCAGGGCGGAGAGCAGGTGGTAGGGAAGCCACTCCCACGGAACCATACCTTGCCGCTCGGCCTGCTCTTCAAAACCCTCGAACAGCTTCCACAGGTACCGGCGCTCCTCGGGAAGAAGCGGCGTACCCCGCCCCGGCCGCGGGGTCTTCTGCGGGTCGACGTAGGCAGCCTCGTCGGGCACCGCCCGGCCGTAGATCACCTCGGCGAACTCTTCGGCGATGTAGGCGTCCGAGAGCTTCGCCATGCGCCGGGTAGGGGGTGGAAAAGCCGGATCCGCCCGAAGCGCCCGCAGTCCATCGAGAAGTTCGGCCCAGCCGGTCAGCTTGAGTTCCAGGCGGCCGCCAAGGTAGCGGGCCTTGAGTTCCCCCAGCCACTGGTAGGCCGTCCGGACGGCCACCCCCAGGTCCTCCGGCCGGTTGCCGATGGCATCCTTGAGCATCTGGTAGGCCGAATCCCGCAGCACCTGGTTGTAGCACAAAAAGAGGACACGCAGCGGCCGCGAGGCCGCCATCAGCAGGTGCTCGATTCGCCGGATGCCCACCACGGTTTTGCCCGTGCCCGCGGCGCCCTTGACAATGATGAGGCCCGTGTCCTCCCGCTCGATGAGGCGGCGCTGCTCGTCGCTGACCTGCGCCAGGAACTTGTGGAGCGGAAGCCGCAGGTAGCCCGCCAGCTGGTCGGCGGACAGAACCACCACGCCTTCCGCCCTCCTGGGCTCCTCGGGGCGCACCACCGCAGGTGGCGGAAGCGGCAGCGAAACCGACGGAAGGCGGTCGAGGTAGAGGGTCTCCAGGGCATCGGCCACGGGCTCTTCCAGGCCCACCTCCACCAGCTGCGTGCGGGCCGACGTCCGCAAAACCACGGGGATAAGCTCCTCGGGAACCCCGTGGTAGCGCAGGTCTGCCTCGGTGAGGTACTCGCCGTAGGTTCCGGGAACACCTTCCGGGCGCCGCCAGGGCGAGGGACGCAGGGGCTCGCAAGGGGGCGGTTCCTGTGAGGATGCGCCGCGGCGGTCGAGCAGGGCGCTGTCGAGGGGCTCAAGCCCCGGGCTGCCGGGGCCGCCAGGGGCCGCAGCTTGCCGTGGCCCGGCCTCGGGGGGTGCGGCTGCCGGCGTCGCCTGCCGGCGCTCCGGCGCCTTAAGGCTCTCTGCCGTGACGTGCACCACGGACCGGCCGAGCTCCTGCGCCACGTCTCCGTCGTAGCGCTGGGCCCACTGGTTGACAGAGTGGTCGCCCAGGTTCAACAGCAGCGTCTGGCGTTCGGCGTCGCTGTCAGCGCGGCGTTCAGCCCCCTTGTCGGCCCGGCGCCGGCCGCTGGCCTCCCCCTGCTGCCCGGCGGGGCCGTCGCTCTCCCCTCGGCCCGCGCCCTCAAGCTGGGGTTCGGCGCCACTCGTGATCGGAAGGTCTACCAGCCGGTCGGAGCGGGAGAGGCGAGTGTGGAAGAGGCGGTGCTTGCGGTTGCGGATCGGGCTTCGCTGCAAGGTTCGGTAATCGGTCAAAAGGCCCTGCATCACGCGGTACACGGCTGCGCGCCGCTGAGGCCTGCTGCTCAAGTAGCGCTCCAGGGCGTGCTGAAACCTCTCGGTAAGCACCAGCCGGTCGAAGCGGGTCCAGGAGGACGCAGGCGGAGCACGTTCGGGGGCAGGTCTGTCTTCCTCGGGTGGGGGCCATCCGGTATCCGAGGTCAATGCCGGCATCCTCAGCGAACCACCGAACCTTCCGGATGGGTCCGGAACTTCGCCGGAAAGCAGGGTTTCTCCTCCCGGAAGGCAGCGGGCTCGGGCTCCTCGGCCAGGCCTTGCCTTCTCCGCCGGCGACGCCGCCACCGAGCAGAAGAGGTTATGATGAGAATGGGCCACGAAGGGCCGTTCGTCCGGTTTTGCGGCCAGGGGTCCGAGGGGGCGGCCCGATGCAAGACGCCGTCCAGATATACAACAAGCTTGACGAACTGACCGGTCATGCGTGGCGTGTCCGGAGGAAAGTTCATGACGCCTTCCAGGCCCTGTCCGCCGCGCCGTTCCCGGCAGACCGGTGGCGCCCGCTGCTTCGTCCGGGCCGAGAAGAGTTGTGCCGGTTCATCCGGGAGGTCCGGGCCACCCGGCGGGCCTACCGGCAGGTATTTGGCTACGACCCCGAATACCTCGAGCGTATCGAGCGGGATGCCTTGCTGGTTGCCCAGCGGCTTTCATGGGTCAGCCGGGAAGCGCCTGCCGCCACCTCGAGGGAAGTCATGGACGACTGGCTTGGCCTGCTGGAGAACCTGCGGGACTTCATCCAGCACATTGCCAGAGCCACCAAACGGGCCTGGAGAGTCTTCCGAGAGGTGCACTTGTCCGAGTCCTCCTAAGCGCACGGTCGCCTGCGCGACGAACCGCAGCGCCGCAGGCCGGACGGCCGCCCATGTAAGCGCCGGGTCGTCTTCAGCCGTCCACGCCACCCAGCGCCCGCACGATGGTGCGGACGTTGTGCTCCATCATGCCCACGTAGGTCTCGGCCCCGCTTCCGGGGGCGCCGAGCGCGTCGGCGTACAGCTTGCCGCCGATGCGCACCCCCGCCTGGGCGGCGATCTCCTGCATGGTCTGGGGGTTGATGGTGGTCTCCACGAACGCCGGCACCCCGTAGCGGCGCAGGTTGCGGAACAGCCCTGCCAGGCGGTGCGCGGACGGCTCCTCTTCAGTGCTGACGCCCCAGATGGTGTCCAGAACCTCCAGGCCGTAGCGCCGCCCGAAGTAGCGGTAGGCGTCGTGGGTGGTGACGAGCTTGCGGCGCTCGGGCGGGATGGTGGAGACCTCCCCCGCGGTCCAGGCGTCGAGCTCGCGCAGCCGCTCGGCAAGACGCCGGGCGTTGCGCCGGAACAGTTCCTCGCCGGCGGGGTCGAGCTGCACCAGCGCCCGGTAGATGTGCTCGGCGTACTGCGCCGCCAGGGTGGGATCCATCCACAGGTGCGGGTCCACCCTCAGGGGATCTCCGGGCCACGGCAGGACCTGCGTGCGCACCTCCTCGGCCAGCCGCACCAGCCGCCTGCCGCCCGTTGCGCCCGGGACAAGCCGCTCCGCCCAGTAGTCCAGGTAGTAGCCGTTGAGCAGCACCAGCGAGGCCCGGGCGACGCTCAGCGCATCCCGGGGCGTCGGCTCGTAGGTATGGGGATCCTGGCCCGGCCCGAGCAGGCTGTAGACCCGAACCCGCTCCCCGCTCACCTGCCGGGCCAGGTCGGCGACGACGGTGGTGCTGGCGACGACCAGAGGGCGCCCGGCGGGTTCGCCCGGGCTGCCCAGACGCCGCTCCCACGCCAGGCCGGCGCTCCAGACCGCCAGGGTTCCTCCCAGCGCCCAAAGCCCCACCCAGGCGGCACCGGCGAGCCGCCACCGCCATCCCACCGACTCACCCGGCCCGGCGCCACGCCCAAAACCTGTAGTTGGCGTGAGGCCGAAGCCCCGGCCTGAGCCCCCGGACCGCCGCCCCGGCAGGGGACGCCCGGTCGGCCACCGGCGCGCGCCCCTCACGTCGGCCGCACCCGCACCCGGGCCGCCTCCCGCACGTCCAGCGTGCCGCCCCGGCCGCCTTCCGGCCCGCCGTTCACCACCGCCACCGTCAGCCGCTGCCCCTGCCGCCCCCGCACCCGCACCACCGCCCCCGGAACCGCGCCGATCTGCTGGAGGTGGCGGAGCAGCGCCGCATCCTCGTCCTCGACCCGAACCACAACCCCGCTCTGCCCGGCCTGCAGGGAATCAAGGGGCACGTCCGCCGGCGCCCCCGGCGGCGTGTCGCCCGAGTGCGCTGCGCCGCTCACCGGAAGTTCATCCCCCGCCGGCGGGATCGGGGCGCCGTGGGGGTCCGTGGTGGGGTGCCCCAGGGTATCGGCCAGTTCGGCGGCCAGGGCGGGCGGCGTCACGTGTTCGAGTTCGTGGGCCTGGGCATGGACGGCGTCCCAGGGCATGCCCGCCATGTCGGTGAGATAGCGTTCCCACAGGCGATGGGAGCGGATCAGGCCCCGGGCCCGGCGCACCCCGGGCTGCAGCAGCCGCATGCGGCTCCCGGCGTCCTCCACCTCCACCAGACCCGCCCGTCCGAGGCGGCGCAGCACCCGGCCGAGCGCCCGGGGGTTCAGCCCCGTCAGCCGGCTCAGCCTTTCCACGCTGACCTGCTGGCGGCCGTCGGCGAGTTCATGGGCGGCCTTGAGCACATCGTCTTCGGCCACCTGCGCGGCGGCCCGGCGCCGCTGAAGCGCCCTCGCCACAAGCCCCTGTTCCGGTGCAAAGGCCAGCGCCGTCACGAACGCGCCGGTGGCCACCAGCACCATGGACGGCCCCGAGGCGATATCCAGGTAGAACGACAGGTATAGCCCGAAGAACGCCGCAAGGGCCCCGACGCCGGCCGCCAGCGCCATCATCTCCGGGAATCGGCGGGTGAGCAGGTAGGCGGTGGCCGGCGGCGTGATGAGCATCGCAAGGGCCAGCACGATACCGACGGCCCGAAGGGCCGCCACGATGGTGGCCGAGAGCAGCACCAGGATCAGGTAGTGCAGAAAGCCGACCGGCAGCCCCACCACCTGGGCGGTGAGCGGGTCGAAAGCCCACAGTTCCAGCTCCTTGAAGATGGAAACCACCACCGCCACCACCACGACCCCGATGCCGACGGTCAGCGCCAGGTCGGTCCGCGAGACGCCCAGCACATTGCCAAAGAGGATGTGGAACACATCGACGTTGCTGCGGACCCGGCTCAGCACCGCCAGCCCGGCCGCGAACGCACCGATGAACAAAATCCCCATGGCAGCGTCCGATTTGATGCGGGTGTGGCGTTCCACAAACCCGATCCCGACGGCCGTCAGCAGGGCCGTGGCCAGTGCTCCCAGGAAGTACGGCCAGGCCAGAAGGTAGGCGATGGCCACCCCGGGCAGGATGGCATGGGAGATGGCGTCTCCCAGAAGCGACCAGCGACGCACCAGAAGAAAGCTGCCGATGACCGCACCCGTCACGCCCACGCTCAACCCCGCGAGCAGGGCCCGAACCATGAAGGGGTAGCGGAAGGGTTCGATGAAGACGTCGAGGCTCATGGGGCCTCGCCTGCCTCTTCCAACGCAGACCGCGGCTCGCCTCGGGGCCTTGCGGGCGGCGCCCGGCGGACAGGCTGGCGGTGGAACTCCACCCGGTCGAGCAGCGCCAGGCGCCCGGCGTAGGTGGCCCGCAGGTTGTCGGGCGTGAACACCTCCTGCGGACGGCCGCAGGCGATGAGCCGGCCGTTGATGAGCACCAGGAGGTCGTAGCGTTCGATGGCGCTCAGGTCGTGGTTGACTACCAGGATGGTCCTGCCGGCGCTGCGCAGGCGCTCCATGATCTGGAATATGAGGCCCTCTGTGGCGGCATCAACGCCCACGAACGGCTCGTCGAGCAGCAACAAGTCCGCCTCCTGTGCGAGCGCCCGGGCCAAGACCACCCGCTGCTGCTGCCCGCCCGAAAGCTGCCCGATGGGGCCCTCGGCCAATTCCGCCATGCCCACCTCCGCCAGGGCGGCCTCCACCCGCTCCTGATCCGCCCGGGTGGGGCGGCGAAGCCAGCCCACGTGCGCCACCCGGCCCATCCGGACGACATCCCGCACCGTCGCCGGGAAGTCCCAGTCCACCATCTCCTTCTGGGGGACGTAAGCGACCCGGCGACGGTGGCGCTCCACGGCGCCGCCGAAGAGCCGGACGGTGCCACCTGCCACGGGGGCGAGCCCCAGGATAGCTTTGAAAAGGGTGGATTTCCCAGCACCGTTGGGCCCCACCACGCCCACCAGGGTGCCGGGGGGGCACGAAAAGGAGACGGCCCGCAGCACCGGTCGGTGATGGTAGGCGACGGTGAGGTGGTCGATTTCGAGGACAGGGTTCATGGAAGGGTTTCTCCTCGCCTGTTTTAGACACGTCTAAACCCAGGGTACGCAAGCGCTCCCCGGCTGTCAACCCGTTGGTGGGAGAGGGGGCGGCCGGGGAGGTGGAGGGGACGGCGCAAGGCCCTCGTGCCGTGCGGAGGGCCAATGTGCCGGTGGAGCGCAAGCTTGACGGGTGGGTCCGCGCGGACGTAGAATCGTCGCAGCGGTAGCGCATCTCCAGCCGGTTGCCGCGCAGCGTGGCGGGACGGGCAGTCCCTGGCAGGGCCGGTGGCCGTTGCGTGAGGGCGGTTCCCGCGGAAAGGCAGGCTGCCGGGCGAAACCGGCGGTTATGCGTCCCGTGGCGGCCGGAAATTCATGGTGTGCGTAGCTCAGACTGGTTAGAGCACCAGACTGTGGATCTGGGGGTCGTGGGTTCAAGTCCCACCGCACACCCCAAGTCCCACAAGGGTTTGCGGGACGTCGGCCTGCGGGTGTCCCGCCGCACGAGGGGTTTTGGCTGAAGTCGCGGGGCGAAATTACGAGGCGGCTTCCTCGGCTAGCTACTCATCCCCGAACAGGTCCCGCAATTCACAGCGGAAGCCTGGCAGGACGGGCTCTTCGATGACTGCGTCGGGGCTTGACCAGATCCGTGGCGGCTCCCCCGGCGCGTGGCGGACCAGGGTGCGAGCCCGGGGATCCGCAACCCACACTGCTCGGACCCCAGCCTCGAGGTATTGCTGGATCTTGCGCGTCAGGTCGGGCTCGGAGGGGTCCTGCACCTCGACGGCCAGATCCGGCGGGACCGTTGGAAAGCCCATCACGTCGTCGATACGGGCAGTGCGTTCGGCGGAGTAGAACGCCACGTCAGGGGCGCGCAGGATGTCCGGGTCCCGGCGGACAAAGAAGCCGGACGCCCCAGCCACCACCTCGCCGAGGTGCCGCTCGTAGACGAACCGCCTGAGGATGAAATCGACGCGACTGGTGAGCTTGCCGTGCAGCCATCCCGCCGGGGCCATGATGACCAGCTCTCCCTCGTCGATCTCGTAGCGCCAGCCTTCCGGGAGCCGGATCAGCTCCTCGGCGGTCCAGGGCTTTTTGGTGATGGTGCTCACGCGCTGTGCCCCCTTGCCTTCCGACAATCAGGGTTGCGGGAAAGGGGCTCCACGATCAGCATGGCTTCCCGCCCGTAGTTTACCATGGTCGGCTTCGGCGGGCGAATGCAGCGACGCCTCGGCTATCCCACCGAGGAGAGCGATGGAGCGACTGGGCCCCGAGTCCCCCGGCTGTCCCACCGGCTCAAGCCCCGTGATCCCCTCGCAAGCGCTGGTGCTCGTTCACGATGCTGTCAAGCCACTCCTTCAGCCGCTCGTACCGTTGCGCCCCCGTGAGAGTGTATTTGTGCTCCGCCACCAGCGTGGGCACCCCCGTGATCCCGTAAAGGCGGGCGCGCGCCAGGTCCTGTTCGACGTCGTTTCGAGTGGCCGGCGCATAGTAGTCTTGCTCCCAGCGCGCCACGTCCAGGCCGATCTCGGCGGCGCATTGGCGCAGCACCTCAAGATCGGCGATGTTGAGGCACTCCGTGAGGTGTGCGCGCTGTACCCGGTCGAACATGGCCCAGTGCGCCGGCTGCCCGCCCTGGCGTTCGGCAGCTTTGCAGGCCACAAGCCCGGGCATGGAGTAAGGGTAATCGAAGGGCCGGCTGGCCATGAGGTCGGCGTTGATGCGGTGCTGGTCATCGTTGCGGTTGGCAGCCCGCCAGTGGGAGAGGATCTCCCGCTTGCCCGCCTCCTTGGAGCCGAACATGGCGACGATGGCGTCTGGCGTAGGGGCCAGGGCGAAGGCCCGGTGGACGACCTGCAAGCCCGGATACTCGCTGGCCAGCCGGCGCACCCGGGGTGATAGCGCGTAGCACCACGCGCACACCACGTCGTGGAAGAACTCCAACTCGATCACCTGGTTAGCCGTCATGGCCTGATCGCGCATCGAACCATCCCAACCCCCCGTGCGCCGTCGCGCTCTCACCAGACCTCTGCGCTCAGCACCGCAATGGCCTGGCCATCTTCGTCCCAAGTGACGAACCCTTCTGGTGGCCCCGGCTCCCGGCTGCCCTGGGTCGTTCCCGCCGTCAACTCCAGCACCTGCGGCCCCAGCTGTGCCAGCGATGCCATCGGTACCCCTGCCAGCTTCAGGCGCCGAGCCAGGTCTTCAACCTCCCTCGCTGACGGGAGCAAGAAGGAGTAGTGCAACAGCCGGACTGCGTCGGGCGGCGGCGGAGGAGCGTCCGGACCGGCCCAGACGTTGGCGCCCACATGGTGGTGGTAGCCCCCCGCCGCAAAGAAAAGCGCCCCGGCGCCGAAGCGGAAGACCAGGTTCAGCCCTAAGGCGCCCTGGTAGAACCGCTCGGCCCGCTCCAGGCGAGAGACGTGCAGGTGGACGTGGCCAAGCCGGGTGCCGGGGGGCATGCCAGTTTGCGTGGGCCCGGGGCCGCTGTGAGCCTCCTGCAGCCCCGGGAGCCGCTCTTCGGGCGGAATTTCGGCCATGAGGCCGTCTGCGTCGAGGGGTTCGGTCCCCATCAGGATGCTGTCGCCGCGCCGGGGCCACCGGGCCTGCGGCCGGTCCGCGTACAGCTCGACGCCATGGCCGTCAGGATCAGAAAGGTACAGCGCCTCGCTGACCCAGTGATCGGCGGTGCCGTCGAGGGGCCAGCCCCGCCGGACGACTCTCAGCAGAGCCAGGGCCAGGTCCCGGCGTGTCGGGAGCCGCAGGGCCAGGTGATACAAGCCTCGACAACCCGCGGGCTTCGGGCGCGCACCTCCTTGGTGGGTGAGCAGGACGAGGGGAATCGCCCGGAGGCCCCCTGCACCGCCGTCCCGGACCCCCAGGGCCACGAACCCTGGGGAGCGCCTGAGCACCGAAAGCCCCAGGACACCCTCGTAAAACGCCACCGAACGCTCCACGTCTGCCACGCTCAGGTGCACCCAGCCGAGCTGCGCGTCGGGGTGCATAGGACCGGCTCCCTCCTGTCGGAGTACCCCGGTGACGGGCTTGCTATCCTTATGGTAGTATATCACACGAAAGAAGCAAAGGCGGCGCCGGGCGGTGGCCGTCTTTTCCGGGGTCCTTGGGGCTGGATGGCGAACCGTGCTAGGATATCACCCGGGAGTCGGCAAGATGGCGTCGGGCGCAAGACAACCCCCACAGGGTAAGTTTCGGGTCTGCGCGGCGTACCACCGCGCCGTCGAGCTGATCGGCCGCCGCTGGAACGGTGCCATCATCGAGGCCCTGATGGGCGGGCCCCGCCGGTTTTGCGAGATCCGCGCGGCCGTGCCAGGGCTTAAGGATCCGCAGCTGGCTCGCCGGCTGAGGGAGCTCGAGCAGCAGGGGATCCTCGAACGGCGCGTGCACCCCAGTCGGCCTGTAAAGGTGCAATACGCGCTGACGCCCAAGGGCGAAGACCTGCGCTCCGTGGTGACGGAGGTGCATCGATGGGCGCAACGGTGGCTTGGGAGTCCCCCTGGGGGCGAAGGGAGCGCGGCCGAGGCTGCCGAGCCGCCGAAAGGGCGTCGCGGGCAGGGCAGGGCCGGTCCTGCAGGTGCCGGTCCAGAAGGGCGTAAAGGCGGCGCCTCGGCCCGCAAGCCTGCCGCGTTGCGCAACCCATCGGCACGGTAAGCACCCCGCCGGATCGAGGGGAGGTGGGGAATCGGCGGTACGCAAGGCGGACGCTTTTCAGAGCGTGACCGGGTGGAGTCTTTCGCAACGCAGATCGTACTGCGAACCGACGCGGGGAGGGAGCACTGTGGAGGTTCTGTTTCTCATCGGCAGGATCATTTACGGAGGCTTTTTCATCATGAACGCGTTCAACCACTTCCGCAATGTCTCGACCATGGCGGGCTACGCGCGCTCCAAGGGGGTTCCCGCGCCGGAGGCTGCGGTAGTGGTGACAGGCCTCATGCTGCTGGCCGGCGGCCTCAGTGTACTTCTGGGGTATCTGCCGACGGTCGGACTCGGCCTCATCTTCATTTTCCTGGTGGTCGTGGCCTTCTGGATGCACGCGTTCTGGTCGGTGACCGATGCCATGCCCCGCATGGCGGAGCAGGTGAACTTCTTCAAGAACCTTGCTCTGGCGGGCGCCGCCCTGATGATGTTCATGCTGCCCCAGCCCTGGCCGATCAGCCTGGGCGGCTGACGGTCTACGCCTGCCCGGCTATCCCCCGGGGCCCCGAAGCGGGTCCCGGGGGTCGGCTCTTTCGGTACCGCTCTTCTAGCCCCGCCGCGCCCTCTCAGATTCAAACCCGCCAGGCGCAACGGGCCGCTGTTGCGGGCCTGCGCGGCTAACGCCCGACTCGTGGCGGGACGACTTCACCGTAGGGCGAGAAAAGCCCAACCCCCGCCTGCCGGGCCTGCTCATCCGCACCGGCGTAGACGAGCATCCCGAAAACGGCAGGAACGATGGGTTCCGGAAACCCCTCCCGTTGAGCAGCGGCCACGAAGGCAGGATGGTGAGCTTTGGCGGCTACCTCGTCCATCGGGCCACGGCCCCACACTCGTCCTTTCACTTCCGTCGCCAGCGTGAACACCTGACCGTCTGCCTCGACGGCTATGACCACATCCATTTCTCCGTCATAGCGCATCGACCCGGCCTTTAGCACCTTCCAGCCTTTACGCCGCAAGATCTCAGGCACAAGGTCCCGGGCGATCGTCTCGTGTGCCAGCCCCCAACGTTCTTCCATCTGCCCGATGGCCTGCGTGAGCGCATCGACGCGTTCCGCAAGGGCATCGACCCTTGCGGTGAGGGTATCAACTCGGGAAGTGAGGGCTTGCAGCTGGACTTGCGTGCGCCCCAAGGCCTCGGCCAATGCTCCCACTCGCTCCTCGGTCTTACGCTGGGCCTCGGCCAGTGCTTCGAGGCGTGCCTCCGTCCGTTGCTGGGCCTCAGCCAGCGCCTCGAGGCGTG
>CAYQLT010000036.1:21325-24717 GCA_964418425.1 uncultured Clostridia bacterium
GGGCCTCGGCGAGGGCTTCCAGCCGGGCTTCCGTCCGTTGCTGGGCCTCGGCCAGCGCTTCCAGTCGCGCCTCGGTCTGCCGCTGGGCTTCAGCCAGTGCTTCGAGTCGCGCTTCGGTCTGCCGCTGGGCTTCGGCCAGCGCTTCGAGGCGTGCCTCCGTCCGTCTCTGGGCCTCGGCGAGGGCTTCCAGCCGGGCTTCCGTCCGTTGCTGGGCCTCGGCCAGCGCTTCCAGTCGCGCCTCGGTCTTCCGCTGGGCTTCTGCGAGGGCCTCCAGCTGGACTTCTGTGCCTTGCTGGGCCTGGGTGAGGCCGTCCACCCGAGCTGCAAATGAGTCGAGTCTCTCCGTGAGCGAGTTGATGGCCTGCCAAACTTTGCTGAACCCTGCGTACATTTCCTCGCGCAGACGCTCGACCTTCTCGGGCAAGGTCAGCAACTCGTCGGTAAGGACGTGCCTGCGAACCTCCTCACGGAACGCGGCATCCTCTCGCAGAAGCCGAAGCATGTCATCTTTGGGCACCAGGTTCGAGCCCCCTCCGTTTTCCGCCTGCAGTGTACCATCTTCGGTTGAGACGAGCGAGTGAAGGGGAGAGAAGGAAGACGATACCAGCCGGACTGGCGATGTCAGCCGGGCCGAAATGATAGACGCCATCGTTGCACAAGCGGGCCAGCAGGCCGCACGGCGGTCGTCCAGGACTTGAAATGCGCTCAAATGGCGAGAAGCAGCTCCACGTGGGAACGGACGGGGACAGGACGGAAGGTCGATGCTCTCGACCTTCGCGCAGGCAGCACGTTGCCGAATGTTTTCAGGCGTCGGTCTGCCGACCGCGAGGGGCCTGTAAGCCTGTTGGCTGGGAGCAAACTCACGCGGCGGGATGCGCCGACAAAATTGACGCAGCCCAAGAGTCTGTGCAGCGTCCGGGGCCACCGAACCCCTCTTCTGCCGGCCGTTGGCGGCCAAAACAAGCCCGACGAGCAGTTGACTGCGGTGAGGCTTGGCGCGACGGCTCGCCCACGAGATGACGGTTCCGGAAGGATCGGCGGCCGCTCTATCGAAATCCCCGCCGCACCAGGGGAGGGGGGCCTCGGGTGAGCGAAGGCACGGTGGCAATCCTTGTGGCAATCGCCCTGGTCGGGGCCATCTGGCTTGGCATCGGCGCGGCGCAGCGGCACATGGACGCAGTGATGAACGCCTGGGTGGGGCATTCCGCCGAGGAACTGGTGGAGGTGTGGGGACCTCCCACCCGTGTGCTCCCCGCGCCGGCAGGCGCGGAGGGGAACCTGTACATCTACGAGGAGACCGAGCAGACGGTCACGGTGGTTCCCGCACCGGCTCCGGGCGATGGGCAGGCGCCCCAACGTGTCTCCTACACCGTGTCGTCGACGTCCGGCTCGGCGTATAGGGTCTTCTGGGTAGACACGGCCGGCCGCATTTACCGGGCCACCTGGAGCGGGCTTCGATGGTCCAACCGCCTTCCTAACCGGTTTCCCAGGCAGGCGGCGGCAACACCGTAGGCCCGAGAGCTGGGTTCTGCCGACCGGCGAAGGGCCGCTCACTGCATGCGGAGCTGGGCGGGGCTTCCCGCGGCCGCGGGAAGGGAACCCGCCGCGGTGGATGGGAGGTCGCTTAGCCGAGCGTCTTCTTGAACACCTGCACCCGACTTCATGCGAGTTCTACCGGAGGTCTGCGTTCGGGCCCATGAACGAGCGGGAGCGGGCCGACGTGGATTGGATTGCGCAACGTCTCCGGATGAGGGCCTGACAACCGCGGTCTGCATGGTGACATTCGGGGGCCTCGAGCCCCCGCCGGGTCATCCACCGAAAGATGCGCCGGGCGTCGGACGCCCCGCCCGGCGGAACGTCCTGCGTCCGGATGGGCACGAACTCCCTTCGAAGGCGCAACGAGGGCCTGCATGGCGGGTAGCAGGCTGCCGCCAGGGCCCGGTTCTCGCTACGCGTTTGCTGCGGGCTCGATGCCGATGGACTCCAACCAGTCTCGCACTTCCTGTTCGAAGAAGGCGTTCTTCATGGCGAACCAGCGCTGGCGCTCCTCGGGGAAGTCCAGCAGGACGTCCTTGAAGCGGCGAAACGCCCCTCGGCCGTTGAGGGCGACCTCCAGCATCCTTCGCAGGACCGGATCCGATACGCTTTCGGCGAATTCCACCATCAGGTTGTAGACTTCACGGGACGAAATCTCGGGGATGGGCCGGTAGCGGTCGGGGTCGGCCTCGACCTCGCGGCGGCTCGGGTAGTGAAAGCCTCCGCTCTGCTCGATGGCCGGGTCAACCGCCCCGGATGCTTCATCCTCGTCCCCATAGGGGTCCTGGTCTGCCAGGCCGGCGTCGTCGAACTCATCGTCGTCGATGTCGAAGCTGGTGGACAGGACGACCACTTCCCCGGTTTTCGTGTCCAGGTAGTACTCCGTCTCGCCGGTATGATCTTCCATGGCCGAGGCGATCTCGTCGATGCGCACCCGAAGCTTTCGCATCGTCAACCACTCTCCCGCAAGCGGCCGTTAAGCCGGCAGCGCAGACAAAGCCGGCACAAGAAGACTCCCGCCGGGCAGCGAATCCGTTCGCCTCACGGGGGGCCGGTTCCTGTCTGAAGGACCCCGGGCTTGGCCTGAACGGGCGCTGCTCCCTTTGGGGGTTTCCCCCGGGTCGGTTCCCCTGCTTTTCTGTCCGAATGGAGGAGTGAATCCGGGTCGAAACTCGCGCGATAATGGCGAGCGCAGGGGGGCGACCAGGCTTGAGGGCGTGGCGCGGTAGCCTTCGCACTTACCTTGTCCTGCTCATGCTGCTGGCCGCATTGCCGCCCATGGGCTTGCTTGTGGCCAGTACCCAGCAATTGCGGCGGGCGGCCATGGAGGAGACGTCGGAGAGCACCCTGAGCCTGGCCCTCCTGAGCGCTCACTCGCTCAACGAGCCCATCGGCCAGGCGCGCCAGTTGCTGGCGACGCTGGCCCAGCTGGAGGCGGTTCGGGGTAGCGACCCGCAGGCCTGCAGCGCGCTCCTGGCAAGCCTGCTCCCCAACTTCCCGGCCTACAGCTTCATCGGCGTGGCCCGGCCGGACGGGAGCCTGCGGTGCGGCGCCATACCGGCGCAGCCAGGGTTCACCGTGGCCGACCGCGACTGGTTTCGGCGCGCCCTCGGGGAGCGGGAGTTCACGGTCGGCGCCTACGTCATCGGTCGGGTCACCGGAAGGCCCGTCCTGCCGCTGGCCTATCCGCTGTTGGCCGGCGACCAGGTGGAGGGGGTTCTCTTCCTCGGGCTGGACATCTGGCAGTTGGGCGCCGCCTTTGGGCGGATCGAGCTTGCGTCCGGGGCCGAGGCGGTTGTGGTCGACGCGCAGGGAGTGCTGCTGGGGCGCTATCCCAACCCTGGTGGCTGGATCGG
>CAYQLT010000037.1:0-23995 GCA_964418425.1 uncultured Clostridia bacterium
CAGAGCAGGGGGTCATGGTGTGAGGCCACAGCCGGTCACGTCCACCCTTTACGGGAAGCTTCGCGTTCACGTGTTCGCTGGCGAGCAGGAGCTGGCGCAGGCAGCGGCCGGGGTGGCCGCCCGGGTGCTGGCGGAGGCGGTCGCCGAGCGCGGCCGGGCCAACCTCATCCTGGCCACGGGCAACTCCCAGCGGCAGTTCCTGGCCGCGCTGAGAGCGGCCCCCGAAGTGCCCTGGAGCCGCGTCCAGGTGTTCCACATGGACGAGTACCTGGGCCTCCCTCCCTCGCACCCGGCGGGCTTTGCCCGTTACCTGCGGCGTCACCTGGTGGATGCCGTTCAACCCGGGGCCTTCCATCCCATCCGCGGGGACGTAGAGGACGTGCAGGCCGAGTGCCGCCGCTACGAGCAGCTGCTCAGGGAAAACCCTGCCGACCTGTGCTGCCTGGGCATTGGCGAGAACGGGCACATCGCCTTCAACGAGCCCATGCAGGCGGACTTTCAGGACCCTCGATGGGTCCGGCCCATCCGGTTGCACGAGGCAAGCCGGCGCCAGCAGGTGGGCGAGGGGCACTTCGCCAGGCTGGAGGATGTCCCTTACGAGGCCATCACGCTCACGGTTCCGGCGCTTTTGGCAGCCCGACGGCTCATTGCGGTGGTTCCGGAAGCCCGAAAGGCGCAGGCGGTGCGGGCGGCGCTCCTCGGGCCCGTCAGCCCGGCGTGCCCGGCTTCGGTGCTGCGCACCTGCGACCATGCGGAGCTCTACCTCGACCGCCAGTCGGCGGCCCTGCTGGAACCCCCGCCGAAGCCCCGCACGGCTCCCGCCTGCTGAGGCCCTGAGGGCATCGGACGGCGGCCCGGCGCGGGTGCCGGATGGGAGCTCCGCCCGCGCGCGCGATGGCGGCCCTGCGGGAGGAGGGGGAAGGCGGTGCGCCTTGTCGGACGCGTCGTAGGCCGTGAGGGACTGTGGAAACTGACCGTTCAGGCGGGGCGCATCCAGGCGTTGCGCCCTCTGGCTCCGACCCCGGCCGTCCGGGAGGAAGACGCCCCCTGGATGGCGCCCGCTTTCTTCGACCTGCAGGTGAACGGCTTCGGCGGCTACGACTTCAACGGGCCCTCCCTCACCCCAGACCAGGTGGAGGGCGCCGTGCGGGCCGTGTGGCCCACCGGAACCGGTCTTCTCCTGGCGACCCTGATCAGCGCGCCCTTGGAGCGGCTGGCGGCAGCCGCCTCCACGCTCGCGCGGGTGATGGAGCGTGGGGACCCGGCCGTCGCCGCCAGCCTCGCCGGGATCCACCTGGAAGGGCCGTACATCTGCCCCGAAGACGGCCCCCGGGGGGCCCATCCCCGGGAGTACGTCCGCCCGCCCGACTGGGACGAGTTTCGGCAGCTGCAGGACGCCGCCGGCGGCCACATCCGCCTGGTGACGCTGGCCCCGGAGATGCCCGGCGCACTGCCGTTCATCGAGAAGGCGGTCGAAAGCGGCGTGGCCGTCGCTATCGGCCACACCGCCGCCTCCAGCAGCGAGATCGCTTCCGCCGTAGCGGCGGGCGCCACCCTCTCCACGCACCTGGGCAACGGTTGCCACGCCTGGATGCGGCGCCACCCCAACTGCATCTGGGATCAGCTCGCGGCCGACGAGCTCTGGGCGACTTTGATAGCCGACGGATGGCACCTGCCGCCCGCCGTGTTGAAGAGCTTCGTGCGGGCCAAAGGAGCCGGGCGCTGCATTCTCATCAGCGACGCGGTCTCCCTGGCGGGGATGCCTGCCGGCCGGTACCGCATCCTGGAGGCGGAGGTCCAGCTGACGGCGCAGGGCAAGGTGACGCTGGAAGGAACCGACTACCTGGCGGGCTCCGTGCTGCGCCTCAACGACGCGGTGGCCAACGTGCAGCGGTTTTGCGGGGTGAGCCTGGCGGAGGCGGTGGCCATGGTGACGTCCAACCCCGGGCAGGCCCTGGGGCTCACGCACCGGGCCGGCCACCTGCGGGTCGGGATGGAAGCGAACCTGACCGTCTTTCGGGTCGGCAAGGATGGGAGGCTGGAGATCGAGAAGACGGTCGTGCGGGGACAGGAGGTTTACCGCTCATCGTCCGCAGGATCCTCGGGGGGATGAAGCGCGTTGGCCCTGGAGTCCAACCCGGTGACGGTGGTTCACTGGATGGTCTTTCCCGGCCCCGGGAGCACTCGCTCCGTGGCCCGCGGCGAGGCTCCGGCGTCGTACGTGCTGCGCACCGTGCAGCGGGTTCTCGATGACCCGTACTATGCCGGGGTCGAGCTCACCCGGATCAAGGACCGCGCCCTTCGCCGCCAGGTGGCCGAGCGGTGCGCCGCGTCGGGAAAACGGGTGTACTATGGAGCCCAGCCCGTTCAGCTGACCAACGAGGAGCGCTGGATTCCGCCGACGGACATCGCCAGCGCCAACGAGGTGGCCCGCCGCCAGGCGGTGGAGCGCCTGAAGCGGTGCGTGGACGAGGCCTACGAACTGGGCGCGGCCGGCCTCACCCTGCTCAGCGGTCGCGACCCGGGGGAATCGGTCGGCAACCGGCTGCGGCAGGAGGCCACCGAAGCCCTCGTGCGCTCCCTGTCGGAGATCTGCCGCTACGCCCGGGAGCAGGCGCAGGCGCTGGGCCGCGAGCCCCTCACGGTGGCCCTGGAGACCTTTGACCGACGCTCCGAGCCCGGGTTTCGCAACCAGCTCATCGGGCCGGCCACCGAGGCGCTGGCCGTCGCCCGCATCGTGCGGGCCCACCTGGGCCACTGGAACTTCGGCCTGCTTTACGACCTGTCGCACATGCGCCTCATCCAGGATGCGGACGGCCGAGAGGAGACGCCGGATGCGCTGCGCCTGCTGGCGCCGTTTCTGGTGCATGTTCACATCGGCAGCGCCGTGCTGGACCCGGCCGATCCGCTGTACGGGGACAGCCATCCCCGCCTCGACTACCCCGCAAGCGCCGTGCGAGAAGAGGAGCTGGCCGCCTTCGTGGCGGCGCTCGTGGACATCGGCTACACGGGCCCGGTGGGCTTCGAGGTGGTACCCCGCCCCGGTGAGCTCTCCGACGCTGTCCTGGAAAGCACGCGGGCCCTCTACGAGGTGGCCCGCAACCGCACCGACGTGAACTACACGCCGGGGACCTTCTACTGGCACACCCGGCGATGGTTCGGTGAAGAGCTGTGGAACCTGCTGGCCGAGAACCGCGTGCGCCGCGGCGCCCGCATCGAAGAGGCCGCGCAGGCCCGGCGGCGCCCGGCCGCCTTCACCCCCGATGACGGCCGGCTGCTGGTGCTGGCGGCGGATCACCCGGCCCGTCGGGTTACGGCGGCGGGGGATGACCCGGTCGCCCTGGGAGACCGGCTTGAGTACCTCGGGCGCATTCTGCGGGTTCTGAGCAGCCCCATGGTGGACGGGGTGATGGGCACCCCCGACGTGGTCGACGAGCTTTTGCTGGTGGACTTCCTGCTGAAGGAACGGGGTCACGAGGGGCTTCTCGATGGGCGCCTGGTCATCGGTTCCATGAACCGCTCCGGGCTGGCGGGCGTGGAGTATGAGATGGAGGATCGCATCACCGCGTTCACACCCGAGTCCATCCGCGCCCGGGGGCTGGACGCCGGGAAGGTGCTCCTGCGCATAGACCCCGGGCCCCACTCCCGGTACTCCATTCAGACCATGTCCTACGTGGCGCAGGCGGTGAGCGCATGCCGTCGGCTGGGGCTTCCCGTCTTCGTGGAGGTCCTCCCGGTGGAGCGGGTGGAGGGGCGCTACCGGGTGGTCATGCAGGCCGACGAGATGATCCGGGCGGTGGGCGTGGCGGCGGGAGTCGGTGAGGGTTCGGAGCGCATATGGATCAAGATCCCGTACGTGCCCGACTTCCACAAGGTGGCCCGCGCCACCACGCTCCCCATCCTCCTGCTGGGCGGGGAGGCCCGGGAAGATCCCATCGGCATGCTCGAGGACTTCGAGCGCGGCCTGGCCGAAGGGCCCAACGTGCGGGGTGCCATGGTGGGGCGCAACGTGCTTTTCCCCGGAAGGGATGACCCGAGGGCCGTCGCCGAAGCCGTCAGCCTGCTGATCCACCAGGGCGCCTCGGCCAACGAGGCCGTGCGCCACATCGCCCGCACACGCGGGCAGGCCACGGACGACCTGCTGCGGCGGCTTTTGGGCTGATCCCGAAGCCAGGACCCGCCGCCGCTGACCCCGCAAGCGGCGCCGCTCTTGACCCGGCCGTATCTGGGGCTTAGCATGGCGGGTGTAACCGCTTCCTGGCCGACAGCTCCAATGGGAGACGGGGGGTGCCAGCGTGAGGATGCTCTTTGGTGTCCCGCTTGGACGTGTCGTCGCCACTGTGGGGCTGACTCTCGCTTGCGTGCTGGCTTTGGGAGCAACAGCTCTGGCGGTGGAGGCCGTGAAGATTGGGGCCGCCATCCCCATCACGGGTCGGTTTGCGTACGCCGGGCAGGGGTTTCTCGAAGGATTCACCGACGCCATCGACTACATCAACGCTCGTGGCGGCGTCGCGGGGCGTCGTTTCGAAGCCGTCATCGAGGACACGGGGTACGACCTGCAGAAGGGGGTCGCTGCGTTCAACCGCATACTGAGCCGGCCCGACGCGGGACAGATCCTGTTCATGTTCGGCGACTCCACCGGGCTGTCCAAGGCGGTGGCCCAGCAGGTCAACGAGGTGCACAGGATCCCCTACTCGGCGGCCACCATGGCCAACGAGCTCACCGATCCGCAGCGACACCCGTACATCTTCATCTTCGGCCCCAGTTACGACGGCCAGTTCCACGTCCTGCTCGACTACATCCGCGGGCAGCACCGGGGGTCCGCGTCGCCGAAGATCGCCCTCGTGTACAGCGACACCGAATTCGGGCGAGACCCCATCCCGTACGTCAAGCGCCGTGCCGCCGAGCTGGGCTTTGAGATCGTGGCCGAGGAGGTGATCCCGGTCACGGCCGTCGACGTCACCGCTAACGTCCTCAAGATTCGACGGGCAGGAGCCGAGTACGTCCTCACCCAGGGGTACACCGCAGAGATACCGCCGCTGCTCATGAAGACCGGCCGCCAGTTCGGGTATGCCCCCCTGGTCTTGGGCGGGTTCTGGTCAGCGGACGTAAGCTTCATCCAGCGAGGAGGCGCAGCGGCGGACGGCTTTCTCGTCGTCAACTGGGTTCCCTACTGGACCGACGACAACGAGGGTATCCGGGCCATCAAGGCGTTCCTTCAGGGCCGCGGGAAGACGTACGACCAGCGCTCGACCTACTACGTGTGGTCGTGGCTGATAGCCCTGACGGTTTCCGAGGCCATGAACCGCGCGGCGGCTGCCGGCGATCTGTCCCGGGATGGGGTGCGCAGGGCTTTGGAGCGGATGGCCGACTACAATGCGCTGGGTCTTGTGGCGAGCACCGACTTCAGCCAGCACCAGCTCGCGCAGGCTCGCATCTATCGGGCCAACGCGGCGGCGGGACGCTTTGAACCTGTGAGCGACTGGATCAGCGCTATCGTTTCCCGCCGCTGAGCGCCAGGCGGCTGACCGGCACCGAGCGGGGTTTCGCCGTCCTGTGGAATTCGTTCTGTATCTGGTAGTGGCCGGGCTGTTCACCGGCATGGTCTACGCGCTGGTGGCCATCGGCTTCGTCTTGATTTACCGGGCCACCAGCGTGATCAACTTCGCGGTGGGCGAGTTCCTGCTGGTGGGAGCCTTCCTGACCCATACCCTCGCCCTGACCGGGCTGCCCCTGCTGGGTGCGCTGGCCCTGGCGCTGCCGGGAGCGTTTCTCTTGGGCGTGCTGGTCGACCGGGTCGCCATTCGACCCCTGCTGGGCCGCTCCGTGATCGCCACCATCATGGCGACCCTCGGCCTGTCCGCCGCGCTGAGGGGCGGCGCGCAAGTGGTCTGGGGCAGCTCAACCCGGGGCCTGGCCGGGGCCTTTCCGCCCTGGGTGGTGCAGTGGGGCCAGCTGGTGCTGACGCCCAACCAGGTCTGGGCGACCCTCCTCGTGACGGCCATGGCAGGAAGCCTCCTGGCTATGCTCCGGTTCAGCCGGTGGGGCCTCGTGGCCCGGGCCGTCTCCGAAAACCCGCCCGCCGCCCTGGCTCTCGGCATCCGGGCGCGGACCGTGGTGGCGGCGGTTTGGGGAATCGCGGCGCTGGTGGCCACCGCCGGCGGGGTTCTGGTGGCGTCCGTGGCCGGAGTGGGCCCTCACCTGGCGGCGGTGGGCCTGCGGGTCCTTCCGGTGGTGATCCTGGGAGGGCTCGACTCGGTCGCCGGGGCTGTGGTCGGCGGGCTGGCGGTGGGGTTGGTGGAGGCCTTCACCACCGGGTATGTGGAGGAATGGATCCCGGGGGCGCGCGAAGTGGTGCCCTACCTCATCGTGCTGGCCGTGGTGCTCCTGCGTCCCTATGGTCTGTTTGGAACCGAGGAGATCGAGCGCGTGTGAGACTTCGGGTCAGCAACCTGCGGGTTACCTACCACGGGGTCAGTCTTGCGTTAGACGGGGTCTCCCTGGAGGTGAACCCCGGCCAGGTGGTGGCCATCCTGGGCCCCAACGGCGCGGGTAAAACCACGTTGGTGCGGGCGGTAGCGGGCCTTTTGCCCCTCTACGACGGGCACGTGGTAGGAGGCAGCATCCGCTTTGGCGACCCGGCACAACCCCCGGGCAGCGCCGATGCGACAGAGCCGAGGCCGGCGGCTGAGGTACGAGCCCGGGGAGCTTCAAGGCCGAGCGGCCGGGGCGTGCCGCCCGGAGTGATCTCCCTTCTCGAGGGGCGGCCGGTCTTCCGATACCTGTCCGTGGTTGAGAACCTCCGGGTGAGCGCCTACCGGGTGCCCCACCGGGAGTTCCAGGCGCGCCTCGAGCGGGTGTACCACTATTTCCCGCGGCTGCGGGACCGCCGCCACGAGCAGGCCGGATACCTGTCGGGGGGCGAGCAACAGATGCTCCTTCTGGCCATGGCCCTGGCGGCCGGGCCCCAGCTGCTGGTGGTGGACGAGCCGAGCCTGGGCCTGGCCCCCCTGGTGGTGCAGGAACTCTTCGACATCCTGCGCCGCCTCAACCAGGACGAGGGCATCTCCATGCTGCTGGTCGAGCAGAACGCGCAGATGGCGCTCTCCGTAGCCCACCACGCCTACGTGCTGGAGAACGGTCGGGTGGTGCTGGAGGGGAGCGCGCAGGAGGTTCGAGAGAACGAGGACGTGGCCGAATTCTACCTGGGCATAGGGGGCCGGGCCGAGAACTTTCGGGACGCCCGGCGCTACCGCCGCCGGAAGCGGTGGCTGTGATGGTCGTCCCGGCGAAGGATCGGATGTGGGAAGCGGGCGAGGGGCACGAAGCGCCGCCCCGGCCTTTGTTGACGGTGCGGGGCCTCACCCTCCGTTTCAGGGGTCTTGTGGCGCTGGACGAGGTGGGCCTGGAGGTGCGGGAGCGCCAGATCCACGCCCTCATCGGGCCCAATGGCGCTGGCAAGACCAGCCTGCTCAACTGCATCGTCGGTGTCTACCGCCCGCAAAGCGGCTCCATCCGCTACCGGGGTCGGGAGCTCACCCGCATGAGCCCCGGTCAGGTCGCCCGGCTGGGCGTCGCGCGCACCTTTCAGAACCTGGAGCTTTTTCGGGGCCTCAGCGTCCTGGACAACGTGAAGCTGGGCGCCGACCTGCGCTTCGGGTACGCCGCCCCGGCGGGGATGCTGGGCCTGAGGCCAGCCCGGGCCCGTGAGCTGGCCATCCGCGAGCAGGCGGAACGCGCCCTGGACTACCTGGACCTCACCCCCTACCGTTCGGTTCCGGCCGGCTCCCTGCCCTATGGCATCCAGAAACGGGTGGAGCTGGCCCGGGCGCTGGCCTCGAGGCCGGAGCTGCTCCTGCTGGACGAGCCCATGGCGGGGCTCAACGTCGAGGAGAAAGAGGATCTCGCTCGCTACATCCTGGACGTGCGCGACGAACTGGGCGCCACCGTCCTGCTCGTGGAACACGACCTACGCGTCGTCATGGACCTCTCCGATCGGATCACCGTGCTCAGTTACGGCCGAACCATCGCGGAGGGGACACCCGCAGACGTGGCGACGAACGCGGAGGTAAGACGGGCCTACACGGGGGTCAGCACGTGAAGGTGGCCCTCTCATGAAAGGCACCATGCTGGAATGCGTCGCCGGCCATGCCCGGAGTCGGCCCCACCATCCTGCCTATCGGGTGAAGCGGCAGGGCATCTGGGCGAAGCGCACCTGGGCCGAGCTTTGGGCCGACGTCCAGGCTCTGGCCGCGTGGCTTATTTCCCGGGAAATCCAGCCTGGATGCCGGGTGGCCATCCTGGGCGACAACTCTCCGGAGTGGCTCACCGCCGAACTGGCTGTGCAGGCTGCCGGCGCCATCCCGGTGGGGATCTACCAGGACTGCATGGCCCCAGAGGTGGCGTACGTCGTCCGAAAGGCCCGTGCGGAGGCCATCTTCGTGCGCGACGAGGAACAGCTGGACAAGGTGGCGGCGATACGGGCCGAGCTCGGAGCACCCCGGTTTGCGGTACTGTGGGAGCTGGAGGGCATGCTGCGCTACCTGGGGCAGCCCTGGCTGGTCAGTTACGAGCAAGCGCTGGAGTCAGGGCGTCAGGAGCACGCGCGTTGCCCGCAGACCCTGGAGGAACGGCTGTCCGCCCTGACCGGCGACTCCCCGGCCTTCATCCTGCCCACTTCAGGCACCACCGCGCATCCCAAGCTCGCCGTGCTCACCCACCGCAACGTCCTTGCCGCCGCGGCCTCCATCGCGCGAGCTCTGGGTCTGCGGGGCGACGAGCATCTGTTTTCGGCCCTGCCCATGGCCTGGATCGGAGAGCAGATGCTCACGGTCCTGATGAGCACCTACCTGGGGGTCCCTGTTCACTTCCCGGAAACCCCCGACAGCTCCCGCACGGATATCGTGGCCGTTCAGCCCGACCTGTTTCTCGCCCCTCCTCGGGTGTGGGAGGATATCGCTTCTACGGTCAGGGCTCGGGCCGACGAAGCCGACCCCCTTAAGCGGGCGGTGCTCCGGTGGGGACTGGCCGTCGCCGTGGCGCACGCCGAGCGGGAGCTGGCTGGCCGGCGCCCGACGCCCTGGCAGCGGCTGCTGTACGGGCTCGCCTACTGGCTGGTGGCTCGCCCGATCCGGGGCCGGTTCGGGCTCGCCAACGCCCGGATTGCCCTGACGGGCGGGGCAGCCCTGGGCCCTGACGTGTTCAAATTCTTCAAAGGCCTCGGGCTGGACATTCGCCAGATTTACGGGCAGACCGAGAACGCCGCCTGCGTCTCCGTGCACCGCCGGGGCCGAGTACGGCCCACCACGGTGGGCGAAATCAACGAGGGCGTCGAGGTGCAAGTATCGGAACAGGGCGAAATCCTGGTTCGAGGGCCCGTCGTCTTCGCAGGCTACTTCGAGGACGAGGCCAGCACCCGCCGGGCGCTGGACGGAGGGTGGCTGCGTACCGGCGATGCGGGCTTCTTCGATGACGCGGGGCACCTCGTGGTGCTGGACCGCATTCAGCACGTCTCTCGGCTGAAAGACGGCACCCGTTTTGCGCCGCAATACCTGGAAAACCAGCTCAAGTACAGCCCGTTCATCAAAGAAGCCGTGGTGTTCGGGGAAAGCCGGGACTGGATAGCGGCCATCCTGTGCATCGACTTCGAGACGGTGGGTAACTGGGCCCGCCGCCGGCGGATCGCGTATACCACCTACCAGAGCCTGGCGGCGCACCCTGAGGTGCGGCAGCTTATCCGAGAAGAGGTGCGGCGGGTCAACACCGGCCTGCCGGAGCCGCTGCGGGTGCGCAGTTTCGTGCTGCTCAACAAGGAGCTCCATCCCGACGACGAGGAAATGACCCGCACCCGCAAGCTGCGGCGCGGGATCATCGAGGCCCGTTACGGGGACGTCATCGACGCCCTGTACAGCGACGCCCCGTCGGTGGCTTACGAAAGCGTCATCCGGTACATGGACGGTCGAGAGGGCGTCGTGCGGGCGGAGCTGGCTATCGAGCGGCTGGAGGGCAAAGCCTGTGCCGTGGGACATGTCGATGACCGGGTTGGCCAACGGGTATAGCCGCGTTTTCGCCCGCTACTTGCCGGACCGCTACGGGCACGATGAGGCCCTGTTTCCCAACCGCCAGGCCCAGGTGGCCTTCGGGCTGCTGCTGGCCGGTCTCGTGCTGTTTCCCCTGCTTGCGAACCGGTACCTGCTGTTTGTGGCCAGCCTTGCGGGCATCGGGGTGGTGGGAGCGCTGGGGCTCAACCTGCTCACGGGCGCGACGGGGCAGATCTCCCTGGGCCACGCGGCCTTTCTTGGGGTGGGTGCTTACACGGCCGGCCTGGCCTCGCAGCGGGGAATCGGGCTGCCGGCGACCTTGCTGGCGGGCGGCTCGCTGGCCGCCGCGCTGGGACTGGTGCTGGGGCTCCCCTCCCTGCGGATCAAAGGGCTTTACCTGGCCATCTCCACGCTGGCCTTCCAGATGGTGATGGAGTACGTCTTCATCCACTGGGAGACCGTCACGGGCGGCATTCGGGGCCTCCAGCTGCCCGCGCCGGCGCTGCTCGGCTTGCCGGTGGACACTCCGGCTCGCTTCTTCTATGTGGTGGCGTCCGTAGCCGTCCTGCTGGGCCTGGCCGCCAAGCGGCTCCTGTCGACCCAGGGCGGGCGGTTCATGGTGGCAGTACGGGACAACGACCTCGCAGCCGAGGTCGTCGGAGTCCCCTTGCTTCAGACCAAGCTTCTGGCCTTCGCCCTGGCGGCCTTCTACGGTGGGGTGGCCGGCGCCCTGTGGGCCCACTTCTTCCGGGCGATTACCCCGGAGCACTTTCCCCTCTCCATGTCCATCTCGTACCTGGCCATGATCATCGTCGGAGGGCTGGGCACCGTTTCGGGCAGCGTGCTCGGGGCCCTGTTCATCACCCTGGTGCCGGAGGGCCTCAACGTGCTGGTGGGCTACATGGGCCCCCGTATGGCGTGGCTGCTGGCTCCGCTCCGGGACGTGAGCTTCGGCTTACTGATATTGGTCTTCCTCATCGCCGAGCCCACCGGGCTGGCCGGTCTTTGGCGAAAATTTCGGGACTACCTGCGCACCTGGCCCCTGCCTTACTGAGGGGGGCGCGGCGGCCCACCCTCACTCTTGTCCGCCAGGCTGCGGGAGGCCCTCGTCGTCGGCCACCACCGGCAGGCCGCGCTTTTTCGCCTCCGTGGAGCGCAGGCTGGCCAGATTGATCAGGTCGTCCAGGGTACGCCCCGAGGTGACGTCCCGCCGAGCCGATTGCCGCCTGCCGCCGGCGACCCCGGCCGACACGGAGACGGTCACGTTGCCGGCCCGCAGCTCCTCGGACAGCCGGCGCGCCAGCCGCCCGGCCAGGGCACAGGCGTCGGCCGAGCGGCGGCGGCTCACGATGACAAACTCGTCCCCGCCGTAACGGCCCACCAGGTCCTGACCGGGATCCACCATCTCCCGCAGCAGCCGAGCTGCTTTACGCAGCACCTCGTCGCCGGTGAGGTGGCCGTAAAGCTTGTTCACCGTCCGGAAGTTGTCCAGATCCAGAAAGATGACCGACAACTCGTCGCCGTTTTCCAGCATGTTTCGAGCCTGCTCCTTGAGCAGTTCGGGGCGGGGAAAGTCCGTCATGGGGTCGACGTATCGGAGGATCTCCGCCTCCACGTGCTCCCGGCTCAGCAGGCCGACGACCTGTCCGTCCTCGGTCACCACCAACTGTTCAACAGGATGCTTCTGAAAAAGTTCGCGCGCTTCCCAAAGCGACGCCTGCGGCGAGATGGTTAAAACCGCCGTGGTCATCGCGTCGGCCACCAACCGGTTGGGATGGTGCGAACGGACGTCTCTGCCCGTCAAGATCCCCACGAGCTTGCCGTTTTGGACTACCGGCAGGCAGCCGGTCTTCCCCCGGTTCATGCACGCCCCGGCCTCCTCCACGGAGAGATCGGGCGATGTGGTGAACACCGGCGCGCGCATGCACTCGGCCACTTTTCTCATGTGAGATCCAGCTCCCTGGATACCTCCACCACCACCTGAGCCTGCACCTTCATCGCGCTGCGGGCCGTGGACAACCGGGAAAACTCCTCGGTGAGCAGCTCCGCCAGACGCTCAAGCGGCAACATCTTCAGCAGGCTCTTGCGCACCACCAGAGCCTCTACTTCGGGGTGGTCCAGCTTGATCACCTCGAACTGCCCCGGCGACACTGCCTCCATCATCCGTCGTACGCCCTCGGAACCCACGGGAGCCTGTCGCCCGATGATGAGGCAGTCATGGATGGGCGGCACCTCGAACTCCGACAGGCGCAAGGTGATTTCCGCCTTGCGCGTCGGGCTGTCAAAATCCGCTTTGGCCGCGGCCTCCCCCATGGCGAACCCCCATTCCTCCGCTTCGATCTCTGCCCGGCTGCGCGCCTACCGAAATCCCCACTCGCCACGGGCACGGGACTGCGGGCGGCACCAGTCTGCGTGAGGCGACACCCGTCGAAGCCGATCCGAGGTACCACGGCCTCGCGAGCCTGATGGTAGCCCTCTCTCGGCCGGCCGTCAAGCCGCATCCGTTGCCTCAAGCGACCCCACCGTAGCATCCACCGGCTCTTGGGCCCTTTTCAAGGGCCTTCCACCTCGTGGGTCACCTGCACGGAAACGTGCACCCGCGCCCGGGCGATCGAGCGGACCAGACCCGTCTGCAGGAAGGCGTCCACCAGAAGTTCCACCAGGGCTTCCCGGGGGATCGCTCGCGTCAGCTCCTTGCGCAGAGCGACCGCGCTTACCTCGTCATGGGATAGCGCTACCATCTCGTACACGCCCGGCGACAGCGCTTCCAGCGCTCTGGCCACCGCCGTCAGGGCCACGGGCGCGTCCCGACCAATCACCAGGCCGTCATGGGCAATGGGCACCCCCAGGTCAGACAGCCGAACGGTGATGGCAGCTCGACGCTGAGGCACTCCGGCCACGGACCAAATGGTGGGCAGTGGCTTCGCCATAACTGTCTCACCCCACTTCTCCCGGCTCCGCCTGCAGGGCCAGGCACGCGGCCCGCACGCCGACACCGGTGCCAGCTCGTTCGCCCCCGCGGCTCGGTCGCCCCCGCGCAAAGCCTCGCCCGGCTTCACTGGCGCTCGCTTCCACACGACGAGGAAAACCAGGGAACCCACCTTCACCACGCCGACGGTTTCCAACCGACGAGAAACGCTAGATGCGTATGCAGCCGCCGTGCTCGGGAAGCAGGGCCGCCGAGCGCCAGACGTGACGCTTCCACTCCCGGTCATGGTGGGGCCCGCCTGCTGCCGGCCTCCAGCAACGCCGCCCACGCACGCACCTCGCGACCGCGGGAAGAGCCGCCGCTTGGCCCGGCTTGTAAGTACCGGTGGGTTCGGCGAGGGGGATAAGACCTCCTGCCTGCAATTGCCTGGAAGGGAACCACCGCCCGGGCCTCCTACGTCCTTGACGCCTTCGCCGCCGCAAGCCCGGTCGGCTGAACCCCAGCGGGCGTCTACCAGGCGCTCATGCCACCGTCCACCACCAGCACCTGGCCTGTCACGAAGTCGGAGGCGGGAGCGCACAAGAACAGGGCTGGCCCGCAGACGTCGGCCGCAGTGCCCAGGCGCCCCAGGGGTGTCGCGGCCACCAGGCGCTCCCGGGAGCGTGCGATGACCGCGCCGGACATCCGGGTGGGCACAAAGCCGGGAGCGAGGGCATTGACCCGGATGCCCCAGGGACCCCACTTGGCGGCCAGGTCCCGGACCAGCGCCACCACGGCCCCCTTACTGGCCGTATAGCCCACCGCGTCCAGCAACTCCGGGGGCTGACCCCGAAAGGCCACCACCGATGAGATGGCCACGATCTTGCCGTAGCCGGCTCGGCGCATGACCCTGGCGGCCTCCCGGGCCACCAGGTACGTGCCGGTCACGTTCACATCCATTACCCGCCGGAACTGCTCCACCGGCATCTCCAGCGACGGGGCACCCCAGGAAACCCCGGCCGCCGAGACCACGATGTCCAGCCGGCCACACCACCGCTCCACGCGGGCCACCAGGTCAGCCACCTGCTCGGGGTCGGCCACGTCCGCCGCCACCGCCAGGGGCTCAAAGCCCTCCCCTGCCAGCTCCCGGGCCGCCGGGTCGAGCCACTCCCGCCGGCGGGCCGCGATGGCCACGCGGGCGCCGGCGCGGGCGAGAGTTTGCGCGATGGCCAGGCCCAGCCCGCGGGAGCCGCCCGTCACCAGCGCGGCTCGCCCGGTGAGGTCGTAAAGGGAGCGGACGTCAACCGCCTCCTGTGGCTGCGGCGACGGACCGGCAGGCTCAAGGGGTGACCCCGTGTCCGACGGTCGGGATGCAGGCTCTTGCAAAGCACCATCCTCCCCCCGAAGCCGCCGGTCTGCACGCGGCGGCCGGCTTGCGGTCTTTCGCCACGCTTCTCCCCAACGCCGCCTGCACCTGCCGGGAGAGGCCCCACGAAACGTCCGGTAGGCGGTCGGCGCACAAGGACCCGTTCCACGTGGAAAAGTGACAGGGTGTGCCGGCAGCGGTTGGCCGGACCGGCGGGGCCTCATCGCCCGGCATCCCGGCCGCCGTCGGGGCATAGGAGGTGGTTCGGGTGGCGAGAGATGGGCAAGTTCCGCTCCCTCCGGGCGCTGGTCCCCACGCTGGCCGCGCTCGCGTTGGCCGCCTCTGTGGCGGCCTGGCTCCCCGGGGCTCCGTTGCACCGCCTGCGTCACGGGGTCAAGCCTGGGGTTCGCCTGGACGGCCGGTGGGTGGGGGGCCTTTACCCGGACGAGCTTCGGGAATTGGTTCTGGCGCAGGCCCGCAAGGTCGAGCGTAGTCCGGTCGACGCCCGCATCGATCCCGAGACGGGGCAGGTGGTGGACGGTTCGCCCGGGGTGCGCCTGGACGTGGAGGCAACGTTGGAACGGGTGCGAAGGGCGCGGGTGGGGGAGCGGGTGACGTCGGTGCGGGTCCCTGTGCCCGCGCGGTGGACCCGGGAGCACCTGAGTCGATTGGTGCACCCCGCCGGGCGGTTCGCCACCGGCATCTACGGGAGTCCGGCCCGCCAGCACAACGTTCGCAAGGCCCTGGGACACATCAACAACGTGCTGGTCCTTCCCGGCGAGGTGTTCTCGTTCAACCGGCTCATGCCCGAGTACACGGAGCAGGCAGGGTGGATGTCCGCGCAGGTCATCGAGGATGGCCAGCTCATTCCCGGCGTGGGTGGAGGGGTCTGCCAGGTCTCCTCCACCCTTTACAACGCCGTGCTGATGGCCGGCCTGAAGGTGCTGGAACGCCACCCCCATTCCGCCCCGGTTCCGTACATTGCCTCCGGGCGGGACGCCTGTGTGGCCATCGACCCGCCCAAAGACCTCAAGTTCCAAAACAACACCCCCTGGCCGGTGCTGGTCAAAGGCTGGCTGGAGGGGTCCAGCGTGACCGTCGCCATCTATACGGTGGAGCCCGGCAGCGCCGCCTCCCCGGAGGGCCGGAGCTGACAGGCGTGGGGCGCCGGCCAGCCCGCCAGCCTCCAAAGCCGCCGGCCAGCGTCGCGCGTGGGCGGTGGCGTCGCCTTGCCGCTGCCGGCCTGCCGGTGGCTGTGGCCGCCGCAGCCGCCGCCAGCACGCTTCTGTGGATGCGGGGGCTTCCGGGTGTGGCCCCTCGACCCTCTACCCCGAACGGCGGGTTTTCACGCGCCGTCCCGGCAGTTTACGACCTGGTCCTGCAGGGCGGCACCATCCTGGACGGTTCCGGAGGTGAGCCCCGCCGAGCCGACGTGGGCATCTCCGGCGACCGGATCGCCGCGGTAGGCGATCTTTCCAACGCCCCAGGCCACCGGGTGCTGCGCGTCACAGGCCGCTATGTGGCCCCCGGCTTCATCAATCCCCACTCCCATGTGGACGGCGCCCTGTCCGCCGACCCCCAGATGGCGGCTTCGCTGCTGCAGGGCATCACCACCGAGATCGTGGGGATGGACGGCGAGTCTCCGGTGGACCTTCCGGCCTTCGTGAGCGCCCTCGAGGCCTCGGAGGGCTTTGGGGTCAACCTGGCCGTGCTGGTGGGGCACGGGGCCGTCCGCCGGGCCGTCATGGGCCACGAGGCCCGCCCCGCCACCCCCTCCGAGCTACAACGCATGGGGCTTCTCGTCCGAGCCGCCATGGAGGCCGGAGCGCTTGGCCTCTCCACCGGCCTGGAATACGTCCCCGGGCGCTACGCCCCCACCGCCGAACTGGTGCAGCTGGCCCGCATCGTCGCCGAGTACGGGGGCGTGTATGTAAGCCACATCCGCAACGAACGGGACCGGATCCTGGCGGCCGTGCAGGAGGCGCTGGAGATCGGGCGGCTGGCGGGCGTGCCCGTCCACATCTCCCACCTGAAGGTGGCGCGCAAGCCCGGTTGGCCGGCCCAACGTTCGGTTCTGGTGGCCCTGGCCCGCCAGGTGAGCGAGCTGATCGCCGCAGCGCGGGCAGCCGGCCAGGCCGTCACCGCCGATCTTTACCCGTACCCGGTACCCTGGTACCTCACCCGTCGCCCTTTCTCCCAGGCCTACCCCGCATATCCCCTGGAAACCCTGGAACCGGTCCTCGAGGAACTGGACACGTTCGGCCAGACCCTGGCCGACCTGGCCTCGCAATGGGGAACCACGCCCGAGCAGGCGGCGGCCAGGCTGCGCCGGGCATACGGGGACTTCCCCGTGGCCATCCACTCCGTGGACGAAGAGGTCATCCGCCTGTTGCTGGCCCAGCCGTTCACCATGGTGGGCGTGGACGCACCCCCGGCGGGGGATCCCCGTTGGGGCGGCACCGGGCACCCGCGCGGGTACGGCACCTACCCCAGGGTGCTGGGCCGTTACGTCCGCGAACTGAGGCGTCTCACGTGGCCCGAGGCGGTGCACAAGATGACGGGCATGGTGGCGGAGACGTTCGGGTTGGAAGGCCGTGGACTTGTGGGGCCGGGCCACTTTGCCGATCTGGTGGTCTTTGACCCCGCCACCGTCCGCGACCGAGCCACTTACGTGGACCCGCGGCTCGCACCGACCGGCGTCGAGCACGTGATCGTCAACGGCCGGCTGGCGGTCGAGAACGGGCAGCTGGTCGGTCCGGCCCTCGGGGCCGAGGCCGCGGCGGGTAGTGGGGGTGTGCGGGCCGGAAGGGTGCTGCGCCGCCGCCCGGGCCTCCCCTGAGGCGGTCGCTCCCCACCCCTTGAGAAGGCGGTGCCCTCGCCCTCCAGAAGGAAACCCCTCCCGCAGGGACGAACCTGCGTGGTCGCTCCCGGAGAGCTCGGGCCCCATCCCGGGAAGGGGCGGCACCGGTGCGCATCGGCCTTGCGTCGATGGTTCTGGCGCCGATCCTGATGGTGGCGCTTGCGGCGCCGGCATGGTCGGCGGAAGCAGCGTTCGGCACCCTGCGCGGCCGCGTGGTCAGCGCGGCCGACGGCGAGCCGGTTCCGTACGCCCGGCTGCGGCTGACGGCTTACGGCATGACGGCGGTGGCGGATGACTTCGGGGTGTACGTCTTCACCGGCGTCCCGGTCGGCGCCACCACGCTCATCGTGGATGCCCCCGGCTTTCGCACCTATACGCAAAACATTCAGGTCTTCGGGAGCGACCAGACCCTGGACGTCCTGCTCACCCCGCTGCAGCCGCCGCCGCCCGCGCCTGCGGCCGCCCGGTTGCCCGACCCGATGGTGGCCCGGCTGGTCCTGGAATACGGGAAAACCACCGGCCACTCCGTGGTGGGGCTGGACCTGCTCACCTTCGGGGTGATGCAGCGGGACGCGGCGCTGGGCTATCCCAAGGCGGCCCTGGGTGGGAACTTCGTCCTGGGAATCACGTGGCGCTTCTATCGCATCCCCTCGGATGCGGAAGTCGAGCGGGCCGCCGAACAGGTTCAGGCTGCCTACAGCCTCACGGGTGGGCTTGCGTGGGAGACGTTCCGACGGGAAGTTCGGGCTGCGCTCAACCGGCGGTGGTTCACCTACTTCGGGATCAACACCGCAGCCCTGCTGGTGCCCGCCGTGGAGTGGGGAGGCACGCTGGATTTCGCGGGGCCCGAGGGTTTCGGATGGCAGGTCAACCTGAGCTTCGTGTGGGGGCTTTGGACCGCCCTCGTCCCGGTTCCCTGGGTGGGTCTCACCTTTACTTTCTGACCCCTCCCACGCCGGGCCGCCCCGCCGCCTGTGCTCAAAGGCCCCGAGGGCGGAGGGCCTCCCGCACCGCATCCCCCAGCACGTTGAAGGCAAACACCGCCAGGGTGATGGCCAGGCCGGGGTAGATCACCGTCCACGGTGCCAGGCGCACAAAGGGCCGGCCGGCGGCCACCATCTGCCCCCAGCTGGGCACCGGCGGCTCGACTCCCAGCCCCAGGAAGGAGAGGCCGGCCTCCGCCAGGATGGCGGACGGGATGCCGGCCCCGATGGAGACCAGCGCGGGAGCCAGGGCATGCGGAACCACATGGCGCCCGAAGATGCGGGCCCGGCTCGCCCCCACCGCCCGGGCCGCCTCCACGAACTCCAGGCCGCGCACGGCCAGCACCTGCGCGCGCACCACCCGAGCCAGTCCGGCCCATCCCACCAGGCCCAGGGCCACAAACCCGTTGACCCAGCCGGGCCCCAGCACAAACGCGATGGCCAGGGCCAGCAGCAGGTCCGGCATGGCCAGCACCACGTCGGCCAGGCGCATGGCCAACGCGTCCACCCAGCCGCCGAAAAAACCGGCGGCCGACCCCACCAGGAGGCCCACGCAGGCCCCCAGCAGCCGGCCGCCCACCCCGATCCCCAGCGACGCCCTGCCCCCAAACACCAGCCGGGAGAGTACGTCGCGGCCCAGGTGGTCGGTCCCCAGCGGGTGCGTGGCCGAAGGCGGCTGCAGGCGGTTGGCGAGGTCGGCCCGATAGGGGTCGTAGGGAGCGATCCACGGAGCGGCCACGGCGGCTGCTGCCAGCGCAGCAGCCACAGCGCCCGCGCCGACCAGGCGGACCCCGCCCGGCCTTCTCCCGGGAGCCCGGCTCCCCACGGAGGGCCCCCGGCCCCCCGGGCGCCGGCTAGCGCCCGCCGCCCGGGCCATAGCGGATGCGGGGGTTGAGCCAGGCATACGACAGGTCGACCAGCAGGTTGGCCACCACGAAGATGGCCCCCATGAACAGCACCGTTCCCTGCACCAGGAAATAATCCCGGAAGTAAATCGCCTCGTACGCCAGGCGCCCGACGCCCGGGATACCGAAGATGGTCTCCGTCAACACCGCACCGGTGAGCAGTCCTGCCAGATCGAGCCCCAGGACGGTCACAAGGGACGGCAGCGCGTTGGGCAGGGCATGGCCCAGCAGAACGCGGCTTGCGGACACCCCCTTGGCCCTTGCAGTGCGGATGAAGTCAGCCCCCAGTACCTCCAGCAGAAACGCCCGGGTGTAGCGGGCGATGGAGGCCGCATAGCGGATCCCCAATGTGAGCGCCGGCAGCACCAGATGGCGCCACGATCCCCAGCCGGATATGGGAAACCACCCCAGTTCGTAGCCGAGATAAAACTGCAGCAAAAGCCCCAACCAGAAGACCGGGGTGGATAGTCCCACCAACGAGAGCAGCATGGCCACGTGCTCGGCCCGTCTCCCGTGCCCTCCCGCCGCCACCACCCCCAGCACCAGGCCTCCCACGCTGCCGACGCTCATCGCCCCCACGGCCAGATGCAGGCTGACCCGCAACCGCTCGGCGATGGCGCGGGCGACCGGTTCTCGGGTGCGCAGGGAATGGCCCAAATCGCCCTGGACGGCCTTCCACAAAAAGCGCCAGAACCGGTGGGTCAGGGGCGCATCCAGCCCCAGTTCCCGGCGCATGCGCTCCACCGCCGCCGGGTCGCGCCGATAGCTGAACAAAAGCTCCAGCGGATCGCCGGGCAAGACGCTCATCAGCACAAAGGCGGCGAGAACCATCCCCACCAGCGTCACGGCCGAAAGCAACAGCCGCTCGGCCACGTAGGCGCCCAGCGCCGATCCCTCCTGACGCCCCGCCCGCTGCCGCCCGGCGAGCCCGTGCGGCCGGGCCCGTCACCGGCCCGACAGCCAGACGAACCTGTGGGAGCTGGCGGCAAGCCCGGTGGGATGGTGGGCGTACCCGTGAACCCACGGCTGCACCATCGCGTACTGGTGCAGGTGCCACAAGGGCAGTGCCGCGACATCTTCGGCCACGATGATGCGCTCCGCCTCCCGGTACAGGCGTATGCGCTCGTCCGGGTCGGCCGCGCGCCGCGCCCTCTCCAGGAGACGATCCACCTCAGGGCGTGCATAGCCGCCGGAATATCGGGCGCTTTGGGTCGAATGGAAGAGCGGGTACAAGAAGTTGTCGGGGTCGGCGAACTCCGCCCACCAGTTGCCCAGGTGGACTGCCAGCCGCCCCTGCGCCCTGGCTGCGAGGAAAGTGGCCCGATCCACCGGCCGAAGCCGCAGCCGAAGCCCCACCTCCCACAGCATGGCCTGCACGGCCTCGTACCAGCGAAACAGGGTACCCCCGGAGGGCACCAGGGCCTCCACGACCAGCCCGGTCGGAAAACCGGACTCCCGCAAGAGCCGTCGCGCCTGCTGCGGGTCGGGGGGCGGCAGCGGCAGGCGCTGGGCAGCCAGGATTCCCGGGGGGATGATGCCGAAGGCCCGCTCGGCCCGCCCCCGCAGCAGATGGTTCACCATCTCGCCCACGTCCACGGCGTGGGCCACGGCGCGCCGCACCCGAGCGTCGGTGAAAGGCGGCTGGCGGACGTTGAAGAGCAGGTAGTAAGTGTTGAAGGAAGGACCCACCACAAGCCGGCTACCGCCGCCCCCGAGCGCCCCGGGACGGGCCAGTTCGGGCTCGGCCAGGCGCATGACGTCCAGGCTGCCCTTTTCGAACTCCAGGGCGGCGGTCAGGGCGTCCGGCAGCACCCGGTACTCGACGGCGTCCAGGTACGGAAGGCCGGTCTCGAAGTAGCCCGTGTGGCGCACCAGGCGGATGAGGCGGTCCCGCTGATAGCTGTCCAGCCGGAAGGGCCCGCTCCCGATGGGCGTAAACGGCCAGCGCGGCCCGGCCGCCTCCACGGCGTGGCGCGGATAGATGGAAAAGGCGGGAAGGGCCAGAACGTGGACGAAGGGGGTGTAGGGGGCCGCCAGGGTGACCCGGAAGCGGTAGCGCCCCTCCTCCTGGAACCCTGCCAGCTCCTGCGTGCGCCCCTCCATCACCTCGGCCGCCCCCTCCACAGGCGCCAGGAACCCCGAATGGGGCGAGAGGGTCGAAGGGTCCAGGATGCGCAGAAACGTGAAGCGCACGTCCTGCGCGGTCAGCTCGACCCCATCGTGGAAGCGCACCCCGGGCCGAAGCTCGAAGCGGTAGACCCGGCCGTCGGCCGAGACCTCAGGGAGCCGGGCGAGCAGTTCGGGCTCCAAACGGTGGGCGTCCGGGGCGTAGCGCACCAGGGTGCTGAAGAGTTCCCTGGCCCGGTTGTACAGGGTATGGGTGGTGTCCCGGTGCACGTCGAAGCCTCCGGGGTCCTCGTTCAGCACCAGGCGCAGCGTGCCGCCGGGGCGGGGGCCCCGGCGGCGGGGCGGCGCCAGCGCCTGAAGCCCCAGCAGGATAGGCGCCAGGAGAACCGACCGGCGAGGCCACCTCTCACCCACGGCGGGCACCCGCCACAGCTTAGCGCGCCGGTCGGCCCGTCATTCCGGCAGGCCCGGGCGGTGTCCGCAGGCCGGATCGGCGGCCGTGGGCGCAACAGGGAAGGGACAGGGCGCCGCCTTGCGGGCTTGCGGCGCGCGTCGTTATCATCGGCTCATCCGAAAGGGCAGGGAGCGGCCAGGACGATATGGCCAGCAAGCCGGTGGTGATGGTCGGGCCGCCGGCCCGGCCCGTGGACTCGGACGTGACGGTTCCCGGCTCCAAGAGCCTCACCAACCGGGCGCTCCTGGTGGCGGCCGCAGCCGAGGGCGAGAGCGTCCTGCAAGGCGTGCTGCAAAGCGAGGACACGCTCTGGTGCCTGGACGCCCTGCGCCGCCTGGGTGTCGCGGTGGAGGAGGAGCCCGGACATCGGGTACGGGTTCGGGGCTGCGCAGGGAGGTGGCCGGTGGGGCACGGGGAGCTGTTCCTGGGTTCGGCCGGTACCCTGGCACGCTTTTTGCCCGGCCTGCTGGCCGCCGCGCCGGCGGGGGAGTGGCGGCTTGCGGGCAGCGAACAGCTCAGCCGGCGGCCCGTAGCTCCGCTGGTAGACGCGCTGCAAGCCCTGGGCGGCCGCGTGGAGTACGCCGGGCCGCCCGGGCGCCTTCCCCTTCGGGTCCGCGCAGGGGGGCTTGGCGGCGGCAGGGTCGGCATTTCCGGCTCGGTGAGCAGCCAGTTTGCGAGCGGCCTTCTGCTGGCCGCCCCGTACGCACGGGAGCCCGTCGAGGTCGAGGTCATCGACGATCTCGTACAGCCCGAGTACGTCCGCATGACCGTCGCGCTCATGCAGGAGTTCGGGGCCCACGTGGAGGCGGCCGAAAACCTGCGGCGGTTTCGGGTCCTCCCCGGCGCTTACCGGGGAGGGCACCATCGCCTGGAGGCGGACGCATCGACGGCCGGGTACCTGCTGGCCCTGGCCGTCGCCACGGGCGGGCGCCTGCGGGTGAGCAACGTCGGCTACCGCTCCCTGCAGCCGGACGCTCGCTTCGTGGACGTCCTGGAGCAACTGGGCTGCCGGGTGGTGCGGGGAGACTCCTTCCTGGAGGTGGCCGCCCCTGCCGGGGACCCCGGGCGACTGCGGGAAGCCGGCCCGGCGGGCGGCTCCGCGATGGGGCCGGCGGACCGGCACGGGACAGCTCCCGCCCGAACCCCGCCACGGCTGCGGGGAGGGTTTCGGGTGGACATGAAGCCGATGTCGGATCAGGCTCTGGCCCTGGGGGCGCTGGCTGTCCTGGCCGATGCGCCTGTCGAGGTGGCCGGCGTGGCCCACATCCGCCAGCACGAGTCCGACCGCATCGGGGTTTTTTGCGCCAACCTGAGACGCCTGGGCATACGGGCCGACGAACGGGCCGATGGCTTCACGGTCTACCCGCCGTCGGCACCGCCCGATCTCCCGCAGGAGCCCCTGGATCCCCACCAGGACCACCGCCAGGCCATGGCCCTTTCGGTGATCGCCGCCGCCCTGGGCCCGCTCGCCATCGCCGACCCCGGGTGCGTCGCCAAGACCTGTCCCACCTTCTTCGAGGACATCCGGCAGCTGGGCATCGCTGTCGCCTATCGGTAGGCGGCCGCCGCCAGATCCGGCCCCTTCAGGCTGCCCTCGGAGCCGCGGGGCTCCCTCACTGCCCGCCCGGCCCCGGTGGGCCGCCGGAGGCGCCCGCCGCTGCGCCCGGCGTCGATCCGGCGGCGGTGTCTCCCTCCCGTGCGGCGGCCGCCTCCACCAGCCCTACCACCGTCAGCCCCACCAGCACGTGGACGAGGGTGAGCCCTCCCCCGGCAAGTTCGAAGAAGATGGCCAACCCGGTGGCCAGAGCCACCAGGGGCCCGAAGCGGGCCGCCGTGCGCAGCCCCGAGGTGGCCGCCCCCGGCCGCGGCCGCAGCACGACCAGGGCCAGAAGCGCTATAAGGAACGCCAGCGCCAGGTGCGCCCGCCAGACCGCCTCGTTGCGGATGAGCCCGCCGAACCGGCCCACGCCCAGCGCGACCTGCGCGTATAGCAAGACCCGAAGGACCGTCATCAATCTCGCCCGGCTCCTTTCCCGGTACGCCCGGATGGGGGTTGCCTTCGTGCAACCGCAGGCCAGGAGGCCGTTGGCCTGCATCCCCCGGTTTTCATGGTGTGCGGCCACCATTCGCTTACGCACAGGCTCTCCCCTCCCGGTGGCGCTTGCCGTCCGATGGAGGGGATGGCCCGCGGTGCTTGCCCGGACGATTGCTGGTTCGGAAGGGTGAAGGGCCCTCGGGTCGAAGTCGGCCGTGTGGCGCAAACCGTCGATGAGCAGGCAAAGCTGCGACTGCGGAAGCTGCTGGAAGGTGACGAGCCCGGCGTCCCGCTCTCGCCCGCTTTCCGGCGCATCC
>CAYQLT010000038.1:0-23807 GCA_964418425.1 uncultured Clostridia bacterium
TTGGCTGGCCCGGTGGCCAGGGCGGAGGGACCCCACCCGTTCCCATTCCGAACACGGAAGTGAAGACCTCCAGCGGGCTGGATACTGCGGCGGAAACGCCGTGGGAAAGGGCTTCGCCGCCGGGACAGCTGTAACACCCTACCAGGTCACGGCCTCGATCCCACAAATGGATCCCACGAATGGGATCCTGGGTCGAGGCCGTGACGTTTTTGTGCTTCTGGGTGGCAAGGCGTGGACTTTGGCGTCGTTTCCGTGGTCGGCAAGGGAAGGGAGTTCACGGGCCTCTCCTAACACTCTATTCCAGCCCCGAAGCAGCAGTTTCTGGAAGCGCTGCATCCTGTGGCACGGAGTGCACTGTGGCGCCCTGCAACGGTCAGCGGTGCGCGGAGAATACCCCCTGAGGGGTACCCCCGATGCGCGCCGGGACGGGCTTTTCAGCGGGCGCCCGGGAGAAGGTTCGCGCTTACTCGCATCAGGCTCCCGGACCCTCACTGAGCGGCTGGCCCTTAGCTCCGCCGAGGCGTTGGCCCAGCGCATCGCTCTCCGCTACCACCTGGGCGGCTTTTCCCCCAGGAGACGGCCGCCTACATCCGCCACCACCTGAAGCTGGCCGGGGCCGACCAGGAGCTGTTCACCGCCAAGGCCCTCGATCATATCCACCGGGCCTGCAACGGGCTACCCCGGCCCATCAACCAGCTCGCCCACCTCTGCCTGATGGCAGCAGGCGCTCGGCAGGAGCACGTGGTCGACCACGAGCTGGTCGAGGCGGTCATCGCCACCGGATGGCACGCACCCCAGGCGGCCGGGAGGTGAGCGCGATGCGCCTCTGGTCGCGAGGTAATACGCCCATCACCGTCGAGTGGCAGCGCACCCGCCGGGCCGGTCCTCTGGCCCGGCTGCGCCTGGTCGACGGCCTGAGGGAGGTGGTGCTGGCCTTTGCCTCCCGCCGCGCCATCTGCGAACTGGCCATCCGCCTGGCGCTCCTTTGGGGGGAGGTGGTGGAGGCCGAGGACAAGGCTGGCCGTCGTCGGCTATCCTGACATCGCAGGAGCGCGTGGCCGTCCAGGAGATCGGGCGAGCCACGCGCTTCGCTGCTCATCGACTGCGCGACCATAGCGGTCAGATAGCGATCAACGGAGCAGTAGCTCGGTTTGTTCCCAGTCATAAGGTGCGAAGCGCAGGCGGGCCAGCCCCAAGCAAGAGGGGATACGGCTTAGTCTGCGGCTCCGATTGCTCCGAAAAAGTGCGAATAAGTAAGCAAATGGACGAAATGAGGACCTAACTCAGATTGGTGTCCTACCCTGGGACTTAGCGGGGATAGTAACCGTCAGACGGGCTTGGCTCCATGTTACAGGTTAAATGTAAAATGTAATCGCACTTCGACGACGGGGCGAACTCTCGTAGCGTTTTGGAGCGGAGGTTGGGGATTTGCCAGCCCTCAGCCCGCCTGACCTGGAGCAGATAACCGCCACGCCACTGGTGGGAGACAGGACCTATCAGGCTATCCGGGACGCCATTCTCTCCAGGGTGTTTGCACCCGGGTCAAAGCTGACCGTTGACGTTGTGGCCAAAAGGTTGGGGGTGAGCCGGACACCCGTCAAAGAGGCGCTCGTCCGCCTTGAACGAGAAGGCTTGGTCCGCATGGTACCTCGCCACGGAGCGTTTGTAGCCACCCTTGCGCCCGAGGAGGTCCTTGAGATCTACGACCTGCGTGAAGTGCTCGAGGGACTGGCGGCACGCAAGGCGGCCCAGCGTGTAACCCGACAGCATCTGGCAAGGTTGGCCACGCTGTTGCGCAAGACCGAGGCCCACGCAGCGGCAGGGGACCTCACGCTGTACTCCGACGTCGACCTGCTTTTCCACCAGACGATTCGCGAGGCCAGTGGGAGCCCGCGCCTCATCGACACCCTTGAGAACCTGCGGGGGCAGGTGCGGTTGCTGATGTCGACCTCCATTGTGCTGCCGGGACGGCTCGAGAAGTCTGTGCAAGAGCACCGGCGTATTTACGAGGCCCTCAAGCGCCGAGACCCGGAGGCGGCCGAGGAGGCGGCTCGGGCTCACATGCGAGCTTCCAGGGAGGCGATGGCCAGTTACCTGTCCCAGCAGCCGCTCCCAGGTTCGAGGTCGCAGACGTTACCGACACTGCCGCAGGAGGCGTGACCACCCGTGCGCATCCGTCAGATCGAGACCCGACTCCTACAGGTGCCCCTGGAGAAGGAGATGGGGGGCAGTGCTCGCAGGCCTCCTATTCGGGCCAGGTGGTTGGCCATGGTTCGGCTCATCACGGACGAGGGGCTGGTGGGGTACGGGGAGAGCTACGGCACCCCTGAGGTGGTACGCACTATCGTCAACGAGGTGCTGGCACCTTTTTTCATCGGCACCGACCCGTTGCGGGGTGATGCTCTGGCGAAAGCGGTCGACAGCGGCATTGGGTATCACGGGCCCAAGGGGATCATGGTCGAGGCGCTCAGCGCCATCGACATCGCCCTATGGGATCTTCGCGGCAAGGCCCTGGGCCAGCCTGTGAGCGCTTTAATCGGCGGACGACTACGGGACAGTGTACCGTGCTACGCGGCCAGCGTCTATCTCGGTAGCGTGGGTGAGGCCGTTCGCCAGGCTGCGATGTTTCGAAACGCCGGGTTCGACGCCATCAAGGTGAAGGTTGGGATGGGCATCGAGCACGACGTCCGGGTGTTCTCCGAAGTGCGGCGAGAGGTGGGTGAAGAGGTGACCCTCATGGCCGACGCCAACGGGGTTTACGATGCCCGCCAGGCCATCCATCTCGGGCGGCGCCTGGAGGCACTGGGGTTGTATTGGTTCGAGGAGCCGGTCAGGGTCGAAGATTACCGGGGATACGCGCGAGTGGGACAAGCTCTGGAGTGCTACGTCGCCGGCAGCGAGGGCGAATATACGCGCCACGGCTTTCGGGATCTGGTGGTCCAGGGCGATGTCGACGTGGTGCAGCCAGACCTGACCCGGTGCGGGGGCCTGACCGAGGGGCTTGCCATTGCCCTTCTGGCCTCGAGCTTCAACCGGCGCCTTTCACCGCACTGCTGGAGTTCGGTCTTCGGGTTGGCGGCGGCCCTCCACCTCACGGCGGCGGTGAGTAACGGGTTGACGGTGGAATACGACGCTCACCCCAATCCCCTCAGGGAGGGTCTCGTGCCCGGACAGTTGAAGCCGAGGGAGGGCCACCTGGATGTGCCTACGGGGCCCGGCCTCGGGCTCGATGTGAACGAGGTCTTCCTGGAGGCCCATACGGTTTGGGCATCAATAGCATGAAAAACGGTCAGAGTGCCTGCGGGTGACCAGGGTACGCAGATAGGGGGTCGCGATGAAGCCGAAGGTCTTCGTTCATGCCAGGGGCGACAACGTGGGCGTGGCTGTGGAGGACTTGGCTCCCGGAGAGGCAGTGGGCGTCGTCATACTTGAGGACGACTCGCAAAGCGTACTGACAGTGCAGCAAGCTATACCCGTGGGTCATAAGGTGGCGCTGCAGGCCATCGCAGCCGGCGAACGGGTGATCGAGTACGGCGAGCCCATCGGACGGGCGACGCAGGCTATCCGCGCCGGAGAGCATGTCCACGTGCACAACATCAAGACGCTGAGGTGGGCCATTGCGTCATGACAAACGAGTTACTTGCATACAGGCGCCCCAACGGGCGGGTAGGGGTTCGCAACCACGTGCTGATCATTTCCGTGGACGATATCTCGAACGCAGCAGTTGAAGCGGTTGCTCGCGTCATCCCGGGAACCCTGGCCATTCCGCACCCGTACGGGCGCCTGCAGTTTGGCGCCGACCTCGAACTCACCTTCCGGACCCTCATCGGTACGGCGGCCAACCCCAATGTGGCGGCGGCCATCGTCATCGGCATCGAAACCACTTGGACGAAGCGGCTCGTCGAGGGGGTGGCCAAAACCGGCAAGCCGGTGGAGGGGTTCAGCATCGAGCACTACGGTGACTTGAAGACCATCGAGCGGGCGGCCCGGGTGGCCAAGCAGCTCCTGCAGGACGCCTCCGAACTGCGCCGGGAACCCATCGAGCTAAAAGAGCTCACCATCAGCATCAAGTGCGGCGAGTCGGACACCACCTCGGGGCTTGCCTCGAACCCGGCTCTCGGTGTGCTGGTAGACCGGCTGGTAGACGCCGGATGCGCGGTCATCTTTGGAGAGACGTCGGAACTGACCGGCGCTGAGCATCTCATTGCACGGCGGATGGCGACCCCGCAGCTTCGGGAGCGGTTCATGCAGGTCTACAACGATTACGTCGCGTTCATCAAGGAGCAAGGGGTGGATCTGCTGGGCTCGCAGCCGACCCAGGGCAACATCGCCGGGGGCTTGAGCACCATCGAGGAGAAAGGGCTCGGCAACATCCAGAAGACGGGGAGCCGGTCCATCGTCAGCGTGCTGGAGCCTGCGGAGGCGCCGCCGGGGCCGGGGCTGCACTTCATGGACACCTCGTCGGCAGCGGCGGAAATGATCACGCTGGCAGCGGCCGCAGGCTCCGTGCTGCACTTCTTCACCACGGGGCAGGGCAACATCGTGGGTCACCCGGTCATCCCCGTCATCAAGACGTCGGCCCACCCCCGCACGGTGGTGGAGATGGCCGAGCACATCGATGTGGATCTGAGCGGGATCCTGCGCCGCGAGATGACCCTCGAGCAGGCCGCCGACGCCCTGTACGCCATGATGGTACGGACCGTCAACGGGCGGCTCACCGCGGCCGAGGCGCTGGGACACCGGGAGTTCGTGCTGACCAAGCTGTACCGGAGCGCGTGACGGCGGCGGCAGGGGGCGGGGCCAACGGCGGCAAGGGTCAGGCACGGGCCGGGAGAGGAACCACGAGTAAACAGGGGTGTTGCGCGGTGGACATGTTCGTGGCCGGCCATTGGGTTTCGTCGGCGGAGAGGGCCGAGGTCAGATGCTCCTATGATGGCCGGGTGGTCGACTCGGTACCCTTGGCCAGCCGAGACGACGTGCAACGGGCCGTCGCCTCCGCGGCGCGGGGAGCCGTACAGATGCGGGAGATGACGGCCCTCGAACGCTCGACGGTCCTGAAGAAGACGTCCGAACTTCTGGTGCAGCGCCTGGAATCCATCGCCCGGCTGCTTGCGCTGGAAGTGGGCAAGACGATCCGGGAGGCCCGAGCCGAGGTCCAGCGCACCGCGCGGCTATTCGACTGGGCCGCCGAGGAGGCCAAGCGCATTACGGGGGAGACCATCCCCTTTGACGCCGCTTTCGGGGCGGCCGACCGGGTCGGGTACTACATTCGGGTACCGGTGGGCATCGTGGCGGCCATCACGCCGTTCAACGTGCCGCTGGCGCTGGCAGCTCATAAGCTGGCTCCAGCCCTGGCAGCCGGTAACAGCGTGGTCTTCAAGCCCGCGACCTCAACCCCCCTGGCCGACCTGGAGCTGGTGCGGGCGCTCCTCGACGCGGGGTTGCCCGCGGATGCCATCAACGCCCTCACGGGACGGGGTTCGGTGGTCGGGGATGCCATCGTGGCAGCCCCGGAGATCCGGATGGTTACCTTCACCGGAAGCCGAGAGGTCGGCAAGGTGCTGACCGCGAGGGCCGGCTTCAAGAAGCTCACCATGGAGCTCGGCGGAAACGCCCCCTGCATCGTGCGGCCCTCGGCTGACGTGGAACGGGCGGCGGAAGCTATTGGACGGGGCGGGTTTGCCATCGCGGGGCAGAACTGCATCTCGGTCCAGCGGGTACTGGCCCATTCGGCGGTCTACGACCGCCTCCTGACCGAGGTCGTTGACCGGGCCCGGGCCCTTCGGGTGGGGAATCCGCTCGACGAAGCCACGGACATGGGGCCGCTTGTCAGCGAAGCGGAGGCCGTGCGGGTTCAAAGCTGGATAGAAGAGGCCGTGCAGAAGGGCGCCCGATTGATCACGGGTGGACGCCGGCAGGGGGCACTGCTGGAGCCGACGGTGCTCGCCGACGTGCCGTTTGATTGCCGCATCTCCCGAGACGAGGTGTTTGGCCCGGTCGTGGCCTTTTACCAGGTCGACGACCTCGAGGATGCCGTGCGCATCGCCAATGACGTCGACTACGGGCTGCAGTCGGGGGTGTTCACGCAGGACGTGGACGAGGCTTTCTGGCTGGCCCGGCGGCTCGAGGCCGGCGGCGTCTGGATCAATGACGTGTCTACGTTTCGGGTCGATTTCATGCCGTATGGCGGCATGAAGGGCAGCGGTTACGGCCGAGAGGGCGTGCGCTTCGCCATCGAAGAGATGACGGAGCACAAGGTCATCGCTTTCCGGCTGAAGGTGCCGCCGTCCTGAGCGGTATCTTTCATGAGGGTTTACCAGGAGACGAGCACGGGGAAGGCGGCATCACCCTCAGAACTGATCTGAAGCAACAGAAAGCCTAACCGCTGGCATACATACCATCCCGGCGAACATCCGAGACATAAGGAGCATGCGCGCGGCGAGGACTTGACGTGGGATTACGAGGTTCCCTTCGTCCCGGAAGGGATCGGGGGAGGATCATGGCGGGCGAACTAACTTGGAAGGAACTCAACGAGCAGCCGGCCGCATGGAGGTATGTCCTGAGGAGGCCAACTGTGCTGCCTCTACCCGCGCAGGACGGGGAACTCGTCTTTCTGGGCGCCGGGATGGCCTACTATCTCGCCAGAGCGCTAGCGACCCTGGCCGAGTCCTACACGGGGCGCTCCTGCAGGGCGCTGCCGTCTCAGGAACTGTTCCTCCATCCAGGTGCCACGAGCCAGCGGGAGCGGGCTTTCGTTCTCCTGTCGCGAACAGGAGACGTCAGCGACGCGGTCCGCGGGATCGAAGCGGCGCGCCGGGGAGGCGTCCAGGGCTCCTTCACTGTGATCATCGGCGAAGGCGGCGGGCGCCTCGCCGGCCTTGCAGATACCTTGATCGAATGCGGCGTCTTCGAATCGAGCGTGGCGACCACCAAAACGCTGACAGCCATGGCGGTGGCGGCCATCCAAGGTCTCCTCGCGGCTGCGGGCCGGCACGAGGAACTCGCTCAACTGCAGCGTCTACCGGGCATCCTGGAAAACCACATCGCGGCCTGGAGCCAGCAGGCCCGTCTTCTGGCCCGGATGGGCTTCGACCAGGTCGTCTTTCTGGGGACCGGGCCGCTCTTCGGCCTGGCGGAGGCGGTGTCCCTGACGGCCTGCGAGATGGCACTCCTGCAGAGCTCTGGGCACCATGCACTCGTTTACCTTCATGGCCGAAAGGTCACCGTAACGGACCGGACGCTCGCCGTGTTTCTTCTGTCTGATGAAGCCCGCGAGGAGGAGTTGAAAGTGGTCGCCGAGCTCCGTCGCCTGGGAGCGAGAGCCGTTGTGATTGCTGAACATGCGGACTCCCTCAACGCTGACGTGGTGCTCGAGTTTCGATCCGGCGTCAACGAGGGGGCGCGGCTTCCTCTCTACGCAGTATTTCCTCAGCTTCTGGGCTATCACTCGGCCATCCTGAAGGGTCTGAATCCTGACCGACCCCCGAAGCTAGCCAAGGTCTTTTGAAGAGTCATCCAGGACGGTATGGGCCATCTGGCGGTGGGGCAGGGGATGAACGTGGGGGACGTTACACGGCCAGACGGCATGAGAATGCACGGCACTGCCGGTGGATCTGATGCGCCGGCCAGGCGAGTGTTGTTCGAACGGGGAACCGTGGTCACCCCGCTTCAAGTGCTGCGCGACGGAGCCCTGTACGTCGAGCGCGGGGTCATACGAGCTGTTGGCCAGATACCGGAACTCGACCGCTTCCGGGCTGAGGCCGACCGTATCGTGGACTGCTCGGGCAGATACATCGTTCCCGGGTTCATTGACGTGCACGTTCACGGCGGCGGCGGAGGGGACACGATGGCCGCCTCCGTGGAGGCACTGCGGACCATGGCTCGATTTCATGCAAGAGGCGGGACCACCGCCCTGGTGGCGACGACCGTCAGCGCCGACGAGGGAGCCATCGCGAGGGCTCTCGCCGCCATCCGACGGGCGCGGGACGAGGGTGAATGGCCGGGAGCCGCTATTCTCGGCGCTCACCTGGAGGGTCCTTTCATCGCACCTGAGCAGGCTGGTGCGCAGAATCCGGGCGCCATCCGAGCCCCTTCGCCTGCCGATCTGGACAGGCTCTCAGACTGGGCCGAAATCGTGCGGGTCATTACGGCCGCGCCCGAGATTGAGGGCGGACTTGAGGTCGGGAGAAAGGCAGCTGCGCTGGGCATCGTTGCGTCCATGGGGCACTCCAATGCGCTCTATCCCGACGTCGTGAGAGGCGTGGCGGCTGGCTACCGTTCAGTTACGCACCTGTACTGCGGGATGTCCAAGTGGGTCAACGTTCGGGGGGAAAAGATGGCTGGCCTGGCCGAGTCGGCGCTGCTCATCGACGAGCTCTTCGTGGAGCTTATCGCTGACGGTAACCATGTTCCACCGCACTTGATTCAGCTGACCTACAAAGTGAAGGGCGCCGACCGGGTTTGCCTGGTCACGGACTCCATCTGGGCCGCGGGCCTGCCTCCCGGGCCGTATCAGTTGGGTGGGGTCGACATCGTGGTCACGCCGACGTCGGCCCGCATGGCGGACGGGAGTGGTAACGCCGGGAGTGTCGCCACCATGGACATGAATCTTCGAAACGTCGTCCAACTTGCGGGCATCGGGCTTGCCGATGCCATTCGATCTGCGACGTGGACGCCGGCCAACCTGCTGGCCATCCACAATAAGAAGGGGGTTCTCGCTCCCGGGAAGGATGCGGACGTGGTCGTGCTGGACGAGGACCTCCGGGTCCGGCTCACCATGGTAGCCGGGAGGATCGTGTTCGAAGCGGGCGGGAAAGCGCGACATGCATAGCTCGAACCCGGCGACCCTGATGGTCGGCCAGTCGGGTGGGCCCACGGCCGTCATCAACGCCACGCTGGCTGGCGTGCTGAAAGAGGCGCGTAGACACCCCTCAATTGGGCGAGTCCTTGGGATGCGCCACGGCATCGAGGGCGCTCTTCAGGGTAAGCTGGTTGACTTAACGAGCACGTCGGAAGTCGAAATCGCGTGCCTGGGGATGACCCCAGGCGCCGCCCTCGGGTCATGCCGCTACAAGGTAACGGAGCGCGATTACGAAGCGCTGCTCAGCCTGTTTCGGCGGTGTAACGTCCGCTACTTCCTCTACATTGGCGGGAACGACTCCATGGACACGTGCCACAAGATCTCCGAGCTGGCGCGGCGGGAAGGCTACGAGCTGGCGGTCGTCGGTCTGCCGAAGACCATCGATAACGACCTCGCCGTAACAGACCACTCTCCCGGATACGGCAGCGCAGCGCGCTACGTCGCCCTGGCGACCATGGAGGCGGGCAAGGACCTCGAAGCGATGAGCACATTTGACGACGTCTCGATCCTTGAGGTGATGGGCCGTAACGCCGGCTGGCTCACGGCGGCGTCCGCACTTGGGCGGCAGAGCGACGTAGACCCACCCCACCTGGTGTACGTGCCTGAGCGCCCCTTTGACGTCAACGAGTTCCTGGAGGCGGTTCGCACCGTCCATAAGGAGCTGGGTTACGTTTTCGTTGCCGTCTCCGAGGGAATCCGAGACCGATCGGGCCGACTGGTGGCATCCCTGGGGGGCACCCCGCAGCGGGACGCGTTCGGCCATGAACTGGTCACCCTGTCCACCGGGGTCGGTTTCTATCTGGCCACGATGGTTGCCCGTGAGCTCGGCCTGCAGGCCCGGGCAAACCGACCGGGAACGCTGCAGCGATCGTGCTCCTCTTTGGCCTCGAGGGTGGACAGGGAGGAGGCTGAATGGGTCGGTGTGGAAGGCGTCAAAAGGGCTGTTGAGCAAGTCAGCGACGTCATGATCACCCTCGAGCGGCAGTCGTCTAGGCCCTATCGCTGCGAACTGGGTGTGGTGCCGCTTTCGCAGGTGGCCAACGCAGAGAAGGTGATGCCGGCCGATTTTGTCACGCCGGACGGCCTGGGAGTGACGGAAGCCTTTGTGGAATACGCACTCCCCCTCATCGGCGACCCGCTTCCGGCCTACTTCCCAGGTTTTCGCGGTTGATTTTCTGGAAATTGAGGGTGGGATGAGACCGTGCCGGTAGATGGATTCGACCTGGAGGCGTTTTTCCCGCGGCGCGCCATGGACCTCGTGACCGAGGTCCGGGTTGACTTTCCCGAGGCGGTGGTTGAGGAGTCCCGACGCCGCAAACGGCGGGAGAAGTTGACCACGGATGGGAAACTGGCCGTCCTGGCCACCGACCACCCGGCGCGGGGCGTTACCCGGATCGGGGACGACCCGCTGCGTATGGGCAACCGATGGGAGTACCTGGGAAGAGCGCTGCGGGTACTGACCACTCAGGGGTTCGATGGAATCATGGGGACTCCCGACTTCCTGGAGGACCTTTTCATCGTCAGCTATCTGATCCGACAAAGAGGCGGTCCGTCCATCCTGGATGGCAAGGTGCTTGTCGGTTGCATGCAGCGGGGCGGTGTGGCCGGGGTCGCCGGGGAAATTGACGACCGTTTCGGCTCGTACACGGCGGAGGCCATTGAGCGGTTCGGGCTGGACGGCGGCAAGATGATGTTTCGGGCCGTTCCGGACGACGAGCGTACGCTCAAGACCATTGATTACTGCGCCAGGGCGGTGACCGAGCTGGCCCGGCGCGGGCTGTATGCCTTCGTGGAGCCCTTGCCTATGCGGCAGCAAGACGGTCAGTACCTGGCTGACTATTCCGTGCCCACGCTTGTCAAGTATGTGGGCGTAGTGGCCGGTTTTGGCGAAACCTCCCGTTACACCTGGATCAAGATCCCCTACGTGGAGGGCTACGGAACCGTCGCTGCGGCCACCACGCTTCCCATTCTCATGCTGGGCGGCGAATCGAAGGGAGATCCGATTCCCGTGCTCCAGAACTTTGCCAGGGGCATGCGGGCCGCGCCGAACGTCCGAGGCGTCATGGTGGGCCGGAACGTGACGTTTCCGGGGCCCTGGGATCCGGGGGCTGTGGCATGGGCCGTGGCGAGCATCGTCCACCGCGGCGTCCGGGAGGAAGAGGTGGTGGAGTTACTACGTCGGGCCCCGGAGAGATTGCCGGCGACATTGGCTGATTACTTTTGAGCCCGGAGGCGTTGACCGGGGTAGGAGGCGCACTGGCGTGACCGGTGGCGTTGAGATTGACGAGCCGCGAGGCTACTTGGACATTCCCGCCGAGGCGTTGAGCGAGCGGGCCAGCCTTCCCGTCGAAGTGGTGGAGACGGCGGAGGATCTCTACTGGCACTTCGCGCTCGCCATGCAGAAGTACCTGCAAGAAAAGCAGGCCCGCAACCAGCCATGCGTCTTCATCGTGCCGGTGGGCCCCGTGGGACAATACCGGAGGTTTGCGCAGCTCTGCAACCGTGAGCGGCTGAGCTGCCGGAACCTGGTGCTCCTGGGCATGGACGAGTATTTGCTGGACGACCGTACCCGGGTTCCGGAGAGCCATCCCTTGAGCTTCCGAGGGTTTGTAAGGCGGGAGTTCCTGGAGGTGCTCGATCCGGAACTCCGCCCGCCCCCAGATCAAGTGGTGTTCCCGGATCCGGAGGATTTGGAGCGGGTGGATCGGGTCATTGAGAGCCTTGGCGGGGTTGACGTGGCCTTTGGAGGGGTCGGGATCAATGGGCATCTGGCTTTCAACGAGCCGGAACCAAACCTGACGACGGAGGCCCTTTCGAGCCTAGGTACACGCGTGGTGGCGTTGCGCTGGGAGACCCGGGTTGTCAACGCCATCACGGTCGCCGGTGGTGCCGTCGAGCTCATTCCGGAAAAGGCCGTTACCATCGGCATGCGGCAAATACTAGGGGCCAAGCGAGTCCGCCTCTATCTCAATCGGGAGTGGCAGCCAGCGGTCATCCGCAAGCTGCTGTTCGGTCCCATTGGGCCTCATTTCCCCGCTTCGCTTGTGCGAAAGCATCCAGATGCAGCGATCGTCGCGACGTGCCAGGCCGCTAGGACCTTACCCCTGCAGCTGCGCTAAGACACGGAAACTCCAGGAAAGGAGGGCGATGAAGCCGTGGAACCGGCACGAATGCCCTTGGCAGTGCTGGATCAGCTGGCTCGTGAAGGCGGGTACGTCTGGGACAACCAGGCGGTCGGGTATTTCACATACGACGTGGCGGGCTACGAGCGGGTTGATCGAAAGGATACGCCTTTTGGACGCCATGAGGTGTGGGACTTGCCTTACGACCTCCGGCCGGAGCCTCCGACCGCCAGCGGCTACGACGTGCTCGACCGGCCCTACCTGAACCGGTTGAGCGGGGTGCACCGCGGCACACGATACTCGCCCGACGAATTCGGTCGGCTTTTGCGGGACCACGGCATGTATTACGTCGACGATCCGGGCGAGGGCCTGCTGGAATCGCTGATGATGGCCCGCAAGTACGGGCTTCGGCCCACTTTCTCGTTGCCGGCCTTCGGGTTGCCGCTTGTCTACACGCGAGCCGAGCTGGAGCGACACGAAGCCGACTATGCCAAGGCGCTGGACGAGATGGTGAAGTGGTTGCGCAGCCTGGAGCCACTCGTCGGCCGAGACCTCACCCGGGATCCCGAACAGATCTGGCTTCTATATGGGTTGCTGTTTGACGACAATCCTTTCATCGCTTTTGTCCGGAAGTACGAGACTCATGCCAACGAGCTGGAGAGCGAGTTTCAGGCCACGTACGGATTTCGGCTGCCCGTCGCGTCCTTTGGCCAGGACCCGATGTCCCAGGCCCAGCGTGTCCGGTTCTGGGAGTACATTCGGAGGCGGTATGCGGAGGTGATTGCCGTCCGGGCCGAAGTGGCCCGAAAGAAACTGGCGGGGCGCATTGTCGGCAATGCCGAGTTTGACAACATCGTCGACTACCTGCGCTGGGGCAAGATTTTTGACATGCCCGGTGTAAATGCTCGCCCGCTGTTAATGGAAAACGAGCTCGGGCGCCGCTACTGGGTCGGGTATGCGGTTCGCCTGGCCAGCGATCTCATGAACAAGCCTCCGATGGTAAGCGTGCGAATCAATGTGCCTGGCGCAGGTGCCCGGGTGATCCCCACGCCTAACACCATCAAAGCGTTGTTTAGCCAGGCGATTCAGAACGGGGCAGCCGGGTTTTACCACTGGCTGTACGATTTTGCGGCTGACTCCCGCGACCCTCATGCATACAGCGGGCCCGCCTTTATGAACCCGGATGGCTCGACGCTGCCGACGCTTCGCTGGAACAGCACCCTGGAGATCTCACGTACCTTGAGCCGGACTCGGGTGTTTATGCCACCACCATCGGAAGTTGGGGTGTTCGTCTCGACCGACTCCTGCTCGCTCGGGAGGTGGAAGCGCATCTTTTCCGCTTACATCGAGCTCGTGCAGGCCGGTATATGGCACCGCTTCGTATCGGATCAGGAGGCTGTGGCCGGTGAGGTTGACCTTGCCTCGTACAAGGTGCTGTTCGTTCCGGTACTTCCGTTTGTCCGAAGAGAGGTGGCCGAGGCGCTTGAGCGGTTCGTGGGCGACGGCGGCGTGCTAATCTGTTTCGGCCCCGACGCCCTAGCCCATGACATCGAAGCCGCATCCCTGGCTCCGTTCCGGGAGAGACTGTTTGGCGTGTTATCGGTAGCAGAGGAGCAACAGGTCAGCTCGGCGGTGTTGCAGTGGCCTCGTCCGCGCCGCATCGGAATCCGGGGGCGGTCGGCCTCTCTGACCCCGAATTCGGATGCCCAGGTGTGCGGGGAGTATCCGCACGGGAAGGTAGCCGCGGTGATGCACAGGACTGGCAATGGGCTTGCTATCCTGGTTGGGTTTGAGCTCATGGACAGCTACGATCATGGGGCTGACCTGGGAGATGACGCAGAGCGGTTCGCGTGGTACCGGGATGTGGTGCGTCATCTTGACCTACCGGACCGCAGCTGGGTGTGGAAGGTGAGTGTCGAGAATGTCCGAGCGCTGACTGGAGAGTCGCTCCCGAGCCTGCCCGAGCCAGACGAGCGCGTCGAGTTCTGTTCTTACATGTACCGGCATGGAGAGCCGGCCGCACACCCGGACCTGCTGATAAGGCGCTCGGGGGGACGGTTGCCGACGTAGCGCTAGTGGACTGAGGTCACGAGAGTAGCACGTGGCGGGTCGGCGAGGTATGAGGTTCGTGAGGATTAGCCAAACCATACGCAGAATCAGCACGTACTGCGGTTGGCCGAAGAGGCTGTCCCAACGCGACATCCCGTTGGGTGCGCTATGCCTCCCCGCGGTCGCTGTGCTTGGGGTAATCGTTGTGTACCCGGTTGTATATGCATTGCGGCTGTCCCTTCACCACGTGGAGTTAAGGCACTTGTCTTCCGGCAACGCAGCGTTTATTGGACTCAGGAATTATGAGGAGGTTCTCCGGGACGGACTGTTCTGGACGTCGTTGGGCCATACAATGACCTTCACAGTCCTTGCTGTGATGTTCGAGCTGCTCCTAGGCTTGGGACTTGCCCTGGGACGTCTACGAGACTTGGGTATCCTTGGTCAGTGCCTCCTGTGCAATGGCCCAGGCAAACGCCTTGAACTGCAGCAGGGTCGTCACCATTGCGATCTTGACGGGCTTGCCTCGGCCCACGAGGCTTCGGAATCGCCAGTGCAGGCGGAACGGGGCCGTCGAAGGGATGACTTTCGTCCCTGGTGGCAGCTCAGCCTTCCACTCACGGGAGGCCGTTGTGCGGCCTGGGAGACGCCGGTAGCTCCATGTCGCCTTAACCAGTCCCCGTTGCAGCTGGGCGTTGCAGGCGTTGGTGACGGAAACCCGCCGGATAGCGCCCCGGCTGAACAGTTCAGGGGGACAATGCGCGGTGTAGCTCATGGGGCTCTGAGCGCATGTGGTCATTCGGGAGCGCGGTAGCCATGGGGGAGTTCGTTGTGCATGCAGGAGACAGCCTCGCCCTCACGGGAAGTGCGCCAAGTGGCGATCCGGTGGTGAGGTTTGCGACAAATCAGTTGACAGACTATCTACGGCAAATGGCTAGAATTGAAATGGTTTGGTCCGGCCCGTGGATGTCCGGCCAAGGGACAGGTCCTCACGGGATCGAGGTGCTGGCTTTGGGCAAGCAGCGCCGGCCAACCCAAGGGTATTCCGCTACTCACCGTCCATTGTTCGAGCGAGCGCAGGCTGAGGCCCGTTCGGCTGAAACGATGAGCAAGGACAGCTTCGTTATCGCCGTTGATGAGGAGACCGTTGTTCTTGCGAGTTGCTCAGGAAGAGGCCTCCTCTACGCTGTCTACACCCTCCTGGAAGACCTCGGGGCGTGTTTCATAGCCCCCAAGTTTCCTTTCTACGAGGGCGCTGCGGAATTTATTCCTTTGCTTTCAAGGGTTGTCCTCCGTCCAGGTCTCTCGGTCTACGCACCTTCGTTCGAGCTTCGCAAGCTTCGTGTGGAAGAAGGTTGGAGCCACACGACTGATTATCTCGTTGCTATTATCGACTGGATGGGGAAAAACCGGTTCAACGTTCTGTGCGTACCGACGGACTATCAGGGTCTTGGAGTCACGTGCTGGGATGACTTTCGGGAAGAGCTGATGACTCATTTGGAGTGCAGGGGTATCATGCTTGAGTCAGGCGGGCATGGATATCAGAGCTTCCTTCCCTATTCCCGCTATGGGACGTCCCACCCTCGGTGGTTCAGTGGAACGGAACCTCGGGACGTCTTCCGTGTCACAGAGCGAGGCGCGCTGGAGCTGTATGTTCGAAATGTGGCGGAGTATCTCGAGCAGCGACCTGAGATCAGAATCTTTGAGGCGTGGCCCCCGGACTACGCACGGTGGCCCGAGCCTGACCTCAAGATACTTGGCAGTCCCGAGAACATTCAAGCCACCGTGGCCAACGCTCTCTTGAAGGAATTGCGTGCCCGGCGGCTCGCTGTTGCTGTGGACGTTCTGGCGTACTATAACGCTAAGCGCCCGCCTTCGGTGCCCCTCGACTCGTCGGTATGGGTGGAGTATGCTCCGTTTCACCGGGACTTTTCGGTTTCTATCGGGGCCCCCGGGAACCGGGATGTCGCGCGGGTTCTCGAGGAGTGGCGATCGTCGAGTCCGGAGCGAAGAGTCTGCATTTACTCGTACTACGTCAAGTATGCGTGGCACTCCTTGCCGATCCTGGTCCATCCGGTCATGGCCGACGATCTCGCCTGGTATCGCGGCTTAGGTATATCGGGCGTGGGACACTTTTCCGAGCCGGGAAACTGGATCACCTACGAGTTGACCCATTGGCTGCTGGGGAGGTTGATGTGGTGCGTGTCGGATGGCGCTCGGTACGTCGAGCGGTATTGCCGTGCACGCTTTGGGTCGGCGGCCGATGAAGCCCGGCTTATCGTGGACGGCATCGCTGAGGCGAGCCGATGGCTGGTGGCTTCGGCTTCGGGAGTTGTCGGATCCGGGCTTCCCCAGGAGGCCACGGAGCCGTTGAGCCGGGAAGTTCGGGTTGCTGCCATTGGTAAGGCCCTTGAGGCCTATCGCGCCGTCTACCGACTGGCGACCGGGTTGCGTAGCTGGAAAGAGGCGCCAGATGGCAGGGTTGTCGCCGAGCGATATGAGCGCGCCCTGGAATTCGCGATGATGGATTTGGAACTGTTCCTTAGCGAACTACAAGAGCCGCAGGTAGGCCACAGGGAGTTACGGGGCCGCCTCGCCTGCTTCATACGACGGCATTCAAGCGCTGGCGTACTCCTGGAAGACTACTATCTGCTCAAACGAATCCATCCCGGGCTCAGATACGACGAGTGTTACCGCTCCATCCGACCTTCTCGGCGGGACCGCACCTGAACGGGCGAAGGGGGATGGCGAAATGGGTACGGTGGGAATCGCCATCGCAGGATTCGGGAGGTTTGGGGCTCTGCATGCGGACGTCGTCCGAGACAACCCGGACGCCCGGCTGATCGCGATCTGTGCTCGGTCTTCCGGTTCGTTGCAGAAGGCCGCGCAGCTTGGAGTGTTCGTCACGGGGAGCTTCACGCAAGTACTGTCCCGACCGGATGTAGACGCGGTCATCATCGCGGTTCCCAACCACCTGCACTTCGAGTTCGCGCTGGCGGCGCTGCAAGCTGGTAAGCACGTGCTGGTGGAAAAGCCCATGGCTCTCACCGCCAAGGAGGCCGATACGCTGCTCCAAGCCGCGGCTCAGGAGCATGTGGTCCTAGCTGTGGGCCACGAGCTTCGGTTCAGCCCCCTGTGGAAAGAGGTCCGTGCAAGGATTCAGCAGGGGCAGATCGGGACGCCCCGGTCTGTGGTCCTGAAACTGTGGCGGGGGCCGTTCAGGCAGGGCGCCGGAGGGTGGCGTTATGACCGAAGTCGGGTTGGCAATTGGCTGTTTGAAGAGGCACTCCACTTCCTGGACCTCGCACGTTGGTTCATGGAGAATGGCCGGAACCCTGTGGTGCGGGTGACGGCCAAAGCCAGCAGTTGCACAGAGGGCGGGGACCTCTCCGAGGACACGTCGGTCACGCTGATGGAGTGGGCAAATGGAGCATGGGGCGTGGTGGTGCAGTCGGTGGTTGGGTATGGCCATGAGATCCAGGGGGAGGTGGTGGGGACAGGCGGAGCGTTGCGGGCCCGCTGGGCGGGCGAGCTGGACCGGGACCCGATGCCACAGGTGCGCCTAACCCTGTGGGATGGTGGCAGCGCGATCGACATCCCGGTCCCGTCAACGCCGGGAGAGGCGCACGAACTGAAGCTGCAGCTGCAGAACTTTCTGGCAACCATTCAGGGGAGAGCCGAACCAGCGGCTCGTGGCGAAGACGGGGCATGGGCAGTAGCCATCTGCGAGGCGGCGGTTCGGTCCGTGGTGGAGCGTACGTGGGTCGACGTTCGGGTGCCGTGGGAAAGAGCCCCCCGACAACCTTAGCAGGAGGAGGATGAATGAGGGATGTGGAGTGGCAAGAGTATCTCCCGTCGTGAGCTCTTGAGGGCGGGCGCGGCAGCGTCTGCCGCGGTGACCCTTGGAGGCCGCCGGTTGTTTGCCGCCGCAGCAAAACCCCGATACCATCTGAGGTTGGGTGTATACGCGTTCATCCTTCAGGGGCCGGACTTCAACGGTATCGTCCAGCGCTATGTGGACCAGCATCCTGACGTTCAGATAACGGTCGAACCGATACCGGGATCGATGATGGCCGACCTACCCGCAGTGGTCCAGCGGTTCACTCTCGAGGCGCGCCAGGGCAGGGCGAGCTATGACGTGCTGATCGGACCCAACGCCTGGTCGGAGACCGCCGCTCTGGCCAGAACCGGGGCCATCGTCCCGGTGCAGGACTACGTGCCGAAGTCTGTAATTGAGGATCTGTTCGAGCCTGTCAAGCAGGGTGAAACGACGGAGACGGGGCAGGTGTGGGGCTTCCCCTGGTGGACGGACGTCGTGGGCCTGCTCTACCGCAAGTCGTACCTGCGTCAGGCTGCCGCAACATCGACGCCGCCTCGTACCTGGGACGAGCTCAAAGAGTATGCCCAGCGGATCAAAGCTTTTGGGCGCTGGGAAGCCTACGGAGGGGATTGGGCCTACTCGCACCGTCTGTTCTTGCCGATCTTCGTGACGCTGACGGATCGGCCGTTTGACGAGCGTGGGGTGTGGAGGACCGAGAGCCCGGAGTTTCTGGAGGCTCTGCGGCTTCTTCGGGAGCTGGAGCGCTACATGCCCGCTGCAGCCCAGCAGGACCTGGGGAGCGGTAGAGTCTTTCAGGCCGGTAACCTTGTCCTGTTCTCAGCCTGGCCAACACAGATTCTCAGAGCGATACAGGCGGGACAGCCTGAGGCCGACATCGGGTTCGCTCCCAACCCCCGAGGCAGGTACAGCAGTACTATCTTCTGGACGGCGGGGTGCGTCATCCCGGCAGCCGCCCAAAACAAGGAGGAGATCGGGCGGTTTCTTGTGGAAGGGCTTCTCTCGGAGTACGCCGTTGAACAGACCTACAAGGGAGGCTGGCGGGTGCTGCCGTACAGGAGCGTGACGGAGCGGTTCCGGGATCGGTTACCCTGGTGGGCTCCGACTGCTCTCGACCAACTCTCGACGGGACACGCCCTTCCTCCAAACCCCTATTGGCTCAACGTCGAACAGCCTGTGTTCAAGGAAGAGGTCGAACGCATGATCCTCCAGGGGCAATCCCCCGAAATGACCCAGCAACGCATTACCGAGAGGATCCGCGAAGGGATCGCCCGATTGGGCTAAGCTGAGGGAAAGGGTGGGGGGGCCTTCCTCCGGCTCTCTCACCCTTGACCCGGCGAGGATGCTGTGGCGACACACGAGGGGGATTGCGATATGGAAGTCATACGTGGGATAGGAGAAGGGAGGTATTTCACGTCGCGCTGGAAGGAGCGTACCATAGCCTACCTGATGCTGGCTCCCGCCGTCACCCTGTTCGCGCTCTTCACCGGCTACCCGTTGGCACGAACCATCCTGTTGACCTTGCAGCGCTACGAGTTCCTGGGCTCGGGGGGGCCGAACTTTGTCGGCCTGGCCAACTACGCCCGGTGGCTGCAGGACGAACGCGTCGCGGAAACGACATGGATCACGGTTAAGTTCACGCTGATGTACGTGCCGGGGAGTCTATTTCTCGGCCTTGTTGCGGCGTTGCTGATCGACCGCCAGACCCGGCCCATGGCGGCGTCCTTTTACAGGGGACTCCTGTACCTACCCGTCGTCTTGCCCATGTCCGTAGTATTTTACATGTGGAAGTGGATCTACGATCCCACCTGGGGCCTCTTCAACCAGCTGTTTGCCGCGCTGGGCATCGAGTGGCCGTGGAAGGGCTGGTTGAGCGACCCTGTAGCGGCTCTACCGGCCATCGCCTTCATGAGCGTGTGGCGCCTGATGGGGGAACCCATGATCCTGTTCCTGGTGGGCCTCAACAACATCTCCCGGGAGCTATACGAATCGGCTCGCATCGACGGGGCCACGGAATGGCAGGTCATACGCCGGATCACCCTTCCTCTGTTGAAGCCGTACGTGCTGATGGCGCTCGTGCTCCGTCTCAGGGTCTTGGGGCTGTCTGTCGAACCCCTCATCATGACGGAGGGAGGCCCTGTGCGCGCCACTATGACCTATGGGTTGCAGGCTTACTACATCGCCTTCCGAGATGGCCTCTGGGAGATGAGTTACGGGGCCACGTGGTTCGTCATGCTGGGCATCGTCTCAGTTCTCCTGGCGTACGTGTCCCATCGCTGGCTCGGTTCGGAGACGTGATCACAGGGGGGAAGCCAGTGGGCTTCAGTTCCAGTGTTGGCCGAGAGGCTCACCGCACCACAAGCCGAGGCCGGGTCCTGTCGGAGCATAGGAGTCGGTGCGCCTGGTTGAAGGCGGTGCGGCGCGGCGTGGGCGAAAACCTCGGGTTGATTGCCCTCGTCCTATTTGAGATCGCACCTTTTGCCTGGCTGATCTCCATCGCACTACGGCCGGTGGGCGAGACTTACGTCATCCCGCAGCCCATCCTTCCGAGCCACCTCACGCTGGAGAACTTCGCATCGGCCATGGAGTACGTACCACGTCTCGTACTCTACTACAGGAACAGTTTCATCATTACTGGACTCACCGTGTTCCTGGTGTTGGTGTGCGCCTCCATGGCCGGATACGTGTTCGCGCGGTTGAAATTCAGGGCCCGAAACCTCCTCTTCTGGATGCTGACCGTCACCATGTTTATACCTGCGTCAATTGTGCTCCCGGCGCTGTACAATCACCTCTCTTCCCTGGGGTTGAACGACACCATGGCTGGGCTGATCCTGTCCTATACGGGATGGTACCTGGGGTTTGGAACCTTCATCATGCGAGGGGTGTTCGGAACCATCCCTGCTGAGCTCGAGGAGGCAGCTCGTATCGACGGAGCCAGTACCTACCAAATCTTCTCGCGGATCATGCTGCCGCTGTCCAGGAGCGGCCTGATCGTAGTCGCCATCTTCACTTTCGTGCCGGTGTGGGGCGAATACCTCTGGGCGTTCACCCTCACCCAATCCCATGCGGCCATGCCCATGTCCGTTGCGATTAAGTTCTTCGATCCAAGCCCGGCTTCAGGTAAGTACACGTTCAACCTGGCCGCAGCTGCATCCTTGATGATGTTCATTCCCGCGATCGTGGTCTATCTCGGCCTGCAGCGATGGTTTACGAAGGGGCTCATGGAAGGCGCATTGAAGTTCTGACCGGCGCGATGTATACCCCACTCCCCGCATGATGGAGCGCGCACGACATTGAAAGCTGATCGCAGGGCTGCCGTCCCGCCCGTGATCGCCGCTGTTAGCAACGGCGCTCAGTTAGTCATATGGGAAACACTGAGCCGCTACGTGCCGCCTCAGTACTTCCTGCCTGCCCTTTTGCTCCTCACCGCAGAATTCCTCCTCCTCGCAGTGTTGATGAGCCCGGACCGGCGTTGGTTAAGAAGGGTGCGCCTCGAGGCTCATATCATTCCACTGGTGCTGGTGGGATTACTAGGAGGATCACTCAACTTGATGGCCGCCCTTGGTGTCCGGGAATCGTCTGCTACCACAGCAGCCATTGTGCTTCGTAACGATCTGCTCTTCAGTGCCATCCTTGGATGGATCGTGCTCAGGGAGCGCGTGGAGCTGCCAAGAGTGGGAGGGGCTGCGTTGATGCTCACAGGAAGTGCTCTTGCTCTCGAGCTGGGAGGAGGCTCCTTGCGGGTGGGCTCGGGCGTCGTGTGGCTGCTGGCCTCTGCCATGGTCGTGGCGGTCAACGCGCTCATCATCAAAGTGCGGTTGACTGTGGTGCCTGACGCAGTGGTTGCCCTCTTCAATGCAACGTTTGCTTCGTTGAGTCTTGCTTCGGGCACCTGGGTGCTGATGCCAGTACCCGCCGCGCCGATACGCTTCCCGGTGGCACTCGTGGTCCAGCTCGGCCTGCTTGCAAGCATCCTGTCCGCCACCGAGTTTCTGGGGTACTATCGCGGGCTTCGATGGCTGCCCATCTGGGTCGTCCGAACGCTGTACATGCTTTCTCCCGTCACGGCGGCGCTCTTACGGTACGCGGTCGCGGGCGAGTGGCCTTCGCCGCTCCTATGGGGTTCGGTCGGTTTGGTCGGCGCGGGCACCCTGGTCATGACCGGATCCACCTCGAGGGGCGACGGTGTCGGGGGCAGCGGCCGCGAGTCGCGGGAGGGCCGAGCTGCATGGGGCGGGTGTCATGCCCGAGAATGAAAGGCGGTGGCACATGCGTGCTGGTGCGGGCCGGGCGTCGATCCTCCCCCGTGGGCCTGTGGAGCTCTCCGGGTGGCTGAGGCTACGGCGGCAAGCGGCGGGAGTCCACGACCCCATTTGGGCCAGAACGTTGGTCATGGAAAGCTCGGCCGGTAACCGGGTCGTCTTGGTGTCGCTGGACCTGCTCGGCACCCCGGTCGCCTTTGCGCGTAAGCTGCGCTGGGCCGTGGGCAAGGTGGCATGCACGGATCCCCAGGCGGTTCTGATCGCATGCACGCACACCCATTCCGCCCCGGCGGTGCTGCACCTGAGAGGGTGCGGCACGCCCAGCGCCGCGTATTTGGACTTGGTCGAGCACGCGGTCACCGAGGCCACCGCGCATGCCCTTCATCAGTTGCGCCCCGCGTCACTGATTTGGGGCAAGGGGATGGCATTCTTGAGCGTGAACCGCAGGGAGGTGGGGGTCGTCGATTTCGGCGAACATACCCTCGGCGATGAGGCATTCGTCGCAGGCACGGTGGATCCTGAGGTCGACGTCCTGCTCGTCCGGGATGCCGCAGCGCGTCCTATCGCGGTGGTCTTCGCGTACGCTGCTCATCCGGTCACGCTGCGCAGGGATAACCTCCTAATATCAGCTGACTTCCCCGGAGTTGCGTGTGAAACCGTGGAAGCTCGGCTCGGGAGTGGCGCGGTCGCGCTCTTCCTCAACGGCGCGTGCGGCGACGTCAACCCGCGGACGTTCGGCACGAGCGACCGGACGCAGGCCGTGGGATGGGCGCTCGCGAGGACCGTGACGGAAACACTGAACGAGCTGTCTAAGATACCCGATGGTGGCCAAGGAACCGACGGCGAGCTCAGCTGGGCAGAGGACACGGTGGACCTGCCCCTGGCGGTTTCGCTGTCGTTGGAGTCGATTCGCGCGGAGCAGAGAGCGTGGAGGCATGTACTGGCCGATCCGGCCGCGACCGAGGACGCCTGCCATCACGCGCGGGTAATGCTCGAGTGGAGTGAGGAATACTTGGCCCACCGCCGGGACGTGGAGGCGGCGCCCTTCCTTCGTGTGGATCTGCAGGCGGTACGGCTTGCAGGGCGAGTTCTCCTAGCCATACCCGGGGAAGCCTTCTGCGAGATCGGGCTGGCCATTAAAGCGCTTGCGCCGGGAGTGGCGGTTCCCGTGGGGTATGCGAACGGGAATGTTGGCTACTTCCCCAGTCAGAGCTCCTTCCGCAAGGGCGGCTACGAGGTGGAGTTTGCGTACCGGTACTACGACCTGGTACCCTTTGCGGAGAGTATCGGAGAAACGCTGCTGAGCTCCTCGGAGCATCTGCTTGATCGCGTGCTAGCTTGACCAAGCAAGCGACAGTACTCTTACGGTGTGTGTCACGAGGGATGGGGCCGTGTGTGGCGGTGCAAGACACGTCTCCCGTACCCGTGGGCCTGGGCGTCACTGGTGCCACCAGAGCTCTGAAAAACCGGCAGTGGCAAGGCGCAGTGGGCGTGGCGGGATTGGTAGGAGATGGGTCGTAGACGTAGCACTACACCAGGAACGGGCCCCAGGGGAGGGGCACGATCCCCTCCCTGTCCCATCGTTCCCTCTTGTTCGCCTTCATGCCGCCCAGGAGACTGCAGCGAGCTTGTCCCGAAATCCGTAGAAAATCGAGTGGCGGCTCCCGGAGCCCCTGTGG
>CAYQLT010000039.1:0-6278 GCA_964418425.1 uncultured Clostridia bacterium
AACACCGTCACCCTGGAGGGGGCCGAGGCCGAGCGGCTTTTGCGCCTGGTGGACGCTCTGGAAAACCACGACGATGTGCAGGAGGTTCACGCCAACTTCGACATTCCCGACGCGGTGATGGAGGCCCTCCAGGCTTGACTCCCGTTCGGGCCCGGGCTGGCGGGAGCCTCGGGCTTGGACGGGTGGTTGCCGGCATCGATCCCGGCCTGGCTCGCACCGGGTACGGGTTCATCGCTGCCGAGGGTGAACGTTGCCGGGTGCTGGAGTCGGGCACCATCGTGACCGATTCCCATCTGCCCGAAGCAGAGCGCCTGCGGGTTCTGTACGCTCAGCTGCTCGGCCGGTTTCGGCGGCTGCGGCCCGAGCTGGTGGTGGTGGAGCGGCTGTTTTTCAACCGCAACGCTCGCTCGGCCCTCAGCGTGGGACAGGCCCGGGGAGTGGCGTTGCTGGCGGCCGCTCGGGCGGGGGTACGGGTGGTGGAGGTCAGCCCGCAGCAGGCGAAGCTGGCGGTAAGCGGGCAGGGAGCGGGCACCAAGGAGCAGGTCGGGTTCATGGTGCGGGCGCTGCTCAAGTTGCAGGGTTCCCCGGGACCCGACGAGGCGGACGCGCTGGCAGTGGCGCTGTGGGGGGCACTGAGCGGGGGCAGCCTGCCGTGATTCGCAAGCTCCGGGGCCGCCTGGACGAGCTGGGATGGGCCGATGCCATCGTGGACGTGGGCGGCGTGGGGTACCGGTTGATGGTTCCGCTGTCGACCCGGGAAGCGCTTCGGCCGGCAGCCGGGGGTGAGGTGACGTTGCACGTCCACACCCGGGTTCGGCCGGAAAGCGTGGAGTTGTTCGGCTTCGCCACCCCCGACGAGCTGGACGCCTTTGAGCTTCTGTTGCAGGCCGCAGGCGTGGGGCCTCGCATCGCGCTGGCGGCTTTGTCCACCTACCCTCCTTCCCGGATTTACGAGGCGCTGGCCGAAGGCCGGCTGGACGCCCTTCGCCGGATCCCCGGCGTCGGCCCTCGCCTTGCGGAGCGGCTGCACGTCGAGCTTCGGGAGCGGGCCCGCGAGCGCCTGGCTGGCGGGCAGGCCCGGACGCCGCCCGGGCCGAAAGAGGCGGCGTCCGTGGACGGGCACCCCGGGTTCGACGACGCGGTGGCGGCCCTTGTGGCGCTGGGCTATACTCGGGCTGAAGCTCGCCGGGCGGTGCGCAGCGCCGCAACTCGGACACGGCCGGACCAGCCGCTGGAGGCGCTGGTTCGGGCGGCCTTGCTGGTCGCCGGCGCAGCCGCGGAGCCATAGGCGCCCGGATCCCAGAAGGAGGGCGGCAGACGGATGGCGGGAAGACAGCCCGACCGTCTGGTTTCCCCCGAGCGGCGGGACGAGGACGCCGAGCTGGAGCGCACAGTTCGGCCCAAGAGCTTGCGCGAGTACATCGGGCAGCGCCAGGTCAAGGAGAGCTTGAGCCTGTTCATCGAGGCGGCCCGCCGGCGCGGCGAGGCGCTGGACCACGTGCTGCTGTATGGGCCGCCCGGCCTTGGCAAGACCACGCTGGCGGGCTGCATCGCGCACGAGCTGGGCGTCAACCTGCGGGTGACCTCCGGCCCCGCCATCGAGCGGCAGGGGGACCTGGTGGCCATCCTGACCAATTTGAAACCCCGGGACGTGCTTTTCATCGACGAGATCCACCGCCTGAGCCGGGTGATCGAGGAGGTGCTGTACCCGGCCATGGAGGACTTCGCGGTGGACATCGTGCTGGGCAAGGGGCCCGGGGCGCGGTCGGTGAGGCTGCAGCTGGCTCCCTTCACTCTCATCGGAGCGACCACCCGGGCCGGCATGTTGAGCTCCCCGCTGCGGGACCGTTTCGGTGTGGTGCTGAGGCTGGACTTCTACCCCGTGGAGGAGCTGGCCGAGATCGTGCGCCGCTCGGCCCGCATCCTGGGGATGGCCATCGACGACGGCGGCGCCGAGGAGATCGCCCGGCGCTCCCGCGGCACTCCCAGAACGGCCAACCGCCTGCTGCGTCGGGTGCGGGACTTCGCGCAGGTGCGAGCGGGGGGCGTCATCACGCGGGAGGTGGCCCGCCAGGGGCTGCGGCTGCTGGAGGTGGACGAGCGCGGGCTGGACAGCGTGGACAGGCGTCTGCTGGAGGTCATTTTGGGGAAGTTTGACGGCGGGCCCGTCGGGATCGAGACCCTGGCAGCTGCGGTGGGGGAGGAACCCGAAACCATCGAGGATATCTACGAGCCGTACCTGATGCAGCAGGGGTATCTGGAGCGGACGCCGCGAGGTCGGGTGGCCACCCGGCTGGCCAGCGAACATCTCGGCTGGCGGGTTGACCGCAAACCCGAGGGCTTCCAGCCTCGGCTGTTTGCATGACGCGCGCCGGCCGCTGGCGGTGTGCGCGGGCGTGAGAGGATGGGGAAAGCGTGCCGGAGCTTTCCGGGTTCGGGCGCATGCTGATCTTCATGGGCGTGGCGCTGGTGGTGCTGGGTGCTCTCCTGGAAGCGATGGGCCGTGGCTGGCTCTTCGGCCTGGGCCGGCTTCCGGGAGATATCTACATCCGGCGGGGCAACTTTCAGTTTTATGCACCCCTGGCCACGTCGCTTCTGCTGAGCCTGATCCTGACCCTCATCCTGGGCCTCATCCGGCGGTAGGAGGGCTGCCTTGGGCCTGTATCGGGTCGAGGCCCTGGTGCTGCGGAGCCGCGACATGGGGGAGGCGGATCGCCTCCTCACCCTCTACGCCCGAGCGCAGGGCAAGCTCCGGGCGGTGGCAAGGGGGAGCCGGCGCCCGCGAAGCCGGCTGATGGGGGCGACGCAGCCGCTGTGCCACGGCCGGTTCCTGCTCATGTCGGGTCGCGAGCTTGAGACGGTCACCCAGGCGGAGCTGGTGGGTAATGCGCTGCGGCCGCTGCGGGAAGACTTGCTGCGGATGGCCGTCGCCAGTCTCACCGCCGAACTGGTGGATGCCCTGGTAGAGGAGCGGGCTCCGTCGGAAGCCCTGTTTGAGGCGTTGCTCGCCTGCTGGCACAACCTGGCCGGCGCGTCGCCGGCCAGGCTGGAGGGCGTGCTGTGGTGGTTTGAGCTGCGCCTGCTGGACCTGCTGGGCTACGCCCCCGTGCTGGATCGGTGCGTGGCCTGCCGGGTGGAGGCGAAGCCGCAGGAGGCGATGGCCTTCTCGCCCCAGGAGGGGGGTTGTTTGTGCTCTCGCTGTCGCGCCCGGGATCCGCTGGCAGTGCGCCTGGCCCCCCGGGCACGCTCCCTTCTGGTGGCCCTGCGCCGGATGGCCCCCGCCGGCGCGTCTCGGGCTATCTTGCCCCGTCAGGAGGCCAGGATGGTGCGAGAGGCCCTCGGCCGGTTCATCGAGGGCCATCTGGGCGCGCCGCTCAAGGCCGCAGGTCTGGCCTATGCCTTCATGGATCAGGCGGACCTGGAACGGGCCGGAGAGGTTGCGCCCGCACTTCAGGGAGGGACCCAGCATGTCGGTGGATGAGGAGCTTCGCAAGATCGACCTGATCCGGGAGAGGACCAAGCTCGGATACGAACAGGCCCGACAGCTGTTGAACGAAGCAGGGGGAGACGTGGTGGCCGCGCTCATCCTGTGGGAGCGGCGGGGAGTCGGCTCCGGCCGCCCGGAGGAGGCTCTGGGGAGGGTGCGGGAGCTGGTGCGCCGTGGCAACCGCACCATGATCCGGGTGCGCCGGGGCGGCGAGACTTACATGGAGATGCCCCTCACCGCCGGATTGGTGGCGGCCGCCCTGGCTCCCTACCTGGCCGCCGCCGGAGCGGCGGCTTGCCTGCTGCTCGGCTGCTCGGTGACCCTGGAGCGTCGGGAGGCCGCAAACGCCGGTGAAGAACCCCGGACCGCGGACGGTGCGGCGGGGGCTGCCTGAGCGCAGCCGGGTGAAGGGCCCGGACGGCCGCCTTGAGCCGGCGCCCGGGCTGACGGGCTGTTGACACAAGGCGGGTGCTTTGTTATGGTCCGGCAAGCGTGGGGGGCGCGCGGGGTGGGTCGCTTTTCGGCCCGGATGGACGATAGCCGTCCCCGACGCGGCCGCAGCGACCGGAGTCGGGCTGGCAGGCGGGGCGAGCCAACATGAATTTCCAGGAACTCATCTTCCGGCTGGAGCGCTTTTGGGCGGATCAGGGGTGCGTGATCCTGCAGCCCTACGACATGGAGGTGGGCGCCGGCACCATGCACCCGGCCACCTTTCTGCGTGCTTTGGGCCCGGAGCCCTGGAAGGCCGCCTACGTGCAGCCTTCCCGGCGGCCCACGGACGGCCGTTACGGCGAGAATCCCAACCGCCTTCAGCGCTATTATCAGTACCAGGTGCTGCTGAAGCCCGCGCCCGACAGGGTGCTGGAGATCTATCTGGACAGCTTGCGAGCGGTCGGCATCGATCCGTCGCGCCACGACGTGCGGTTCGTGGAAGATGATTGGGAGGCCCCTACCCTGGGAGCCTGGGGGCTGGGTTGGGAAGTCTGGGTGGACGGCATGGAGGTGACCCAGTTCACCTACTTTCAGCAGGTGGGGGGCCTGGAGCTGAGCGTCATCCCCGCCGAGATCACGTACGGTATTGAGCGGCTTGCCCTTTACATCCAGAAGAAGGACTCCGTGTTCGAACTGGAGTGGGTGGACGGCATCCGCTGGGCGGACGTGTATCACCAAAACGAGGTGGAACAGTCGAAGTTCAACTTCGATCGAAGCGATCCCGAGATCCTGCGCCGGTTGTTTGAGACCCACGAGTCGGAGGCGGCGCGGCTTGTGGGAGAGGGTTTGGTGCTGCCCTCTTACGAGCAGGTTCTCAAATGCTCCCACCTGTTCAACCTGCTGGATGCTCGCGGCGCCATCAGCGTGGCCGAGCGCACGGCTTACATTGGCCGGGTGCGCCAGCTGGCCAGGGCTGTGGCCGAAGCGTACGTGGCCCAGAGGGAGGCCATGGGCTTTCCCCTGTTGAAGCGGTCGGAGGTGCAACTGCCGGCGTGAGAACGCTCTTGTTCGAGCTGGGCGTGGAGGAGTTGCCGGCAGGCGTCGTCCGGCCTGCCATGAACCAGCTGGTCGAGCGCCTCACCGCAGCCCTCCAGGAGGCGCGGCTGGCCTTCGTGGCGGCTCGCGGTTACGCAACCCCCCGTCGCCTGGCGGCGGCCGTGACCGGCGTCGCCGAGCTGCAGGCGCCCCGGCAGACCCGGGTTCGGGGACCCTCGAAGGCCGTCGCGTTCGATCCGCAGGGGCAACCCACGCAGGCCGCCATCGGGTTTGCCCGCGCGCAGGGGGTGAGCGTGGAGTCCCTGGTGGTCGACCGCTTCGGAGAGGGCGAGTACGTCTTCGCCGTAAAGAGCGAGCCCTCGAGGCCGGCGACGGCCATTTTGCCCGGGCTGCTGGCCGAGGTGGTGCAGGGGATGCAGTTCGCCCGCACCATGCGCTGGCAGCAGGGAGATCTGCGCTTTCCCCGCCCCATCCGCTGGGTCGTGGCGTTGTTTGGGGATGAGGTGGTGCCGGTCCGGCTGGACGGGCTGGCGGCGGGACGTGACAGCTTCGGACACCGGCTGTCCCACCCGGGGCCGGTGCACCTGGAAAGTGCCGACGAGTACGAGGCGGCTCTTCTGGCGGCCGGGGTGGTTGCGGATCCCCAGCGCCGACGGCACATGGTGGTGGAGGAGGTGCGGGCTGCCGCGCACCGCAACGCCGGCCGTCCCGTCGAACAGGAAGAGCTGCTGGAAGAGATCACGCACCTGGTCGAGTATCCGGTCGGGCTTGCGGGCCGCTTCGACCCCCGGTTTCTTTCCCTGCCCCGGGAGGTCTTGCTGACCGTGATGGCCTCCCACCAGCGCTACGTCGCCGTGGTGGACGATGAGGGGGCGTTGAAGCCGGTTTTCGTGGTCGTGGCCAACGGGGACCACATCGACCTGGATCTGGTGCGCCAGGGCAACGAGCGTGTGCTTGCCGCGCGGCTGGCAGACGCCTGGTTCTTCTATGAGGAGGACCTCAAGAAGCCCCTGGCGGACAGGGTGGGCGCGCTCTCCGGGGTGACGTTCCAGGAGCGGCTCGGGAGCATGTACGACAAGACCCTTCGGGTCGTCGAGCTGGCCATGTGGTTCGCCTCGCGGCTTGGCTTGCCGGCGTCGGTGCAGGCGGTGGCCCGGCGGGCGGCCCAGCTGTGCAAGGCCGATCTGGTTACCCACATGGTCTACGAGTTCCCCGAGCTTCAGGGCGTGATGGGCCGGGAGTACGCGAGCCGCTCGGGAGAGCCGGCGGAGGTGGCGGCCGCCATCGGCGAGCACTACCGGCC
>CAYQLT010000039.1:6378-11651 GCA_964418425.1 uncultured Clostridia bacterium
GCCGCTCGGGAGAGCCGGCGGAGGTGGCGGCCGCCATCGGCGAGCACTACCGGCCCCGCTTTTCGGGGGACCGCCTCCCCGAAAGCGAAGCCGGGGCCCTGGTGGCGCTGGCCGACAAGCTGGACACCATCGTGGGCTTTTTCGGCATCGGCCAGGGCCCGACGGGCTCCGAGGATCCCTTTGCCTTGCGGCGCCATGCCTCGGGCGTGGTTCGCATCAGCCTGGAGCGGGGCTGGGGGTGGCCCATCTCCGAAGCGGTGGCCGCGGCAGCCGAGCTGTACGGGGAGCGCCTGCGCGGGCAGGGCCGGGAGAACGGGCAGGAGGGGCTGAACGGGAAGCCGCCGGCAGACGGGCGCAAAGAGGCGCAGGCGTGGCGGCCGCTTTCGGAGGAGGTATCGGAGTTTTTGCGCCAGCGCCTGCGCGCGGTGCTGGCCGAGGAGGGTCTGGACCTCGCCAGCGTGGAGGCGGCCCTTCGGGCAGCGGGGGACAGCCTGGTGGAGGCAGCTCGCCGGGCTCGAGCGCTGGCGGCCCTGCGGGGAGGGCAGGAGTTCGAGGACGCCGTCGTGGCCTTCCAGCGAGCCTATAACCTTGCCCGGGGAAGGCCGGGCCTCGGCCAGGTGGACGAGGCGATGCTTCTGGAGCCCATGGAGCGTGCGCTCTGGCAGGCTCTTCAGGAGACGGTGCCGGCGGCCCGGTCGGCGCTGAAGGCCGGTGACGTGCAGCAGGCGGTGCGCCAGCTTGCCCGTCTGCGCCCCACCGTGGACCGCTTCTTCGAGCAGGTACTGGTCATGGCGGAGGACGGCCGGTTGCGGGCGAACCGCCTGGAGCTTTTGCATCGGCTGGTTGGGGCCTTTCAGGAGGTGGCGGATTTCAGCGCGCTGGCCTCCTGAGATGCCGAGACCGCCAGGGCACGTGGACAGGGACCGCCGGCACGGTGGTCTTGCGCCGCGCGGGGCGGCCCGGGAAAACGAGCCCGCGCGGCAGGGAGGGAGCCTGGGAGATGGAACGGGACGGGCGCAAGAAGTGGGTTTACTTTTTCGGGGCGGGCCAGACCGAGGGCCGCGCGGAGATGAAAGACCTCCTGGGGGGCAAGGGCGCCAATCTGGCGGAGATGGCCAACCTGGGTATCCGGGTTCCCCCGGGTTTCACCATCACCACGGAGGCCTGCATCGAGTTTTACCGCCGTGACCGTCAATGGCCGCAGGGGCTTGAGGAGCAGGTGGAAGAGCACCTGCGCCGCCTGGAACAGGCCATGGGGCTACGCTTCGGCGACCCGCAGCGGCCGCTTCTGGTGTCGGTGCGCTCGGGCGCCCGGGTGTCCATGCCCGGCATGATGGACACGGTGCTCAACCTGGGCCTCAACGACGATACGGTCACGGGGTTGGCCCGCTCATCCGGCAACGAGCGGTTCGCGTACGACTCCTACCGCCGGTTCATCCAGATGTATGGCGACGTGGTGCTGGGTGTCCCCCGCCGGGCCTTCGAGGACCGCCTGACGGAGTTGAAGCGGCTGCGGGGCGTCAGCGAGGACCCTCAGCTCACCGCCGAAGACCTCAAGCAACTCGTGGCGCAGTTCAAGGAGATCGTCCGGCAGCATACGGGCCGTGCGTTTCCCCACGATCCCTTCGAGCAGCTCAAGGGCGCCATTGAAGCGGTCTTCGACTCCTGGAACAATCCCCGGGCCATCAAGTACCGGGAGATCCACCACATCCCCGGCGACTGGGGAACCGCGGTGAACGTGCAGGCGATGGTCTTCGGCAACATGGGCGAAGACTCGGGAACCGGCGTCGCGTTCACCCGCAACCCCTCCACGGGCGAGAAGGAGTTTTACGGGGAGTTTCTGGTCAACGCCCAGGGCGAGGACGTGGTGGCGGGCATCCGGACGCCGCTGCCCATCGCGCGCCTGCGGGAGGTGCTGCCGGACGTCTACCGGCAGCTGGAGGACATCAACCGTCGCCTGGAGGCCGCCTACCGGGACATGATGGACATCGAGTTCACCGTGCAGCGGGGCGAGCTGTACATGCTCCAGTGCCGGGTGGGCAAGCGCACGGCCCGGGCGGCGGTGCGCATCGCCGTGGAGATGGCCCAGGAAGGCCTCATCGACCGGGCGACGGCCGTCATGCGGGTTGCCCCGGAGCAGCTGGATCAGCTGCTGCACCCCACCATCGACCCGCAGGCCCGGGTGCAGCCCATCGCCCAGGGTCTTCCGGCGTCGCCGGGGGCGGCCATCGGGAAGGTGGCCTTCTTTGCGGACGACGCGGAGCGCATGGCCGATGGCGGCGAGAAGGTCATCCTGGTTCGGGCGGAGACCTCTCCCGAAGACATCGGCGGCATGTTTAAGGCCCAGGGGATCCTGACCAGCCGGGGCGGGATGACCTCCCATGCGGCCGTGGTAGCCCGGGGCATGGGCAAGCCCTGTGTGGTCGGCTGTGGGGCCCTGGACATCGACGAGCGGCGCAAGGTGGTGAGCGTCAACGGGCAGACCCTGCGCGAAGGCGACTGGGTTACCATCGACGGATCCACCGGCAACGTCTACATCGGGCAGGTGCCTTTGGTTCAGCCCAGCCTGGGCGGGCACTTTGCCCAACTGATGGAGTGGGCGGATGAGTTCCGGGCTCTGGGCGTGCGGGCGAACGCAGACACCCCCAAGGACGCCAGGGTGGCGCGGGAGTTCGGGGCCGCGGGCATCGGGTTGTGCCGGACCGAGCACATGTTTTTCGGCGAAGACCGGATCACGCCCGTGCGGGAGATGATCCTGGCCAACACCCGGGAGGAGCGGGAACGGGCGCTGGCCAAGCTGTTGCCGCTGCAAAGAGGCGATTTCTACGAGATCTTCAAGGAGATGCTGGGGCACCCGGTGGTCATTCGCCTGCTCGACCCGCCCCTGCACGAGTTCTTGCCCAAAGAGCCGGCGGCGGTGGCCGAGGTGGCCCGGGAAATGGGCGTGGAGCCGGAGGTGATAGAGGCCCGGGTGCGGGCTTTAGCCGAAGCCAACCCGATGCTGGGGCACCGGGGCTGCCGTCTGGGGATCACGTTTCCGGAGATCTACGAGATGCAGACCCGAGCCATCTTCGAGGCCGCCTGCCAGATAGCCCGCGAGGGGCATCATATCGAGCCCGAGGTGATGATCCCCCTGGTGGGCATGGTGGGGGAGCTGGCCGTGCTCAAGGAGCGGTGTCTGCGAGTGGCTCAGGCAGTGATGGAGCAGGAGGGCCAAAAGTTCGCATATCGCATCGGTACCATGATCGAGGTTCCCCGGGCGGCGCTGGTGGCCGGGGAGATCGCCGAGCATGCCGACTTCTTCTCCTTTGGTACCAACGACCTCACCCAGATGACGCTGGGGTTCAGCCGGGATGACGTGGGCAAGTTCTTGCCCCGCTACCTGGAGATGGGGCTGCTGAAGAAGGACCCCTTCCAGACACTGGATGCCGAGGGCGTGGGGCAGCTGGTGGTCATGGGGGTCGAGCGCGGCAAGCAGGGGAACCCCCAGCTGGTGGTGGGCGTGTGCGGCGAACACGGGGGTGACCCGGAGTCCATCCGCTTCTTCCACGAGGCCGGGGTGGACTACGTGAGCTGCTCGCCGTATCGGGTTCCCATCGCGCGCCTGGCGGCCGCTCAGGCCAACCTCGCCAGGCCCCGCGCAGCGGGCGTGACGGCCCGGCAGCTTGAGGCGCACGCAGCGGACTGACGGCTGCGGGCGCATGGCACAGGTGGCGGGGGCCCGGCGGGCGGGCCCCCGCCGCGCTTGGACGGGCCAGCAAGGGCGCAGGGTACGGGAGAGCGGGCGACGAAGTCTGCCAGGGACGAGTGGGTCTGGGGGAGCGAGATCCGGCAGGCGGTGAGCGAGGAGCAGCGTGCAGGCGGGGCTGTCGGCCAACTCGCCGACCAGGTGCGCAACCGGGCGGACATCGTGGACCTGGTATCGGACTACGTGGCGCTTCGGCCGGCGGGACGTTCGTACAAGGGACTGTGTCCGTTTCATGCCGAGAAGACGCCGTCCTTTACGGTCAGCCCGGACCGGCAGCTGTTTTACTGCTTTGGTTGTGGGGCCGGGGGCAACGTCTTCACCTTCCTCATGAAGGTGGAAGGGCTCAGCTTCCTGGAAGCCCTCCAGCGCCTGGCCGAGCGGGTGGGGATGGGCGCTGAGGCGCACCGGGTGCTGTCGGGCGGCGGCCAGAAGCGGTTCGAGGATCTGGCCAAACTGGCGGAGCTTAATCAGCAAGCGGCCCTTTGGTTCACCCGGCAGCTGTGGGAGACCGCGGCGGGAAAGGTCGCCCGAGAGTACCTTGCCGCCCGCGGGGTCGAAACCCAGGTGGCCCGGGCGTTCCGGCTCGGGTACGCTCCGGACAGCTGGCACGGCCTGCAGCAGGCGCTGGGCGAGCGAGGTTACCCGCCGGAGCTGGCCGGGCGGGCAGGACTTTTGGTGGCTCGGGAACGGGGGGGATGGTACGACCGGTTCCGGGGGCGGCTGATGTTTGCCATCGCCGACGCGACAGGCCGGGTGGTGGGGTTCGGAGGGCGGGCCCTGCAGGAGGGGCAGGAGCCCAAGTACCTCAACTCCCCGGAAACCCCGTTGTACCAGAAGAGCCGGCTCCTGTACGGCCTGGACCGCGCCCGCGAGAGCATCCGCCGGTCGGGGCGGGCTGTGCTGGTGGAAGGCTACATGGACGTGGTGGCCATGCACCAGTTCGGGCTGGCCGAGGCGGTGGCCTCCTGCGGCACCAGCCTGACTGCCGAGCACGGGAGGGTTTTGGCCCGCTTTGCCACGCAGGTCGTGGTGGCCTTCGACTCGGACACGGCGGGGCAGGCGGCCGCCCTGCGCGGGCTTCGGCAGCTCCGGGAGGCGGGGCTGGACGTTCGGGTGGCCGTGCTGCCCAAGCCCCACGACCCCGACTCCCTGCTGCGCGAAGAGGGCAGGCCCGCCATGGAGGCGGTCTTGGCCGCCGCCAGGGGTGTCTTTGAGTTCGCGGTGGACCGGGCCCTGGAGGAGGCGGATCTCACCTCGCCGGCAGGAAAGGCCCGAGCCGCAGCGAACGTGGTTGCCATTCTGGCAGAGGTGCCCGGGGTGGTCGAGCAGGAGGCGCTGTTGCAGCAGGCGGCTCGCCGGCTGGAGGTGTCCGCCCTGACGTTGCGCCGGGAGCTGTGGCAGTATGGCTCCTCAAGGGCCCCAGGCCCGTGGGCCCGGGCGCAAGCGGGCAGAGAGCGGGCCGGTGGGCTGACGCATGCGCAGGACCGGTCCCCGTATACTGATAGGGGGGCTATTGTCCGGCGCG
>CAYQLT010000039.1:11751-23721 GCA_964418425.1 uncultured Clostridia bacterium
ACGCATGCGCAGGACCGGTCCCCGTATACTGATAGGGGGGCTATTGTCCGGCGCGGGGAGGCGCCCGAGGCCGGTGAGAGGGCGCAAGCCAAAGCTGCCGGCGGGGCGGCGGCAGCGGGGGGCCTGCCCGTGGAGCGGGCGTTCATCCGGTTGCTGCTGCAGGTGCCGCAGCTGGTGAGCCGGGTGGCCGGCAAGGTTTCGGCGTCCGATTTCTCGGAGCCAAGGCTGGGGTCCTTATTCGACGCGCTGAAAGAGCGCGGGGAAGCAGCGCTCAGCGACCCCGATCTGGCTCAGGTGGCAGGAGAGGTGCTGGCCGAATCCGAAGTGGGCAGCCGCCCGGGAGAGGTGGACGCCTATGTGCGTCGCCTGCGGGAGGTGCGCCTGGAGCGGGAGCTGGCGGCTATAGAGTCGAAGATCGCGGCGGTGGTCGGTTCGGCAGGGCGTGGCGCCTCGGAGCGTCTGGAAGCCCTCGCCGAGCTTGCCGCATCGTACCGAGAGGTGTGGGAGAGGCTACGAACGGAGGGGTGGCTTTGACGGCGGGCGACTCGGCCGGGAAAGGGGGGGAGTGGCGTGGATAACGGCAAGAGCGACGTTCCGGAGATCGAAGGGCTGGACGAGCTGATCCGCAAGGGGAAAAGCCGCGGCGCTCTCTCTTACAGGGAGATCATGGAAACCCTGGCGGACCTGGACATCTCCCCCGAGCAGATCGAGGACGTGTACGAGAAGCTGGCCGGCATGGGCATCAGCATCGTCCCGGACGGGCCCGAAGACGGCCACCTCGACGGCGAGGAGATCGCGCACGGGGATGTCACCGAGGTGCCCCGCGAGCTGGACGAGGCGGAGCTGGAGGGGCTTGCCCTGGACGACCCGGTGCGGATGTACCTGAAGGAGATCGGCCGGGTACCCCTCCTCACGGCCGAGGAAGAGGTGGAGCTGGCCAAACGGATCGAACAGGGCGATGAGGAAGCCAAACGGCGGCTTGCCGAGGCGAACCTGCGCCTGGTGGTGAGCATCGCCAAGCGATACGTGGGCCGGGGCATGCTGTTTTTGGATCTCATCCAGGAGGGCAACCTCGGGCTTCTGAAGGCGGTGGAGAAGTTCGACTACCGCAAGGGGTATAAGTTCAGCACCTACGCCACCTGGTGGATCCGGCAGGCCATCACCCGGGCCATCGCGGACCAGGCGCGGACCATCCGCATCCCGGTCCACATGGTGGAAACCATCAACAAGCTCATCCGGGTCAGTCGGCAGCTCTTGCAGGAGCTGGGTCGAGAACCGACCCCTGAAGAGATCGCGGAAGAGATGGAGATGCCGGTGGAACGGGTGCGGGAGATCATGAAGATCGCCCAGGAGCCCGTCTCCCTCGAGACGCCCATCGGCGAAGAAGAGGACAGCCATCTGGGGGACTTCATCGAGGATCAGGAGGTTCCCGCTCCCCCGGAGGCCGCCTCGCAGTCCATGCTTCGCGAGCAGCTGGAGGATGTGCTGGAGACCCTCAACCCCAGAGAAGAGAAGGTGCTGCGGCTGCGTTTCGGGCTGGACGACGGCAAGCAGCGGACCCTCGAAGAGGTCGGCCAGCAGTTCGGGGTGACTCGGGAGCGCATCCGCCAGATCGAGGCGAAGGCGCTACGCAAGTTGCGCCATCCCAGCCGCTCCAAGAAGCTGAAGGACTTCCTCGAGTAATCTCCCCTTGGCCCCCGGCAGCGACGCAACGCCGAAGCTGCCCCGGTTCGAACCTTGCCATTTCCCCTGCCCGTGCGCTAACCTGGGAGAGGGGCCGCAGCGGCCGTGGCGTGATCCGGCCGGCGTTTTCACGCGCGGTGGGAGGCTTAGCTCAGCGGCAGAGCAGCGGACTCATAATCCGTGGGTCGCAGGTTCGAATCCTGCAGCCTCCACCAGTCACGACGGGCCTTTCAGGGGTCGGCGGTCCTCATGGTGAGTGTCCCACCGGCGCCGTGAGTGAGGTGAGCCGGGATGCCCTGTGGATGGCACGCCGAAGCCTTCGGGCCGCTGGGGTGGCGCCGGCGCCGGAGAATGCTGGAGGCGATGGGCTGGCCTGGGTGGTGGCCCTTCGAAGGCCCGGGGTTCAGCTTCCCGTTCGCCTTCCGCCGGCGCTTCATCACCCGGCAAGAGCAGCTGGAGCAGCTGCAGCGCTACCTGGAGGAGTTGCGCCGGGAGGCCCGGGCCGTCGAGGAGGCGATCGAGCGGCTGCGACGCGAGCAGCCCGGCGATGCCGGGGCGGCTCCTTGACGGTGGCGCCGGCGGGCCTCTTCGCACCGGATGGTCAGCGGGCCACGACGGCTTCGGAGACCTCCAGGTACCCGCCGTTCGGTTCGTAGCGGGAGAGGCGAAGCCGGCTTCCCCGCTGGACGGCCTCTCGGGAGACCGTCCGGCCCGAGGGGTCCAGGAGCCGGGCCGAGGGGCCAAGGCGCGCCTCCACCACCACCCGCTCGCCGGCATCGGATCCCCCGGAAGCGGGACTGGCCACCACAAGGCGCAGGAAGAGGGCTCCGGCCATCTCGATGCGGTCCACCACCTCGCCCTCCACAGGGGCGGTGGGGGACCCCGGTGAAGCCGGGGTCCCCGCATCCTCAACGATCACGTGCCACACCTCGTAGTAGCCGTCCCGGTCGAGACGATACCCTGCCAGGGTCAACGTCCGGCCGGGCCGGATCTCGTCCAGCGCCAGCCGTTTGCCCTGACGATCGGCTACCAGGGCGTTGCGCCGGATCTTGGCGGTGATGGCGCTGGCGCCGCTCGGGGCGGCCAGGCTCACGAAGATGTGGTCACCGAAAGAGAAGCTTTGCTGCACCGTGCCCGACAGAAAGGCTCCCGGCTCCGCCCCGGCCGCGGCCGTCCCGACCACCAGCCGGTACACCTCGTAGTAACCGTCGTCGAACTCGTAAGCCGTCGCGGTCACCGAGGTTCCCGTGCCCACCGCGCTCAGGCCCAGCGGCCTTCCATCGCCATCCACCACCGCAGCCCGGTGCTCCACCTTGAACCACACGTCGCCCCGCCCGTCCCGGTTCACGTCCACCTCCACGTACAGGTCGTCGCCTCTCCAGGCCGTCCACGTCACGGTGCCCGTGATGGGCGTGCCCGTGGGAAAGCCTTTCGGGGACGCCCAGGCCGAAGCTGCCCCGACCGCCAGCAGTGACACCAGCGTCCACGCCACCACGACCGTCCAACGCTTGCCCATGGAGTCATACCCCCTTGCCGGGGCCAGCGTACCCCGCGGAGGCGGGAAAGTTCGACAGCGTCCACAGGACAGGCGCGGGAACTTCCGGGGAAGGCGGGTAACGGGACGGGGAAAATCCGGGGAAAGGGGGAGGGTCGATGGTCTCACCCGGCCAGCCGATACCCGAACCCTCTCACGGTGACGACCAGCTTGGGGTGGGCAGGGTCCTCCTCGACCTTGGCGCGCAAAAGCCTCACGTAGCGCTTGACGTCGGCTGCGGATCCGAGCTCGCCCTGCGGCCACAGGCGCTCGAGCAGCTCTCCTGTGGAGAACACCCGGCCCGGCTCGGAGGCCAGAAGCTTGAGCAGGTCGTACTCCCGGGGGGAGAGGCTGACCGGTCGGCCTGCGACCCACACCTGCTTGGTGCGGTCGTCGATGGTCACGGGTCCGGCGCGGATGACGGAGGCGGGCCGGCGGCGGCGCAGCTGGGCCTCCAGGCGGGCCTCGACCTCCCGGAGCTTGAACGGCTTCACCACGTAGTCGTCCGCGCCCTGGGCCAGCGCACGCACCAGATCGTCGGTGGCGTCCCGGGCGGTGATCACGATCACCGGGATGTCGCTGGAGGCCCGCAGGTACGCCAGGAATTCCCAACCGTCCACCCGGGGCATCATGAGGTCCAGCAACACCGCGTCGGGGCTCGCCCGGCCCAGGGCTTTCATCGCCTCCGCCCCATCTCCCGCGGCGACCACGTCGTACCCCCGGGCCTGCAGGTAGTCCGCCAGAATCTGGCGAGCGTCGGGGTCATCCTCCACCACGAGGATCCGCAGGTCCGGTCACCTCCCGGAGGGCTCCGCCCGCTGCGGTGGCACACGGGGGAGCCATACGGTGAACCGGCTTCCCCGGCCCGGTGCGCTTTCGACGCTCACCGAGCCTGCGTGCAGCTCCACGTACCGCCGCACAATGGCCAGCCCCAGGCCGAGCCCCCGCTGCGAATCGGGCGGCTGCCCGAGGTCGAGCTGGACGAACGGCTCGAAGATCCTTTCCCGGTCCTCGGGCGAAAGCCCCGGGCCCGTATCGTCCACGCTCAGTTCCATGCCGCCGCCCACCTCCCTGCAACGGATGCGCACCGTACCGCCGACAGGAGTGAACTTGACCGCGTTGGCCACCAGGTTGGCCGCGATCTGGCGGAGCTTCGTGGGATCTGCCACCACCGAGACGGGCCTGTCGGCTTCGACCTCGAGGCGCAGCCCTTTCTCCTCGGCCAGGGCGGCGAACGTCGCGCCCACCTCCTGCACCAAAGCCGAGGCGTCGACGGGCCTGGGCTCCAGGCGCTCCTGCCCGGACTCCAGGCGGGCAAAAGCCAGTATGGCTTCCAGAAACGCCTTCAGGTGCTCTGCCGCTTTTTCCGCGGAGATGACATAGGCCTGCTGCCGAGGGCTCAGGGGTCCGGCGACCTCCTCCTGCAGTAACTGCAGATAGCCCATCAGCACGAAGAGGGGTGTGCGCAGGTCGTGGCCCATCGCGGCGATGAACTCCGACTTGGCCCGGTTTGCCTCTTCCAGGCGGCGGGTCGCCGACTCCGTGGCATCCGCCATCTCGTTGAACGCACCGGCCAGCCACTCCAGCTCGTCGCCGGTCGCCAGGCTGGCCCGGGCGCTCTGCTCCCCCGCTCCGAACCGCCGCACCGCATCGACCACGTGCTTAAGCGGCCGCAGGATGGACCGGTGCAGGGAGGCGGCCAGCCCTACGCCTGCCAGCACCGACGCCGCACCGGCCGCCGCGATGAGCCCCAATAACTGGCGCCGCTCGTAATCGATGTAGGCCAACGACATGACCAGCCGCGCGTAGCTCGGGGGGATCCGCACCCCCGTCCCGGCCCCGGCCGCCGGTGCTGCGGCCGAGGGCGGTTGGGGGGCCTGCTCCACGAGGGGCAACAGGATGTCGAGGTAGTTGGTTCCATCCGGCAGCCGCCTCCGCACAATCCCCGGTCGCTCGGGAGGTGGCGGAAGCTCCTGCGGGGCAGCGCTGGCGCTCTTGTAAGCTATGACCTCCCCATCTTTGACCACCTGCACGAAGCGCACGTCCTCTCCCAGCGCGCCCTCCGCCAGCAGGCTCAAGTCCGAACGCTTTTGCACGTAGGCTGCAAGGAAGGCCTCCCGGGCCAGGTGCCGGGTCAGCGCCAGGCCCCGCAGCACAAACTGCTCTTCCAGCTCCCGGCGCAGCCAGAAGCCCGCCACCAGAGCCAGCACGCCGACCAGAAGGACGGTGTAGGCGAGGGTAGCCAGAAAGATCTTGCGGGCCAGGGTGACCCTGGGGATGCGACGTCCCATGGCGATTCTCCTTTTCGGCGGCCAGGCGCCGAATCCCGCGACGGTCGCCCTGCCTGTGCGGGGACGGTGAAGCAGGTCATTTGTCCGAGGCGCCGCGGGAGGGTTTACCCTGTTGCGGCTGTCTTGGAGCTGGTATCGTGGGAGGCCGGAGGTGACGGGAATGCGCCGGGCGATGATGGCGGCGCTACTGGGCCTGGGACTGGCGACGAGTGCGACGGGGCTGGCTTGGGCGGCGAACGTGCCCGCGGCCAACCCTGCCGCTTTGGCGGGGTTGGACGCTCGGGCGGCCGTGCAGCTGGCCAACGAGTGGGCGGCCCGGGGCGAGAAGGTAGAGAGCTTCATCACCACGCAGGCTCTGCACTTTCAATGGCCGGACGGCCGCCAGGCGGTGGTAGAGCTGGACCCGGGGGAGGTTTACGTCGCCATCGCGCCCTACGTTCGCCGGACGCACCCGTGCCAGGTGCACTACCTGTCCAGCTGCCGCGGTGAGCTGCCTGGCCGCAGGTTCGCCGTGGAGGTGACGAGCCTGGACGGCAAGCTCGTGTATCAGGGTGAGGTGGTGACGCTGTTCAACGGGTTCTTCGAGCTGTGGCTGCCTCGGGGGCTGGACATGGTCATCCGCGTGCAAGGCCGTGACGGGCTGTCCGGAGAGGCAACCGGCATCATCTCCACCCGGCCGGACGCTCCCACCTGCATTACCACCCTGAGGCTCTCCTGAGCCGCCAGGATCTCTTGAAGGAATCGAGGCAGGCCGGCACAAGCAACCGGGCGCCCCGGCCCAAACCTTGCGCCAGGGGCGCCCGGCCCGCTGCCGGCAGTCCGGGCACGCAACTTCCGAACGCGCCGGGATTAGCGAACCACCATCCCGCCGTGCATGCCCAGCTCGTAGTGTCCCGGCACCAAGCAGGCGAACTCCCACTCGCCCTGCTTTCCGTTCGGCACCGTGAAGGTCAGGGTGATCTCGCTGCCCGGCTCCACCTCCACCTCGACCAGCTCGTCGACCTCGACGGCGCCTCCCTCAAACTGCACGAGCACCTCGATGCCATCGAAGAAGTTCTGCATGTACCCGCGGGCTTCTCCGGCCTCCATCATCATCTGGCGACCGGCCATGAACTCGTGCTCGACGGTGCCCCGGTTGACCAGGGTCAGCCGGTACGCCTTGCCCGACTGAAGCACCAACCGGTTGGGGGCAAAGGCGTAGTCGGACAGAACCAACTGCACGCTTTCCTGGGCCAGCGCCGCGGGCGATCCGGCCAGGATGGCCGCGACGACCAAAATGGGGATCCCCACCAGCCACTTCTTCATCGCTTCGTTCCCTCCCTCACCGCACTGAGCTCCCACGCCCGGCGCCCGCATGTCCGCTGACGGGCCCGGGGGCTTTTTTACCAGTTCGCCCGGTGTTATCCATTTCCTGCTGGCGTACTATGAAAACATCCCGCGGAGCCGGCACCGTCCTCGGCGGCCCCGCTGCGTGGGCCCCGCACGGAGGAACCGGTGTCAAGCCGGTTCACCGGCGCCAATGGGGTTCAAGGGAGGCGAGGGCGACCGCTCAGGGGAGCTGGTCGGGCGCGGCGGGCCTTGAGCGCAGCTGGGCGAGGTCCTTGTCGAGGGCCTCCCAGGCCAGCAGCGCGCACTTGACCCGCACGGGAAACTGCCGCACTCCCGACAAGGCCTCCAGGTCGCCCAGCTCTGCCTGCTCGGGCGCAAGCTCCCCCCGCAGCATCCGGGTGAAGCGGTCGAGCAGGTCGGCGGCCTCCGCCAGCGTCCGGCCTTTGATCGCCTCGGTCATCATCGAGGCCGAAGCCTGGCTGATAGAGCAGCCCTGCCCGGCGAACCGCACGTCCCGAATCACGTCGCCCTCCACGGCCAGCGCCAGGGTGATCTCGTCGCCGCAGAGGGGGTTGTGCAGGTGGACGCTGGCGTCGGCGTCGGCCAGTTCCCCTCGGTTACGAGGGGAACGGTAGTGATCCAGGATCAGTTCTCGATACAGCTCCTCGAGGGCCACCTGGGCTTCCCCTTCCCCGGCGTTCGCAGGCCCCTCGGGGCGAGGCAGCCCGGAGCCTATGATACCCGACCAAACACGCTTCGCACGGCCTGCAGGGCTTCTACCAGGGCGTCGATATCCTCTTGGGTCGTGTACAGGTAGAAGCTGGCCCGAACCGTCGCCGGCACATCCAGCCACCGCATGAGAGGCATGGCACAGTGATGTCCGGCCCGCACGGCGACCCCCTGCTGGTCCAAAATGGTGGCCACGTCATGAGGGTGCACGCCTTTGAGGTTAAAGCTGATCACGCCGCCGCGGCCGCTTCTCGGCCCGTAGATCTCGATATCCCCGGCATCCGACAGGCGCCGCAGCGCGTACTCCACCAGCTCCTGCTCGTGGCGGGCGATGTGGGCCATGCCCACCGACTCCAGGTAGCGCACCGCGGCCCCAAGCCCGACGGCCTCCGCGATGGCCGGCGTGCCGGCCTCGAACTTGTACGGGATCTGGTTCCAGGTGGCGCCGGTGAGGCTGACCTCCCGGATCATCTCGCCCCCGCCCAGAAGCGGTTCCATGGCTTCCAGAAGCTCCCGCCGGCCCCACAGAACCCCGATCCCGGTCGGCCCCAGCATCTTGTGGCCCGAGAAGGCGAGAAAGTCGCACCCCAGGGATTCCACCTGAACCGGCATGTGCGGGACGCTTTGCGCACCGTCCACCAGCACCACGGCCCCGAACCGGTGGGCCCGGCGCGCCACCTCGGCCACCGGGTTGATGGTGCCCAACACGTTGGACTGGTGGGTGATGGCCACCACCCGGGTCGAGGGCCCCAAAACCCGGTCCAGGCTTTCCATGTCGAGGGTACCGTCGGGGAGCAGGTCCACGAAGCGCAGTTCCGCCCCCGTGGCGCAGGCCACCATCTGCCACGGCACCAGGTTGGAGTGGTGTTCCATGGGCGTCAGCACGATTACGTCCCCGGGCCGCAGCCTCGGCTGCGCCCAGCTGCGGGCCACCAGGTTGATGGCCTCCGTGGCGTTGCGCAAAAACACCAGGCAACCGGGGTCGGCCGCGCCGATCAGCCGGGCGACCGCGACCCGAGCCTCCTCGTACGCCCGGGTGGCCCGCTCAGCCAGCTCGTAGACCGAGCGGTGCACATTCGCGTTGTCCCGCGCGTAGTACTCCTGGATGGCCTCCAGCACCTGGCGGGGCTTTTGGGAGGTGGCCGCGCTGTCCAGGTATACCAGCCGCCGGCCACCCCTCACCCGCTGCTGCAGAATCGGGAAATCCTCGCGGCACCGCTCGATTCCCGTCACCTACACGGCCCCCTCCAGCCGCTCGTTGACCAACCGGACCACCTGTTCCCGCACGGAGGCGATGGGGACCCGCTCCAGGACGGGCTGGAGAAAGCCCTCGACGATGAGTCGGATCGCCGTCCGCTCGGGGATCCCCCGGCTCATCAGATAAAAAAGCTGCTCCGGATCCACCTTGCCCACGGTGGCCGCATGTCCCGCCCGCTGGACCTCGCTTTCCTCGACCACCACGCTGGGGTTGGCGTCCGCGCGGGCGTCCTGGCTCAGAACCAGGATGTTGCCCTTCTGCCACGAGCCCGACGCCCGGGCGCCCCGGTGGATGTGGGTGATCGCGCCGTAGACGCCTCGGGCCTGGCCGCTTAAGACTCCCCGGGCCACGATGTCCGAGTCGGTGTGGGTGCCGCGGTGCACCATGGAGTTGACGAAGTCCATGTGCTGGTCCTTGCCCGCGAAGAATACCATGATGCTTTGCGACTGGCTGCCGGGGCCCTCCAGCGCGGTGTCGAACTCTCCCCGGGTGAGCCGGGCTCCGAATTCGGCCACCACCCACTCCAGGCGACTGTCCCGCTCCAACACCGCCCGGTGATGGGTGAACGCCAGAGCCTGCGGCCCCCAGCGCTGGATCGGCGCATATTCCAGGTGGGATGCCGGGCCGGCTACCAGCTCCACGACCCCCGCCACCAGCATGGGCTCGTCGGCCGCGGAGCAGCCCCAGGTCTCCACCAGGCGCAGCCGCGCCTCGGCGCCCAGGACCACCAGGGTGCGCGGAAAGACCGCCCGGCGCCCGCCCTCAGCCCAGAGGATCACCTCCACCGGCGCCTCGACCCGGACGCCGTCGGGCACGTAGACGAGCGCGCCCGCATCCCACAGGGCACCGTTCAGCGCCGCAAACTTGCCCGTCGAGGGGGGCGCGACCCGTGTCATGAGGTGGCGTTGAACCACCGCCTCATGCCGCTGGACGGCCCGCTGCAGAGAGAGGACGGCCACACCCTGTCGGGCCAGGCCCGGGTCCACCCGGGCAAAGGTCCGAAAGCCGCCCTCCCGGGTCGCCAAGACCAACAAGACGGCGGCGCCGTCGCGCCGACCGACGGCCTCCCGAAAGGCAGGGGGCACGTCCACTTCGCCCAGCCACTCGGTGTTGTCGAGCTCTGTGGCGACAGCCGGCGCCGGGGTGGTTGTGTGCGGCTCCCGTGGGGCACCGTTGGGGCCGCACGCCTCCCGAAGCAGCCGATCGAGATCGAGTGCGGACAGGTCGGTCCGCTCCCAGCGGGGATAGGGGGTTTGGTTGGCGAGCTCCAGGGCCTCCAGGCGCCGCTCGGCAAGCCAGCGAGGTTCCAGCTGGCGGGCGGATAGGGCCTCGACCCGGGCGCGCTCCAGAACCGGTGATGGCTGCGCTTGCATGCCCCTTCGCCCCCTCAGACGGCCCCGCCGGTCAGCTGCTTCACCCAGTCGTAACCCTTCTCCTCCAGCTGCTCGGCCAGCTCCTGGCCCCCGGAGCGCACGATCCGGCCGTCCACCATCACGTGCACGAAGTCGGGGACGATGTAGCGCAGGATGCGCTGGTAGTGGGTGATGACCAACGCTCCGAAGTCGGGCCCCCGCATACTGTTGACGGCCCGGGCCACCACCTTGATGGCGTCGATGTCGAGACCGGAGTCGGTTTCGTCCAGGACGGCCAGCTTGGGCCGCAAAAGGGCCATCTGGAGCATCTCGTGGCGCTTTTTCTCGCCTCCCGAGAACCCCTCGTTGAGGTAGCGGGACGCAAAGGAGCGGTCCATCTCCAGAAGCTCCATCTTCTCCCTCAACAGCTTCTGAAACTCGCCCACGGGAACCTCCTGGCCGTTGCCCCCCCGCACCGCGTTGAGCGCGGTTCGCAGGAAGTTGGCGACGCTGACGCCCGGAACCTCCGCCGGGTACTGAAAAGCCAGGAACAACCCCTTGCGGGCCCTTTCATCCGGGCTCATGGACAGGACGTCCTCGCCATCGAAGAGCACCTGGCCCCCCGTGACGGTATATCGGGGATGGCCCATCAGGGCGAAGGCAAGGGTGGTCTTGCCGGAGCCGTTGGGACCCATCAGACCATGAACCTCTCCCGAGCGGACCGTCAAGCTGAAGCCCTTCACGATGGGCCGGTCGTCCACGCTCACGTGGAGATCCACAATGCGCAGCTCATGGGGTGAAGCCATTGCCGACTCGATCGTCCTCCCTTGCAGAATGGGCAACCGCCGGTGGACCCGCCGCAGGCCGCTGCCAAACGTACGACCGGCCTTCGGGGCAAGGCCCGGGCCGCCACCCGACCTGGCCGACGGCTTCTGCAAGCGCCCGGCTGGCCGCCCCATAGTATAGCACAGACGAATTTAACCTGCTTAACTATCTCCCGGAGGAAGGCCCATCGACGCGGCGAAACTCGACGGCGTGGCGCCACGCCAGGCAGGGATGGGGAGCGGGACGGCTCGTGAACACACAGCCGGGGCCCGGCGATCTCGATCGGCTCTGGCAGCTCCAGCTCCTGGATGCCGAGATCTCCAAGGTTCGCCAGCAGCTGGAGGGGCACCCCTTGCGCGCCGAACTCGGACGCCGGCAGGCCGAGCTGGCCGAGGTGGAGCGGCGGACGGGCGAACTCGAACAGCGCGTGCGGGAGCTTCGACGGCGGGTGCGCCAGGGGGAGCTGGAGCTTCGGGCGCTGCAGGACCAGATCGGGGCTCTCGAGCGCCGCCTGTTTGGGGGCCAGACCAGCCATCCCAAAGAGCTTCAGTCCTTGCAGACCCGGCTGGAGCAGGACCGCCGGCAGCTGGGGGAGCTGGAGGATCAGGTCCTGCAGGCGATGCTGGAGCAGGATCAATGCCAGGCAGAGTTCCAAAAGCTCAGCGAGCGACGGCGGCAGCTGCAGGAGGAGGTTGAGCAGGCCGCGCGGCGGTGGGCGGCCGCGGAGCAGGAGCTGCTGGCCGCCCGGGGTCAGCTGGAGGCCCGTCACCAGGAGGTGGCCGGACAGATCGCCCAGCCGACCTGGCTCAACCGCTACCTGAGGCTTCGGGAGGCCAAGCAGGGCCGGGCGGTCAGCCCGGTGGAGGAGGACCGATGCGGAGCCTGCGGGGTTCCGCTTCCCACGCTGCTGCTGGAGGCGCTGCGCCGGCGGGACAGGCTGGTGGCCTGCGAGATCTGCGGGCGGATCCT
>CAYQLT010000040.1:0-2663 GCA_964418425.1 uncultured Clostridia bacterium
TCAACCCGGCCAACGGCGAGGTGCTGGGGGAGGTGGCCCTGGGGGACGTGGAGGACGTTCAAGGGGCCGTGGAGGCCGCCAAAGCAGCCTTTGAGCCGTGGCGTAAGATGCCGGCGCCACGGCGGGGCGAGATCCTGTTTCGGGCGGCGGAGATCCTCAGGGCGCGCAAGGAGGAACTGGCCCGCCTCCTTACCCGGGAGATGGGCAAGGTGCTTCCGGAAGCCCGGGGGGACGTCCAGGAAGCCATCGACATGACCTATTACATGGCCGGCGAGGGACGGCGGCTGTTCGGTGAGCAGGTGCCGGCCGAGATGCCCAACAAGTTCGCCGTGGCCGTTCGGGAAGCCATCGGGGTGGTGGGGGTCATCACACCGTGGAACTTCCCCATCGCCATCCCGAGCTGGAAGATCATGCCGGCCCTCATCTGCGGCAATACGGTGGTCTTCAAGCCCGCCAGCGACACCCCCATCCTGGCCTACCAGCTGGTGAAGATCCTGGAGGAAGCAGGGGTGCCGCCCGGGGTCGTGAACCTGGTGTACGGCCCCGGCAGCACGGTTGGCGATGCGATCCTGGCCCATCCCGACGTGCCCGTCATCACGTTTACGGGCTCCAACCCGGCGGGCGTGCATGTCAACACGGTGGCGGCCCCCCGGCTCAAGCGGGTGCACCTGGAGCTGGGCGGCAAGAACGCCATCATCGTGATGGAGGACGCCGACCTGGGCCTGGCCGTGGACGGTATCATCTGGAGCGCCTTCGGCACCTCGGGGCAGCGCTGCACGGCGGCCAGCCGGGTAATCGTCCACCGGGCTGTGAAGGACGAGCTGGTGCACCGGCTGGTGCAGCGCACCCGGGCGCTGAGGCTGGGTGACGGGTTGCTACCGGAGACCGACGTGGGGCCGGTCATCAACCGGGGTGCCCTGGAGAAGATCCACAGCTACACCGAGGTGGCTCGCCAGGAGGGAGCGACGGTGGCGGTGGGCGGCGAGGTGGCGCAGGAGGGCGAGTTGGCCCGGGGCTGCTTTTACCGGCCCACCCTGTTCGTGGACGTAAAGCCGGAGATGCGCGTGGCGCAGGAGGAGATCTTCGGCCCCGTCACCTCGGTCATCGAGGTGGGGAGCCTGGAGGAGGCCATCGCGGTCAACAACCGAGTGAGTTATGGGCTGTCCAGCTCGATCTACACCAAAGACCTGCAGAAGGCGTTTGTGGCCATGCGGGACCTGATGACAGGGCTGGTCTACGTCAACCATGGCACCATCGGGTCAGAGGTGCACCTGCCCTTCGGCGGGATGCGCCAGACCGGCAACGGCCACCGGGAGGCCGGTCAGGCGGCCATCGATTTTTACACCGAGTGGAAGAGCATCTACGTGGACTTCAGCGGCCGGTTGCAGCGGGCGCAGATCGACATTCCCTCCTGAGCGCTGGAGGGGCCGGGGCGGGCGCCGCCGGGTGCCCGCCCCGACGTTGGGCCTGCCGCCCATCGTGAGAGCGAGGCGGCGGGTGCATAGCGGAAAGGTGGCGCGATGGCCTTGCGGAGCTTCGTGGCAGAGCGTGCGGCGGCCTTGCGGCGCTCGGCGATCCGGGACATGTTCGACCGGGCTGCCCAACTGCCCGACGCCATCAACCTGGGTCTTGGCGAACCCGACTTCCCGACCCCGCCCCACGTGGTGGAAGCGGCCCTGGCGGCGGCTCGGGACGGCGCCACCCGCTACACGGCCAGCAGCGGGATCCCGAGGCTGCGGGAGGCGGTGGCTGACGCCGTCCAAAGCTCCCGGGGCGTCCGCTACGATCCCCGCACCGAGGTGATCGTGACGGCGGGCGGTATGGGCGCGCTGAGCCTGGCGCTTCTGGCCAGCATCAACCCGGGGGATGAGGTGCTCCTGGCCGACCCGGGCTGGCCCAACCATGCCTCCCAGGTGGCCATGGTGGGGGGTGTCGCCGTTCGCTTCCCCCTCAAGGTGGGCGACGAGGCGGCGCTGGTGGCGGAAGAACTGGAGGCCCTCTGCACCCCCAGGACCCGGGCGATTGTGCTCAACAGCCCCTCCAATCCCACCGGCAGGGTGCTGGCGGCCGGCGAGGTGGAGGCTGTGGTGGAGCTGGCCGAGCGGCGGGATCTCCTCATCATCTCGGACGAGGTCTACGACCGCATCGTCTTCGACCGCCCGCACGTAAGCCCCCTGGCATTTCCGGGGGCCCGGGCACGCACGGTGCTCGTCAACAGCCTGTCCAAGACGTACGCGATGACGGGGTGGCGGGTCGGATACGCCGTCGGCCCGGCGGAGCTCATCGGGCGCATGACGCTCCTTCAGGAGAACCTCATGGCCTGCCCGCCCGCCCCGTGCCAGCACGCCGCGCTGGCCGCCCTCACCGGGCCGCAGGAATGCATCGGGCAGATGGTGGCCGAATACCGGGCCCGCCGGGAACTGGTGGTGGAGGGCCTCAACCGGATCCCCGGCTTTCTGTGCCGCCCGCCCGAGGGAACCTTCTACTGCTTCGTGGACGCACGGGGGACGGGCCTGGACGACCGGGAGCTGGGCCGGCTGTTGATGGAGCGGGCGCACGTGGTGACGGTTCCCGGGTCAGGATTCGGGCCGGCGGGGGCGGGCCACCTGCGCCTCTCGCTGGCCAGTTCCCCCTCCGCGCTGCAGGAGGCGCTGGCTCGCATG
>CAYQLT010000040.1:2763-7233 GCA_964418425.1 uncultured Clostridia bacterium
GCGCCTCTCGCTGGCCAGTTCCCCCTCCGCGCTGCAGGAGGCGCTGGCTCGCATGCAGCGAGTCGTCTCCGCGGTATGCCCCAGTGCAGACTGCCGGCCGGCCCGAAAGGCGTATGGCGGATTGCCGCCGCGCAGTTCAGCGTGACGCCCGGCGAGATGAGTGCCATCGTGCGCAAGGTGCGCTCGCTGAACCGGCGCCTCGGGTTCAGCGAGTTAGATGACTACGAGGCGTGACCCGCGCCGCGTCAGGGTTTTGCCGGACAGCACCCTCGCAAAAGCCCCGACTTTCCCCGATGGCCATCGTTCCCCGCCGCCTGCCACCATGGGCTCAGGAAGGCCCCGGGGTCGCGGGTGTCAGAGCCCCGGCGGCAGGCGGGGTGAGAGGGCGCATGAAGCTCAGCCGCAGGCGGGTTCTGCGGGGCTCCGTGGCGGCTGCGGGCGCGCTGCTGGGCCGGCGGTGGTTGTTCGGGGGACTGGAGACCCTCGGCGCGCCCGGGCCAGGGGCAGCCGGCGCGGGTCTGGAGGAGTGGGTTCCCACCACCTGCTGGATCGGCAAGCAGGAGTGCGGCATCCTGGCCCGGCGCATCGCAGGCCGCATCGTCAAGCTTGAAGGGCACCCGGGCCACCCCCGAAACCGCGGCACCCTGTGCCCCAAAGGCGTGGGGCAGATCATGGCCATCTACGATCCTCATCGCCTCAAGGCGCCGCTGGTGCGCACCAACGCCAAGGGGGTGCCCGGCCGCTGGCGCCAGGTGTCGTGGGACGAGGCGCTGAGCCTGGTGGCCGAGCGGATCAGGGAGGTCCGCCGCAAGGATCCCCGGCTGCTGGTGTGGCAAGTGGGGCGCAGCAAGGCGAAGGCCTTCTACGACGAGGCGTTCGTCAAGGCATCGGGGGCGACCAAGCTGGGCCACGGGGCCTACTGCTCCGACGCCGGCTATCGGGCGGCCGAATACACCCTGGGCCTCCACGGTGTGCTCCACCCGGACTTCCGCTACACCCGTTACCTCCTCGCCTGGGGCTGGAACATCACCAACGCCGGCGGCAACCAGCTTTGCTGGATCACCTGGCCTCAGCAGCTGCTCGCCGCCCGGGAGCGGGGCCTCAAAGTGGTCGTCATCGACCCGCGCCTTCGGGGCGCAGGCCCATTCGCCGACGAGTGGATCCCCATCCGTCCGGGGACCGACCTGGCCCTCGCTCTGGCTCTGTCCCATGCCCTCATCGAGCAGGGAACCATCGACGAGGCGTACCTGCGTCGGTACACCAACGCCCCTTTCCTCGTCCGGGAGGACGGGTTTTTCCTTCGAGTCGACGGCAAGGAACAGGTGTGGGACCCCCGCCTTGGGGCGGCACGACCTTACGACCAGGTCAGCGAACCTGCGCTCGACGGGGAGTACGTGGTCGACGGGGTCAGGGTGAAGACCGCCTTCCGGCTCTTCAAGGAGCACGTGGCCGCCTACACCCCCGAGTGGGCCGCAGGGGTCTGTGACGTACCTGCCGCTTCCATCCGCAAGCTGGCTCGGGAGCTGGGCGAACATGCCCTGATCGGCAGCACCCTGAACGTGCAGGGGGTGAGCGTTCCCCACCGCCCTGTCAGCGTCATGGCGTATCACATGGCCCAGCAGGAGCTGGGCTTCCAGGCCCTGCGGGCCATGATCCACGTCTTCATGCTCCTGGGGGCCGTGGGGGCGGCCGGGGGGGTCCAGGTCAGCCTGGGATGGAAAGTCCACCCCAACTTTGAAAAACTGGACAACGTCCGGATCCAGGACGGCCCGTACAACGTCTACCTGCAGGACAGCCCGTACTTCCCCATCAACAGCGCCAACCCTTCCGTCGCCGCCGGCGCCATGCTCGACCCCCAGCGCTACCAGGTCGCTTCCGTGCCCGAGGTGCTCATCGTGCACATGAGCAACCCCATAGCCTCCTTCCCACCGAGGGATGTGATAGCTCAGGCTTACCAGAAGTTCCGGTTTGTGGCGGTCATCGACCCGTGGCTGTCCGAGACCGCCGACTACTTCGCGGACGTGGTGCTGCCGGCCGCCACCATGGAGAAGTACGAGGGGCCTGCGTCGGTGAGCGACCAGTACACGGATGCGGTGGCGCTTCGGGTCCCGCCCATGAAGCCCCTGTTCCAATCCCGGGGGGATATCGACATTTACCTTGATCTATGCGAGAAGGCCGGCATCCTGTACGGCCCCGGCGGGTACCTGGACCAGCTCAACAAGGCGTTGGGTCTCAAGGAGCCGTACGCGCTACCGCTCGACCGCAGGCCCGAAGTGCGGGAGATCTTCGACCGGTGGGCCCGGTCTCAGGGAATCGAGGAGGGTGTGGCCTACTTCGAGAAGCACGGGATCAAGGTCAAGGGGCCGGTGCCCCCCAACCGGTACTACGGGTACGCCACAGACCCGCCCTTTGGAGGCATTCGCCACCGGCTGTACGGCGAGTCGCTGTTGCGGTATCGCCAGGAGATGCAAGCCCGCGGCGTTCAGGAGCTCTACTGGAGGGACTACACCCCCCTGCCCACGTGGCGGTCGCCCACCATGGACGGCTCGCCCGGCGAGTACGACCTCTACCTCATCAGCTACAAGATGATCGAGTTCAAGCAATCTCGGGCCAGCTTCATCCCCCTGCTGGCGGAGCTGGCCCCCGAACAGCGCCTGGCCATCAACCCCAAGACGGCCTGGGCCCGGGGCATCCAGGACGGGGACGAGGTCTGGGTGGAATCCCACAACGCGGTGACGGGTGAGACCCGCAGGGTGAAGGTGAAGGTTCGCTACACCGAAGCCATCCGCCCGGACACCGTCGGCATGGCCCACCATTACGGGCTTTGGGTTCACACCTGGGCCAGGGAGCAGGGGCCCACCCCCAACGCCCTGTTCTTCAGCGGACCGGGCTACGTGACCAACACCGCTGACCAATCGTTCCACGTCAAGGTGCGGGTGTACCGGGCTTGAGTGAGATCCGGGAGCACGAAACGAACGAGCGGAACGCCACCAAAAGTCAGGTGGGGAAGGTGGCCGGCCGCTTCAGCGAGGTGAGCCGCGATGCCCCGATACGCGATGGTCATCGACCTTGACCGGTGCATGGGCTGCCGGGCCTGCATGGAGGCCTGCAAGGTGGAGAACAACACCCCGAGGGCGGTCTTCTGGATGTACGTCTTCCGATTTGAGGAGGGCGAATACCCCAACACCCGGGTCTGGTTTCTTCCCCGCCCCTGCATGCACTGTGACAACGCACCCTGCGTCAAGGTGTGCCCCGTGGGGGCGCGTTACAAGCGGGAAGACGGGCTGGTGCTGACGGACTACGAGCGCTGTATCGGCTGCCGCTACTGCGAAGTGGCCTGCCCGTACGGCGTCAACTTCTTCAACTGGAAGGCACCGGAGGCGAACTACTACCTCAACTGGAACGAGCCGGGCCTTGCCGAGGTGACGGGAGGCTCGATTCCGCCGTACCGCAACCCGGACCTGCAGGGCCCCAAGGGGCCGGAGCAGCGCCTGGTGGCAGGAGGCGGGCATTTCAAAGGCGTGGTGGAAAAGTGCACCTTTTGCGTGCACCGGGTCGAAAAAGGCCTGCAGCCGGCCTGTGTGGCCAATTGCCCGGTCTTCGCCCTGCAGTTTGGGGATCTGGACGACCCGGACAGCCCGGTGTCGAGGCTGCTGGAGAAACGGCCACACTTCCGCTTGCTGGAGGAGGCCGGTACGGAGCCCAGGGTCTTCTACGTAGGGGGCAAGCCGCCGGGCGCAGAGTCCCGGCAAACCGAGGAAGTGAAAGCGAGGGTGTGAGCCGTGGCAGGCAGAGAGCCGTTCGGGGTGAGCCGCGACGTCGGAGCGCTTGTGGCGGCTCGCCTCCCGTACCGGGTCGGCGAGGTGACCGCCCGGTGGTGCGCGTTTGTTGCAGGCCTGCTGGCCGTGTTCGGGGTGGGTCTGTACGCCTACTCCCGGCAGCTGGCCGAGGGGTTGGTGGTGACCGGTCTTCGGGATATCGGCGCCATGGGTGGGTCGGCCTGGGGTCTTTACATCGCGCTGGACATCTACTTCGTCGGCGTCAGCTTCACCGGCATCACCGTGGCGGCGCTCATCCGGCTGCTCAATTTAAACCACCTCAAACCTGTCTCTCGCATGGCCGAGCTTCTCACGGTCATCTCCCTGTTTTTGGCAGGCCTCAGCGTGATCGCGGACCTCGGGCAACCGCTTCGGGGCATCGTCTATCTCTTTCGTTACGCCCGCCCCCAGTCGCCTTTCTTCGGTACCTTCACCCTGGTGGTGGCCGGCTACCTGTTCGCAAGCCTGGTGTACCTGTACCTGGACGCCCGGCCCGACGCGGCCCGCTGTTCGGTCACGCCGAGCCCTCTGCAGCGCTTTCATCGGGTGCTGGCGGCGGGTTATCGGGGCACTCCTGGCGAGAAGGAGCGCCACGACCGGGCCAGCTTCTGGCTTGCCATCGCCATCGTGCCCTTGCTGGTGACCGCTCACT
>CAYQLT010000040.1:7333-12320 GCA_964418425.1 uncultured Clostridia bacterium
CGGGCCAGCTTCTGGCTTGCCATCGCCATCGTGCCCTTGCTGGTGACCGCTCACTCCACCCTGGGGTTCGTCTTCGGGCTGCAGGTTGGCCGGCCGGGCTGGCACAGCGCCCTGCAGGCGCCCGCCTTCGTGGTGATGGCGGGGGTTTCCGGCGTGGGAGCCCTCATCGTGGTGGCGGCCATCATGCGGCGGGTGCTGGGAGAGCGGGAGCGCCTGGGGCCGGAGGTCTTCCGGTGGCTGGGTAACCTGCTGATGATCCTGCTTGCCGTCTACCTGTACTTCACGCTGGTGGAGTGGCTGACCACCGCGTATGCGGCCCCCCGCCACGAGGCCAACGCCCTGCGGGCCATCCTGGCGGGCCGCTACGCGCCCGTATACTGGGCTTCCATCGCAGCCCTGGTGCTGCCTTTCGGGCTGCTGGTCGGTCAGTTCTTCCTGCGCCGCCACAGCCTGGCGCTTACCGTGATGAGCGGGCTTTTGGTGAACGTGGCGGCGCTTGGCAAGCGCTACCTCATCGTGGTTCCCTCGCAGACCCACGGCATGCTGCTCCCTTACGCCGAGGGAACCTATACGCCCACCTGGGTGGAGTATGCGGTGACGGCCGGTCTGTTTGCCCTGGGAACCCTTCTGTACACGGTGGCCGCCAAGATATTCCCCATCATGGAGGTCCCCGAACCCCACGAGCCGGCCGTCCACGCCGCGACGGCGACCGCAACGAGGTCCCGAGGCGTAGGGCGGCGGCTGCGCAGCCTGGTAACCCTCGCCATGGTGGCGGGCGGATTCGCCCTGCAGGCCGTCAGCTACTTCCGGTTCGCCGCACCGCTGGGTGCCCCGACCAGCCCCGTCTTTTCGGACCCCAGGGTGCCGTGGGCGCCGACGCTGTTCATCGTGGGCGTCATGCTGGTCTTCCTGGCGGCCGTGACCTACGAGCTTCTGCCGGCCCGCGATGAGGGGTGAGGGCCATTTCCGGCGGGTGCTCGCGCCTGCCCCAGAAGGGTATTGGCCTGGCGGAACTGGCACGGTTCCGCCAGGCAGCCTACCGGGTCTGCGCACAAGCTTTTTTGTACCCGGATGAACCCCGCCTTGCGGCCCTCGCCGCCGCCGCACGGCGGCCTGAACTTTCGCCCTGGTGGCTGGGACGTTTCCCGTGGTGTGAGGGCTGGCGCCGCTGGGTTCGTGCCTTGCGGGGGCTCAGATGGGCTGAGGCCGTCGAGATCCAGCAGGAGCACCTGCGGCTGCTTTCTGCCGGTCGAGCCGACCCCGCTTCGTGCCTGCCGTACGAATCCCTTTGGCGCCCTCCGGCGGTCGCCGAGAGTTGCCGGATGCGGCTGCAGCAAGCTTACTCGGCGTGGGGCCTGAGCCCTTTGGCGAGCGCGGCCGGCGAGCTGCCGGACCACCTGGCCGTTGAGCTGGAGTTCATGTCCTTCCTGTGCGGAGCCGAAGCGCAGGGTTGGCAACGCCGGCAGCCTTTCGCGGCCGCCCGGGCGCTCGCCGACCAGGAGCGGCTGGTGCGCGAGCACCTTTTGCCGTGGCTTCCCACCTTTGCGGCCCGGCTGCGCCGCCAGGCGCGATCGACGCTGTTGCGGCGGGCGGCGGAGGTCAGCCTCGCGCTGGTGGTTCACGACGCCCGGCTGCTGAGCGAACTGCTGTGCGCGGTGAACGGGACCCGGCCCGACGGTAGAGCGCAGCAGCCGGCCTGGCCGCCGGCGGTTCACTCCGAGAGCAGGCCTGGCAACGGGCGCCAGGCAGTCGTCGGTAGCCTCACGGGAGCCTACCGGATAGGAAAGCTCCAGCTTTACGGCTGCCCTGGCAGCGCCAGGACCGTCGGGGACGACTCCCCAAGGCGCATCGGGAATGGCTCTCGAAGGCGCATCGGGAACGGGTCCCGAAGGCGCATCGGGGATGGTTCCCCCAGGGGCATCGCAAGGGGCTCGGGCAGGCGGATCTGGATGGAGTTCCCCTCCTACGAACCTGTGGCTGCCATCATACCCGAACGCTGCGTCGGGCCGAGCCGTTGCGGGCTGTGTGCCGTGGTCTGCCCGGTGGGTGCCGTGCAAACGCCGCTCACTCCGCCGCAGTGCCACCCGCGGCAGCCCCAGGCCGTTACACCCCCGAAGGAGAAGTCCTGCACGACGGCGGGCGTGCCACCAACCCCGCAACAGGTGCAGGTTGACCCCGCCCTCTGCGTGGGCTGCGGCATCTGTGTGAGCGTCTGCCCGGCACAGGCCATCGCGCTGCCGGGCTGCTCCCTGACGCGCTACCGGCGCCAGCTCCAAAGGGCGCTTCGGCCGTCAGGCGACCCGGCAGAGCTGTCGCGGTCGCCCCAGACCCAACGGGGCGTCTGGTTTTCCTGCCAGCTCAGGGCGTCCGGCCGCGCCCCGCAGGACGGGCAGGGGTGGTTTCGCGTCGAGGTGCCCTGCCTGGGCATGGTCACGCCGGGCTGGGTGTTGCAGGCTCTGGCCGCAGGGGCCGGGGCTGTCGTGCTGGGCCCGTGCGCTCCCGACTGCCCCCTTGCCCAGTCTCCCGTGGTGGAAGCCCGGGTGGACTACTGCCAGGAGCTGCTCCAACAACTGGGGGAGCCGTCCCTTGCGAGCCGAGTGATGACCCTGCCTTACGGGCATCCGCCACCGCCAGACCCCGTGGCGCCGGTGCGCCGACAAGGTGCCACCCTCACGCTCAGCGAGCCGGCCGCCACCATCGAGGCCGTCTCCCGCCTGGCCCGCACGATGCCATCCGGCGCGGCTGCGCTTGCCCACCCCGCCTCTCCTCTGGGAGTTGTAGAGCTTGCAACCGACGCCTGCACCCTGTGCCAGGCGTGCGTGGCCAGCTGCCCGACGGGAGCGCTCACCGTTGAGGCGGACTCCCGGGCCATCGGCCTTTACTGGGACCCCGCCCGCTGCACGGGCTGCTCGCGCTGCGAGGCGATCTGCCCCGAGCAGCTGAGGGTGGCCAGGGTGACGGACCTTTCGGCAGTGGCCCGGGGCAAGGTGCTCCTCAAAGACGATGCTTGGGTGCCATGCCAGCGTTGCGGGCGGCCGTTTGCCCCCTCCAGCATGATCCGCCACCTGCGGGCCGCGCTGGCAGCCTGCCCGGCTGGCAGCCCAAAGCCCCCGCAGGCCGGTGTCCGGGTTGTCGGGGCTGTCGGGGTCTCCCCGTCGCCCGGGCACGACGGGGCCTCCCCATCGCCCTGGCATGACGGGGAATTCCACATCCCGTGGTCGGTCTGCCCGGCCTGCCGGGCCGCAACTCACTTCGGCCGGTTCGCAAGGGCTATGTAGCCTGCATGCAAAGCTGGTGGCCGGGCCCAAAGGAACCCCGCCGGTACGGCGCGAAATACTCCGGCGGATCGCCTGAGAAGCCTCGTCGCAGGGCTCAGCACAGGCGGTGGGGGCGACGAACGAGTTGGAACCGGTCAGCCAACGGTCGGGGCCGCCGGCTTTGGGAAAGCGGCTCGCCTCCCTGGTGGCGGCGGGGACCCTGGTGGCGGCTGCGGTGGCCCTGCTGGCAGGCGGGTGCGGGCGCTCGCCTGCGTACCGAAAAGTTCAGCTCAGCACCGTTTCCAGCGTTCCTGCTCGGCCCGCCGACAGCCGGCTTGCGCTGCGGGTGGCTGTGGCGAGCGTGCTGTCGCCGCGGGACTCATTCACGATCTACGAAGGCCTGACCCGCTACCTGCAGGCGCGCCTGGGGCGTCCGGTGGTGCTGGTCCAGAGGTCAACCTACGCGGAGATCAACGATTTGATGCGCTCCGGAGGGGCGGATCTGGCCTTCGTCTGCTCCGGCGCGTACGTGGTCGGCGCGCGGGACTTCGGTATGGAGCTTTTGGTCGTCCCCGAGATCGACGGCCAGAGCGTCTACTACTCCTACCTCATCGTCCCGGCCACCAGCCCGGTGCGGCGCCTTGAGGATCTCAGGGGCCGCATCTTCGCCTTCAGCGACCCTCTGTCCAACTCGGGTCGGCTGGCGCCTACCTACCAGCTTCTGCTGCGCACCTCCGAGCTTCCCGAAACCTTCTTCGGTCGCTACATCTTCACGTACAGCCATGACCGCTCCATCGAGGCGGTCGCGGCCAGGCTGGTGGACGGCGCGGCGGTTGACAGCCTGGTGTACGAGTTCTTCCGGGAGAGCGAACCCAAACGGATCGAGGGAACCCAGGTCGTGGAAGCCTGGGGCCCCTACGGTGCCCCTCCGGTGGTGGTGCACCCGGGACTGGACCGCCAGCTTAGGGAGCAGCTGCGTCAAGTGCTGCTCGGCATGCACCAAGATGAGGAAGGTCGAAGGTTTCTGGCGCAGCTTCGAATCGACCGGTTCGTGGAAGCCGACGACGCCCTCTACGACTCGGTCCGGACCATGGCGACGGCGATCGGCCTATGAGCGCAAAGCCGACCCCGGCTCTATCGGCAAAGCTGTGGCGGGTGGCCGGCTCGGTACCCGTCCAGGTCAAGATCGTGGGCATCTCCGTCGCGCTGGTCCTGATGCTGGGGCTGGCCGTCATCGTGCAGATGTATGCGACGCTCACCGCCGCCCTCATCCAGAGCCTCGAGGCGCGCGCCATCTCCATCGCCCGGGACCTGGCCGGGCGCAGCGCCGATCTGATCCTGACCAACGACCTCTACCGGCTCTACGAACTGGTGCGCGACACCGTCGAAAACAACGCTGGGGTTCGCTATGCATTCATTTTGGGACCGCAGGGGGAGGTGCTGGTCCACTCGTTCCCGGGAGGCTTCCCGGTGGGGCTGGCGGAGGCCAACCCCATCCACCAGGGGGAGCGCCACCGCCTGGAGGTGCTGCAAACCGAGGAGGGGCTCATCCGGGACGTAGCCGTTCCCATCTTCGGCGGTAGGGCGGGAGTGGCCAGGGTGGGTGTCTCCGAGCGCTCGGTCCACGCCATCGTACAGCAGGCCATCCGACAGCTGGCGCTGGCCACCGCGGTGGTAGCCTCCATCGGCGTGGTGGCCGCCTACGTGCTCACACGGGTGATCACCCGCCC
>CAYQLT010000040.1:12420-23353 GCA_964418425.1 uncultured Clostridia bacterium
TAGCCTCCATCGGCGTGGTGGCCGCCTACGTGCTCACACGGGTGATCACCCGCCCTATCGAGGAGCTGGTGGACGTGACCCGGGCGGTGACCCACGGGAACCTGGGGGTTCGTGCCCGGGTTTGGGCCAACGACGAGATCGGTCGCCTCCAAAACGCCTTTAACGCCATGGTGGGAGAGCTTGCACGTAACCGTGAGGAAAGCGAGCGGCTGTGGCGGGAGCTCAAGCAAAAGGAGGCGGTTCGCCACAGCCTGCTGGTCCGGGTGATCTCGGCCCAGGAAGAGGAACGCAAGCGCGTGGCCCGGGAGCTTCATGATGAGACCAGCCAGGCGCTCACCTCTTTGATGGTCGGCCTGCGGGCTCTTCAGGAGGCCGCTTCGACGCCGGAGGTGCGGCGGCGGGCGGAAGAGCTTCGGGCCATCGCCGCCGCCACGCTGGACGGTGTCCATCGCCTTGCCGTGGAGCTTCGGCCCAGCGTGCTCGACGACCTGGGGTTGGTGGCGGCGCTGGAGCGTTCCATCGGGCGATGGGGCGAGCAGTTTGGAGTGTCCATCGAGTTTCAGGCGGTGGGCATGGACCGGCGGCTGCCTCCGGAGGCCGAAGTCACCCTCTACCGGATCATCCAGGAGGCGCTCACCAACGTGGCCCGGCACGCCAAAGCCACCCACGTGAGCGTGCTGCTCGAGCACCGGGGCTCCAGCGTGATTGCCATCGTGGAGGACGATGGCGTTGGCTTTGACGTGCAACGGGTGCTCCAAAGCGCCCGGCTCGAACAGAAGCTCGGGTTGTACGGTATGATGGAGAGGGCCTCCCTTTTGGGAGGCCGGCTGGTGATCGAATCCCGCCCGGGAGCCGGGAGCTCCGTCTTCGTGGAAATACCTCTGGGCGCCGGGGCTGCCCGGCCGGCCGTGGCCGAAGCGGCGCGGGGATGAACGACGGCCATGCCAGGGCCCATCCGCATCGCAATCGCCGACGACCATGCCGTACTGCGAAGCGGCCTTCGGCTGCTGCTGGGGGCCCAGCCCGACATGACCGTGGTGGCCGAGGCGGGAACGGGATGGGAGATCCTTGAGGTGGCCCGCCAGCACCGCCCCGACGTGGTGTTGTTGGACCTGGCCATGCCCGGGCCGGGAAGCCTGAGGGTCATTGAGGAGCTTACCAGGCTCGTCCCGGGGATCAAGGTGCTGGTGCTCACCATGTACGACGACGCCAACTACCTGCGCCAGGCCTTTCGCTGTGGGGCACGGGGGTACGTGGTCAAACGGGCCGCGGACACCGAACTGATCGCCGCCATCCGGGCCGTCTGCAGGGGCGACGTCTACGTGGACCCCTCCCTCGCCCGCTCCCTGGTGGAGGAGCTGGTCGGCGGGGGAGCCGGGCAGGAAAACCCGTCCTCCAGCGAAGAAAGTCGGGCCGATCCCCTGAGCGACCGGGAAAGAGAAGTGCTGCAGCTTCTGGCTCTCGGCCACACCAATCAGGAGATCGCCGAACGTTTGTGCCTGAGCGTGAAGACCGTCGAGACCTACCGCGCCCGCATCCACGAGAAGCTGGGTGTGCGCGGACGGGCTTCCCTCGTTCGCTACGCCATCGAACGGGGCCTCATCAAACTCGGCTGACCTGCAAGCGCCACGCCCCCGGCGGGCCCTGAGCCCGTATGGCCGTGGCCCGCCGGCGACCGGCGCACGGTTAGCCGGGTGTGGGCCGGACCTCCTGACGCATGAAGCTCACATAGGCGATCCAGAAGCAAACCAGCGTCGCGGCGGCCAGGCCGGTCAGGTGCGGCCATACCAGCAGGAGGCTTTGGCCCAACGGCAGGGGGGCGCCGGGGATGGCCCCCCACACCTGCTCCAAAAACAGCGGCCCCAGCGCCCTCACCTCGGGATTGAGCAGTGTTTGGACGGCCTCGGCGTACAAAAGGGCCGGCGAGAAGCGGTTGAGGGTGAGGTTCCACTGGGCGTTTCGCAGCACCTGGTAGGCGTCCTGGGGATCCCGAACCGGCGCCACCGCGTCGGCCACCAGCCCGAACAAAAGGCCGGCGAAAATGCTGAAAAAGAGCCACGCTGCCAGGCTGGCCAGCGCCGATGCCACCGTCTGGCGCAACACCGTGGAGAACAGGATGGCCACGCTGAGCCAGAAGCCCACGTATACCACCGTCACGGCCAGGTAGACCACCACGCGTAGAAACTCCTCGAACCGGGGCGCCACCCCGATGAGGCGCAACCCCATCCCGGCCACCAGGCCACCCAGGGAGAAGATCACCACCGTGATGACCGCCAGTGCCGACAGGAACTTGCCGTTGATGATGGCGTCCCGGTGGATGGGCTGGCTGACGAGCCGGCTCAGTGTCCCCCGCAGCCGCTCGCCGTTTACCGCATCGAACCCCAATGCGATGCCCAAAAGCGGTCCCAGAAACCCGAGGAAAAAGGTAAACGAGGGCAGCGAGTTACCTCCCGTGGTGAAAAGCTTCAGGAAGACAAACGGGTCGTTCTCGCCCATCTGGGCCAGTGTTTCGCTCAGGGTCCGGGCGGCCACGTACACCGAGGCCACACCTGCGATCAGCACCAACGCCACCAGGATGGGAAAGCGCAGGCCGCTGGTGTGGTCGGCGAACTCTTTGCGATAGACTGCCGAAAGCCCTACGCTGCGCCGAAGCCACCTTTCACCCGGAGGCCCGGGCCTGGGCATCGGCTTTGCGGCCGCCATCGGCGACGCCCCCCTCGAAGTAGATCCGGTAAATGTCGTCAAGGCCGTACGTGTGCAGCCGGAGGTGACGCAACGGCAATCCTGCCGCCACCAACGAGCGCGCCAGCTCGTCCCGGACGTCCCGCCGGCAGCGAGCCATCATCACCCCCGACGACGAGCGCTCCACCGAGAGCACGCCGTCCAGTCCGGAGACGATGGCGGCTGCCCGCTCCTCCTGCCCGTCCACCCCCACCTCCACCACCAGGGGAGCCGAGCCTGCCAGCTGGCGCGCCAGCTCTTCGATGGGGCCGCTGGCGATAAGCCGGCCTGCCACGAAGATGCCGACCCGGTGGCAGATGCGCTGTACCTGGTGGAGCAGGTGCGAGCACAAAAGCACCGTGACCCCTTCTTCCCGGGCCATCCGGGCCACCAGCTCCAGCACCTCGTCCACCCCACGGGGGTCGATACCCAGCGTCGGCTCGTCCAAAATGGCGATGCGGGGCCGCTTGACCAGGACATCGGCCAGCCCCAGGCGCTGGCGCATGCCTCGGGAGTACTCCCGTACCCGGCGGCGGCCGGCGTCAGCCAGCCCCACCTGGTCCAAAAGAGCCCGGATGTGCGGCACGGAGTCCGAGTCGGCGATCCCGTTGAGGCGGGCCGTGTACAGCAAATTATCGAACCCTGTCAGCTCCTCGTAGAAGCCCACGTTTTCCGGCAGGTACCCCACCTGCCGCTTGACCACAATCGGCTCGCGGACGGGATCCGCTCCCAGTACCCGCACCGTCCCTGCCGTTGGCTCGGTGAGTCCCAGCATCATGAGGATCGTGGTGGTTTTGCCCGCGCCGTTAGGCCCCAAAAGCCCGAAGATCTCGCCCTCGTACAGCTCGAAGTCCAGGTCCTGTACCGCGGTCCGTGAGCCGTAGCGCTTGGTCAGCCCTCGGGCCTCGATCACCACCGACCCCGGCACGCTGCCTCCCCCCTGTCCCGCCGCTCGGGCTTCGCCTGCACAGCTATGCGCATCCAGGTCTGGCAAGCCCGCGGCGGTTCGCGACCGGCCCTGCGTCAGCGACGCCCGTACACCCGGAACGTTCCAAACAGCCCTACCAGCACCACTGCCACGATGCCGGCCCCCACCCATCCCCACAGCGTGGGGGTGCGCACCGCCACACGAAACGTGCTGGACGACGACGCCTCCGCAGCCTGGGCGCGCACCGTCATGACGTAGTCCCCGGCGATGCTGCGGGCATCGGGTCGAAGCGTCGCCGTCACCTCTTCCGTCTGCCCGGCGGCCAGCACCCCGATCTCGGCCGGGTCAAACTTCACCACCCAGTTGAGGGGTGTGTCGGCCGACAGCTTCACGTTGTGCAGGTCCGCGCTCCCCGTATTCTCCAGCACCAGCTTGAGGGGGTTGTCCCGTCCCGCTGTGGCCTCCGCGTTGAGGCGTCCCGTGGGGGTGGTGACCCGGAATTCGTATGTACCGATCACCACGGTGTTAAGCTCCAGGATCGCCTCCGCGCCCGGCGCCTGAGCCCGCACCACCACCGGGTAGGAGCCTGCCTCGGTGCGCTCTGGAGGCGTCACCTTCACTTCCAGGCTCTGGCTTGCCCCCGCCTTGACCCCGATGCTGGCCACCTGTCGGCTTTCGAACCGGGGCGAGATCTCCACTTTCCAGCCCTTGGGCCCCTGGGCCGAGAGCTGGTAGGTCTGGTCCTCGGTCCCCCGGTTTCGAAGCTCGACGGGAAACTCAAACTGAGCCGCCGCCGGCCCCCTCAGCTCGGGATACTGGGTCGTGAGCTCCACCGGCTGCCCGACCGCCTCCTTTGCCACCCGAAGGCTAAGCTCCAGGCGGGAGGGCCCTGCCGCCAGGACGATGGGGTAATCCCCCGGGCGAGCGGCTCGAGGCACCTGGACCTCCAGACTGAAGTAGGCCGAACCCGGCCGGTCCTCTTCCTTCGGCCCCACGTACGCGCGGTGAACTCGCTTGCCGGCGGACTTGAAGAACGCCTGCCACCCCTGGGGGACCTCCAGCACCGACAACTCGACGTTTTGACCCTCCGTGCCGTAGTTGCGCAACGTCAGGGAAACCGTTTCGCTCTGGCCCGGCTCTACGGCCATGCCCGGGAAGTCCGTGGTGAGGACGACGGAGGAAGTTGCCAGGCCCGCTCCCGCCGGCAGCACCAGCGCACCCATGAGCAACGCCAGGCAGACCGGCACCGTCCGGAGGGATGCCGCAAAAGACCGCGGAAAGGCCGCAACAGGCCTCATCCAACACCTACCCCCCACCGGATCCGCTTTGTCCACGTGGCTCCGGCAGAGAATTTTAGCACGTGGGCTCGATCTGTCCAGACGGGCCCAAAGCGCTCACGGCAAGCCCAGGACGGCCGCCAGCCACAGACCCAGGACGGCTGCCCCAAGACTGACGGGCATCGCCACGAGGCCCACTTTCAAATACTCCCAGCCCCGAACCTCGACTCCCTGCTGGCGGACGATTCCCAGCACCAGCATGGTGGCCAAAGAGCCGATGATGCTCAGATCCGGCCCTACGTTGACGCCCAGCAGCAGGGCGTAAGGCCCCAGCGGTCCCGCAGCCTGGGCCGCGCTCATCCCCAGCAGCGTCATGGGCACGTTGTTGACAAGATTCGACCCCGCCGCGGCCAGGGCTGCCACCGAGGCCAACTCCGAAAACCCGACCCCATCCGCAAGGGTCCGAACCCACGTCCCCTCGGCCGCCTCCTGCAGGTGGGGAGTCGCGCCCCCATGGCCTCCCGGGCCACCGGGCGGGACGGCCAGGCTGCCCGCCAGCGCCGTACGTCCCACCGCCACCGTCAGGACCTGCTGGGCCACCCCCGAATGCTCTGCGCCGCGGATCACCAAAAACAGCCCAACGACGAAGGGCACCAACGCCCAGGAGATTCCGCGGACGAAAAACGCCGGCCGCACTTCCTTTCGGGCGACGGCCAGTATCGCCAGGGCGCCGCCGCCCGCCAATGCCACCGGCCACAACGGATACCCCAGGGCGCCCGCCACCCCGAACCCCACCAGAGTCAGCCCCAAAAGGGCCAGGCTCCAGCGCAGAAAGGGCGAACGGCTCAGCACCCGCACCTGGATCTCCAGGGCCTCCACATCCAGCGCGCCCACCAGCTGCCTGCGGAAGAACAGAAATAACAGCGCAAGGTTGGCGCCGGCCGCCAACGTCGCAGGCAGGGCCATGACTCGGGCGAATTGCCAGAAGGGCAGGTCAAAGCGAGCCTGCACCAGCAGGTTGGTCAGATTGCTGACCGGCAACCAAAGCGAGGCCGTGTTGGCCACATGGGCACACAGGAACACGAACGGCAGAGCGGGCAGGCCTCCCCGGCGCACCATGGCCAGCACGATGGGGGGAAGGATGACCGCCGTGGCGTCCAGCGACAAGAAGGTGGTGAGCATCGCCCCCACAAGGTAAAGCCCCACGAACAGCCGCGTGGCACGGGTGCCGGTCCGGCGTGCCGTCCACAGGGCCGCCAGGGCGAACACCCCGGCCCGATCGGCCACCGCTCCGGCCACCAACACCCCGACCAAAAAGACCAGCACCCCGGCTGTTTCCTGGACCACCCCGACCGCATCGTCGAGGCCCACGAAGCCGAACGCGGCCATCAGCCCGGCGCCCAGGCATGCCCACCACGCCTCATGCAGACGCAAAGGGCGGATGAGCACCGCCGCCACCGTCCCGACCAAAATGGCGGCTCCCACAAGCAACGCCGGGCCGGGCGCATACCCTAGCGCACCCAAGGGTGCGGGCACCGTGCGCGCTCCCCTCATGCCGGCGCCCCACCGGGCCCACCATTCCGGGGCCCTCAGCGGAACGTCGCCGGCAGCCGTCCGAACACGTGATCCCCATGGTAGCGAATCGCCTGTCACGTTCAAGGGGAGAGAGCGTCGGTGGGCCGCCCGCAGGCGCCGCCGCAAGCTGCTGGAGCCACGTTGTCGCAACAGGTGTGGGCGGCCCTTTAGCTGCCGGGGCCGCCGGCGCGATCCTGCGGTTGACACCCGCATGGCCAGTGGGTATAACACTGCCAACAAGACGCATCACAACTTGCGGTGAGGCTTAAGTCACAGCTTGCGGTGAGGCATAAGCGTCCGGTCATGGCCGTACAGGCAACCAACTTCACCATCCACCGGCTGCAGGTGGCCACCTGCATCTGTCCCAGGCGGAGGCGGGCTGCGCCTTCGCCCGGGCCCCGTTGACCCCTGGCGCCGGCCAGCCTGTCTCCGCGGATCTCCGCCCTGTTTGTCCCGGCGCTGTCCTCTTGAACGCCGGATCCCGACATCTTTAGGTACCGGATCCCGGCATCCCCTATCTTCGGGCGGCCTTCGGGCCGCAGGCGGGGTTCGGATGGCGCCGCAACAGCCCAAGGCCTTTCGGGTTCTCACACATGCTCGGGTATGGAGGGAGCTTCCGTGAGCGATAGGCAAGCCGATGACCGCCAGGTCGTCCGTGCCGGGTTTACACCCGACCTGCAGGTAACGTCCGTTGCCGCCGGCGCGGCCGCCGCCCGGCAGATGGGCACCTTGCCCGACTGCTGCACGGTGAGCCGACGTGCCCTGGTGGGCACGCTGGTGGCTTCGTGGGCCCTTGGCGCCGTCCAAACCGGACAAAGCGCGCCGGCTTCTCGCCCCTCGCCCATGCGTAACATCCGCCTGGCCTTCTGCGGGCAACTCTTGTGCGTGGTGCCCTATGAGGTGGCCCGGGCCCACGGCTTGTTCGAGGCGGAGGGCCTTAACGTCGAGCTCGTCTACACCCGAGGCGGCTCGGCAGCCATGCAGGCGCTCGTGGGCGGAGCGGTGGATTACGCCGCCACGTCGTTCGACGTCGCCCTGCAGGCCTTTGCGCGCGGCGCCGGCATCGTGCGCTTCCTCACCACCGGCCGGCTGCCCCTGTTCGCGCTGGCCACCGCCCCTCGCACGGCAGGGCAGGTCCGGGAGCTTCGGGACCTGGCAGGGCGAACCGTGGGCATTTCGGCTCCCGGCAATGCCGACCACGTGCTACTTCGCTACCTTCTAGCCCGCGCGGGTGTGGATCCCAAGCGGGTTGAGTTCGCGGCCCTGGGAACCAACCTCTTCGAGGCCGTTCGGGTCGGCCACGTGGACGCGGGCATGGTTCAGGAACCGGCGCTGTCCCTTCTCACCGAGTCGGGCGGGCGGGTTCTCGTCAACTTCATGGACCTGGCCGACAGCACCCGCTACCTGGGCGGCCCCTATGAGTTCATGGGGGTCGCGGTGCGCCGAGGCGAGTTCGCTTCCCGCCGCCCGGAGATGCTGGCCCTGGGCCGGGCGCTGGAGCGAGCCCTGAAGTTCATCCATCAGGCGCCGGCCTCTGAGAGCATCCAGGCCCTGCCCAAAGCGCTGGTGGCCGGTGGCGACGTGGAGCGCCTTGCGGCGGCACTGGAGCGCCACCGCCGGTCTTTGTACCCGGAGACGGTCCGCATCGACCCGGACGCCACCCGGCGGGTGGTGGAGTCCCACGAACTGGCGGGACTGTTACCGGCGGGGTTCTCGTGGGGCGAGCTTCTGGATCAAAGCGTCGGGAGCGAGCTGTATGCTGCGGGTTGAGAGTCTGGTCGCCGGCTATCGGGGCCAGCCGGTTCTCGAGGGCCTCTCCCTTGAGGTGCAGGCCGCAAGCTTCGTGAGCCTGGTGGGGCCGTCGGGGTCCGGGAAAAGCACCCTCCTTCGGGCCATAGCCGGACTTTTGCAGCCGTGGCACGGCAGCATCCGCCTCGGGGTGCGGCCCGACGAAGTCGGGTTTTTGTTCCAGGACGACGCCCTGCTGCCCTGGCGCACGGCCCGGGAAAACGTGGCGCTGGGCCTTCGGATCCGGGGCTGGCCGGCACAACGGGCTTTGGCCGAGGCGGATCGGTGGCTGGAGCGGATGGGGCTGTCGGGCCTGGGAGGGCGCTTTCCACACCAGCTGTCGGGGGGACAGCGAAAGCGTGTGGCCCTGACCCAGGTGCTGTGCCTGAAGCCTCGCCTTCTGCTCATGGACGAACCCTTCGCCTCCCTCGATGCCATCCTGCGGGTGCGCATCACCCAGGAGCTGGTCAGCTGGGCGGAGCAGGAGGGCTCCACGGTGCTACTGGTCACCCACGACCTGGAGGAGGCGCTGGCGGTCTCCGACCACCTCTACCTTCTCTCCAGGGGCCCGAGCGCCCGCATCCGCCGCCACTACGAGGTGGGCTTTCCCCGCCCCCGCGACATCGTCGCGGTCCGGGCCCGGCCCCAGTTCGGACAGCTGCTCAACCGGGTGTGGGAAGACCTTGAGGCAGAAGTGGGCCCGGCGGAAGTCCCCCGACAGGCGGACTCCGACGGGCAGGCCCAGCGGGTGGAGGCCATCCCGCAGGCCCCCGGGCTCGGGGATGCGGGCCGGGCGAGGGCCCGGGGTTCGGGGCGCCGGACGGGGGGTGAAGTGCGTGTCGCGAGCGGGTCGGCAGGCGCTTTCGGTGGCAACGGCGCTCCTGGTGTGGGAGGGTCTCGGGCGCAGCGGGTGGTTTTCGCCCCTGTACGCTCCCCCGCCCTCCCACGTGGCCGCCACCCTTCTTGAACTGTGGGCGCAGGGCGACTTCCTGCGCCACCTCAGCGTGACCCTGGCGGCCGCCACGTGGGGCCTGGGCCTGGGGGTGGTCGCCGGCGGCGCGCTGGGGCTGGCCGCTGCCATCACGCCTGCTGTTGCCGACGTGCTGGAGCCGGCCATGCTGGTGCTCAACGCGGTTCCCCGGGTCATCCTGGCGCCGCTTTTTGTCATCTGGTTCGGCATCGGGCTGGCCTCCAAAGTCGCGCTGTCCGTGGTGCTGGTCGCCGTGCTCTTTTTCTTCGCGGTCTACACGGGCGTCCAGGAGGTGCCCCGAAGCGCCGTGGAGCGCATCCGGACCCTGGGCGGCGGCCGGAGGGTGCTGCTGCGGGAAGTCTATCTCCCCTCGGTGACCGCCCAGATGCTGGGGCAGCTGAAGGTGGCGGTGGGCTTTGCCTTCACGGGTGCCGTGGTGGGTGAGTTCGTGGCCGCAAGCCGGGGGCTGGGCTACCTGCTGGCCTTCGCCCAGAGCACTTACAACGCCCGCCTCACCCTGGCCATCATCCTGGTGGTGGTGAGCTTCGTAGCGGCCTTCTTCGCCATTTTGCGGCGGCTGGAGCAGCAGCTTCTGGCGTGGAGGGCTCCCCATGGCTGAACCGGAAAGGGGCCGTTCGGGGTACGGGCTGGTGAGCGTGCGCTGGCTGGCGCGGCAGCTGGGCGAACCGGGGGTGCGCGTGCTGGACGTGCGCACCGCCGAACGGCGCACGGCGGGGCCCGATGGGGTCGAGCGGGTGCAGAGGTTCTGGAACCCGGCCGAGTACGAGGCGGCCCACATCCCCGGGGCGTTGCCCGTGCCCTTTGAGGAGGTGGCGCCGGACGACGGGGTGGCAGCCAGGCCTCCGGACCCCCAGCGCTTCCGCAACCTGGCCTGCCGCCTGGGGATCTCCGCCGACACCCACATTGTCATCTACGACCACCAGGGCTCGACGGTAGCCACCCGGCTGTGGTGGACCTTCCGAGCCTTTGGGCACACACGGGTGTCGGTGCTGGACGGAGGCTGGCAGCAGTGGCTGGCCGAAGGCCTTCCCGTCCAAAGCGGGTACGAGACGGTGGCGCCCGCCACCTGGACGGCAGAGCCGGTCCCCCGCTGGCTGGTGAAGTTGGACGAGGTCATCCGGCGGGTCCGGGAGGGCGGCGCCACGCTGGTGGACACCCGCGACCCGGACCAGTTTGCCGCCGGGCACATCCCGGGAGCCCTCAACGTGCCGGCCGCGCAGTTGCGAGGGCCCGGCGGACTGCGCTTCCGGCGGCTGGACGAGCTTCAAGCGCTGTTTGCCGCCAGGGGCGTACCCGCGGACCGTCACTGCCCCATCATCGCGTACTGCCGCACCGGAGTGTCGGCCACCGCGGCGCTGCTGCACCTGGATCGGCTCGGGTATCGCCGGCTGAGCCTGTTTGCCGGCTCGTGGAACGAATGGGCCCAGCGCTTCGATGGTTCGGCCGGGCCGCACCTTTCGTCGCCACGGTGAACCTCCCGCCGCCAGGGCGAAGCCTTCGCCGGGCAAGCTCCCGGACGGTGGCCAGCGGCCCTCGCCCGGCGATTTCTCACCGGACACGAACTTGACGTCCCTATCCAGCAGGGGCTAGCATGCTGCCATCAGGCTGGCCGCCGTGCCGGCTGGCTCAGGCCCGCCTGCAGGCCGGCTCCAG
>CAYQLT010000041.1:0-15732 GCA_964418425.1 uncultured Clostridia bacterium
ACGTGGGCCGCGTTCCCCTGCATTTGCGGCACATCCCCTCCGGCGGAAAGGAGATCCGGGCGGAGCCGTCGAAGGGGTATTCATCATCGATGAGTAACATCCTCTCGCGGGGGCTCGGAATCGGTCGGAGGGATGGCCGTGCAGGAGGCTCTGGCGACAACCGTGGGCGACGTCTCAGAGCGGGGCGGGCCGCAGCCGTCGCCACCTGGTGGCGAGCTCCTCTCGCCCCGGGAGAAACGGGATCTCATGCTGCTGCGGCTCATCCGCCGAGCCGGGCAACCGGTGGGCAGCGGGACGGTCGCTGCAGAGATGGGCGCCCTGGGGGTTCATGTGGGCGAGGCCACCATCGGCCGGTGGCTACGGGATTTGGAGGCGCGCGGCCACGTTCGGGCGGTAGGCCGCCAGGGCCGGGTGCTCACCCCGCAGGGGGATGCCCACCTGCGGTGGCTGGAAGCTTCCCAGGCGCAATGGGAGGTGGCCACCCATCTGGCGTGGATCCTGCTCAGCTTGGACGAGCGGCAGCTCGTGGACATCCTGTACGCCCGCCGGGGGCTGGAGGGGGAGTCGGCCGCCCTGGCGGCGCAGCATGCAACGATGGCTCATCTGCGCCGGCTGGAGGCCATCATCCGCGACGGGCACGACGTCAATGACATCGAGAAGCACGCCCAGTATGATCTCGACTTTCACCTGACCCTGGCGGATGCGTCGGGCAACAAGGTGGTAGCCGCCGCGTTGCGCATGATCCGGTCCATCGAGCCCAGGTTTCCGGTCTTTGTCCACATCCGCCGCTCCTTGGGCCGCAAGACTCTGGAGGAGCACGAGGCCATCTTTCAGGCCGTGGCCGAGCGCGACCCTCAGAAGGCCCGGCAGCGAATGTGGGAGCACATCGACCACGTCATCGCCGACGTGCGCCGGTGCTGGCGAACCTACGGCGAGCCTTCGGCTCAGGCCGCCGCGGGGGAGGGGGCAGAATGCGCATGAGCGTCTCCCGGCTTCCCCCCGGGGAGCCATACACCCGGGGCTTGGTCACCCACAACCCCTTTGCGGAGAAGGCTGACGTGCGGGCGGTGGTCGTGGCGGTACTGGACCTGACGTTTCTGCAGCGCGACCTGCTGCTGGACCCTTACCGGTCCCGGGCCGTGGTGGGCGGCGGCGTTTACGAGATGGTGGTGACGGACGAGCCGGCCTGCGCCCCGGGGCGTGTGGTACAGCGGGCGGCGTACCTGGGCTTCGTGCGCGTGAGCGCCGGCGGGGTGGTGGCCGTGGGGGACGCCTGCTACCTGGACGGGACGCATATCGGCAACGTGGTGGGCTTCAACAGCGATCACGAGCCGAACCACTTCAACATCGTGTTGGGCGCCCCGGCCCTGGCCAGCGGGGCTCGCCGCGGGCTCTCGGTGGGCGACCGGGTGGTCTTTCGCATGGAGCCGGTGCCCATGGGCACCCTTCCACCGGCGTGAAAGCGCGCCTGCCCGGTTCGAGGGCGCCTGCGGTTCTTGCGGCAGGCCGCCTGACCCGGGAAGGAGATCGGGGGGCGCCGCCGAATACGCCGGCACAGTACGTAAGCAGCATGTATCGCAGTGCCGGCGAGAGGTACGGCCCAACGGCCGAGGGCGGGCGGCCCGGCTGAGGCGAGGAGGGAGGCCCGTGGGCGCCGGGGCGGTTCACCTCGAAAAGCCCATGCGCCTGGGCAGCTTCAAGCAGGCCGTCATGTCCGTCAACAACCGGGTCAACCAGGAGATCTTCGGTTCCGGGTTGGTCTGGCAGAGGGTTGAGGTGGTGGGCCCCAGGCTGCTGGTGATCCTGGCCGTCAACCGTCGGGTTCAAGCCATCTCCAGCCTGGTGGGGCCGGAGGAGCTGACGGCGAGGCTGACGGACCTGGCTCTCCTGCGGGAGTATAAGGCCCGGCTGGGGCGGTACCTGCAATCGGAGCTGGGGCTCGCGGTGCGGGCGGTACTCAAGGATTATGACGGCGAGTCGGAGCTGGCGGGCACATTGGTGGTTTTACAAAAGGACCTGAGCCTGGCTCCGTAGGCTCGTCGGTGGGAGCCGGGTAGCGGCGAAAGGCGTCTGGGGAAGAAGTCGCTGCGTCTGACGGGGCGACGCATCGGGCGGGCTGGTTGAGGGAGCTCGGAAGCGAGAGCCCAAGAAGACCGCCGACGCCACGGACGTGAGGCGATCCGTGTGCGCCGGCGGTCTTATTTTGGCAAGCATCCCGCAAAGGTGAGGAGGTCGGGCAGCGGTGATGGGCACACACCAAAAGTCGTCGAGGTGCATCCGGGTCCGGGCGTGGCGGTTGGCTCCATGGGCGCTCGGGCTGGCGGTGCTGGCAGGGGGCGCGCTTTGGGCCGTGCCGGGCAGGACCGCGCCGCTTACGCCACTCAACCCGCCTGTTCGGGTGACGGTGGGCATGAAGGGGGTGCCGTCGGACGCCGGAGGGCTCATTGGAATTGAACGGGGGTATTACCGGGAGCTGGGACTTGTCATCGAGCGCCTGGACTTCAAGACCGGACAGGACATGATCAACGCCCTGGCCACCGGGCATCTGGACGTTGCCTTCACGGTCACCACGGCGGGGCTCTTCAACGCGATGGGCCGCGGGGTGGACGTGAAGGTGGTGGCCGACAAAGGGTACAACATCCCGGGCCGGGGTTACTACCGTCTGGTGCTGCACCCGGGGGTGTTGGGCCGCGTGCGGTCTTTCGCAGACCTGGCAGGCCTGCGCCTGGGGGTGGTGGGAGTCGGCTCGTTGGACGAAATCGCGTTGGACCGGATCCTTCGCAAAGGCGGGCTCACCACTCGGGATAACCCCAACGTAAAGGTCTTGAGCTCCTTCCCCGACATCGTGGTGGCGCTGGCCAACCGCGCGCTGGACGGCGGCATGCTCATCGAGCCGTTCGTGCGGGAGGCGGTACGCAAGGGCGTGGGCGACCCGTGGCTGGATCCATCCGAGTACGACGACGGCGCCCAGATCGCCATCATCGTCTACGGGGCCAGCATGGTGCGCCGGCCCGAGGTGGCCAACCGCTTCATGGTGGCCTATCTGAAGGCCCTGCGCGACTACAACGACGCTTTCATCAAGGGCGTCGGGCGCCGGGAAATGATCGACCTGCTCGCCCGGGTATCGACCATCAAGGATCCGGTGCTGCTGGACGAGATGTTCCCGGCAGGGCTCAACCCCAACGGATACGTCCGCATGGAGGGCATCCAGAGCGACATCGACTGGTACATGAGCCGGGGGCTCCTGCAGGTGCGCAACCTAAAGGCCGACGATGTGGTGGATCACCGCTACGTGGAGGAGGCTCTCGGCATTCTGGGCGTCTACCGCTGATGGAAGGCTCACGTGCTCTGCCCGGCCAGGGCGCAGCCGCGGCGGAAGGAGCAGCGTAGGGCATGCAACGCCGCACCGTTACCGTAGCCGACGTCCTGGCGGCCCTCGACCGCCTGACTCGAGGCCGGCTGCTGCCGGTTGGTTCGGATCCGGCGGCAGCCGGCCGCCATCCTTACGTCATCTGGAAGTCCTCCGGCATCCCCGGCAAGCAGGTGCTGGAAACGCCGGGGCTCGTGGTGGGTAGCCCCGAACAGCCGGTTCACCGGGTGGCCATGGGGATCACCCTCACGGAGAGCGTCATCGAGCTGGCGGGCGCCACGGGGGTCGACCTGCTCATCAGCCACCACCCGGTGGCCGATGCGGCCTCTTCGGGCGGTGTACCCCTCGCGCGGTACCTGGGCCTGTACGGTCTGGCCCTCATTGAGCTTCACGAGGCGTTCCACGGGCTTCACCCGGGCATTCCCTTCTTGCACGGGCTGCGCCCGATGCACTACGAGGTGGGCTTCGGCGGGATACCGGGCCATGTGGTGGTGGTGGGCGAGCCGCTTGGGGAAATCCGGTGTCTGGGGGACATCGTGCGCCGCCTCGACAGCTGGATGGGTCTTGACCGAGAGGTGGCCGCGCTGGCCCGCGAGCGGGAGCTGGCAGGCTCGGATGGCGTGCAAAGCGCGACGGTCGCAACGCGCAGTCGCATCCTGCTCGGACGACCGGAGGACGAGGTGACCGGCATCATCCAGATTTTCCCCCACTCGGGTACCGAGCCCCGGCATCTACTTGAGCTGGCGGACCGCTTCGCCTTCTGCAACACCGTGGTGGCCAGCATCAGCCGGGTCGTGGCGGGATCCCCCCTGGTGAAAGCGGCCGCGCGAAGGGGGCTTCACTTCGTGCTGGGCAACTCCCACCCGTTTGAGGTCTTCGAGAACTGGCTGCCGCTGGCGCGAGCCCTGGAAAGGCTTCTGCCGGAACTGGAGATCGTCATCTGGCAGCAGCCGGTCTTCACGGTGCCCCTGCAGGCCGCCGGGAGCCCGGAGCTGCGAGCCTACGCGGAGGAGATGGCCGCCTACCTGCTCGGTTCCCCTCGGGTGTAGCGATTGCGAAGCAGCCGGATGCATGTCCGGGTCACCGCTTGCAAGCGGTTGTGAGACAGGCTATAGTGGAAGCAAACGTCGCTCATACGTGATGAGCGAGTCACCCCGGGGGGTGGCCGGGCTGCCGGAGCGGTCTTTGCCGACGACACAGCGCTGCCTGATCCAGGGCAACGAGGCCTGCGCCCGGGCTGCGCTGGCGTCGGGATGCAGGTTCTACGCCGGCTACCCCATCACGCCGTCGTCGGAGATCGCGGAGTTCATGGCCCACAGGCTTCCGGAGCTGGGCGGCACCTTCATCCAGATGGAGGACGAAATCGCCAGCCTTGCCGCCTGCATCGGGGCCTCCTTGTGCGGCGTTCGAGCCATGACGGCCACCAGCGGCCCGGGCTTCAGCCTGATGCAGGAAAACATCGGTTTCGCCTGCCTGGCCGAGGTGCCGGTGGTGGTGGTAAACGTCCAGCGCGTCGGCCCCAGCACGGGCATGCCCACCCTGCCGGCTCAGGGGGATGTCATGCAGGCCCGCTGGGGCACCCATGGGGATCACCCGGCGGTGGTTCTGGTGCCGGCGTCGGTGGGCGAGTTTTACGGGCTGACCGCGCAGGCGTTCCGCCTGGCGGAACTTTTGCGGACGCCTGTCATCGTCCTGGCCGACGAGGTGATCGGCCACCTGCGGGAGGTGGTCAGCCTGCCCGATGCGCCGGCCCTCGCGCCGGCCGCCGCCTCTCCTCTCCCACCGGGGCCAGCCTACCGCCCCTACCGGGTGAGCCGGCCGGAGGAGGTGCCGCCGATGGCCGTCTTCGGCTCGGGGCATCGGTTCCACGTGACGGGCCTGTATCACGACGAGGATGGGTTTCCCACCAACGACCCGGTGGTGGCCGAGCGGCTGATCCGGCGCATCCACCGCAAGGTGGAGGCGCGCCGGGACTTGCTCACCATGGTGGCCTCCTTCGCCCTCGACGACGCCGAGGTGGCGGTGGTGACATATGGGGCTCCGACCCGGGCGGCCATGCGGGCTGTGCGGCAGGCCAGGGCGCAGGGTGTGCGGGCGGGGCTCCTGCAGCTGATGTGCATCTGGCCTTTTCCTGCCGCTCAGGTTCGGGCGCTGGCCGAGCGGGTGCGGGCGGTGGTGGTGCCGGAGCTGAACCTGGGGCAGCTCTGCCTGGAGGTGGAGCGGGCCGTGGCGGGCCGGGTGCCCGTGGTGGCCCTGTCGAAAGTCGGCGGGCAGCTCTTCACCCCCAACGAGATCTGCGAGGCCCTTGGGGCGCAGGGCTATGAGTATGGCTCCCGGGAGGGTCGGTGGGCGTCGTACCGCGCCGGCCCGGGGTGGAGGCGGGAAGTGCGGCTGGCCGGGGAGGGCGGACAGGGGCTCGTTCAGGCCGGGGTGATGTTGGGCGAAGCGGCCGGGGTGGTGGAGGGGTGGCACGTGGCCCAGACGCAGACCTACGGCCCGGAGTCCCGGGGCGGAGCGAGCTGGGCCGACGTGATCGTGAGCGAGCAGGAGATCGATGACCCCAGGGCGACGGCGCTGGATGCGCTGCTGGCCATGAGCCAGGAGGCCTGCGACCGCTTTGCGGGCGCGCTGAGGCCGGGCGGGTGGCTGGTCTATGACCGGGAACGGGTTCGCCCGCCGCAGCAGCAGGGAGCGGACAAGGCGGTGCGAGCCGTGGGGCTGCCGCTTTGCGCCGAGGCCCGCAAGCTGTGGGATCGCCCCATGCTCGCCACGGTCGTGGGCCTGGGGGCTTTGGCAGTGCTGAGCGGTGTGGTGAGCCAGCCGGCTCTGGAGCAGGCCGTTGCCCGTCGGGCGCCGCCCGGCACCGTCGAGCTGAACCTCGCCGCCTTGCGCCGGGGCTTTGAGATGGCCCGGCTTTGGCCGGAGGCCGCCTGAACCATGGCCCACGCTACAGACATTGCGGCGCCGGGGCTCGGCGGCGCGACCGCCGAGGGATGGGCGGGCTCGGATGCGGGTGGGGTAGGCGACGAGTGGCGTGAGGCGCAGGAGGTGCCCTCCATCGCCATCCGCCTGGAGTGGTGCAAGGCCTGCGGGATCTGCATGGACGTGTGCCCGGCTGACGTCTATCGGGCGGGTGCCGACGGCAGGCCGACGGTGGTTGCGCCGCAGCTGTGCGTCTGGTGTGAGCGCTGCGAGATCTACTGCCCGGATCTGGCCATCGAGCTTCACGGGCAGCGGGCATGGTGAAGCCCGCCGCCCCAAACGCTCCGGGAGGTGCAGGGCTTGCGCAGCACGGACAAGCAGGCCCGCCCGGGCCGGCATTTTCGGCCCCGGCTGCCGCACATCTGGTGCCCGGGCTGCGCCCACGGGATCGTAACCCGGGCGCTGGTGCAGGCCATCGACGAGCTGGCCCTGGATGCGGGTCGGACGGTGGTGGTCTCGGGGATCGGCTGCGCCGGGCGAGCCAGCGGGTATCTGGATTTTCCCACCCTGCACGCCACCCACGGCAGGGCGCTGGCATTTGCCACCGGCATCAAGGCTGCCAGGCCCGAGCTTACGGTGCTGGTCATCAGCGGCGACGGGGATGCGGCAGCCGTCGGGGGCAACCACCTCATCCACGCCGCCCGCCGCAACATCGACCTGACCCTGGTGGTGTACCAAAACGCCATCTACGGCATGACAGGGGGCCAGTACGCCCCGACCACGCCCGAGGGGTTCGTCACCTCCACCTCCCGTCGGGGGCACGTGGAACGCCCCTTCGACCTGGCGCAGCTGGCCGCAGGGGCCGGCGCCACCTTTGTGGCCCGTTCCACGGCCTATCACTTCGACCTGACGGTGGAGGTGATCAAACAGGCGGTGCGCCACCGGGGCTTCAGCTTCGTGGAGGTCGTGTCGTCCTGTCCCACCTACGCCGGGCGGCTGAACGGGATGGAGAGCGGCGCAGAGGCTCTGGAGTGGATGCGAGCCCATGCGGTGCTCGCCCCTGCCTCGCCGCAGCGCGAGGGGGACGTCGCGGTGGGGGTGCTCCACCGCCGACAGGCACCGGAATGGGTCGAGGCATACCGGGCCAGGGCTCGCACAGGCGGTTGAAGGGCGGGAGAGAGGCGATGGCGCGGGTGGTCGTGGTGGGCGGCGGCTGGGCGGGGTGCGCGGCGGCTCTGGCTGCGGCACGCTGCGGGGCCCAGGCGGTCTTGCTGGAGAAGACGGACATGCTCCTGGGCACCGGTCTGGTGGGCGGCATCATGAACAACAACGGGCGCCTGACGGCCGCGCTGGAGATGAAGGCCCTGGGTGCCGGGGAACTGTTCGAGGTGGCCGAGCGGGTGGCCACCCATCGCCGGGTGGACTTCCCGGGACACCGGCATGCGCTGCTGTACGACGTGACCCGCATCGAACCGGAGGTTCGCCGCCTGCTGCGGCGGGCCGGGGTGGAGGTGCGGCTGCGGACCCGGGTGACGAAGGTTCAGCTGGCGGGCAACCGGATCCGTGCCGTCGCCTCGCCAGGGGGCAGCCCGGTTTTCGGGGACGCGTTCGTGGACGCCACCGGCAGCGCGGGGCCCCCCGGCAACTGCACCCGCCACGGGGAAGGGTGTGTGATGTGCGTGCTTCGTTGTCCCGCCTTCGGCGGACGAGTGGGGCTGACGGCCCTTTGCGGGGTGCCCGAGCTTCAGGCGGCCGGGCCGGGCGGGCGCGTGGGCGCCTTCAGCGGTTCGTGCGAGTTGGCGGTAGAGTCGCTTTCCCAGGAGCTGGTGCGGGAGCTGAAGGCACGGGGCGTGGTGGTGGTGCCATTGCCGGAGCACGGACGGGACGCCTCCAAACTGGCCCTGAAAGCCTGCCAGCAGTACGCAACGGAAGAGTACGGCGAGAACCTGGTTCTGCTGGACACCGGTCACGCGAAGCTGATGGTGCCCTTTTTGGACCTGGAACAGCTCCGCGCGGTCCCCGGCTTCGAGCAAGCCCGCTACGTCGACCCGTACGCGGCCGGGATCGGCAACTCGGTACGCTTCACCGCGATGGCGCCCCACGACGAGACGCTGCGAGTGGACGGGGTGGCCAACCTGTTCTGCGCGGGGGAGAAGGTGGGACCGCTGGTGGGACATACGGAGGCCATCTGCACCGGCACGCTGGCGGGCTACAACGCGGCGCGCCTGGCGGCGGCCCTGGAGCCCCTGGCGCTGCCTGAAAGCCTGGCGGTGGGCGACGCGATCGCCCGGGTCACCGAGTTCCTGCGGGAGCCGGGCGAACGGATGCTCCGGTTCACCTTTTCCGGCTCCGTCTATTTCCGGCGCATGGTCGACAGAGGGCTGTACACGACCAGCGAACTCCAGGTGCAGGCCAGGGTGGCCGAGGCGGGGCTGAGCGGGATCTTTGCCAGGGAGCCGGTCTCCTTGGGCAACCGGGTGGCGTAGGTATGGCCGGCCTGCAGGCAGGATTCGGGGCCCGGGCGGCGAACGGGGGAGCATCGCTCACGACTGATGGGCGAGGGGTTCCCATGGCGGTGGCGGCCAACAGCTCGCCGGAGGTCGAACTGCTGGTACTGGAGTTCCTCCAGCAGTCCGGAGGGCCGCTGGGTTGCGGGGCGGTCTCCGAGTACCTGCGCCGGCACGGGCACTCGGTGAGCGAGGCGACGGCGGGGCGGCTGCTCCGTGACCTGGATGCGCAGGGGTACACGACCCGGGTCGGGTACCGGGGGCGGGCGCTGACCGACTCGGGGGTTGCTCGCCTGGCGATGCTGAGGCAGAGCGTGGCCATGTCGGCCTACAGCTCGGACCTGCTGGAGGTCTTGAGCGTCGCCCGGGCCCAGGAAGTGGTGGACATCCTGGTGGCCCGCAAGTGCCTGGAGCGGGAGACGGCAAGGCTGGCCGCGGAGCGGGCTTCGGAGGCGGATTTGGCGGAGCTGGAGGCGGCGCTTCGGCGGTACGAGGAGGCGGATTCCCCCGAGGCGGCGGCCCGCGCGGATCTGGACTTCCACAATCGCCTGGCGGCCATATCGGGCAACCGGGTGCTGGAGGCGGTGCTGCGGCTGATCCGCGGCGAGGTGGAGACGACCCCCCTGCCATCCGCGGTGGTGAGTCGCATCCAGCCCAGGCTGGCCCGGGAGCACTGGGAGATTCTCGACGCCATCCGGTCCCGGGACCCGGACCGGGCGGAAAGGGCCATGCTGGCCCACATCGAGGGCATCATCCGGGACGTGCGGGCACAGGCGGTCTCCGGGTAGGCGAGGCGGTGACAACCAGAGCGGCGGGCCTGGCGGGCTTGCTGCTCATCTAAGATGAGCGAGCAGTCGCCCCGGCCGCCCGGACGATCCGGGCTCCGGTGCCGGGGGAAGGAGGTTTTACGATGGGTCGGGCCGTGGTCGTCGGTGGAGGTTGGGCAGGAACCAGTGCGGCCATCGCCCTGGTGAAGGCAGGGGTGGAGGAGGTTCACCTTTTCGAGAAGACGGACCTGCTGCTGGGCACGGGCCTGGTGGGGGGGATCATGCGCAACAACGGCCGGTGGACTGCCGCCGAGGAGATGATCGCACTGGGCATGGGCGATCCGTTCGAGGCGGTGGACATGGCCGCTCGCCATGTCAACGTGGATTTCCCGGGTCACCGGCATGCGACGCTATACGATGTCACCCGCATCGAGCCTCTGGTGCGGGCCATGGTGCAAAGCTACGGGGTGCAGGTGCACCTCACCTCCCGGGTCACCGATGTGATCACCGAAGAGGTACCGCCCGCCCCCGGGCAGACGGGCTGGTGGACACTGTTGGGGCGGCGGATCCCCCGGCCGCCCTCCAACAAGCGCATCCGGGCCGTGGTCTACCACGAGAAGCATGGGGCCAACTTCATGGGGCCTTATGTGCTGGAGGCGGACGTTTTCGTGGAGGCCACCGGGTCGGTGGGGCCACAGTCCGAGTGCGCCCGCTACGGAAACGGCTGCGTGATGTGCATCATCCGCTGCCCGACCTTCGGCGGTCGGGTCTCCGTGACCGAGCTGTGCGGGATCCCGGAGATGCTCGGCGGAAGCAGCCCCACGGCCCTGGGTTCTTTCAGCGGCTCGTGTAAGCTGGTGAAGGAGTCCCTGGCGCCCTGGATCGTGCAGGAACTGGAGCGCAGCGGGGTGTGCGTGGTGCCCCTTCCGCCGCACCTCGTCGACCGCGAGAAGCTGACCCGCAAGGCGTGCCAGCAGTACGCCTCCAGCGATTACGCGGAAAACCTGGTACTGCTGGACACCGGGCATGCCAAGTTGATGACCTCCTATTTCCCCCTGGAGAAACTGCGGCAGGTGCCGGGCTTTGAGAACGCCCGCTACGACGATCCCTACTCGGGCGGAATCGGGAACTCGGTGCGCTACCTGGCCCTCAGCCCCCGGGACAACCACCTCCGGGTGGAGGGCGTGGACAACCTCTTTTGCGGCGGCGAGAAGGCCGGGCCGCTGGTGGGCCATACCGAGGCCATCGTGACGGGCACGCTGGCCGGGCACAATGCGGCCCGTTACCTGTTGGGGCTGCCCCTGCTGGAGCTTCCCCGCCAACTGGCGGTGGGTGACGCCGTCGCGTACGTGGGCGAGCAGATCCGCCAGGGCGGGCTTTACAAGAAGTACACCTTCTCCGGCGGGGTCTATTTCCAGCGGATGGTTGAACTTGGGCTCTACCAGGTGGATCGGGACGCCATCCGGCAACGGGTGGAGGCGACGGGCCTGGCCGGCGTTTACGCGCGGCCGCTGCGAGCGGCCCGTGTGGCGGTGGCGGTGGGCTGAGGTGGGCCCGGCTGTGCGGGTGGCGTGGGCTTGCAGAGCCGGGCTCCCGAAATAGGCGCCGGGGCCGGAGGGGTGGATGGGACGGTGGCGCACTTCATCACCGACCGGTGCATCGGATGCACGGCCTGTGTGCTGGCCTGTCCGGTCGATTGCATCTCCGGCTCGTGGAAACAGCTTCACGTCATCGACCGGGCACGGTGCATCGACTGCAGCGCGTGCGCGGCCATCTGCCCGGTGGAAGCCATCGAGGGCTGGTGGGTCAAGGAGCGGGTGGTGCGCCGCCCGCACTGGCCTGTTCCCCGCATCGACCCGGACAGCTGCTCGGGGTGCGACTACTGCGTGGCCATCTGCCCCACGGGGTGCCTGGAGCTGGTCGGCGGGGGGCCGTTCCAGGGGGTTGCCTGGCTGGCACGGGAGCCCGACTGCATCGGCTGCCGGCAGTGCGAGGAGGTGTGCGCCAAGGGGGCCATCACCATGGAGGTTCCGCAGGTGAGCCCGGCTCCCGGGCTCGCAGTGGTGGGGAGGTGAGCGAAGGTCGGGTGATGCATCGGGTGCTTGGCGCTCTTGCAATCGGTGTCAAGGGCGCTGCGGCGGCTTGACGCCGGGCGATCAAGGGGGGGCGAGACAAAGTTCCCATGTCCGGGAGGAAGTTCGCGCCCTCCGGCGTAATTTCGTGGCAGTCGCTCACCATCAATGATGAACGGCGGCCCCCCGGGTCGGATGGTGGGGCCGGGGGCGCATACAGCCCGGCCGTCGCCGGCCAGCGGCGCAGGCCGTGCCGGGGAGCATGATGCCGGCGATGGAAAGGAGAGGATCCGTCGATGCGTTGGCGGGGTCTTACGGGGTGGGCGCTCGTGTGGAGTGCGGTCATGGTGGGGGTGCTGGCGGGTGCGGTGGGGGCCGCGGCGGGTAGCTCGGCGCTGGCCCCGCTCAGCCCGCCCGTCAAGATCTGGATCGCCGAGGACGGGTCGCCGTCGGGAGCGGGGTTTTACATCGCCAAGGAGAAGGGTTACTTCGCGGCCTTGGGGATCGAGGCGGACATTCGGCCGTTTGAGTCCTCGAAGGACATGCTGCCGGCCATCGCCATCGACGAGGTGCAGGTGGCCGGGGGCATCACCAGCGCCGCGCTGTTCAACGCGGTGGCGCGGGGGCTCAACATCAAGATCATCGCCGACAAGGGGACCAACATTCCGGGGCGGTCGTACTACAACCTGGTCGTCCGCAAGGACCTGGCTGGGGTGACCCGGGACTACCCCGACCTCAAGGGCCGACGTATCGGCGTCTTTTCGGTAGGAAGCCTCAACGAGTATACGGTGGAGCAGGCCCTGCGACGAGGCGGCCTCAGCGTCAAGGACGTGGAGCTGGTGCCCCTTGGTCCGCCGGACATCTCCGTCGCTCTGGCCCGGCGAGCTATTGAGATGGGTATGCACATCGAGCCTCTGATCACCATGGGGGTGAAGGAGGGGTTTTTCGAGCGGTGGAAGGACACCACCGAGTTTCTGCCGGACGGCCAGATCGCGGTGGTGCTGGCCAGCCCGAACTTTGTGGCTAACCGGGAGCTTGCGCGGCGTTTCATGGTAGCCTACCTGCAGGCGCTGCGAGATTACAACGACGCCTTCCTCAAGGGCCGAAACAAGCAGGAGATCATCGACATCCTCGCGAAATACACGGACCTCAAGGATCGGAGCCTGTGGCACGAGGTTTACGTCACCGGGCTTAACCCGAACGGCTATGTGAACGTCGCGAACCTTGAGGACCAGCTGCGTTGGTATCAGGAGCGCGGCATGGTGCGCGGCCAGGTGGACCTGTCCCGTGCCCTGGACATGAGCCTGGTGGAGTTTGCCCTGCAGTACCTGGGCGGGGAGTACCGGTAAGCGGGCGGGGCCGGCGGCCGCCCTCCCGCCCCGGTGGGCAGGGTGGCTGCCGGCCCGTCGGCCATGGGGAGGGAGCGCGTTTGCTGACGCAAGACAGCCTCGCCCGTACCGCGGGCGAAATGCCTCAGGCCCCGGCAGAGGTGCCCCCGGCCCTCGAGGCCGTGGCTCGGGAGAGGGTCGCCCCGCAGGAGGACCGCGCGCTGAGCGCCTCCCAACGCCGTAGGCGCCGCGAGCGGCTGCTCTCCCTGTTTTCGCCCGCGGCGCTGTTGGGGCTTTGGGAGGCGCTGGTTCGCCTGCGCCTCCTGGATGCCCGCTTCTTCCCGCCACCATCCGGGATCGCGGAGACCTTCGTGAACCTGACGGCCAGCGGAGAGCTTCCGCAAGCCATCGCCATCAGCCTTTCTCGAGTGTTCATCGGGTTTCTCGTGGGGGCCATCCCGGGTCTGGTCATCGGGCTGACCATGGGGTTGTTTCCGCTGGTGAGGGCTGCGCTGGAACCCATGGTGGCGGCGCTTTATCCCATTCCCAAGATCGCCCTTTTGCCCCTGATCATGATCCTGTTCGGGATCGGCGAGTGGTCCAAGTACGTCACCATTGCCATCGGCGTTTTCTTCCTGGTGCTCATCAACACGGTGGCGGGCGTGGTCAACATCGAGCGCATCTACCTGGATGTGGCTCGCAATTTCGGCGCAAGCCGCAAGGACTTCTACACCACCATCGCGCTACCGGGTGCCCTCCCCATGATCTTCACCGGCATCAAGCTTGGCATGGGCATGGCGCTTTTGCTCATTGTGGCTGCCGAGATGATCGGAGCGAAAAGCGGCATCGGCTACATGATCTGGACCGGCTATGACACCTTCTTCCTCGAGAAGATGTACGTCGGTCTCATCATCATGGCGTTTCTCGGCTACGCATCCAGCCTGCTTTTGGACGAGGTGGAGCGGTGGATCGTGCCCTGGAAGCACCCCTGAGGCGTCGCCCACGGGGGCAGGCCGTGGCAGGGGAAGGCCAGCGCTGGGGGGACACCGACATGGAGCGTCCGGCGAAGATCGTGGTGCGTAACCTGTGTAAGGTCTTTCACGCCCGGGGGCGCCGGGTAACCGCGCTGGAGGACGTGAGCTTCGTGGTGCCGGACGGCACTTTCCTGGCCATCGTGGGGCCCAGCGGGTGCGGAAAGACCACGCTGCTTCGAATCCTGGCCGGGCTCGAGGAGGCTTCGTCGGGGCAGGTGACCGTCCACCGCAGCGACCCCGCCCGGCCCGTCAACTCCATGGTCTTTCAGGAGCAGTCGGTGCTCCCGTGGATGACGGTGCGGGAGAACGTGGCCTACGGGCTGCGCCTGCGCGGGGTGGACCGGGAGGCACGCTATCGAATCGCCGAACATTACATCCAGCTGGTGGGGTTGAGCGGCTTTTCCGAGGCGTACCCCCACCAGCTGAGCGGGGGCATGAAACAGCGAGTCAGCATCGCCCGGGCCTTTGCCAACGACCCCGAGATCCTGTTGATGGACGAGCCCTTCGCGAACCTCGACGAGCAGAACAAGATCCTGCTGCAGCAGGAGTTGCTGCGCATCTGGGAAGGCACCCAGAAGACCGTCTGCTACATCACCCATTCCATCGACGAGGCCCTGAACCTCAGCGACCGGGTGATGATCATCACGGCCCGGCCCGGCCGGGTCAAGGCGGTCATCGACGTGGATTTGGGGCGGCCGAGGGACATCGCCCGCCTGCGCAGCCACCCTCGCTTTGGGGAGCTGTTTACGACCATCTGGCAGGCGTTGCGAGAGGAGGTGGTGAAAGCGACGGTGGAGGAGGGCGTCACCGTGGCATGACCGTTGTCGGGTCGCCTCATGCATCTTCCCATGGGTACTCTCTTTGCTCTGTTAAGCGCCCTGCTCTGGGCCTCGTACAACCTGGCGGTACTGCGGGGACGGGACCAGTTCGATCCCGGGGCCGGCTACCTCCTGACGCTGGCGATGAACGCGGGCGCCACCGCGCTGTTCACCCTGTTGCCGTTGCCCGGCGCGGGGGCCGCCGGGAGAAGCGCGGCGGCCCTTGCCTGTTTCGTGTTGGCGGGTCTGTCCACAACCCTGCTGGGCCGGTGGCTGTATTTCGCAAGCGTCTACGCGATCGGCCCCTCCCGGGCCAGCGCTTGGAAAAACGCCTCACCGGCCTATACCCTGCTGGTGGGATGGCTGCTCCTCAACGAGCGGCCCGGCCTGCCGACGCTGGCCGGGGTGGTGGCGACGGTGGGCGGAATGCTGGCCCTCGCCCGGGACCAGATGCGGGTCGGCGGGCTTGAGGGGCAAGGCGAGGCTTCCAGCGGGCGGCCTTCGCAGGGCCCGGCTTCTGGCAACGCCCGGGCCGGGCTACTTTACGGTATCGGCAGTGCTCTCGCCTTCGCCTCGGGTATTTTGCTGCGCAAGGCGGGCCTGAACCTCTGGCCGGATGCGGCCATGGGAAGCGCCATCGGCGCGTGGAGCGCCCTGATGGGGTGGCTTCCCGTTGCCGTGCGCCGTGGCGATCACCGCACGTTGCTCACCGCCAGACCCGCGGGCATGCGGTTTTTCCTGCTGGCCGGCGTGTTCAGCAGCATGGCCCAACTTTTCATCTTCTTGTCGCTGCGGCTGGCGCCCTCGGCGGTGGCCCACGCCGTCAGTTCCCTGGAGCCCATCTTCACCGTCATGCTGAGCCGGTGGTTGCTGCACGGCCGCGAGCGGCTCACCCGAGGCATGCTGAAGGCGGT
>CAYQLT010000041.1:15832-23330 GCA_964418425.1 uncultured Clostridia bacterium
GCCGGTGGTTGCTGCACGGCCGCGAGCGGCTCACCCGAGGCATGCTGAAGGCGGTAGCGGTGAGCACGCTGGGCGTCGTGCTCGTCAGCATCCGCTGATGGCTCGGACCCGCCGGATGGGGACGGCTCGCGGTCGCAGGGGCTGCCAACCCGTGGGTGCGGGGCCGGCTCGCGGGCCGCAAGCTCTCCTTGCCGGAAGGGGCGCCAGCCCGTATAAGTAACTGCAGGTGCGTGCACGGTCCCCCCGGAGCCCCGTCGCGAAGGAGGTCTTCTCCATGGGCCCGCCGCCCCGTCCGGCATCCGTGGTGGCCGAAGAGGCCCGCGAGGCCGGTCGGCCCGGAAGGCTGGCAGAGGTTGCCGCCCTCTTTTTGAAGCTGGGGTTCACCGCCTTCGGCGGGCCGGCCGCTCACATCGCCATGATGCGACGGGAGGTGGTGGACCGGCTCCGCTGGGTGAGCGAGCGGCGCTTTGTCGACCTGTTGGGGGTCACCCACCTGATCCCCGGGCCCAACTCGACGGAGATGGCCATTCACCTGGGGTATGTGAGGGCGGGTTGGCCGGGGCTCGTGGTGGCCGGGGTGTGCTTCATCGTTCCGGCGGCACTCACTGTGCTGGCGCTTTCGTGGGCGTACGTGCGCTATGGGGCCACCCCTCAGGCTGCATGGCTCCTTTACGGCATCAAGCCCGTGATCGTGGCTGTCGTGGTTCACGCGCTGTGGGGGCTGGGGCGGACGGCGTTGAAGGACGCGCTGGCTCTGGCCGTGGCTCTGGCGGTGCTGGCAGCATACCTCGCCGGAGGACACGAGATCGCCCTGCTCTTCGGGGGCGCCGTCACGTACGCCCTGGCGCGGGCCATCCGGACGGGACGGCGGGCCACGCCGGCGGCTCCGGCGGTGCTGCCCGTCTCGACCGGGATGACGCCCTCGGGCAACGGGCCGTCAGGGTGGGCAATGGCGGGCAGCGACGGCGGAACGGGTGCAGCGAGCACGGCGCTGGGGGCCGCCGCGACTGGCGGCACTCTGGCGGCGGCCGCGGCGGGGGCGGCGGTGCCCTTTAGCCTGAGCACGCTCTTTCTGGTTTTCCTGAAGATCGGGGCCGTTTTGTATGGAAGCGGCTACGTGCTTTTGGCGTTTTTGCGCAAGGACTTCGTGGAACGCCTCGGTTGGCTCACGGACCGCCAGCTGCTGGACGCGGTGGCCGTCGGGCAGTTCACCCCGGGGCCGGTCTTCACCACCGCCACCTTTGTGGGTTACGTGACCGGCGGCCTGGCGGGTGCGGCGCTGGCGACTTTGGGTATCTTTCTGCCCTCCTTCCTCTTCGTGGCGGCGGTGCGAACCCTGGCCGACAGCCTGCGGCGGTCTTCCTGGACAGCGGTATTGCTGGACGGTGTCAATGCGGCGGCGGTGGCGCTGATGGCCGGGGTCACACTGGAGCTTGCCCGGGAGGCATTGGTGGACGGGCTCACGGGGTTGCTCGGGATCGGGGCTCTTTGGGCTCTGATTCGCCTGCAGGTAAACTCGACGTGGCTTATTCTGGCAGGCGCGCTGGCCGGGGCCGCGGCGGGTCTGCTGCCCGGTCTGGGGCCTGGTGGCAGGCCGGGTGGGGGGTGATGGAACCTAAGGGGGATTCCTGCTGGATCGGGTACGAAGGCGCCTGCTGGGCACGCCGGGCCCCGAGCGCCTGGAGCTTCGCCGTCCGGCTGTCGAGCCCGTGGCGGGCGCGGTGATGCTAGCCCTGCAGCCGGTGGCGGGTGCCGCTTGTGCGGCAGCGCTGTTGCGGCGACTTGATGAGCAGTCCCGGCGGCAGGTATAGTGTTTTGAGCTTTCCGTGTCAATCGTTTGACGGGCGGGACGGGGGTGGCAACGTTGCGGCGCAGGGTGTTCACCCTTGTGGCGGCAGCGGCCGTGGTGGGGTCCCTGGCCTACTCCATCGCTGTGGCCGTGGACAGCACGGCTTCCTACTACGTGACGGTGGCTGAGGCCCGCGAGCGGGCGCGGTCGCTGGCCAGCCGGCAGGTGAGGGTTCAGGGTGACGTGGTGGCCGGGTCGCTGCGGTGGGACCTGGCCGCCATGCGGCTGGAGTTCGACCTGGCGGACCCCCAAAGCCCTTCGCAGCAGCTTTCCGTGCGCTACTCGGGAGCGCGTCCCGACGGCCTCGAAGAGGGCAAGCGGGTCATCGTGGAAGGACGTTTGACCTCGGGTCACTCCGTCGAGGCGAGCGCGATCTTGGTACAATGCCCCTCCCGCTACGAGGTCGAGGTCTCTAAGCTCGGATGGGGCCGACGCTAAAGGCGGCACGCATGCAGGCCGTCACGCTCGGGCCGGAGTCCGGGGTAGAGGGGGCGTGAGGGATGCATTCCACGCTCATCGGGCAGACCTGCCTGTGGCTGACCCTGGCTGCATCGGTCGGGTCGGCCGGCTTTTCCTTGTTGGGATGGTTGAGACGACGGCCGGCCTGGGCCCGGGCGGGGCGTATGCTCGCGCTGGTGGCGTTTGCCGCTGCCACGGTGGCGTCCGCGGTCCTGTTGGGGAGCCTCCTGTCCGATGATTTCTCGGTGCGCTACGTGGCCCAGCGCTCCTCCCGCAGCACGCCCCTGATGTACAAGCTGGGGGCCTGGTGGGGCGGGCAGGAGGGCTCGCTGCTTTTTTGGTTGTGGCTGCTTTTGGGGTACGTGGCCCTGGTGGTGACCGCCCGACCTTCACCGGCTGCCGCTCCCATGTGGCCGGTGGCCACCGCGGTGCTGATGGCCGTGGCGAGCTTTTTCGCCGCCGTCACGACGGCCATCGAGACACCCTTCGTGCGGCTGGACGTGCCGCCCCCGGACGGCAGCGGGCTCAATCCGCTGCTGCAGTCGCCCTCCATGCTCGCGCACCCGGTGACGCTGTATCTCGGGTACATCGGGCTGGCGGTGCCGTTCGCGTTCATGGCGGGGGCGCTTTTGACCGAACGCAAGGATGCCGACTGGGTGCCGGTGGCCCGGCGATGGGCGCTTGTGGCATGGCTGTTCTTGGGGGCCGGGATCCTGCTGGGTGGGGAGTGGGCCTACAAGGAACTGGGGTGGGGCGGATACTGGGGCTGGGATCCGGTGGAGAACGCCTCCCTGATCCCCTGGCTGTTGCTGACGGCCTACGTGCATTCCTCGGTGGCCCAGGAGCACCGGGGAACCCTGGCCCGGTGGAACGCGGGCCTTCTCGCCACAGCTTTCCTGTCGGTCATGCTGGGAACCTTCGTCACGCGAAGCGGTATTCTGGCGTCGGTGCATGCTTTTGCCGAATCCCCCTCGGGCCCATACTTTCTGGCTTTCGTGGGACTTTTGGCCAGCTTCAGCGTGTGGCTTTTGGGCAGCCGGTGGCACGCGCTGGGCTCCTCGCGGGTGGCTCCCGGGCCGGTGGTCTCCCGGGAGGGCGCCTTCGTGGCGGCCAACGTGGTTTTGGTGGCGCTGGCCTTCGCGGTGGGGTTTGGAACGGCGGTGCCCATCGTCAGCCGCTTCTTCGGGCCGGGTATCAGCGTGCAGGCACCCTATTTCGAGCGCGTCTCGGCACCCCTGTTTGCCCTGATGCTGGGCTTGATGGGGGTGGCTTGGCTTTTGCCGTGGCGCAGCTCCTCGGGGGCCTGGCTGCGCCGGCACGTGCCGGAGCTGGTGGCCGGGGCAGGCTTTGTGGCGCTGCTCGCGCTGGGGGGTATCCGGCGGCCTCTTGTAGCGCTGGGGCTGGGTTGCGCGTTCTTTGCCGGCGTGGTGGCTCTGGGCGGGTTGCTGCGCCGGGCCCGGGTGCGGGGGCGGGCCGGCTCGGTGGGGCTGTGGCAGGCGGCAGGGGGTCTCCTGGCGCACCTGGGCGTGGCGCTGGTGGCCGTGGCGGCGGTGGCTTCGACGGGGTTCCAGGTGGGGGTTACCCGCACCCTGGAGGTGGGCAAGACCGCCACGCTGGCCGGCTACACCCTGCGCTACGATGGGCTGGCGATGCGCAGGGTGCCGGGTGCCACCGAGGTCTTCGCCAGGTTGGAGGTCTTCCAGGGCGACCGCTACGCCGGCCGGCTGCAGCCGGGCCGGCGGTTCTATGAGGGAGAGGCGGCTCGCTTTGGCCCCACCACCGAGGTGGCGGTGCGTCGGTATCTGCACGGGGACCTTTACGTGGCTCTGGCGGGCTGGGACGACGAGGCCGCCGGCGGACGCGCTGCTTTCGAGATGTACTTCAACCCCCTGGTGAGCTGGATGTGGGTGGGAGGGCTTTTGACGCTGGCGGGGACGACGCTGGCGCTGGCCACCCGGCGGGGCGAGTCGCCGCAGCGTGCCGCTCGCGAGCAGGTGGTGCGAGAGGCGCTGCGGGCGGTCTCCGTGGCTGCGGCGGGTCGAGCGTTGCCCTCGTGACGCCGCCTGCGATGGCAGGCTTCCGGATAGAGCGGGTCGTCTGGCAAAGCGCCCGGCAGTTGGCCGATGAGGCCGAGAAGGTGGCGGGGTGGACCCGGGAGGCGTTCGGGGTGCCCGGGCGGTTTGCCGGGGCCTTGCCTGCGCCGGACGGGGTGGGCGAGAGCGCCCGGGCGGTTCTCGAAGATGTGGCCCGCGGGGCGATCATCTGGGTGGCCCGGGCCCGTTCGGGCACGGTGGCCGGGGTGGTCCGGGCGATCCCGGCGGGCGAGGGGTGTTGGGAACTCAAACGGCTGGGCGTGTGCCCGTCTTTCCGCGGCCAGGGGCTGGGTGCAGCGCTGGTGCGGGCGGTGGAACAGGAAGCCGTCCGGGCCGGCATCCGCCAGCTCACGCTGCGCTGTTCCGTAGAACGCTTGCTCCCCCCGTTTTACGCGAACCTGGGCTACCGGGTGGTGGCGCTGCAGGCGCACCCATCCAAGCCGACCACCGTGGCGACCATGCAGCGCATGGCGGTGCCGACCATACAGCGGGGGGCGAAAGCCGGCGGCACTCCGGACAGAGGGACTCCATGGGATCGTCTGGGCGTCTGTCGAGGGGTGCTGCCGCAAGGTGGCGTGTACGTCGTGTGGCTGTGGCTGGGGCGTGAGCGTCGGCTCCCTGTCCCCTCCCCGGCGGGTGTGCGGGTGAAGCCCGGGCTTTACGCCTACGTCGGCTCCGCGCAGCGAAGCCTGCCGGGGCGCTTGCGCCGCCACCTCTACGGGTCGCGCCGCCTGCGCTGGCATATGGACCACCTGCGGCGGTACGCGAGGCCCGTGGGCGTGGACGTGTGGGCGGATGCCGGTCGGCCCGACGAGTGCCGCCTGGCCCGGGCCCTGGCGGAACAAGCCGAGGTCTTTTGCAATGCGGAGCCGGACGGCCACGGGCCCATCGTCCCGGGGTTTGGCGCCTCCGATTGCTCTTGCCCCGCACACCTGGTCAGATTCGGCGTTCGCCCGCAGGAGGTGCAGGCCTTTGTGTCGCCCCGCCGCGCACAGCCGCAGCTGGTGTGCGCCGTGCGGCTGCCGGCGGGCGAGGAGGATTTTGCCGGCCACCGCCGAAGGGGTTGAGCCGGGTGGCGCCTTGAGACGGTCCGCCCGTTCGATTTTCTCTCCCTGCACAAACTTCGGATCAGTGGGGGTGGCGCGGGTGTTGTCCGGGAGGCAGGCGCGTTGGTTTGTGGCGTTGGCGGCGCTCTTGGCCCTCGGCGTGGGTTTGCCCGCCGGGGCGGGAACCCTGGATAAGGTGTTGCAGCGGGGACGGCTCATCTGCGGGGTCAACGGCGGCCTTCCGGGCTTCAGTTATCTGAATCCCGACGGGTCGTGGTCCGGTTTCGACGCCGATTACTGCCGCGCCGTGGCGGCTGCGGTTCTGGGCAACGCGCAGGCGGTGGAGTTCGTGCCGCTAACGGCCGCCCAACGGCTTCCCGCGGTTCAGACCGGCGAGGTGGACGTGTTGATCCGAAACACCACCTGGACCCTTCTGCGGGACACGGACAATCGCCTCAACTTCGCTCCGCCGACGTTTTACGACGGCCAGGGGTTCATGGTGCGCCGAAATACGGGCGTGAAGGAGCTCAGGGACCTGGCGGGGGCCAGCATATGCGTGCAGACCGGCACCACCACCGAGCTCAATCTGGCCGACACCATGCGCTCGCTCAAGATCCCGTTCACGCCCGTGGTCTTCGATGAGATAGACACCACTTACAACGCCTACGAGCAGGGGCGCTGCGACGCCGTGACCAGCGACAAGTCCCAGCTGGCGGCCCGTCGCACCATCATGCGAAACCCGCAGGAGCACGTAATCCTGGAGGCGACCATCTCCAAAGAGCCCCTGGCTCCAGTGGTGGCGCACGGGGATGACCAGTGGTACGACGTGGTGAAGTGGGTCGTGTACGCCACATTCTTCGCCGAAGAGTATGGGATCACCAGCGCCAACGTGGAGCAGTTTCGAACCAGCTCCAACCCTGAGATCCGGCGCTTTGTGGGCGCCGAGGGCAACCTGGGCCGCGCGCTGGGGTTGCGGCCCGACTGGGCGGTGCAGGTGATCCGGGCGGTGGGCAACTACGGGGAGATCTACGACCGCAACCTCACGCCGCTCGGATTGCCGCGAGGCCTCAACCGGCCTTACTCGGCGGGCGGCCTTTTGTATGCGATGCCGTTCCGATGAGGCTCCGCCGTCTCGCTCTTCAGGCGCTGTTCGTCGCGGCGCTGGTGGCCCTGGCAGGGGCGCTGTATGCGAACCTGACCCAGGGCCTGCGCTCGTTGGGGCTGAGCCTCAGCTTCGACTTCCTGAGGGTTGAGGCGGGCTTCGGCATCTCGGAGGGGCCGCGCTATCAGCCCGGGGATGCCTACGCTCGGGCGTTTTGGGTAGGCGTCGCCAACACCCTGCGGGTGAGCGCGCTGGGGATCGTGGGTGCCACGATCCTCGGCGCGCTCATCGGCGTGGCCCGCCTGTCCAGCAACTGGCTGGTGCGGCGCCTTGCGACGGCCTACGTGGAAGCGGTGCGCAACGTCCCGTTGCTCCTGCAGCTTTTGTTCTGGTACGGGGCTGTCTTCCTCAACCTGCCGCCCGTCCGCCAGGCCGTCAGCTGGATGGGGGTGATCCACATCAGCCAGCGCGGGGTCTACCTGCCCCGGCTGGTGTGGACGGGCAGCGGGATCGGTCTTGAGGTACCGGTCCTGCAGGGATTCAACTTTCAAGGCGGCATACGGCTGTCTCCGGAGTTCAGCGCGTTGCTGCTGGGACTGACGGTTTACACGGCCGCCTTCATCGCGGAGGTCATTCGGGGGGCCCTTCAATCGGTTCCCCGGGGCCAGTGGGAGGCCGCAGGCTCCCTGGGGTTGACCCGGGGTCAGATCCTGCGCCTGGTGGTGGTTCCGCAGGCGCTTCGGGTCATCGTGCCGCCGCTCACCAGCCAGTACCTTAACCTGACCAAGAACTCCAGCCTGGCCATCGCCATCGGCTTTCCTGACCTCTTCAACGTGGGCCACACCATCCTCAACCAGACGGGGCAGTCGGTGCCCGTCTTCGCCATGATCATGGCCACGTACCTCTCCATGAGCCTCTTCACCTCCTTGCTCATGAACCTTTACAACCG
>CAYQLT010000042.1:0-11024 GCA_964418425.1 uncultured Clostridia bacterium
CTGGTGGACCTGAGGGGACTCGAACCCCCGCCCTCTGCAGTGCGATTGCAGCGCTCTCCCAGCTGAGCTACAGGCCCACCGGCGCCCCTGATTATACACAACCTTCCGGCCCTGCGCCACACCTTTTCTGGACGGGACGCGGCCTGCGCCTTACCCCTGCCACGCCGCCACTTCCCTCCGTTCGCCCCGGGGCCTGCGGCGGTGCACGGGAAGACCGCTGCGGTGCACACTAAGGGTGCCATGGTGAGCGGCAACATCCTGGCCATTCCCTTTCCGCCCATCCGCACGCCCCTTCTGGGGGGGCGCCCTCCCATCCCTCCCGTCTCCCGTCGAGGGCCGTCCCACAGCGTTCTGTACGCTTCGCGGCGCCTCCCGATGGAGGGGTTCGTGCTGAGCGCCTGCGTTCGCGGACCGACCTCGGCCCGCTGGCGTCAGGATCTGCGCCGGGCCCTTCGCGCTGGGGCCGACGCCGAACTGTTTCGGCTGGCCCTGCAGGGCCTGTTGCAGCTCCCCCTGCCCCGCCCCGGCGAGCTGGAGACGCCCGGTTTCCTTGCCGCTCACTGGCGCCTTGCGGGCGTGGTGGCCTACGACCACCAGCTCGAGACCGCCCGCCGGGTGCTCATGGAGATGGGGGGTCGGGCCCTTCTGGCCGACGAGGTGGGCCTGGGCAAGACCATCGAGGCCGCGATGGTTCTTCACGAGCTGATGCTGCGGCGCCTCGTTCACCGTGCGCTCATTCTGGTTCCCGCCGGGCTGATGTGGCAGTGGTATCGGGAGATGCGCGACAAATTCGACCTGCCGGCGGAGCTTCAGGCGTCGTTGGCCGATTGGGAGCGAGCGCCCCTTCTGGTGGCCTCCCTGGACACGGCCAAGCGTCCTCCCCACCGGGAGGCGGTTTTGGGGCAATCCTACGACCTGGTGGTGGTGGACGAGGCCCACCGGCTGAAAAACGCCCGCACCCGGTCCTTTCAGCTGGTGGCCGCCCTGAAGACCCGATACCTCCTGCTCCTGACGGCCACCCCGGTGCACAACACCCTGCGAGAGCTGCACGCCCTCGCCTACCTCGTGGCTCCTGAGCGGGTGGGCGAGTACCCGGAGTTCGCCCGGCGCTTCGGAACCCGAGGACGCCACGCCGAAGACCCGGCAGGCTTGCGATCGGTGGTGGCCACCATCATGGTTCGCCACCGCCGCGCTCGCACCCCCATCCCTTTCACGGGACGAACCGTCCATTCCGTTCCGGTGGAGCTGTCCGCCTCGGAGAGAGCCCTGTACGACGCCCTGGACTGCCTGGCCCCCGCGGGTACGTCCAGCGGCCCCGGCGGATCCGCCAGCCGCAAGGTGCGGGCCGAGGAGGATCCAGCCGGCGCGCTCCTCTGGCTGACCCTCAAGCGGGAGGCCTGCTCCAGCCCATGGGCGGCCGGTTCCACGCTGCGTCGGCTCGCCCGACGGCGGGCCAAGGCGCAGCTGGACGAACTGGCCACCTTCGCGCAGGGGGTCCGCGCATGGAGCAAGGGGCGGGCCGTGGCGGATCTGGTGCGTCGCCTGGAGGACGAACACGTCCTGGTCTTCACGGAATTTCGCGAGACCCAGCAGGCCGTCGCTCGCCACCTGGCCAGGCTGGGACGGCCGGTGGTGCTCTTTTACGGCGACCTGACGCCCATGCAGCGGGAATGGGCCCAGGCGGTGTTTCGGGAGCGAGCGCCGGTCATGGTCTCCACGGACGCAGGCGCCGAAGGGGTGAACCTGCAGTTCTGCCGCCACCTGGTCAACGTGGACCTGCCCTGGAACCCCATGCGCATCGAGCAGCGCATCGGGCGGGTTCACCGCCTGGGCCAGACCCGCCAGGTGCACATCTGGAACGTGTACACCACCCACACCATCGAGGAGTACGTCCTCCACCTGCTCCACGACAAGCTGGATCTCTTCCGCACCGTGGTGGGCGAACTGGACCAGATCCTGGAACCTTTGGGGGGCCCCGCCGCCTTCGAGCGCGCGCTGGGTGCTGCCCTCTTGCAGGCCCTCGGCCAACCCTCCAGCCCGGACACCCTGGAGGCACAGCTGCGCGACCTGATCGCTCGCTGGGAACAGGCACTGCAGCACCACCGCCGCCGGCACGCGGAACAGGAGCAGATCCTGCATGGCTGCGAGCTTGCCACCGATGAAGCCTGACGAGCTTGCGCCGTGGGCCGCCACGTTGCTGGACATCCTCCGCTCGGTGGGCGGGCAGGTGACGCCGGCCGCGCCGGCGGTGCCGGGCGCTTTGCTCTATCGGGTCGAACTGCCGCAGGCCGTCGCCTGCCGCCGCTGGGGTACGCCCTACCGGCCGCATCCGCCGCTGCTTCTTCGCTTCGCAGCCGGGCAAGAGACGTGCGCCGAGGCCCGCGGAGAACCGGGGGCGCCGCAAGCGGAGCCGGTGACGCCCTTCAGCCGCCGGGCGGCCGACATCGTGGAACTTGCCCTGGGTTCGGGATGGGTCGGCGTCTTCCACGAACCTCCCTCGGCATGCCAGCAACCCGCCCGCGGGTTGACCCATACCAGCGTTCCGGCCCTGTGGGCCCTTCTGGAGGCCGTGATGGACGGCGGCCCTCTTGGGCAGGTTCCGCCAACGTGCTGGTTGGTCGCCTGGGTCGACCTGGCCCGCCCCGCGAGGCCTGCCTGGTGCGGCCGGCTCGAACCGTCGGCTTACGAGCGCGGACCCTGCGCGGACACGCTCGCCGTGCGCCCGGGCCCGCCTGCTTCGGGCCCGTACCCATCCGCCGCGCGGCGCATGCTGCGCCTTTCCAGCACCTGGCAGGCCATCATGGAGCAGGCGGTCCGCAGCCTTGCGCAGGACGCATCCGTGCGGCGCTGGCAAGCTGCCCTGGCCGGCGTCGGGCACGACGCCGTCGCAGGCGGCCCACCCCGGAGGGGGGTTCTCAGCCCGTCGCCGCCAGACCGCCAGCTCCGGCGGGAAGACCCCCGCCTCCAGCTTTTCGTCACCATGGCCGCTGTGGTCTACCTGAGCCCGGCGAGGGCGTGGCCACCCCCGGCGCTGCCGTGGCCACAGCCGTCATCTGGCTGAGATGACGCCGTAACTGGCGCTCCAGCTCCGGGGGAAGGGGGCGCGGAGCCGGTGGAGGCGGAGCTGGCACCGAAGGCCCTCGCCAGCCAGCCGACCCGGCGGCCACCTCCTCGCCCGGGCCGCCGGCATGGCACAGCTCGGCGAGCAGCCGCATGGCCGCCCGCTTGTCCGGCACCCGACCTCGGCTCTCCAGTTCCGGGTCGCCCTGAGCCCGGGGCAAAGCGGGCGCGCCCACGCACGAGGGGCACCCTCGTTCGCACGGGCAGCGAGCCACCAGTTCCCGGGCCGCCTCCATGATGCTCTCCAGCCGTTGAAACGCCTGGCGCGCAAAGCCGGCGCCCCCCGGGTGGCGGTCGTATAGATACAGGCAGGGCCCCCCGCCCGGAACGGGCCCTTCCGCCGGGTCCACCACGGCGCCCACGTCTGCGGGGTCACACCCCACGAAGAGGGGCATCACCCCGCTCAGCGCGTTGGCCATCCCCCACATGCCCTCCACCGCCGACAGCCCCGCCTGGTGAACCGCCGCCAGGGCTCCCGGGTCCGGGACGAGGGCGAGGGCTTCGGTATACAGCTCCGTGGAGGGCAGCTCGACGCGACCCCACCCCAGGCTGTCCCGGCTTTCGAAGCGCACCTTCTTGAACATGTAAACCAGCTGGGTGACCACCGCTTCGCCCACCGCCGCCTCGCTTCGCCCCAACCGCCTGCGGGTCCAGTTCTCGTGGCCTACCGGCCGCAGCCGGTGCTCGGCGACAGCCTGGGTGAAGTAGTCCAGCACCTCGCGGCGCACATAGGCCACACGGCCCACCAGATCCAGCCGCTCCACCAGGTAGGTCTCCCCCTCGTGGAGATAGACGGCCTCGGGGTGCAGCTGGAAAAACGCGCTGGGCTCGTCCAGGGTTCCGATGGCCCGGCCGCTGGCCGCGTCGAGGATGGTGTAGGTGGCCGCCGAAGCCGTGCGCAAGGCCACCTGGCCTGCGGGATAGACGCCGGGCTTGCGCCACCTCCACCGGTGGCCGTCCCACAACGTCTCCCCCGCCTCCACCAGAAGCTGCATGATGGCCGGCCCGTACGTCCCGAACTGCTCCACCTCCTCAGGGGAGAGGGGAAGCTCGTAAGCGGCGGCCCGAAGATGTCCCAGCACCACCTGGGGGTTGTCCGGATTGAGGGCCGCCGGCTCCACCGAGCGTTCCATCAGGTATTCCGGATGCTCCATCAGGTACTGGTCCACGGGAGCGTCGTGGGCGATGAGCACGGCCAGCCCTTCTCGTCGGCGCCCGGCCCGCCCCGCCTGCTGCCAGAAGGAGGCGATGGACCCGGGAAAGCCCACCAAGAGCGCGGCGTCCAGCGGGCCCACGTCGATCCCCAGCTCCAGGGCGTTGGTGCTGCATACCCCCAGAAGCTCTCCCGAGAACAGCCGCTGCTCGATGAAGCGGCGGATCTCGGGAAGATAGCCGCCCCGATACGGGTAGATGGCCGAGGCGGCCGAGGGCGCGATGCGCTGCAGGCGCTCCCGAACGTAGCGGTACAACAGCTCCGCCACCACCCGGGCCCGCCCGAAGGCGATGGTGGGAACCCGACCCGCCACCAGCCGGGCCATGAGATCGGCCGCTTCCAGATTCGCCGAGCGGCGGGCAGGGGGGTGACCCAGCCGGGGCGGGTTCCACAGCACCAGCCACCGGCGGGGTCGAGGCGACCCGTCCTCGTGGACGACCTGCACCGGGGCGCCCACCAGGCTGCGGGCCAGCTCGTCGGGGTTGGCCACCGTGGCCGAACACAGGACGAAGGTGGGGGAGCTGCCCCAGCGCGACGCGACCCGGCGCAACCGCCGGATCACGTTGGCCACGTGCGAGCCGAACAGCCCCCGGTACACATGGGCCTCGTCGATGGCGACCAGCGACAGGCCCTGGAAAAAGCGGCCCCAGGCAGGGTGGTGGGGGAGGATGCCCGAGTGGAGCATGTCGGGGTTGGTGAGCAGCAGCCGGCAGGACTCCCGCAGCCGCCGCCTGCGATCCGGCGGGGTGTCGCCGTCGTAGGTTCCGGCCCACAAAGCCTCCTGCTGGGCCAGCTGCGGATGGCTTTCGGCAAGCCGGAGAAGGAAGCGAAGCTGATCCTGCGCGAGAGCCTTGGTGGGGTACAGGTACAGGGCCGTGGCGGAGGGGCTGGCGGTGAGCGCCTCCAGAGCCGGGATGTGGTACGCCAGGCTCTTGCCGCTGGCGGTTCCTGTGGTGACCATGACATGCCTTCCCGCTCGAACTGCCGCCAGCGCCGCCGCCTGGTGGGAGTACAGCCTCTGTATCCCCATGCGTTCCAGGGCCTGGGCTACAGGCGTCGCCACGGGCGGCGAGAGCTCAGCCCAGACCGGCTCCCGCTCCGGTAACATGCGGATGCTGCGGATCTGGCCGCGATAGTCAGGGTCCGACTCCAGATGCTGTAAGAAGGTGCGCATGTCCATGGGAAGGCCAGTTCGCCTGCGTGGACGCCGCACCCTGCCCCCGCGCAGCCAGCCGGGCTTACTCCGGGAGGGCGCAGGGCCTCCACACCACGCCGAGCCCGACCGGCTCGATGCGGGCGCTTGCCCGAAACCGCCCGGCCAGCTCCTGAAGGGCGCGTTGCTCTTCGGCATCCAGAGCCGTCAGGGCCCGTATGGCCTCCTCCTGGCGCAGGCGGGCCTCGGCCGCCAGGCGACGGGCCCGATCCTCCAGGACTTTGGCGGGCTCGCTGCCCGTCGCGATGCAGCGGTACGCACAGGCCGCCTGCGCGCGGCGCACCCGCCGCAGCGCGTCCATCAGAAGTTCCTGACGGCGAGCTGCGAAGTGGGCCTGCACAAAGGCCCGCTCGCAGGCAAGGGCCGGGGCCTGGCGGGCCTCCTCGGCAGCCAGCACCTCGACGGCCATCGCCCGCGCCTGCTCCAACGCGGCGGGGGCAAGCCGCTTCAGCTCGTACGCACCGATCCACCCCATTGCCCCCGGAACCGGGAACAGGACAGCCGTGGGGCCCCACGGGCCCGGTCGGGCGGTTTGCGAGCCGGCATCCACCAAGACGTCCACCACCCGGCGAACCGACACTCCCGCCCCCACGCAGGCAGCCGTCACCACGAACCGAAACCACAGGTGGCGCTGCAGCTCGAGTCCCGGGGCGGGCCCGGCGCCTGCCCGCGCCCGGCCAGGACCCGCCGCCGGTTGCGGCAGCTCTGCGGGTTCCAGCATGAGGAAGACCCCAAGATGGCTACCCCCCGCCTGCTCTCCCGGGGTGCCATCCGCCCGGTGGCTCACGGCAGGCCGTGCGGTCGTCCGTCCAGGGTGGCCTCGGTCAGGGCGCGGGCCCTGGCCCAGGCCCGGGCCCTGCGGGCCATGTTCTCCCCGAGGCGCTCCAGGGCGTCTTGAAGCTCCCGGTCGGTGCCGCAGGTGGCGGCCAGACGGGCCACCCAGCGGTGCATGCCACCCGGCACAGCCGCCACCACCGCGTCCAGGTCTCCCACCACCTCCCGAAACATGCCCAGCTTCTCGTGGATCAGGGCCAGCACATACTCCTCGATGGTGTTGAGGGCCGCCAGGTTCACGATCCGGACCGTCCCCCTCTGCCCCAGCCGGTGCACGCGGCCGATCCGCTGTTCCAGCCGCATGGGGTTCCAGGGAAGGTCCAGGTTGACCACTTCCCGGCAAAACTGCAGGTTCAGGCCCTCGCTGCCGGCGTCCGTGCTGACCAGGACGGGCGCCCTTCGCAAGAACGCTTCCAGCGCCGCCTGCCGCTTCGGCCCGCTCATGGCGCCGGTGAACAGCTGGGCGTGGATGCCGCAGCGCGCAAGCCAGCGCAGGGCGTGGCGAGCCGTGGTGGCGAACTCCGTGAAGGCGACGATCTGCCCCGCGACCAGACCTTCGCACCGGGTGCGCCGGCGAAGCCAGCGCACCAGCCAGCGAATCTTGGGGCCGGCCTGTCGGCGGGCCAGTTCCAGGGCCTGGTCTGCCAGCTCACCCAGGCGGGGTTGGAGCAGGCCCCAGGGTTGGCTGCCGGAGCCACGGCAAAGACGCTGCAGGGTGGCCGCGCACGCCAGGGGACTGCTGGCCGCCTCCCTCAGCAGCACGGTGAGGGCCAACGCCGCGGCCTGCAGGCCCGCCTCACCGGCGGCCTGGCGTAACAGACGGCCCACTTCCCTGTACAGGGCGGCCTCGCAGGCCTGAAGCCGCACGGGCACCGTTACCACCTGCCGGTCGGGCAGTCGCACCCCGGCTTCGTGACGGCGGGTTCGGACCACCACGGAGGCCAGCAGCTGGCGCAGGCCTTCCGCGTTGCGCGGCGTTCGAGGGCCATCGGTGAACTCTCGCAAGAACGCCCGGCGGGTACCCAGTTGTCCCGGCCTCAGCAGGCTGACCAGGCTGTGCAGCTCCACCAGGTCGTTGTGGACCGGGGTGGCCGTCACCAGGACCAGGAAGGTCTTTCGAAGCCCGCAAAGCAGGCGAAAGCCGGCCGAGGCGTGGTTCTTAAGCCGGTGGGCCTCGTCCACGATCACCAGATCCCACGGCCAGGCCTGGATCGCCCGAGCGTGGCGGGGGATGCGGGCGTACTCCAGGGAGGCCAGCACCACCTCCTCCTCGCGGCCCCAACCGTGCCCGCAGGGGTGCACGCAGGCCCGGACCGCGCAGAGCCTCCACAGCTCCTGCTTCCACTGGGCCACCAGTGCTGCCGGCACCAGGACCAGGGCCCGTCGTACCAGGCCCCGCAGCCACAGCTCCTTGAGGATGGCGCCGGCCTCGACGGTCTTGCCCAGGCCCACCTCGTCGGCCAGGAGAACCCGGCCGCCCATGACGGTGAGAGCCTTTTGCACCGCCTGGCGCTGATGGGCAAACAGCCTCACCGGCATGGCCCGAAGGCACAACAGCTCCATCGGGGCTTCGGCCCGCTCCGTCTTTAGCTCGCCCGTCAGCGGCCTCCGGGAATCCCGCCTGTTGGAAGGGGGGCCGGCGCCCGCCCATCCGGCCAGCCTCTCCAGCCAGCCCTCGGGCACCACGACGCGAACCTGCTGGCAGGAAGTCATGCCACTGCGTAGTGTGCCGCCCCGGGCGAGCCGGGCATGCAGGGCGGCGGGCGGGAACAGCCCCCGGGGGCCAATCAGCCGGGAGCAAGCTGCGGGGGAGCCGGCCGCTGGTGGCTCGTGAGCGCCCGGGCCAGCCGGTAGGCCAGCCGGGTTACATCGCCGGCGCCCATCACCAGCAGGATGGTGCCCGGCTCGGCCCACCGAAGGGCCTGGTGCTCCGCCTCGGCCAGGGTGGGGCAAAAGGCGATATCCGCCGGGCGACCGGCCCACACGGGACGGGCGGCGATATGTCGGGCCAGGAGCTCGCCGCTTATCCCGGGCAGCGGCTGCTCCGGAGCCGGGGCATAAATCTCGGTCAGGATGAGCCGGTCCGCATCGTCGAAGGCGGTGGCGAAGGCCTCCTGCAGGAAGGCGGTCCGGGAATAGCGGTGGGGCTGGAAGATCGCGACAACCCGCCTGCCGAACCCCTCCCGAGCCGCTCGGATGGTGGCCGCGATCTCGGTCGGGTGATGGGCGTAATCGTCCACCACCATCACCCCGCCCCAGTCGGCCAGCACCTCGAATCGCCGCCGGGCACCCGAAAAACCCGCCATGGCCTCGGCGGCCACCTGGAGTGGGATGCCCAGCAGACGGGCCACGGCCAGGCCGGCCAGGGCATTGGCAACATTGTGGCGGCCCGGGATGGCGAGCCGCACCTCCGCTACCGGGCGCCCACCCTCTACCGCCACAAAGGAGCCGCCGCGAAGGTGCAGCCGGATGTCCGAAGCGGTCCAGCCGGCGTCGGCTTGCAGGCCGTAGAAGACGACTGTGGCGGGGGCCCCTCCTTCCCGGGCCGCATGGGCCGCCGCCTGCTGCAGGGAGGGGCTGTCTGCCCCCAGCACCCACGCGCCCTGCGGGCTCACCCGCCCCAGGAAGCGGCGGTAGGCCTCCACGAGCCGGTCAAAGGAGCCCCCATAATGTTCCAGGTGGTCCGGCTCTATGTTGGTGACCACAGCCACATCCGGGCGAAACTCCAAAAAGGAGCCGTCGCTCTCGTCGGCCTCCACCACCGCCCACGGCCCGGCTCCCGGCCGTGCGCCGGTGGGATGCCCGCTGAGCGCGAAGCCGACAGCCCCTAGGGGATCCAGCCCTGCGGCAGCCAGAATCCGCACCACCAGAGCGCTGACCGTGGTCTTGCCGTGGGCTCCGGTGACGGCGATCAGCCTGCGTCCTTGAACAAGCCGGGCCAGCGCTCGGGCCCGGTGGGTCACCGGGACCCCCCGCCGGCGCGCCTCCTGCTGCTCCGGATGCTCCGGGGCGACAGCCGTGGAGACCACCAATTCACAGGCGCCCTCCAGGTGCGCCGGGTCGTGCCCGGCGCGAGCGTCGACCCCGATCCGCCGCAGGTGTTCCAGCACCTCGCTTTCCCGAGCGTCACACCCGGAGACCCGAAACCCGGCGGCCGCCATCAGCTCGGCCAGGGTGCTCATGCCCGCCCCGCCAACCCCCACCAGATGCACATGGCGGCCGCGATCGGCTTTGGAGACTTCCGGGAGAGCGTCGGGGCCCGTGGTGCAACCGGAGGGCACCGTCACTCGGAACCCCTCTCCAGGGGCGCCGCTCGCTGTTCCTCGAACATCCGGGATAGAGCCTCCCCCAGCATGCGTGCTGCCGCTCGGGCCTCCTCCAGCGTGTTGTCCCGGTAGTCCCCGATGAAGACGGTCAGCGCGCTGGGGTGGACGTGCCCGTTGAGGGAGGCGTGCTGCACCTTGATCCCCCTGGAGATGCCGGGATACAGGTCGTTGAGCTTGGCCCGCAGGTTCTCCGCGAAGGCCAGGTTCTGGTCCGCGTACGGGTTGGACACGTCGCCCACCACCAGCAGAATCTTGGCCACCTTCTGCCCGTCGATCTCCGCGGTCGTGTACCCCTCCGGGTAGTTGGCGGCCAGCGCGTCTCGGTGGACATCCAGCACAGCCACCACGTCCGGGTTCGCCCGCAACAGCTGGTTGACGGTCTGCACCGAGCTGACGAACGCCTCGCTGTAGTTGGGATAATCGTGAACCGTGCGGTCATGGATGGCCCGAATGCCCCGCTGCTCCAGCACCGCCGCCAGCTCGGCCCCCACCTCCACGACGCCCCCGGTCTTGCCCCGTTCGTGGGTGGGTGAGGGCTGATAATTCTCGGTGGTGTGGGAATGGTAGATGAGTACCGCCGGGGTGCTCATTCGAGACGGCGCCGGCTGCGACGGTTGCGGCGGCGAGGGTTCTCGGGCGCCCCGCTGCGAGGGCATCATGCCCATGAACCGGGCCCCCACCACCGCCGCCACCAGGAGGGCCACCAGCACAAACAGGAGGCCCGGCCCGCCTGCCCGTTCCCCCCGGCGAAGGGTTGCCACCGCGACCGACCCCCTCCGCCCGTGACTATATGGACGAGACGGGGAGGCTAGAACGCGGCGCCGCCGGGATTCGGGCCGCCGCCTGATCCCTCACCCCCCTGCCGGGTTCTGTCGGCGCCGGAAGCCTCGGGCTCGGTACCGACCGCCTCGCGCAGGATCGTCTCCAGCTCCTGCATGCGCCGCCCGAAGCCCTCCCAGTCCCCCTGCTGCAAGTTGCGGCGCGCCTGGTCGAGGACGGCCAGCGCCTGCCTCAGAGCCACCCGCCCGGCCCCGGCAAGCCCTGGCGGTCGCCCACCGGCCGGTTGCGGCGCCACACCCGGCTGTTCGATCCCGCCCGGAGCCGGCTCGCCCGGTCCGACGGCTGCGGCTTGACGGGCCAGCTGCGCCAGGGCTTCGCCCAACGTGGGAGCCATCACCAGGTACGGCCCGGTTGCGGCCACCACCCTGCGCAGCTCCGGGAGCTGGCTTTGTTCGGAAACCAAAAAGAGCGGCTCGACGTACAGAAGGGTTCGCCCCACCGGCAGCACGATGAGGTTGCCCCGCAGCACCCTCGACCC
>CAYQLT010000042.1:11124-16786 GCA_964418425.1 uncultured Clostridia bacterium
CTGCATCGGCGCCTCCGTCTCGCCGTAGATCTCCCGGGGCAGCTCCCAGCGGTCTTCCTGGTTGTAGAACACGTCGGGCGAGGTCATGTGGTAGACGGCCAGCACTTGCGCCTGCACCGTGAACAGCTGCTCCGGGTAGCGCACGTGGGCGCGCACGCCCTCGGGCATGGCCGAGGCGGGAAGCAGAAAGCCCCCGAACACCTGATCCAGGGCGGCGGCCAGGGGATCGGCGTCGTCGAAACGGTAGAATCGCACAGTGCCGTGATAGGCGTCCACCGTCGCCTTGATGGCGTTTCGCACGTAGTTACCCCAGCCGGGCACCGGCCGGGAGTAGGGATATCGGTCGGTGCGCGTGTAGGCGTCCACGATCCAGATGAGGCTTCCGTTGTCGTCAACCACCACGTAGGGGTCGGGATCGTAGCGCACGAAGGGCATGAGGCGTTCGAGCCGGTCCACCACGTTGCGATAGAGCAACACCCGGCTGGCGGGCTCGATCTCCCGGGAAACGAGAAGCTCCACGCTGCGCAGCCGGACCGCGAACAGAAGCCGCGCCCACAGAGGGCCCACGCTCACCCCGTCCCGACCCGCGTAGCGGGTGAAGACGTTGCGCTCGCCCGAGGGGTAATCGAACTCCCCCGCGCGGGTGCCCACCACCACCCAGTCCAGGGGGGCCTCACCGATGTAGATCGAGGGCTGGCGAACCTGCGGCCACCCGGGCTCCGAGCGGGGCGGGATGTCCCGCACCACCAGCCGTGGAAGCCCTGCCTGGGTGACTTCGCTGGCAGGGCTTATCACCAGCCCGTAGCCGTGGGTGTACTGCAGTCGCAGGTTGACCCAGCTCGGGTTTTGCAGGCGTCGGGTGTTGAGTTCCCGAGTGGCCACCATGACCTGGCGGACGCCGTCGCCGACCCGGTAGCGATCCACATCAACGTCCAGGAAGTCGTAGTACGGCCGGAAGACCTGAAGCTGGGCGAGGGTGGAGCGCATGGGCCGCCAGTCCCACAGCCGAACGTTGGCGAGAAGCTCCTGCGCCTGTTGCAGCCGAGCCGGGGTGAGGCTTTCGTCCACCTCGAAGTCGGTCTCGGTGATGGCCTGCAACCCGTAGGCCTGCCGGGTGGCCTGGATGTGGTGAGCCAGGAAGGGGCGCTCCCGGTTCAGCTCGTTGGGCTGGACTACCAGACGCTGGACCGCCCCCGCCACCAGTTCCCCGCCGAGGCCAGCCGCAGCGGCCAGCGCGGCGGCCACCGCCGCCGGCAAGAGCGAGCGGCGCACGGCGACGGCCGCCAGCACCGCCGCCACACCCAAGAGCGCCGCGCTCACCCCTCGCGCCGGCAGGCGCACGTGCACGTCCGCGTAAGTGGCCCCGTACACCACGCCCCCCGGCGAGAACAGCAGGTCGTAGCGGGACAACCAGCTTCCGGCCCCCACCAGCGCCAGGAGCACCGCGGCCAGGATGAGCAGGTGCGTTCGGGCCCTGCCGTGCACCCCCGGGCCCCCGCGCCGCCAGGCCAGCATCCCCGCCGAAGCGTACATCAACCCCACGATCCCGGCCGAGAGCACCACCGCCGCCTCGGCCACCTGCAAGGCCAGGCGGTAGAAGGGGAGGGTGAAGACGTAAAACCCCACGTCCCGACCGAACAGGGGATCCTGGATGCCAAAGGGCCGGCGGTTGACCCACAGGGCGACGGTCAGCCAGCTTCCGGCCACCGTGGCCCCCCACAGCGCCGCGATCAGCCCGATGGCCGCCCACACCCATCGGCGCAGCACCGACCAGCTTCGGGCCATGCGGGGTGTGGTCTCCAGACGCAGGTACGCCCTGGCCAGCGCGGGCCGGGCAGCGGCCACGTTGACCCACAGCACGGCGAAGGTGAACAGCCCGACCCCAACCCAGAGCGCCCCCTGCCACGCCAGCGGAACCACCAACAGCGCCGCATATCCCAGGGACGAAAACCAGAGCCAGTCCGTGATCCACTGGGCCAGGGCCACGGCTGCCAGCACCAGGGCCAGCGCCAGCAGCACGGCCCGGCGCACCAGACGTCTGGCGATCACGGTGTTGGCCACCCGCCCGCCGACATGGGGTGCATCCGGGGCTCTCCGGCCGTTTCGGCCAGCTGGCGAAGCCTGGCGGCCGAGAAACGGTATTTTCTGGCGCAAAACCGGCAGACCAGCTCCAGCTCCGGCTGCCTTTCCGCCAGCTCCAAAAGCTCCTGGCGGCCCAGTGCGGACAGGCCCTCCTCGAAGCGGGAACGGCTGCACGGGCAGGCGAAACGCAGGGGTTGCTGCCCGAGCACCTCGAGGTCCCAGGGTGCCAGAAGCTCCTGCAGCATGGTAAAGGCCGCCTCCTCAGGGGCAAGGCGGGAGAGGGCCGAGGTGGGCGGCGGTGCCTGGTTCGCCCGCCGCTCCAGCTCCTCGATGAGTTCCGCGGACGCCTCCGGCATGGGCAGCACCATCCATCCGCCGGCAGCCTGCACAAATCCCGGCGCCGCCACCAGCACGCCCAGCGCCACGGCCGAAGGGGTTTGCTCGGAGCGCGCCAGGTAGTAGGCCACGTCCTGCGCCACCTCGCCGCTGATCAGGTCCACGGAGGCCCGGTACGGCTCCCGCAGCCCCAGGTCCCGAATCACGACCAGCTGGCCTCGGCCCACGGCCCCTGCCACGTCCAGCTTCCCGGCGCTGTTGGGCGCCAGGTGCACCCGGGGATGGGCCACGTAGCCACGGATGTGGCCCGAAGCGTCCGCCTCCGCCACGGCGTGGCCCAGCGGGCCCTCACCGATCAACTGCAGCAGGATCCGTTCCCGGCCTTTGAGCGATGCCGCCATCAGCGCGGCGGCCGTCATGAGGCGACCCAGGGCCGCGGCCGCGGTGGGGTAAAGCCCGTGACGCTGACGGGCCTCTTCCACCACTCCCGTGGTGACGCACGCCAACGCCCTCAGCGCTCCGCCCGCCGCCAGCGCCCGAACCAGCAAATCGCGACCTGCCGGTGGTCGCCTCAAAACCCTCCCGCCTCCCCCTGCCGTCCCTCGCCCTCCCGGCCGGCGGGCGGCCGTGGGCGTCGAACCGTCTCGGCGGTGAACACCCGCGTAATGACGCCGGTTCCCGCCCGACCCAGCTCCACGCCGTTGAGGGTGAGGTCCACCACCTCGGGGCGGCCGAAGCGGACCGTGATCACCTGTCGGGCCTCCCACGTGATCACCTCTCCGGGCTCCGCACTGCGAGAGAAGACGAGCTGCCCGTCGGCGAACACCTCCATCCAAGACCGCTCCCGAACCCGAGCCGTCAGGCGAACAGGCCCCTCGGGGCTTCCTCCTGCCGCCTCCCTTTCCTGCCTCGGCCCGGCGACGCCCTGCAGCGGCGGGGCGACGGGTGTCGCACCCGAAGGCTGCGACGTGTCGCCCTGGGAGACGGGGGTGGGCGTGGCGCCACCCTGCGGGACGGGAGCGCGAGCCTCGCCGCCCTGCGGGGCGGAGGCGGGCGTATCGGCGGGCGGCGTGGTCGCGGGCGTTTCCGCCGGCGGCGTGGAGACGGCTATATCGCCCTGCGGGGGGGGAACGTCGGCGGGCGTGGCAGCCGTGGGCCGCATCGCTCCCAGCGACGGAAGGGTGGGGCGCGGGCTTTCCAGCGATCGGGTCAAAAGCCACGTGCCCGTGACGGCAGCTCCCACCACCAGGATGGCCAGAAGGCTCGCGGTTCGAATCCGCCGCGCGGGCTCCAGGGCCCGCAGCAACGGGTCGGGCAAAGACCACCAGGTCGAGGCAGAAACCGACGCCGAACCCTTCCCTGCGGCGCGATGCCCGGGGGTGGCACCTCCTGCACCGCGCGGTCCTGGCCCGGCTCTGTCCGGTCGGGCCGGACCCCGGGCCCGGCGGAGGCGATCCTCCATCTGCGCGTCGAACTCCTGCACCACCTCCGCCGGGTCCAGGCCCACCGCCCGGGCATACAGCTTCACGAACCCGCGGGCGTACACGGGGCCCGGAAGACGCTCCCACCTGCCCTCTTCGATGGCCTCCAGGAACCGGCGCCGCACCTGCGTCTCGGCTTCCACAGCCTCCAGGGAGAGCCCCCGGCCCAGCCGCTCGGCCCGCAGTCGCGCCCCCAGGCCGGCGGCGTTGAGGCTGTGAGCTGCTGACGTCTCGGGCAGCTGCGCCCCGTGGGGCAACTTCGTGCCGTCGGGCAGCTCCGCCCCGGCCCGGGCGCGGGCTTCCAGTTCACGCTCCATGGGAGAACCGACACCCCCAAAGCGGTCATGCCGGGTGGGAGCGGTGGCGGTGGGGGGGCAACACGTCCCGGGGCCGGCTTCCCTGGTAAGGCCCCACGATGCCCCGCTGCTCCATCAGGTCGATGAGGCGTGCGGCCCGGGCATATCCGATCCGAAACCGACGCTGCAGCAGGGAGACGGAAGCCTGGCCCACCTCGCTCACCAGCTGCACCGCCTCATCGAACAGGTCGTCTTCCTGGGATTGGGGCTCGGTCTGTTGAGACGCCTCCTCGAAGACGTCGACCCGGTAGTCCGCCGAACCCTGCTCCTTCCAGAAACGCACCACCTGATCCACGTCCCGCTCGGTGACCAGGCAGCCCTGGGCCCGGATGGGCTTGGGTTCACCCAGGGGATGATACAGCATGTCCCCCCGGCCCAGCAGGCGCTCGGCGCCCCCCATATCCAGGATGGTACGGGAGTCCACCTGGGAGGAGACCGCGAAGGCCAGACGGGAGGGTATGTTGGCCTTGATGAGGCCGGTGATGACGTCGGTGGAGGGCCGCTGGGTGGCGATCACCAGGTGGATCCCGGCAGCCCGGGCCATCTGCGCCAACCGGCAGATGCTGTCCTCCACCTCCGCCGGGGCCACCATCATCAGGTCCGCGAGTTCGTCGATGACCACCACCACGTAGGGCAAAGGTGCCTCCACATGCCCCTGGGCCGCGAGCTGGTTGTACGCCGCCAGGTGACGGGCCCCCCGCCTGGCCAGCTCCTGGTAGCGACTTTCCATTTCCGCCACGGCCCAGCGAAGGGCCAGCGCCGCCTGCTTGACCTCGGTCACCACCGGGGCCAGCAGGTGCGGGATGCCATCGTACACGGTCAACTCCACGCGCTTGGGATCGATGAGCAAAAGCCGCAGCTGGTCGGGCGTCAGCCGGAAAAGCAGGCTCATGATGATGGAGGCAAGACAGACGCTCTTGCCCGAACCCGTGGCCCCCGCGATGAGCAGGTGGATGAGCCGTTCCAGGTCAGCCACCACGGGCTCTCCGGCCACGTCCCGCCCCAGGGCCAATGCCAGGGGAGCCGGCGAGCGCGAGAAGGCGGGAGACTCCAGGACTTCCCTGAGGGTGACGGGCTCCACGTGGCCGTTGGGCACCTCCACGCCCACCACCGGCTTTCCGGGCACCGGAGCCTCGATACGCACCCCGGTGGAGGCCAGCGCCAGGGCCAGGTCGTCGGCCAGGCTCACCACCCGGCTCAGCTTGATCCCCGGCGCCAGCGCCATTTCGTAGCGGGTGACCACCGGGCCTCGGGTATGGCTGACCACCCGGGCCTCGATCCCGAAGCTGGCCAGGGTGCGCTCCAGAAGCCGGCTGCGCTCCTGGGTCTCCAGATCGTCAGCGACCCGGCGGCGGGGAGGCTGACGGGAAAGAAGCGCCACCGGCGGCAGGCGCCACGCTCCTCGCG
>CAYQLT010000042.1:16886-23140 GCA_964418425.1 uncultured Clostridia bacterium
AGCGCCCACCGAACCGCCGACCAGGCCGGCGCTGCCGCGCGGCGGGCGGCGCCGGCAGGCCAGCTGAGCAGGCCCAGCGGGCCCACCCCGAAAGCCAGGGCGGCCGCCGTCGTCGCGGCGGCAGCCACCGCCAGGTACGTGCCCGCACGCCCGACGCTTCGCTCCATCATGCTCAACAGGTAGGCGCCCACGAGCCCCCCTCCCTCGCCGGCGGGCGCAACCAGACCGGACGCTTGGGAGAACCGAGGGCCCGCCAGCACCTGCGCGACCGTTGCGGCTGCACCCTCAAACAAGGCGGCCGCCGCAGCTCGCGCGAGGGTTCGCCGAATCCTTCGTCCCAGCAAGAGATCCAGGCCGATCAGCGCCACCAGGACCGCCGCAAGCCCGGCGGTGACGCCCAGCAGGCCCGCCAGCCACCCCGCCACCGCACGGCCCACGGCCCCCGTATCCCCTCCGAACAATGCGATCAGCACGTAGGCCGCCAGCAGCAGGATCGCAAATCCGGCCAGCTCCTCCTTGAATCGGCCCACGCCCCTTCACGCCTCCGTCCATGCCACCAGCCCGGCCATCCGCCCGGTGGGCGAGCCATCCCTGCGGTGCGAGAAAAAGAGTTCCGGGCAGCATGCGGTGCACCGGCCATCCAGCCAGACCCGCCGCGCCGAGAGCCCTGCCTCCAGCAGGCGGGCGCGGGCCGCCCGGGCCACATCCAACCGCCAGCGCCGGCCGCGCTGTGCCGTTGCCTCGCCCACCGCCCGGGCCACCTCTTCGCCCACCTCGTAGCAGCAATCCCGAATGCACGGCCCCACATAGGCTTCCAGTTCCGACGGAGCCCTGCCGCTCTCCCGACACATGGCCGCCACGGTCGCCTCGAGGACGCCGGCGGCAAGCCCCCTCCAGCCCGCATGCACCGCCCCCACCCATCCGCCCGCAGGGTCGGCTAAGAGCACGGGGGCACAGTCGGCCACCAAAACCGCCAGCACCTGCCCCGGACAGCCGGTGATGAGGGCATCTCCCGGCCCTGCCTCTATCCAGTCTCCGGCGCTGGCCGCTCGGCGGGGGAAGGCATCCACACGGATGACCCGGTTACCATGCTGTTGGGCGGCGACCGCCACCGGGGCATGCCGAGCAAACCCGAGAGCCTCCAGGGCGATTTGCCGGTTGGCCCCAACCCGGGCCGGTTCGTCGCCCACCGAGCCGCTCAGGTTGAGGGAGCGGTACGGCCCCTCACTGGTCCCCCCGGTCCGGGTCGTAAAGCCCCAGATCACCCTGCTCATATCGCCCTCGGCGGCGGTCTCCCAACAGCCCCTGGACAGCGTCCACGAAGCCCGTGACGTCTTTGAATTCGCGGTACACCGACGCGAAGCGGATGTATGCCACCGGATCCAGCTGACGCAGCTCCCGCATCACCAGCTCTCCGATGGCGGAGGAAGGGACCTCCCCCTCCGCCTCGCGACGCACGGCCTGCTCCACCCGATCCACCAGCGCCTCGATGCGAGCCATGGCGATGGGCCGCTTCTCGCAGGCCTTCAAAACCCCGGCCAGGATCTTCTCCCTGGAAAACGGCTCCCTGCGGCCGTCCTTCTTGACCACCATGAGCGGCACCGTCTCGATGCGCTCGTAGGTGGTGAACCGGTGACCGCAGGTGCCGCACTGGCGACGCCGGCGGATCACGGCGCCCTCTTCGACGGCCCGGGAATCGATGACCCGGGTATCGGTCTTGCCGCAGGCGGGGCACCTCAACGCTGCCGCTCGCCCCGACTCCCATGTTACCATAGCCGCCGTGGCATCGTGGGGGCGAGCGAGCCGGACAGGTGCGGGTTTCGGTTTCAGATGCGCGGGGATACGGAGGCAGGGATCTCCACCAGGATCACGTCCACGCCGATCTTCACGATGGACTCCCAGAGAATCTCGACGTCCCGCTCTCGGGACCAAAAGCTGAACGGCCGCGCGCCCACGGGCAGCACCAGAGCCCGAACCCGCCCGCTTTCCAGGTCGATGTCCAGGTCGTATAGAGCTCCCAGCTTGCGCCCGTCGGCGGTATTGACCACGTCCTTGGAACGGAGTTCGGACGCCCGCAGCCGCAACTCTGCCCCCCCGGCTCCTCGGCGCACGGCTGCCCGCCGGAGCCTGCCTCGAAGGCTGTGCCGTTCCCTATGATATGGGGCGCCGGCCTGCTGTGTTCCGCCGCTTCGGCCTGAAGCGGCACCTCCCGGCCCGATTGGCACAACTTCTCGGGCGAGGGGCTCTTTCCCGGCAGCGACGCTCGAGCCTCCTCTCCCGGCGGCGCACCGCACAGGAACGGAAAGGCCACGCACCACCAGTTGCGTCCTCGGCCGTCGCCCAGCACCACCCGGAGGGTCCGGTACCTCCCGGCCGGCCACAGCCGGCCATGGGCGTCGAGGGCCGGAAACGCAAGTTCACGGAATTCCAGCCGTACCCAAGAGCCGGGACGCCCCCGCCTTTGCAACACCGAGGCCGCCGCGCGCTTGAGTTCGTCGGGGTGGGCCTGCAGATACGCCCACCACCCATCGGCTTCGGCCTGCGCCGCCTGCGGTGCCTCCCGGTACAGCTGCCGCAGCCTGGACACGATGGCGTCACGCACCGCCAGCTTGTCTTGCTGATCGGCCGGCTCGTCGCTGTGGGCCACCACGTGCAGTCGCACCACGCCGGGCACCACCGCCTCGGCTCCGGCCGCCGTTGACAATCCGGCCGCCACCGCCGCCGCCACCAGCACGGCCACCGCCACCTGTGCCGCCGCCGTCTGCGCCGCTTTCATCCCGATGCGCCTTTTGCCTGCGAAGGGAAGCCCGTGGGGTGCGCCCATGCCTGCTCACCCGCTGATGTACCGATGCAGCTGGCGAAGCGCCGCCTTCTCCACCCGGGAGACCTGGGCCTGGGAGATGCCGATGGCCTCGGCTACCTCCATCTGGGTCCGTCCCTCGAAGAAGCGCATGCGGAGGATCTTCTGCTCCCGTGCGCCCAGCCGGTTGATGGCCTCGCGAATGGAGATTCCCTCCAACCACAGGCCGTCCGGGGTGGGGTCGTCGCTGACCTGGTCCATCACGTAGATGGGGTCGCCCCCATCGTGATAGACCGGTTCGAAGAGGGAGATGGGCTCCTGGATGGCATCCAGGGCGATGACGACCTCCTCTCGGGGCACGTTGAGCTCCTGGGCGATTTGCGCGACGGTCGGCTCCCGGCAATACTTGCTGGTGAGGGCGTCTCGGACCTGGAGGGCCTTGCAGGCGATGTCCCGCAAGGAGCGGCTTACCCGGATGGAGTTGTTGTCCCGCAGGTAGCGCCGGATTTCCCCCACGATCATCGGCACCGCGTAAGTGGAAAACTTCACGTTCTGGCTCAGGTCGAAGTTGTCGATGGCCTTCATCAGGCCGATGCAGCCCACCTGGAAGAGGTCGTCCACGTACTCCCCCCGGCTGTTGAAGCGCTGAATCACACTCAGCACCAGCCGCAGGTTCCCCTTCACCAGCTCTTCCCGGGCGCGTGCATCGCCCTGGCGCATGCGCTGCAGGAGTTCCCGCATCCGGGCGTTGGACAAGACGGGTAGCTTGGACGTGTTGACTCCGCAAATCTCGACCTTGGCCGTGTGCACCCGAACGCCCACCTTCTTTGCTCGCTGCCGGCATCTGGAGTATGGCCGCCGATGGCCGCCGCTATTCGCCAATGCCGGCTTGCCGCCTGAGGGCGGCCTCGCCGGGCCGCTCCCACCGGCCGCCCCACGCCCGGCATGGCCTGGGCCGGGCGGGCATAGCCATGGGACGTGACGGGCGGCCGGCCGGGTGGGCGGCGCAGATCCGCAGGCGGGCGCGACAGCAGGGGGAGCAGCCTTGGTGGGGTCTCCCGCGGGGCTTAACTTCGTCTTCGACCTCGCGCTGCTGTGGGCGGCGGGACACCTGCGCGGCGCGCCGGTGCGCTGGGAACGGCTGACTCTGGGTGCGCTGGCGGGCACGTTGTACTTCCTTCTGGCTCCGCGACCCGCAAGCCCGCTGGGGATGGCCGCCTCGCTGGTGGCGGCGTCGGCTCTCATGGTGGGGCTCGCGTACCGGGCCCGCTCCCTGCGGGCGTTTGCCCAGCTCCTGCTCGCCTTTTACGGGGTGGTCTGCCTGGCGGGCGGAGCGGGTGCCCTTGCGGCCGGAGTCTTCGGCAGCGGGCAAAGGCCCGACCCGCTGGCCGGGTCGGCGTCGGCCATGGCCACCATCGCCCTGCTGGGGGCCGCGGGGCTCCCCGCCGCCCGGCGCGCGGTGCTGACGCACGCCCTGCGGGTTCGGCTGCGTCTGCGCTTTGCAGACCGTTGGGTCACCATGACCGGGATGGTGGATACGGGCAACCGGCTGCGGGAGCCCATGGGGCAGCTGCCGGTGATCCTGGTCGACCTGCGACCGGTTCAGGAGGTGGTGCCGCCGGAGTTGCAGGGGATTGTAGGCGAGCTTGCCCGCGGGAATCTTTCCCGGGCGGGGCGGCTGGCGGCACTGGACCCGCGGTGGGCCGCACGCTTTCGGCTGGTGCCGTTTCGCTCCATCGGAACCGAGCACGGTCTTCTGGCCGCCTTCCGGTCCGACGAGGCGGAGCTGAGCCGGCCGGGCCGCCCCCCGGTTCGCGTGGGCCCGGTGGTCGCTGCGCTGTCCCCGGCGTTTCTTTTGGCCGAGACCGGCTTTGAGGCGCTGGTGCCGGCGGACTGCCTGCTGGGAGACACCCAGCGGCCGACACGGGACGACAACTGGCCGGTACCGGCGATGCCGAGGGGAGGAGCCGCCGATGCGGCAACGGGTTGACGGGAGATCTGCGCCGACGAGGTGGGGGTGCGGGTGGGAGGCCGCATGGGTGTTGCAGCGCCTGCGCACCTGGATGGTTCGGGTGTGGCAGCGGGTGCGAGCCCGCCTGTGGCCGGCGGACACCCTGGGCTACGTCAGTGCGCCCTCCTCGGAGGTACTCCCGCCACCGCTCACCGGCGAGCAGGAGGCCGGGCTCATCCACCAGCTTGCCACCGGTGACCTCACCGCCCGAACCCCGCTCATCGAGCACAACCTCCGGCTGGTGGTCTACATCGCCCGCAAGTTTGAAAATACGGGAATCGCCATCGAGGACCTGGTTTCCATCGGCACCGTGGGGCTCATCAAGGCGGTTCACACCTACGACCCCATGCGGCGGATCAAGCTGGCCACGTATGCCTCCCGCTGCATCGAGAACGAGATCCTGATGTTCCTGCGGCGCAACGCCAAGACCCGCTCGGAGGTCTCCCTGGACGAGCCGCTCAACACCGACTGGGAGGGCAACGAGCTCTTGCTCTCGGACGTGCTGGGCACCGAAAGCGATGTGGTCCGGCACCTGGAAGAGCAGGCGGAGCGGGAGCTCTTGCACACGGCCATGACCCGCCTCAACCACCGGGAAAAGCGCATCATGGAGCTCCGGTTCGGGCTTTTGGACGGGGAGGAGCGCACCCAGAAGGAGGTGGCAGACCTGCTGGGCATCTCCCAATCCTACATCTCCCGGCTGGAAAAGCGTATCCTCAAGAAGCTCCGCAGGGAGCTTCACGAGATGGCCGCCGGCTGAACTCAGCCGCCCCGTGCCCGTTGGTGCGGCCCCCGGGCACCGCGGCGCAGCGCCCGCTCAACGGCGGCGCAGAAACGCCGGGATGTCCAGCTCGTCCGGCACCAGCGGCTTAAACCCGTCGCCCGCCTTGGGAGCGGGGGGCGGGCTCTGGCGAGCCGGCCGGGCTGGCTCTTTGGCCTCTGCCCTGGGCTTCGGGGAAAAGCCGGTGGCGATCACGGTGACCCGCACCTCGTCGTCCAGGCTGTCGTCGATGACGGCCCCGAAGATGATGTTGGCCTCGGGGTCGGCCGCTTCGGCCACCACCTGGGCCGCCTCGTTCACCTCGAAGAGGCCGAGGTTGGAGCTTCCCGTGATGTTGAGGAGGATGCCCCGAGCCCCGTCGATGCTGGACTCCAGAAGGGGGCTGGAGATGGCCGCCTTGGCCGCCTTCACCGCCCGATCCTCGGACCCACCGGCCCGACCGATCCCCATGATGGCCGAACCCGCGTTGGACATGATGGTGCGAACGTCGGCAAAGTCCAGGTTGATCAACCCGGGGACCGTGATCAGATCCGAGATCCCCTGAACCCCCTGGCGAAGCACATCGTCGGCCAACCGGAAGGCGTCCAGCACCGAGGTCTTGCGGTCCACCACCTGCAGCAGCCGGTCGTTGGGGATGACGATGAGGGTGTCCACCTTGCTGCGCA
>CAYQLT010000043.1:0-17220 GCA_964418425.1 uncultured Clostridia bacterium
GCGAACTGACGCCCGAGATGGCCTGCGGGGTCGCCGGCGCCTTTGCCTCGACCCTGGCCCCCGGAACCCCGGTGGTGGTGGCGTTTGCCGGAGCGGAGCCGGCCCGGGCGCTGGCCTGGGCGGCGGGGGCAGGGGTTGCGTCGGCCGGATGCCCCGTGCTGTGGCTGGGCCGGGCCAGCGCCCCCGAGGCACGCCTGGCGGTTCAGCAGGTGCAGGCCCCCGCCGCAGGGCTGTATATGGGCGTGGGGCGGGAGCCGGAGGAGGAGGGTACGGCTCGGCTTCGCCTGTGGGATGGGCGGGGCGTCGAGATCGGCTCCAAGCAGGCCCGTGAGGTGGACGGGGCGTTTCGCAGGGAGGAGTGGCGGCGAGCGAGCCCGCAGTCGGTGGGAGCCGTCCGGTCTGCGGCGCAGCTGCGGGAAACCGTGAGGCAGCTATACCTGAGGCGGCTCGGCGGGTGGCTGGAGATGCTGCGGTCCGGTCTGCCGCGAGGGGACGGCAGAGGCGGAGCGGCCACGCCGCTTCCCGGCGGGGGGAGAGCCGTGGGTGTGGTAGGGCAGCAGGACGCAAGCCCGGGGCAGGAGCTGTTGACGCAGGCCCTGGCGGTGGCCGGGGTGGACGTGAGACTCGCCAGGCAGGTTGCTGCCGAAGACGTGCTGTTTTGGGCGGCCGTCAACGACACCGGAGAGCGCCTGCTGTTGTGGGATGCGACCGGCCGCCCCCTCCCCCGGGTCCGGGTGGAGGAGCTGGCCGCCGAGGTGGGCGAGGCGCCGGTGGTCGTCGGCTGTCCCGACGGGGTGGCACTTGCCTGCGCGCTGGCCGTGCGGGCGGCCGCCCGGGGGAGCCTGCAGGCCTTGCTGGCCGAGCTGCCCGCCAGGGCACGGCTGGAACTGGAGGTTCCCGTCCCGTGGGATCGCCTGGGGCGGGTGATGCGCCGGCTGGCGGAACATGCCGGCGGTCGCCTGCAGTGGGCCGACTTGCCCCGGGACGGGCAGGTGCAGGATCGGGCGGTGGATGGACCCGCCCCCCACGGCAGGCGGGCGGACCCCCGGGCCACGGGCGGCGGCGCGGATGGGCTTCGCTTCTGGCATGAGCAAGGGTGGGCGCGGGTGCGGCCGGACCCCGACCGGCCCCTGTTGCAGGTGCAGGTGGAGGCGACGACCCTCGAAGAGGCCCGGGAGCTTCTCAGCCGGTATGCCACATGGGTGCGGCAGGCGTCGTCGCAGCCTTGAGCCGCCCGGCGGGACCGGCTGCCCCCGAGGGGGCCCGGCGTCCCGCAGGGAGCGAAGCTTCGGCCGGGCGGGGCGCACGGCGGCGGGGCAGGAGCGCACTTTCGGGGCCCGAATTGGCTGAGCATGAAGCCCCGGGTGTGCCGATGGTCGGCGGCGGCTTTCGTGGCGGGCCTGGCGGTCTTAACCGGCGGCCCCACCGCCGCGGCGCTGGGATGGGAGCGCGTCAGCACCTTTCCGGGCCCGGCCCCTTACCTGCTGCATGTGGCAGCCGGCGATCTGAACGGCGACGGGGTCGACGAACTGGTGCTGATGGGCCGGGATTACGAGCGCCAGGAGGACCGCCTCTACGTGTGGGGGTGCCGCCAGCCCTCCACCGACGGTACTTCTCCCTGCCCGTTGGAGCCGCGGGTGCTGGGCCCCACCTCGAAGGGACCGCTGGGCCATGTGGCGCTCGCCGTTGCCGATCTTCTGGGCGTCGGCCGGGCGCAGGCTCTGGTGGCGATGGACAGCCGGCTGGAGTTGTGGTCCCTTCAGCCTCAGGGCTCGCTGGAGCTGGTATGGCAGGGGGAATATGGGACGTCGGTGGAGCAGCTGGCGCCGCTGCGGCTGCCCGGCATCCGGGGGGCGGTGGCCATGGCGGCGGTTCGGACCCGCCCGCGCTGGGAGAAACGGCTGGAGGTGGCCGGCTGGACCGGTTCGGGGTTCGCGAAGCTGTGGGACGGGGTGGCCGTGGGCCCCATGCGCTCCCTGGCGGCAGCGGATCTGATGGGAGACGGCCAGAGCGAGCTGGTGATGGACGTCGGCAGCGGTAATGACGCCGGGCAGGCCCAGGTGTGGCGCTGGGACGGAAAGGCCTTCGTGCGGGCGGGCGCCCAGCGGCTGCGGGACGCCCCGGTCTTTGCCCTGGCGGCGGCCGCGATGGGCGGGCCGGGGGCGGCCGAACTGGTTCTCATGGGCGACGACCGCGGCCGGGTGAGCCTGTACCGGTGGGGCAGTCAGGGGTTCGTGCGGGTGGGGGACGGGGAGACCCTGGGCTGGAGCCTGGTGTCGGCAGCGGTGGGGGACTTTGACGGCGACGGGACGCCCGAGGCCGTGGTGGTGGAGTACCCCAATCTGGTTCACCTGCTGGTCTGGCGGCCATAGGGCCTGCGGGAGGCGTCCTGGCGGCCTGGCGCGGGCGGGAGCGGATCGCGCCGCGGCAGGGCGCGGGGCGTTGTTCGGGGGATGGGGAGGAAGCGTTGGGAGAGCAGCCGCACAGACATGAAGTCGAGGGCGTCGGCGATGGCGGCCTGGTCCTCGAAAACGGCACGCTTCTGGAGCCGATGCGGGAGCCGGTGTCGGATGCGGCGGTCTGGATCTGCGCGGGCCGGGTTGCCTATGCGGGCCCGCGCTCGGGCCTGCCCCGCAGGCCGGCTGGCGCGCAGAGGGTGGACGTGCGGGGTGGCTTCATCGCGCCGGGCTTCGTGGACCTGCACGTGCACGGCGGCGGTGGGGCGGACACCATGGAGGCGTCGATGGAGGGGCTTCGGCGGATGAGCCTGGCCCATGCGGCTTGCGGCACCACGACCCTTCTGTGCACCACGGTCACCGCCAGTGAGCCGCAGCTGACCGCGGCCATCCGGGCCGCCCGCTCGGCGGCCAGCGCAGCGGCCGAGGCGCTTGCGCAGGCCGTCCCGGGCGAAGGCGGGGGTGAGGCCGCGGGGATTTGGGGTGCCCGCATCGTCGGCGTGCACCTGGAGGGCCCCTACCTCAACCCCGAGCGCAAAGGGGCTCAGAACCCTGCGTACATGCGCGATCCCTCCCTGGCCGAACTGGCCCGGCTCGTGGAGGCCGGCGGGTCACCGCCCACCGAATTTGAGGGTAGGCCCTTCGTCCGGCTGATGACTCTGGCCCCGGAGCGGCGGGGCGCTTTGGAGGCCGTTCGCTGGCTGCGGCAGGCCGGGGTGGCCGTGGCGTTGGGGCATTCGGCTGCCGACGAGACGACGGTGCGGGAGGCCATCGAGGCGGGCGCCTCCCAGGTGACCCACCTGTTCAACGGCATGCCGCCCTTCCACCACCGATCCCCCGGCCTGAGCGGCGTGGCGCTGGCCGACGATCGGCTGGTGGTGCAGCTCATCCCCGATGGGGTGCACGTGCATCCCACGGCGCTGCGCGTGGCGTTTCGGGCCAGGGGCCCTTGCGGAATCGCCCTCATCACCGATGCCCTGGCCCCGATGGGGCTGGGCGAGGGGCGGTTTCGGCTGGGTGACTTCGAAGTGGAAGTACGGGATGGGGCGTGCCGGCTGGAAGACGGTACCCTGGCGGGCAGCATCCTGGGTCTGGGCGACGGGGTGCGCAACATGGTGCGCTGGGCCGGGGCCACCGTCGCGGAGGCGGTAACGATGGCGAGCCGGGTTCCGGCGGCCTGCCTGGGAGTGTCGGAGAAACTCGGCACCCTGCGCGCCGGGGCCATGGGCGATGCGGTGGTGCTGGAGCCTGACGACTGCCGGGTCGTGCTGACGGTGCTGGGCGGGCGGATCGTGTTCCGGCGCGGCCTGTAAGGGTGGTTGCCGATGGCGTCGACTTCCGAGGCCGGCCGGGGCCTGCCGGCGTTTGTGATCGTAACCGGGTTGTCGGGGGCGGGGAAGAGCGAGGCGATCCGGGCGCTGGAGGACCTGGGGTTTTTCTGCGTGGACAATCTTCCTCCGGCCCTCATCCCCACCTTCGTGGAACTGTGCCGCCAGTCGGGCCGCATCCAGCGGGCTGCCCTGGTGAGCGACGCGCGGGGCGGGGAGTTCTTCGATGAGCTCTCCCAGGCCCTCAGCACCCTGGAGAGCAAGGGGATTCGCTACCGCATCCTCTTTCTCGAGGCCTCGGACGAGGCGCTGGTGCGGCGCTTCAAGCAGACGCGCCGGCGCCACCCCCTGGCGCCCGAGGGCAGCGTCCTGGAGGGGATCCGGGCGGAGCGCCGCCGGTTGGAACCCCTGCGGGGGCGGGCCGACATCATCGTGGACACCACCGCGCTCTCGCCCCGCCAGCTGCGTGAACACGTCATCCGCCAGGCGGAGGCCCTGGCCTCGGTGCAAGGGATGTCGGTAACCGTGGTCTCCTTCGGGTACGGGCGGGGCATCCCCCTGGATGCGGACCTGGTGCTGGACGTGCGCTTTCTGCCCAACCCCCACTACGTTCCCGAACTGCGCCCCCTTACAGGGAACGACGCGGCCGTGGCCGAATACGTATTTCAGTGGCCCGTCGCCCGAGAGTTCATGGATCGGCTCTGCACCTTCATCGACTTCCTGCTTCCCCACTTCGTGCGCGAAGGGAAAAGCCATCTGCTCATCGCCATTGGCTGCACGGGCGGGCGCCACCGGTCGGTGGCTGTGGCCAACCGGCTCGCCGAGCACCTGCGCCGGGCGGGCTACCAGGCGGCGGTGGAGCACCGCGACGCCGGGACGCCTGCGGAGGACGAGGACGCCGCGGCGCCATCGGGAGCGCAAGACGAGACGAGGGCGCTGGATCCCGGGTGAACGGAAGAGGGCCCGTGGCAGGGTGAGACGCTGGGCCTGGCGGCTGTGGCGGTGGCTTTCGCCGGGAACGGGGCTGAAGCGATGGGTGGCCCTGGCCGCGCTCGGCGCGGGTTTGAGCGCCCTGGGAGGCTGGCTTTGGGCCCGTATGGCACCGGGGTGGGGGGCGCTGGCGTGGGCGGTGGGAACGGCCGTGGTGGTGGCGGCCGTCCGACGCTCCGTGCTGGCGGTGGCGGGTGCCCTCGCGCCGGGCCAGAGCCGGCGGCTGCTGGATGTCATGCGTCAGCGAAGGGAGCGCGAGCGGGGCCCCCGGGCGGTGGCGCTGGGGGGCGGCACGGGGCTCAGTACCCTTCTTCGGGGGTTGAAGTTTCACACGGATCGGTTGACCGCCGTCGTCACCGTCGCCGACGACGGGGGAAGCTCGGGGCGGCTGCGGCAGGAGATGGGGATCCTGCCGCCGGGGGATGTCCGCAACACCCTGGTCGCCATGGCGGATACCGAGCCCCTTCTGGAGAGGCTCTTCCAGTATCGATTCCAGCGCGGCGAGGGGCTTTCCGGCCATAGCTTCGGCAATCTGTTCATCGCGGCCATGTCCGACATCACCGGCGACTTCCAGGAAGCCATCCGCCAGTTCAGCCGGGTGCTGGCGGTACGGGGGCAGGTGCTGCCGTCCACCCTCTGTTCGGTGCAGCTGGAGGCCGAGTTCGCCGACGGCTCCCGCACCGTGGGCGAAAGCCGCATCCCCCGGATGCGCAAGCCCGTGGCCGCCCTAAGGCTCATCCCGCCCGAGGTGGCGGCCGTCCCCGAGGCGGTGGAGGCCATCGAGGGGGCCGACATCGTGGTGCTGGGGCCGGGCAGCCTTTACACCAGCGTCATCCCCAACCTGCTGGTGCGCGACCTGGCGGAAGCCTTGCGGCGTACGTCGGCGCTGAGGCTGTACATCTGCAACGTCATGACCCAGCCGGGCGAGACAGACGGCTACAAGGCCTCCGATCACCTGCAGGCCATCTTGCGCCATGGCGGGCCGGGGATCGTCGATTGCGTGCTCGTCAACAACCGCGAGGTGCCCGAAGCGCTGCTTGAGCGCTACCGGTTGGAGGGGGCACAGCCTGTGGAACCGGACACCGCCGCGCTGCGGGAGGCGGGGGTGGTGGTGATCACAGGTCCGGTGATCTCCCTGACGCACCTGGTCCGCCACGACCCGTTGCGGCTGGCGGAGGCGGTGGTGGCGCTGGCCACGTTGGGCCGGGGCTTTGCCCCCGCCGGCAGCGTCCTTCGCCTCGAAGAGGTGCTGGCCATGGCCCAGATGCGGGCGCACCCGTTGCGGCTGCGGGGTGCAGCGCTTGCGGGATCGGGCACGCCTGCGGCGACGAAAAGCCCCGGCGGGGGACGAGCGTCTGGTTAGGTGCGCGCCGGGCCGGCTCCCGGGCGACCTGGCGGTGCCGGCTTCCGGGTGACCCGGCGGTCTGGTAGCGGGGGCAGGAAAAGGAATAGGCTGACGCGCGGCGAAGCGAGCCTGGTGGGGCGAAAGGCGGGAGGCCCCGTGCGCGGGGTGAAGGTGTCTGTCAAGCTCGCGCCGCGCACGGGACGAAAGCGGTCCCCGGGGTGGCGGTTTTTGTCCCTCCCCCGCCGACGGGTGAAGTCGGCTGCGCCGGCAGGCCGGGGGCCGTGGGAAGACGGGTGGGGCCTGTGCAGGATCTGGCGCTGGTGCTGAGGATCGCGCCCGAGCTGTCCGACGTCATCGAACGGCGCTACATCGTTTTGCGCAACGTGGCGTTCTTGCAGCCCATCGGGCGGCGCGGGCTGGCCGCCAAGCTGCGCTGGCCCGAGCGGATGGTGCGCAACGAGATCGACTTTCTGCGCGAGCACGGCTTTCTGGAGTTGGGACCGGACGGCATGCGGGTGAGCGCGGCGGGCCAGGGCTTGCTCAACGACCTCAAGGAGCTGGTGCGCGAGCTGCGAGGGCTGTCCACCATCGAGCAGCGGCTGGCCCGGCGGTTGGGGTTGCAGCGTGTGATCGTGGTGCCGGGAGACGCAGATGTGGATGAGACCGCCAAGAAGGAGATCGCCCGCGCCACCGCCCGCTACCTCAAGGAGGTTCTCCGGGAAGGCCAGGTGCTGGCCGTCACCGGCGGAAGCACCCTGGCGGAGGTGGCCCGAAGCCTTCCCGAAGAGTCGGTTCCCCTGGGGATCACCGTGGTGCCGGGGCGGGGAGGCCTCGGGGAGGATGTGGAGCTTCAAGCCAACACGGTGGCGGCCGAGATCGCCCGGAGGTTGCGGGCAAACTACCGGTTGCTGCATGTCCCCGACGACCTTCCGGAGGAGGCGGTGGACACGGTGGCTTCCCGGCCGCAGATCCGGGAGCTTTTGGAGCTCATCCGCCGGGCCGACATCGTGCTGCACGGCGTCGGCACGGCGGAAGAGATGGCTCGTCGGCGCGGGCTTCCACCGGCGGAGGTGCACAAGCTGCGGGCCCTGGGCGCGGTGGGCGAGGCCTTCGGGTATTATTTCAACCGTCACGGCCAACCGGTCTACCAGACGGGGACCTTTGGCTTGCGCCTGGAGGATCTGGCCAACTGCGGCCAGGTGGTGGTGGTCGGGGGCGGGCGGAGCAAGTCGGAAGCCGCGCTCTCCGTCATCTCCACCCGCTACCAGGATGTGCTGATCACCGATGAGGGCGCCGCCCTGCGGATGCTGGAGCTGACCGAGCCCGGGGAGCGGTCGGCGGCAGGGCGCGGGGCCGAGGGCTCCAACGGGCGCGTCGGCCGGGCGGGCGCGCTGGAATTTGTGGGGCTCGGACAGGAGGGAGTGTAAAAGCAGGATGGCCATCCGAGTGGGAATCAACGGGTTCGGGCGCATTGGCCGGCAGATCCTGAGGGCCGCTTACCGCGACCCCGATCTGGAGTGGGTGGCGGTCAACGACATCACCAGCCCGGCGACTCTTGCCCATCTGTTCAAGCACGACTCCATCCACGGCAGGTTTGCCGGCGAGGTGCGGGTCGAGGGAGATCGGCTGGTCATCGAGGGGCGGCCGGTGCAGGTGCTGGCGGTGAAAAACCCCGCCGAGCTGCCATGGAAGGACCTCGGGGTCGAGTACGTCTTCGAGTCCACCGGGCTCTTTCGGGACCGGGAGAAGGCGTCGGCCCACCTGAAGGCCGGAGCCCGCAAGGTGATCATCACCGCGCCGGCCAAGGGTGAGGACATCACCATCGTGATGGGGGTCAACGAAGAACGTTACGATCCCCGGGCCCACGCGCTCGTCTCCAACGCGTCCTGCACCACTAACTGCCTGGCGCCGGTGGCGAAGGTGGTGGACCAGGCCTTCAGGATCGTACGGGGCACCATGACCACCGTCCACAGCTACACCAACGACCAGCGGGTGCTGGACCTGCCCCACTCGGATCTGCGCCGGGCGCGGGCGGCCTCCATCAACATCATCCCCACCACGACCGGTGCCGCCCAGGCCGTGGGCCTGGTGCTACCCCACCTGAAGGGGCGTCTGGACGGCTATGCGCTGCGGGTGCCCACCCCGGACGTCTCGATCCTGGATCTGGTGGCGCAGGTGGAGCGGCCGGCCACCGTGCAGGAGGTCAACGGGGCCCTCAAGCAGGCAGCTGAGGGGTCCCTTCGGGGGATCCTGCGCTACAGCGAGGAGCCCCTGGTCTCCACCGACCTCATCGGGGATCCCCACTCCGCCATCGTGGACGCAGAGCTCACCATGGTCATCGACGGGAACTTTGTGAAAGTGGTCGCCTGGTATGACAACGAGTGGGCCTACGCCCTGCGTTGCGTGGACCTGCTCAAGTACATGGCCCGAAGAGACGGGCGGCTGTAGCCGCAGGCTGGGTTCCCGGGGCGCCGTGCACCGCGCCCCGGGAAGAGGGGACGACGCCCGGTGGCCGGCAGGTGGAACAAGAAGACCGTAGAGGATGTGGACGTGCAGCACCGGCGGGTGCTGGTGCGGGTTGACTTCAACGTTCCCATGGATGACCAGGGGCGCATCACCGACGACAAGCGCATCCGGGCCAGTCTCCCCACCCTGCGCTACCTCCTGGAGCGGGGGGCCCGGGTGGTGGTGATGTCTCACCTGGGGCGTCCCAAGGCCAAGCCCGATGCGCGCTTCAGCCTGAAGCCCGTGGCCTGGCGGCTGCAGGAGCTGCTCGGGGTGCCGGTTCGCATGCTGGACGACTGCGTGGGGCCGCAGGTGGAGCAGGCGGTGCAGGAGCTCGCTCCCGGCCACGTGGCCATGCTGGAAAACGTGCGGTTTCATCCGGGGGAGGAGGCCAACGACCCGGAGTTCGCGCGCTCGCTGGCGCGGCTGGGGGAACTGTTCGTCAACGACGCGTTCGGATCCGCGCATCGCGCGCACGCCTCCACCGAGGGCGTCGCCCACTACCTGCCCGCCGTGGCGGGATTTCTCATGCACAGGGAGATCGCCGTGATGGGGCGTGCGCTGGCCGAGCCGGAGCGCCCCTTTGTGGCCATCCTGGGCGGCGCCAAGGTGAGTGATAAGATCGGCGTCATCCGCAACCTGCTGACGCGGGTGGACGAGCTGCTCATCGGGGGCGGCATGGCCTACACCTTCCTCAAGGCCCGGGGCGGCTCGGTGGGCCGCTCGCTGGTGGACGCCGAGCGGGTCCCGCTGGCGCTGGAGCTGATGGAGGAGGCGGCCCGACGGGGGGTGCGCATGGTGCTTCCCGTGGACGTGGTGGCCGCCCAGGAACTTCGAGCCGACAGTCCGCAGCAGGTGGTGCCGGCCGGACGCATCCCCGACGGCTGGCAGGGGCTTGACATCGGCCCGCAAACCCGCAGGCTGTTCGTCGAGGCGGTGGAGAGAGCCCGGACGGTGGTCTGGAACGGGCCCCTGGGTGTCTTCGAGATGGCACCCTTCGCCGAAGGCACCCGGGAGGTGGCCGAGGCGCTGGCCCGAAGCGGGGCGGTGAGCATCATCGGCGGCGGGGATACGGCGGCGGCGGTGGAGCAGTTCGGGCTGGCCGAGGCGATGACCCACGTCTCCACGGGGGGCGGCGCCTCTCTGGAGTTTCTGGAAGGGCGCGAGCTGCCGGGGGTCGCCGTGCTGCAGGACCGGTAGAGGGAGCAGCATGCACGGGCGCAGGCGGTTGATGGCCGCAAACTGGAAGATGCACAAGCTGCCGTCCGAGGCGCGGGAGTTTACCGGACGGCTGGTGGAGCGCCTGCTGGCGGAGGGGCTCGCCGGGCGCCCGGACGTGGAAGTGGTGATCTGCCCGCCGTTTGTGGCCCTGGCGGCGGTGGCCCAGGAGCTGAGCCGGCTGGGTTGGCCCGGGGGTATCAGCCTGGGGGCGCAGAACGTCCACTGGGAGCGCCAGGGTGCCTTTACGGGCGAGGTGTCGGTGCCCATGCTGGCCGATCTGGGCTGCCGGTATGTCATCGTGGGCCACTCCGAGCGGCGGCATCTGTTCGGCGAAACGGACGCCCAGGTGGCACGCAAGGTGCGGGCCCTGCTCGAGGCGGGGCTCACCCCGATTTTGTGCGTGGGGGAGACCATCGAACAGCGCCGCGCCGGCCAGACCGAAGCGGTGGTGACGGGCCAGCTGCAGGCGGCCCTGCAGGGTCTGGAGGAGCAGGCGGTGGCCGGGATGGTGGTGGCCTACGAGCCGGTGTGGGCCATCGGAACCGGCGAAAACGCCACCGGAGCTGAGGCGGATCGGGTCATCAACGGGGTTCTCAGAACCCATATCGCCCAGGCGGTGGGCGAGCGTGCGGCCCGCGGTGTGCGGATTCAATACGGGGGTAGCGTATCGCCGGACAACATCGGGGAGTTCATGGGCTACGAGGACATCGACGGTGCGCTGGTGGGCGGGGCGAGCCTGAAAGTGGAGAGCTTCGCCGCCATCGTGGCGGCCGGGAGGCGTACGGCGTGACCCTCATCGACGCGATCACGGCCCGGGAGATCCTGGACTCGCGGGGCAACCCCACGGTGGAGGTGGAGGTGGCCCTGCAAGGGGGCGCGGTGGGCCGCGCCGCCGTGCCCTCAGGGGCCTCGACGGGCAAGTACGAGGCGCTGGAGATCCGAGACGGCGATCCCCGACGATTCCTGGGACGGGGCGTGCGAAAGGCCGTGGAAAACGTTCGGGACGTGATCGCACCCGCCCTGCGCCACATGGATGCGGCCCGCCAGGCGGAGGTGGACGCGCGGCTGTTGGAGCTGGACGGAACCGACAACAAGGCGAAGCTGGGTGCCAACGCCATCCTGGCCGTCTCGCTCGCCTGCGCCAGGGCAGCCGCGGAGGCCTGGGGGCTTCCCCTCTACCGCTACTTGGGCGGCGTGGAGGCGCGCCTGTTACCCGTTCCGCTCATGAACGTCCTCAACGGGGGCCGGCACGCGGACAACGATCTGGACGTCCAGGAGTTCATGATCGCGCCCATCAACGCCCCTACCTTCGCAGAGGCGCTGCGGATGGGGGTGGAGGTGTACCACCATCTAAGGGCCGTGCTGCGCGAGCGGGGATTGTCCACCGCGGTGGGCGACGAAGGGGGTTTCGCCCCGGCCGTGCGGACCAGCCGGGAAGCGCTGGATCTGCTGGTAGAGGCCATCGCTCGGGCGGGCTACCAGGCAGGGCGGGACGTGGCGCTGGCGCTGGACGTGGCCGCTTCGGAGCTGTGGGCCGACGGCCGCTACCGGTTCCGGGGAGAAGGCGTGGAGCGATCGAGAGCCCAGATGATGGAGCTGTACGGGGAGCTGCTGCAGGCATACCCGGTGGTCTCCCTGGAAGACCCCTTCGGGGAAGAGGACTGGGAGGGGTGGAAGCAGGCGGCCGGGGCGCTGGGCAGCCGCGTGCAGCTGGTGGGGGATGACCTGTTCGTGACGAACCCCGCGCGGCTGCGCCGCGGGATCGAGCAAGGGGTGGCCAACGCCATCCTGATCAAGGTGAACCAGATCGGGACGCTCACCGAGACGCTCCAGGCCGTCCGCATGGCCCGGGCCGCGGGGTGGAACGCCATCGTCTCCCACCGCTCCGGGGAGACCGAGGACACCATCATCGCCGACCTCGCCGTGGCTACCGGCTGCGGGCAGATCAAGACGGGAGCACCGTGCCGCAGCGAGCGGGTGGCCAAGTACAACCGGCTTTTGCGCATCGAGGAGGAGCTGGCGGCCGCCGCTAGGTTCGCCGGACGGGAGGCGTTCGGCCGCTGGGGCGGCTGACGGGCAACTGACGGGGCCGGCCGGGCGTGCCGTGGCCCCGGTGTTTTGTGCCGGCTCTGCCGGCCCGGTGCGAGCTGGGCAGGCCGCGGGCCGGCGGGGTGTTTGGCAGTTGATGGGCCGGTGGCCGCGTGGTAGAATGCCCCCGCATGCGCGCCTGTCCGAGCCGTTGGGCACGGGTGGGCACCGGGGTTCTCCAACCCGCAGAGAACTCCGACGGGGAGAGGGGCCGGCGGGTGCGGACGTTCCTTGTTGTCCTCGATCTGTTGGTCGCGATCGGCCTCATCGTCGCCATCATGCTGCAGCCCAGTAAGGGAGAAGGTCTCGGCAGCATCGGCGGCGGGGCCCAGCTCTTTTTCCGAAAGGCCAAAGGCTGGGAGCAGTTGCTGGAGAGGGCCACGACGGTCCTTGCCGTCTTGTTCATGGCCATCTCCGTGCTGCTGGTGGTGGTACGCTGAGGGCGTCGTCTTGACGCTGCCGGCAGCAGCGCTCCAGTCGGATGACGCGAGCAACCGGCCGGGCCGGTTTTTGTGTTCCAAAGCCGGTTCAAAGGCCGCAGCAAGGGAGGGCAGCCAGGGCAATGGAGACGATGGGATGGATCCCCCTCGGGGCCATGGGGGCCGGGGGGCTGGCGCTGGTCTTCGCGGCTTACTTCTTTCAGCGGGTCCAGGTACAGGACCCGGGGACAAGCCGTATGCAGGAGATTGCGGCGGCCATCCAAGAAGGGGCCATGGCGTTTCTGGGGAGGGAGTACCGCACCCTCATCGTCTTCGTGGCGGTGATGGCGGGGGTGATCTTGCTCGCGGGGGCGCTGACGCCGGCCCACAGCATGCAGCCGCTGACCGCGGTGGCCTTCGTCATGGGGGCGACCGCCTCGGCGACGGCCGGGTACGTCGGGATGCGCTCCGCCACCCGTGCCAACGTACGCACCACCCAGGCGGCCACCAACGGCCTCAACAAGGCGTTGGCGGTGGCCTTCTCGGGCGGGGCGGTGATGGGGCTGACGGTGGTCGGCCTCGGGCTGCTCGGTTTGGGCCTGGTGACGGCCATTTTTGCCGACCCACGCAACCCCATCACCTTTAACATCGTCAACGGCTTTGGTCTGGGGGCCAGCTCCATCGCGCTCTTTGCGCGCGTGGGGGGCGGGATTTACACCAAAGCGGCGGACGTGGGCGCAGACCTGGTCGGCAAGGTGGAGGCGGGTATTCCTGAGGATGACCCCCGCAATCCGGCGGTGATTGCCGACAACGTGGGGGATAACGTGGGCGACGTCGCCGGGATGGGCGCGGACCTGTTTGAGTCCTACGCGGCGTCGGTGATCGCAGCCATGGTCATCGGGGTGAGCCTGGGGCAAAGCAACGGGCAGTGGGGCTACATCACTCTGCCGCTTTTGGTGGCCGCCGGCGGGATCCTGGCCTCCATCGTGGCCGCCTTCATGGTGCGCACCGGCGAGGACGGAAACCCCCGCGTGGCTTTGCGCAACGGCACCTGGGTGGCGGCGGTGCTGGTGGCGGCGTTGAGCTACTTCCTCACCCGGGCGGTGTTGCCGGTGGACGGCCAGCCCGGCGCGACCGGCGTCTGGGTGGCGACCGTCGCCGGTCTGGTGGTGGGCAGCGCCATCGGCCTCATCACGGAATACTACACCTCGGCGGACTACCGGCCCGTGCGGGAGATCGCGCAGGCCTCCCTGACCGGCACGGCCACCAACATCATCAGCGGGCTTGCCAACGGCATGCTCAGCACGGCGTGGCCCGTGATCCTCATCGCCATCGGCACCTGGGTGGCTTACCGGTACGGCGGGTTGTACGGGATCGCGATGAGCGCGGTGGGGATGCTGGCGACGACGGGGATGACGGTCTCTGTGGACGCGTACGGGCCGGTGGCGGACAACGCCGGTGGCATCGCCGAGATGGCCCATCTCGAGCCTCGGGTGCGGCGCATCACCGATACCCTGGACTCGGTGGGCAACACCACGGCGGCGGTTGCCAAGGGGTTTGCCATCGGGTCGGCGGCGCTGACCGCGCTGGCGCTTTTCTCGGCGTACAAGACCGCGGCCGGCATCCTGACCATCGACCTCACCGACGCTCGGGTGATCATGGGTCTGCTTATCGGCGGCATGGTGCCCTATCTGTTCGCATCCATGGCCATGCGGGCGGTAGGGCGCGCCGCCTACCAGATGGTGCAGGAGGTGCGCCGCCAGTTCCGGGAGATCCCGGGCCTGATGGAAGGCCACGCCCGGCCCGAGTACGCCCGGTGTGTGAGCATCAGCACGGGGGCTGCGCTTCGGGAGATGGTGGTGCCGGGAGGCCTGGCGGTGGCGCTGCCGCTGGCGACCGGGATGATCCTGGGCAAGGAGGCCCTGGGCGGGCTTCTGGGCGGGGCGACGGTGAGCGGCGTACTGCTGGCTATCATGATGGCCAACGCCGGGGGCGCGTGGGATAACGCCAAGAAGTACATCGAGAGCGGCGAGTACGGAGGGAAGGGGTCTGACCCGCACAAAGCGGCGGTGGTGGGCGATACGGTGGGGGATCCCTTCAAAGACACCGCGGGCCCCTCCATGAACATCCTCATCAAGCTGATGTCCATCGTGGCGCTGGTCTTTGCCCCCCTGTTCACCTCGGGGCTGCTGTAAGGGAGGCCCCTGTAAAAGCCAGAGGCTCCGGGAGCTTTTGCCCGGAGCCTCATCGTCTTCGAAGGATGGTGGAGGTGGGCGGAGTTGCACCGCCGTCCATGGGCGAGGCCACCACAGCCTCTACGAGCGTGTCCTCCGTTTGGCTGTCTTCGCCGCCACCCGATCCCGGAGGCCGGATATGGTGGCCGCCAGCTTCCGCTTGGTTTCCTCCTGCTGCCCGGAAGCTGAGCAGCCGGAGTATCCCGCTACGATGACGCCCGCTTCTGCGGCGGCGGGAGCGCCGTCAGACGGACGTGACCGCCCGCTTACGCGGCAGCCAGAACAGGCTCAGCTTCGGCAGTTGTTGACTGCCCTGCGGTTTTACGAGTCGCAGGCGCTCGGCTCGCAGCCATGGCCACCCGCACCCATGTCGAACCTCATTCACCCCCACGGACTTGGACACGGGCAGGGTCGCAGCCTGAGGATACCCCCATCGGGCCGGACTGTCAACGGCGGCGATGGCCCCCGGGCCCGTTTAGGGAGTCTCAAGGCCTCATTCCAACCCCCGACGGCGGGCTCGCTCGGCCAGGGCCTGCTCGATGCGGCGGCGGGCCTCGCGCTCTGCGATGGCCGCGCGGCGGTCATACGCCTTGCGGCCGCGGGCCAGGGCCAGCTCGACTTTCACGATCCCGCGGCGGTTGAAGTACAGGCGTAGCGGAACCAGGGTGAGACCCCTCTCGGCCACCCGGCCGGCCAGGCGGTCGATCTCCCGGCGGTGCAGCAGGAGCTTTCGCGGCCGCACCGGATCGTGGTTGAAGTGTCCGCCCCCCGGGTACGGGCTGATGTGGGCGTCGTGAAGAAAGATCTCGCCCTTCTCAATGCGGGCATAGCTGTCCCGAAGCTGCGCGCGCCCAAGCCGCAGGGACTTGACCTCGGTGCCGGTCAGCACCAGCCCCGCTTCCACCGTCTCGAGGATTTCGTAGTCGTGCCGGGCCTTGCGGTTTTCGCAGACCGTCTTCTCCGCTCGCTCGGCGGTCATGGCGCCCCTCATCATACCGTTGCGCCGCCCGGGGGGCAACGGCCGCTGCGGCCTGCGGGGGCCCGGGGCGCACCCCACGGGCAGGAAGCGCCCGGTTTGCGCAGGAACCTGCAGGAAATCGGGAGTTGATGGCGAACCACCCAGCAAGTTCCGGCTCCCGGCCCGGCCGCCGGGCCAGGGGGCGAGAAGCGTGTGTGGAAACCCGGCCGCAACGGGAAGTATCGCTTCCCGGGGCGCGCCGGGTTTTGTGCTGAGCGGGAGCTCGGCTGCGGGGGCTTTCCATGTCACAGAGACGACTTTGCCTTCGAGCCCTTACAACCGGCTTCGTCACCGCTGCCGCCCTGGTGGCCGCCGGAGCCTGCCCGCAGGAGCCTGTCAAAGCCGCGCCGGCTGCGGCCGCGGCTTCGGCCGGCGCTTCGGGTGGACAGGCCAGGGGGGCGCCGGTCGCGCTTCCTCCGGGATCTCTGTGGGTGGCGGGCAATCCCGCGGACGAGGCGGGCCCCTCTTTGCTGGTGGACGGGGTCCTCCTGATCCCGGCCCGTGTTCTGGAGCAGCTGGAGGTCAGGCTGGAATGGCGCGCGCAGGACCGGGCCGTGTGGATGCGTCGGGGCGAACGCTGGGCCGTGGCCACGGTCGGCTCCAGGTGGATGCAGACCGACTCCGGAACCGTGGCGCTCGCCCGGCCCGCGGAGATCGTGGGCGGACGGCTGATGGTACCCGCCCGCTCCGTGGCCGAGGCCCTGGGACTCGTCATCCGGTGGGATCCGCGGGCCCGGCGGGCGTCTGTAGAGGGACAGCCTGAGCCCTCGCGGGACCTCTTGCCGCCTGCCGGGTCAGGGCGAGGCCCGGAGGGGGAAGCTGCCCCAGCGGGCTCCCGGGCCGCCTCCGCCAGCAGCTCGGCCTCCTCGCGGCCCGCTCGGAGCGGGGCTTATCAGCCGTCGCCTCGCCCGCCCCTGCCGGCTCCGGCCGACCTGACGGCTGCGAGCACCCTGGTGGCTCTCATGCCGGCGCCCATCGGGCCCACCTTGCAGCGTCCGCTCCTCCTGCCGGACGTGGCGGTGGTAAAGGCGCCGGCGGCACCCTCTGCTCCCCCTTCGGCGTCGCCGTCGGCCTCCGGCGCGACGGCGCGAGGCGGGGGCGCCGCGGAGCCCGATGCCGCCCCGCAGGCACAAGGCGGTCCCGAAGCTGCCACGCCTGTACCTGCCACGCCATCGTCGCCCCAGGCAACTCCTGGCGCGGCAACGGCCGCCCGGGTGCCGCCTTTCCAGCCCCGTCCGCTGCAGGGGCTGCTTTCCGCGCTCTCCCACTGGACGCCGGCGGCGCCGACCCCGGCCCTGGCGCCCAGCGTGGAGCGAAGCGGGGTGTTTTTGCCGGCCGGGCTGGTGAGTCTTTGGCCCGCTCCCCTGCGGGACCTTGAGGGCGACTTCCCGGGCGTGCCGGCGAAGCCGGCCCCGGAGCAGCCACCGGCGGCGGGGTCGGCCGGTGAGCCGCAGGTGGCCGGCGGGGCGGCTTCTGAGGACGGGGGGCAGCTCCCGCAAGGTGGGCGAAAGCTCCAGGCGGTTCAGCGGGAGCCGGCACAGGACGGGCGGGAACTTCCGAAGGATGGCCGGGAGCTCGCTCAGGACGGGCGGGAGCTGGTCGCACCGGCCCCTTCC
>CAYQLT010000043.1:17320-22975 GCA_964418425.1 uncultured Clostridia bacterium
GGATGGCCGGGAGCTCGCTCAGGACGGGCGGGAGCTGGTCGCACCGGCCCCTTCCCCGCCGCAGGCTCTGTCCCAGATCCTGGGGGTTCAGGTGCGGCGGACAGGAGGTCGTCCCCGGGTGGAGGTTCTGCGGGACGGCCCCGTCACGCTTGCGCAGCCTGCCATCCTAGCCGACCCTCCGCGTCTGGTGTTCGACCTGATGGGGGCGCGGCTGGCGGCGCCGGTGCTGGAGTATGACGTGCACGGGCCCGTCGTACGGCGGGTGCGGCTGGGCCAGCAGGCCCCCGATGTGGTGCGCATGGCCGTCGACCTCAACGCGCCGGTGGGGTTCACGCTGGCGGAGGGTTCGGATTCCACCACGGTCTTCATCAACCACCAGGTGGCCGGCGTGCGGTGGATTCCGGACCCACCTTCGGCCCGCTCGCCGGCAGGCGGGCAGCTCTGGATCGAGATGTCGGGGTATGCCCCCATCCGGACGAGCGTGCTGGACAACCCCCGGCGGCTGATATTCGACATCCAGGAGGCCACCCTGACCGTGCCGGCGTCGGAGTGGGCCATCAGCAGCGGCCCGGTGAGCCGGGTGCGGGTGAGCCAAAACCAGCCCGATGTGGTTCGGGTGGTCCTGGAGCTGGGCGCCCTGGTAGCTCCTCGCTTCCTCACCTCCGCGCAGCTGGCCCGTAGGGGTCTGGAAGGCGGGAGCGGCACCCGGGATCCCGCACCCTACGCCGATGCAGGTTTGGCCGCTGTGGACGCTGGGGCCGGCGCGCCGGAGGGGGCCGTGCCGCTGGACGTGGTGCTGGACGTCTACAGCCGCATCCGGCGGGTTTCCCTCCAGAAGGTGAGCCGCTCGGGAGTCAGCCTGATGGTCGAGGCAACCGGCCCTCTTCAGCCCCGCACGTTTTACCTGCGCGACCCCGACCGCCTGGTGGTGGACTTTCCCGGTGCGGTGCTGGAGCCTCAGGCGGGAGGGCCCCAGGGGGAGTTCCCGGGACAGGGTCCGGTGCGGGTGCTGCGCACGGGGCAGTTTCTGCCCCGAGCCGCCCGCCTGGTGCTGGAACTGGATAGCCCCGTGGCGCACCGCCTGTTTCGCAGCGAGGAGGGCAGCGTCGCGGTCGTGGCGCTGGGCAGCGAGCCGCTGGTGGGTCGCACGGTGGCCATCGACCCCGGCCATGGAGGGGTGGACAGCGGGGCCATGGGGTTGAGTGGGACGCCGGAGAAGTTTTACAACCTCGACGTGGCCCGGCGTCTGGCCGGGCTCCTGGAATCGCTGGGAGTCCAGGTGACCATGACCCGAGCCGACGACGTCTACGTCCCCCTGGATGAGCGGGTCGAGATCGCCCGACGGGCAGGCTCGGAGGTGCTGGTGAGCATCCATCACAACGCATCCACCTCGGGGATGGGCATGGGGACCGAGGTGCTGTACGCTCCGCGTCTGCCCGCCAGCCGAATGCTGGCCGAGCTTCTGTATGACGCGCTGGTCAGCCAGCTCCAGACGCAGGGGCGAGGCGTGAAGGCTCGAAGCGATCTGCGGGTGTTGCGGCTGGCTCCCATGCCCGTGGCGCTGGTGGAGGTGGCGTTTGTGGACCATCCGGCCGACGAGAAGCGGCTGCAGGATCCGGCGTTTCGCCAAAGCGCCGCCGAGGCGTTGTTCTCGGGTATCGTGAGCTTTTTCAGCAGCATGGGCAATGCTAACACCCAAGAGGTTCCCGAGCGCCGGCCGGCCGTGCAGGTTGTGGGGCGACTCCAATGAGAAGAGGGCCGGGCCGGGTACGTAATCGGCCCATATGGAGCTACCGCCGCCGCAGAGGGGCGTGGTGGCGATGGGCGGTAGGGGTGGTCCTGCTGGCGGCGGGGCTGGCGGGCGCCGCTTGGGCAGGCCTGAGAACGGGCTGGGTCGTGCTGCCCGATAGCTGGCTGGCCGCCGCAGGGGTCGGCCACCCCGTGCGGCTTTACTTCGCCTCGCCGGACGCCAGCTACCTCATCCCGGAAGTACGCTACCTGCTGCCCGCGCAGGACACGCCGGAGCGCAGGCTGCAGCTCTTAAGCGCCGGGCCGCGGGACACAGGCCGCCTGGCGCCGGTGATCCCACCGGGCGCACGTCCCCTGTGGGTGCAGGTGGATCAGGGGGTTGCCACAGCCAGTTTCAGCCGGGAGCTGGCGGAGCGCCACTGGGGCGGCACCGCGGGGGAGCTGATGACCGTCTACGGCATCGTCCACACGCTGGCGGAGGTCCCGGGCGTACGGCGGGTGCGGATTCTCATCGAGGGAAAGCCGGTGGAGACGCTGGCCGGACACGTCGATCTGACGGAGCCGTTGGAACCCGATCCCAGCCTCGTGCAAACCGCGCCGCCCGGCTCCATCGGCACGGGAGGCCGCCCCTCCTCATAATCCTCATAATCTGATAGTCTGGCGGGCCGGCAAGAGCAAGACGGTCAGGAAGGGATCGGCCATGGCGGCAGCTTCCTGCGCCCCCGCCGGCACCCAACTGCCTGCGGACGGGTTCGGGCTTGGTCCGACGGCGGCCCCACCCCGCTGGGACGGTGTGGACGTGGCCGTGGTGGGGCTGGGCACCGAAAACATGCCCCTGGTTCGGTACCTGGTGGGCCAGGGCGCCCGGGTGGTGGCCTGTGACCGCAAAGGCGCCGACGAGTTCGGCCCCCAGGCGGACGAGCTGAGGCGGCTGGGGGTTCGCCTGGTACTGGGGCCGGACTACCTGCGGGGCCTGGAGGGGGTTCGGGTGGCGTTCGTGTCGCCGGGAATCCCCAAGAACCTTCCGGCCCTGCAGGCCGCCCGGCGGGCCGGGGTTCGGTTGAGCGGGCAGGTGGATCTGTTCCTGCGGCTTTGTCCGGCTCCGGTTATCGGCATCACCGGCTCGGCCGGCAAGACCACCACGACGACTCTCATCGGACGGATGCTCAAGGCCACGGGGCGGCCCGTCTTCGTGGGAGGCAACATCGGGGAGCCGCTCATCGAGCGCCTCGGGGAGATCGGGCCGCAGGCCTGGGTGGTGCTGGAACTGTCCAGCTTCCAGCTGGAGACCACCGGGGTCAGCCCTCATGGCGCGGTGGTCACCAACATAACCCCCAACCACCTGGACGTGCACGAGAGCATGGAGGCGTACGTGGCCGCCAAGCAGCGGATCGTGGCCTTTCAGGGCGCCGGGGATTTCGCCGTCCTCAACGCCGACGATGCGGTGGTTTCGGCCATGAGGGACCAGACCCCCGGCGCGGTTGTCTGGTTCGGCATGCAACGGCCCCGCACGCCGGGGGCGTGGCTGGAGGGAGACCGGCTCATGGTCTGCCTCCAGGAGGGCGGTCCGGCGGGGGGCGGGGTGGAGCTGATGCGCCGCTCGGAGATCCGCCTGCGGGGAAGCCACAACGTGGCCAACGTGCTGGCCGCCGCTGCGGCAGTCCTGTATGCGGGCTGCCCCGTGGAGGGGGTACGGGAGGCGGTGCGCAGTTTCACCGGGGTGCCCCACCGGCTGGAGGAGGTCGCCCGGGTGGATGGGGTGCTCTATGTCAATGACTCCATAGCCACCACCCCGGCGCGGGCGATGGCCGCCCTGGCCTCCTTCGCGGAACCCGTGGTTCTCATCGCCGGCGGTTACGACAAGCACCTGCCTTTCGACGAGCTGGCCCGGGTGGTGGTTCGCCGCTGCCGCCACGTGGTGCTGATGGGGCAGACGGCAGGGGCCATCGAACGGGCTTTGGAGGCGGCCGAGCAGGAGCTCGGGCAGGCGGCTGGCCAACAGCCCGGCGGCCCGGGGGCCGTTCGTCCGACCCGCTCGAGGGCCGCCAGCCTGGAGCAGGCGCTGGAGCAGGCCCGTCAGGCGGCCCGGCCCGGTGACGTGGTCTTGCTCTCGCCGGCCTGCGCGAGTTATGACATGTTTCGCAACTTCGAACAGCGAGGCGCCCGCTTCCGGGAGCTGGTGCGGGCGATGGCTGCGGGAGAGGAGGCCGGACGCTGAACGAAGCCCGCCAGACGCAGGTGCAGGCAGGCCCGGCCGGCCCGACGGGCCCGGCGCGCACCGGGCGCGGCCCCCTGGAGCTGCGGCCGGTGCGGCTGGAGCGGGGCGTGCTCAAGTGGCCCGAGGGTTCGGCCCTCATCCAGGTGGGTGACACCAAGGTCCTCTGTACCGTCTCGGTGGAAGACCGGGTGCCGCCCTTCCTGCGGGGTACGGGGTCCGGATGGGTGACCGCCGAATACGCCATGCTGCCCCGATCGACCCGGGAGCGCACGCCCCGTGATGTCCAGCGAGGACGGCCGGCGGGCCGCTCCATGGAGATCCAGCGGCTCATCGGTCGAAGCCTTCGGGCGGTGGTGGATCTGGCGGCCCTGGGCGAGCGCACCCTGTGGGTGGACTGCGATGTACTCCAGGCCGACGGGGGCACGCGCACCGCCTCGGTCACCGGCGGCCTGGTGGCCCTGGCCGATGCGCTGTGGGGGCTCAAGGTGAAGGAGGGCTGGGAACACCTGCCCCTCACCGACTTCCTCGCGGCCGTCAGCGTGGGGCTGGTGGGAGGCGAGCTGCGGGTGGACCTGGAGTACGCGGAGGACAGCGTGGCGGACGTGGACATGAACGTGGTGATGACCGGCTCCGGGCAGCTGGTGGAACTGCAGGGAACCGCAGAGCGGGCCCCCTTCGACGCCCGAAGTACCGCCCGGTTTCTGGAGGCGGCGGCACCGGCCATCCAGCAACTGGTGGAGTTGCAGCGTCGAACCCTTCCGGCGGAGGTGGTGGCGGCCGTGGAGGCCCGCAGGCGCATGGGTCCACCCGTTCACCACCGTATCGAGGAGTAAGGGGTGGGGCCTTTGCACCGGCTGGTCGTGGCCACCACCAACTCCGGCAAGCTTCGGGAGTACCTGGAACTGCTGGCCACCGGGCCGCTGGCGGCGCAGGTGGTGGCTTTATGGCCGGGGCATCCGGAGCTGGGAGGGCGGGTGATGGCCGAGGTGCCGGAGGTCAGCCACGACCTGGCAGAAAACGCACAAGCCAAAGCCCGGGCGGCAGCGGACTTCTTCGGGCGGGTGGCGGTGGCAGACGACACGGGGCTTTACGTGCAGGCGCTGGGCGGGGCCCCCGGGCCGAGGGCGGCCCGCTATGGCGGAGAGAACGCCACCGACGAGGCGCGCATCCGGCGGCTCTTGGGCGAGCTGGAGGGGGTGCCACCCGGGCAACGCACCGCATGGTTTCGGTGCGCGCTGGCGGTCGCTGTCCCGGTCGGCCACGGGGGGCCGTGGGACGGCCGAACACGGGTCTTTTGGGGCGAGTGTCCCGGCGAGATCACGCGGGCACCCCGAGGCACCGGCGGCTTTGGGTATGATCCCGTCTTCGAGGTGGCCGGCCTGGGCCGCACCTTCGCGGAGCTGGAGCTCTCGCAGAAAAACCGCCTCAGCCACCGGGCCCGGGCGTGGCGGCAGGCGGAGGACTTCCTGGCCTTGCTGTTGGGCGCAGTGCCTGCGGACGGCGAGGGTGGGGGCCGCTGCGGTTGACGGCCTGGGGCTGCGGGCTTTAGCATGGAGGGGCCGGCGAGCCCGGCGGGCGAAGCCCCGCAGGTGCCCGGCGTCGGGGCGTGGCGCAGTTTGGCAGCGCGACTGCTTTGGGAGCAGTAGGCCCCGGGTTCAAGTCCCGGCGCCCCGACCACCGCTGCGGAA
>CAYQLT010000044.1:0-18037 GCA_964418425.1 uncultured Clostridia bacterium
CAGGCCCGGGCGTTTGTGGAGCGCCTGGGGGAGGAGCGATCCCGGCCCGCCGACGTGGTCACCCGCTACGTCCAAAACTCCAAGGTGGAAGCCACCGGGACCATTCGCATGCCGGGCGGGATATGCTACCATGCCTACCTCTTTGCGGGCAAAGGGGTGTACGTCCGCCCGGGCCTGTTCCGGGGCGGCCAGATCACGGTGCAGGAGGGGGACGTGGTGCTGGACGAGGTGGGAAGCCCCGCCGGCGCCCAGACCCGGGTCGACATTCTCACGTCGGGACGCTTCGCCGCCCGGCTTGTCCATCCCGGTGTGCGCCTCACCATCGGGCGTCGCAGCCACGCCTTCCAACGGGTGACTCGGGAGGTGGACGTGGTACCCGATCCCCGGGGAGAGCTAAAGATCCGCCAGAGCGGGTGAGGGGGAGTCCGGTCGAAGTCCAGGCGCCTGGCTGGTGTCCGGCGGTATCCCGGGCCTGGGAGGCTTCAAGAGGCGGGCGAGTGGGTGCTCCAGCCGGGCTGGGTGGTGAAGTTTTCAGCCCCGAACGCGTCCACGCAGCCCACCAGCGTGAGGATTTCGTAGACGCCCTGGTGGACGTTGACCACCTTCACGTCCCCCTGGCGCTGCCGAACGTGCTCGATGGCCCGGCACAGCGCGGCCACGCCGGTGGAGTCGACGAACTCCACCGATGCGAAGTCGATCACCACCCGGCCGGCGTTCACCTGGGTAACGGCCTGAAGGAACCTCTCCGCCGACCCGTAATCCAGCTCGCCGGCACAGGCCACCCGGATGGTGCTCTCATCCTCCTGCCGCACGACGATCTCCATCGCCGCGTCCCTCTCTCCCGTCAGCCCGGAAATCCAGCCAAACCTCAAGCCCCTCTTCGCCGGCTGAGATGATGACGCTGTCGGCGTAGGTCGCCGCGATCCGAAGCCCGTTTCCCTTCCACGCACCCTGGCGGCGAAGGCCCTGGAGCAGGCCATCAATGTGGCCCACGTCCGCAACCCGAAGCCGGCTGGCGACACGGACCCGCACCCCTTCTTCGTCCCAGCCCACCCGGCAGGTGCCACCACCCCCGTGCACCAGGGCATTGGTGGCCACCTCGTTGACGCCCACCTGAATCCGCCAGGCCAATTGAGGCGAGCATCCCGCCATGGCGCTGCGCCGACGAATCCAGGCACGAATGCGGCGCAGGTCCTCGACCGAACGGATCCGCCACAGCCGCAGGATACCCCCCGCCCCTCGCCGGCGGCCCGGGGGCACCGGGACGTGGCCGGCCTCAAGGGGCCTCAAGCCGGTGGGCAGGACCTGCCACATCCGCCTGCGGCCTCCAGGTTCGTCGATCACGCCGGACTTCCTTCCTCCACGTGCTCCGGCACGCTGAGGGCCAGTACGGTCACGTCATCTTTCGAGGAGCCGGGCGGCACCGTCGCCTTCAGGCGCTCCTCCAGCAGCCGCACGGCTTCCACCGCGTCCGCCGGCGCCAGGTCGCTCACGATGTCCAGCACCCCCTCGATGCGGATGGCCCTGCGGTCGGGGAAGGCCAGCTCCAGCAAGCCGTCGGACCAAAGCAGCACCAGATCGCCGGGCTTCAAAGTGCAGCGGCCCACCGAGCGTTCCCGAGGCGGGTCCTCAAGCAGTCCGAGGGCCATACCCCGGGGCCCCTCCAGGAGCCCCCACCGGCCGTCCCGCCTCAAGAGCGGCGGATGGTGTCCGGCCACCAGCCACGTAAGCTCCCGGGAGTGCGGCTCCAGGCGCAGCAGTTGCAAGGTGGCCATGGCTCCGGCACGCCGGAGGTCAGCCGTGGTAGAGGCTCCCAGCCGCCGCAGCACCGGCAAGCCAAACGGGCGCTCCCCCGCACAGGAGCGCACCTGGGCCCTCAGAAGCGCCATCAGAAGGGCTGCCGCCACCCCTTTGCCCATGATGTCGCCCAACACCCCCACGCACGCGCCGTCCTCGGCCTCCCAGTAGTCGTAGAAATCCCCGCCCACGTGGCGCGCCGGGTGGGAGAACCCGTACATCCGCACGCCGGGCCGCACGAGGGGCTCTCCCGGCAGGATCGCCTGCTGAACCCGTTGCGCCAGCCCCAGTTCGGTGGTCAGGTCGTCAAGGCGGCGGCGCAGCCGGTCCCGCAGCGCGGCGTTCTCCAGCGCGAGCCCCATCTGCAGGCTCACGAACGAAAGCAGCTCCACATCCCGCGCACCGAAGGGCTCGGGCCTGTCGCGCGCGACGAGGGCGGCCGCCACGCACGTGCCGTCCTGGAAGACCACCGGAACGGCCAGGGCAGCCTGCGCCCCCAGGCGCTGGAGAAGCTCCCGGGCCTCGGGCTTTGTGTCCTGGCGGCCGACGAGCACCGGCAGGCGTTCCTCGAAGATCCTCTTGAGCGCAGGCAGGCGAGCGATCTCGCCCTCTCGGGAAGCCGGCGCAGACAGATCCTGCCCGGCACCGCCGAGCGCCACGGGATCTGCCAGCGCCAGCATCGCCCGGTCCGCGCCTACCATGGACCGGACGACCCCCAGCATGCCGCGCACCAGTTCGGCCGTGCTCAGGGAAGGCGCTTCCGTGGCCAGGGCCACTTCCCGGAAGGCCGAAAGCTTGCGCAGGCTGTGGGCCATCTCCTGGCGCTCGTTTTCCCGCTGCAGAAGTTGCGCCTCTTTCACCAGCAAGGCCTCGGCGGCACTGAGAAGGGCCGCCGTCAGCGGAGAGTTCCCGTCTCCCTCCCCGGGAACGAGAACCAGCACGGCGGCCTCACCTCCCTCCCCGGACGGGCCCGCCCGCCCTCGTCGGCCCGAAGGAACGGTGACGGTACGGTGAGGCAGGGCGGCCAGCACAGACGGCGCCACCCGGGCCCCCGGAACCCAGCCCTCGGCGGCCATGCGGGCCAGGGCGGCCGAGAAGCCGCTGCGGGCCAGCACGACGCCTCGCGCGTCCAGGAGCACCAGCCCCGGGCTGCGGACCGAGCCCGAAAAGAATCCCTCGCTTTGGCGGGGCGATGGGCGTCGGCCGTACGGGTGGCGGCGGCTGCGGCTCGACCCGGAGCGAAGCCGGGCCTGCGGCCCCGGGTCCTCCGGCACCGACAGGATCTGGTCGGACATGCGGAAGAAGGCGTCTATCACCAGGTCATGCCGGATGACCGAGGCCTCGAAGGCTTCCCACGAAGCGAGGGAGGGCCTCTCCTGCTCCCGTCGAACTGTCTCGCCGGGGCTGCTCACCGTGAGCTTCTCTCCTCCTCAATCACAACCGGGTGCCGAGCCCGGCGAGAGGGGACACACCCTGGCAGGGCCGGGCCCGGAGAAGGCCATGCGCTTCAGCGAGGTCGCCCGGTACGTGCATGAGGGCGTACAAGCCCTTAAGCGGCGTGCGTTGCGGGATGCCGCGGCGGCCTTCGAGAGGGCTTACCGCTTGGCCCGAGATGCGGACCTCGGCGCCGACGCCCGGGTGGGCACCCTGCGCAACCTGGCCCTCGCCCGCCGCGAGGCGGGCGACTACCGGGGAGCCGTCGCCGCTTACCGGCTGGCCCTTCGGATCGCGGGCGACATGGTGCCCCACCGGGCGGCCGTGCTGCACGGCCTCGGCGTCTGCTACCTTCGCCTGGGACTTTACGCCCGGGCCTGGCCTCTGCTCGCAGAAGCCTACGCGCTGCGACGGGAGGCCCTCAGCGCCCCCAACCTGTCCGCCGACGCCACCGAGGCCCGAACCGACTGCGTGCGGGTAGCTCTCGACCTCGCGTGGGCCCTGCGGGCCCTCGGCCTTCACGACCAGGCTCACCAGCTGATGGAACCGATTTGCCAGGAACTGAGCGGCATCGATCCGACGAGGGCGCCGTACGTCCACCTCGAGCTGGCCCGCATCGCGCTGGCCCGGGGCAGCCTCTCGGAGGCCCGCCGGCACCTGATCCGGGCCCGGCGCCTGGCCGGCGGGGGCGACCCGGCCGTGCGCGCCCAGGCCGAGCTGGTGGAGGCGGAGCGGATGCTCCACGCCGGGCGCCACCCCGCTTCCCTGGCGGCGAGCGCCCGGGCGGCCGACCTGGCCGTGCGCCACCGGCTGTGGGAGGAACTGCGCGACGCACACCGGCTGGCGGCCCGGTCGCTGGAAGGTGCGGGCGGGCGCCAGGCGCCCGCCCCGCTTCCGCCTACCGGCTGATGGCCGCATGGCGGGCGTTGTCCGCCGCCTCCGGATACTTCTCCTGCACCTCCGCGTAAATCGGTGCGGTAACGTCCTGGGCCGGCGTCTGCTTATCCACCTGGATCTGATGGAAGTTCACCGGGCTGTTCATGGACGGCGTCCACGGGCGTTCGCCCTGGGCTCCCAGGGCACTCAGGCTGAAAAGCGCCACCACCACCAAGGCGAGCAGCCCTACCGCCAGCTTGCGCATACGGGCCAGCACCCCCTTCCCCTGTCCGGGCCTGCTGCTTGGGGCGGGCTACAGGGCGGCGCCAAAAGCAAAACTGGCAACCGCAGACGCGGCTGCCAGTTGCGGGCGCGCTCCTTCGCCCGGCGGACCTGGCAACCGGCTGCCATAGTGGCCGAAGCCACCTTAGGCCCTGTGGCTTTGTGCCCCTGGCTTTCGCCAGGTTTACCCTGAGCAGGTCCCGCGCGATGCCGGCAGTTCGATTGTACCACAGGTTTCGACGTCAGGCTCAGCGACTCCTGCGCGGCCGATAAAGGTTTTGCAAGAGCCCGGCGCTGCCCCCGGCAGCCACCTGCGGCCGCCTGCCCGGGGCGTGATCCGGATCACGGCCCCGCGTGACCTGCTGCACCGAACCCAAGCCCTCGACGCCCTAAGCTGGCAGAAGAAGGCCGGGGCCAGGCGAAGTCCGCGCCCGGCTGGAGAGGGGGCCCGGCAGTGGCCAACCGCCAACACCCCGCTTCCCACCGCTCTCCGCCCCCAGCCGACCGCCCGGTGCCGTGGCCGCAGTTGCTGCTGGACGACGTCTTTTTGCTGCTGGCGCTGGGACTGGCGGTGCCCATGGTACTGTACGTATTCTGGGGGCTCTGGGAGCTCGTACAGGTTCCTCTCTTCCGCTAAGCGCAGGGGCCTTATTGCAGGGGGTGAACGGGATGAGCGCTCTGGCGCCGCCTTCCACCGTCTGGTGGAAGCCTCTTGGCCGCGATGAGAGGGTCTGGGTGGGCATCGGCCTGTTCTGGTGCCTGGTCCTGTTTGCCATGATGTGGGTGTGGCCCCTCATTGGGCGCCAGAACACCCCGGCCGAGAGCTACCGCGTCGATCGGGCCACGTTCCGGGCCCGGGTGGAAGCCTTCGTTGCCGCGTACCGCACCGACACCCTGTCGGGAACCCCCGTCGTCAGCCCCCCACCCGGGTCCGACGTCTATCTGATGGCCCGGGCGTTCCAGTTCTATCCCGTGCTGCGGTTGAAGAAGGGGGAAACGTACCGATTGCTGGTCTCCTCGGCCGATCTGCAGCACGGCCTGTCCATCCAGCCCGCCGGGCTGAACTTTCAGATCCTTCCTGGCTACCTATCCGTCATCCGGCTGACGCCCACCCAGGCGGGCGAGTTTCAGATCGTGTGTAACGAATTCTGCGGGCTGGGACACCACCTGATGACGGGCAAGGTGATCGTGACGGAGTAGCCCGGGGCCCGCTCTTCGCCAGGGCGGGCGCCCCCCTTGGTGCGCCACGACCCGGGCCCGTGCGGGCCCCTTCCTTCCCGGTGACAGGGGGCGGTATGTGTGGTGGAGCAGACGCTCGTCGAGCAAAGCGCGCAGGCGGCAGCTTTCCGGCGCTGCGAGGTGACCGGCTTTCGGGTTCACCGGGCAGCGGAGCGGCTCATCACCGTCAATGCGGTCACGGCCGTCGCGTTCCTGGCGCTGGGAGGGGTGTTGGCCCTGCTCATCGCCCTCACCCGCTGGCAGGCCGTGCACCTGCTCCCGGCCGAGTGGTTTTACCGGTTCGTGACCGCGCACGGGACGACGATGCTGGTTTTCTGGATCGTCTTCTTCGAGGTGGCGGGACTGTACTTTGGCGGCGCCGTGCTGCTCAACGCGCGGCTCGTAGCGCCCACGGCTGCCTGGGCGGCATACGGCCTGATGCTGGCCGGAGCCCTGATGGCCGAAGCGGTGATGCTCTCGGGGCGCTCCACGGTGATGCTGACCGCATATCCGCCGCTGAAGGGCCATCCCCTCTTCTACCTGGGGCTGTTGCTGTTTGCCGTGGGCGCGCTGGTGGCCGTAGCGCTGTTTTTGGCCACCGTCCTCAACGCCCGCCGGGAAGGGGTCGTCACCGGGTCGCTGCCCCTGGTGACCTACGCCTTTGTGGCTGCGGCCGTCCTGGCCGTCTTCGCGCTGCTTAGCGGCGCCATGGCCCTGATCCCCACCTTCGCCTGGTCCATGGGGTGGATCCCCTCCGTCGACCCGGCCTTCTACCGGCTGCTCTTCTGGGGCTTCGGGCACGGCAGCCAGCAGGTCAACCTCGCTGCCATGGTGGGGGTCTGGTACGCCCTGGCCAGCCTGACCACGGGGGCACGGCCCGTCCACGAAGGGCTTAGCCGGGTGGCCTTTTTGCTGTATGTGCTGTTCATTCAGCTGGGCTCCATCCACCACCTGTTGGTGGACCCCGGCCTGGGCACATCCAACCGCATCATGAACACCAGTTATTTCCTCTACCTGGCGGTGCTGGCGAGCCTGATCCATGCGTTCTCCATCCCGGGAGCCGTCGAGGTGGCCCAGCGGGAACGGGGGCTTGGGACCGGGCTGTTCGGCTGGCTGCGCCGGGCGCCGTGGGGTGAACCGGGGTTTTCCGCCCTGGCCTTGTCCTTCGTCCTCTTCGGGTTTCTGGCGGGCGTAAGCGGGGTCCTGATCGGCACCATGCAGCTCAACATGCTGGTTCACAATACCCTGGTGGTCCCCGGCCACTTCCACGCCACCGTGGTGGCCGGCACCACCCTGGCCTTCATGGGCATCACCTACTACCTGCTTCCCCTCATCACCCGCCGCCGGCTGATGGGCCGAGGCGTGGCCCGGGTGCAGCCGTGGGTGTTCGCTGCAGGTCTGACCCTTCTGGTGGGCGGCATGCTCCTCACGGGGCGGCTGGGGCTACCCCGGCGCGTCTGGGATATCACCTACGCCCGGGCGACCGTGCCGGTACCCGGTTTTGACGGCCTGCCCGTGCAGCTGGGACTGGCGCTGGTGGGCATCGGCGGGGTGGTGTCGGTGATCGGCGGGGCGATGTTTGTGGGCGTCGCCCTGGCCACCTTGTTGGCAGGCCGCACCAGTCCCAACCCGGTAGAGGGCCTGCGCCTGGCTCTGGCCGCCAACCCGGGGCCGGGTGCAACGGCCGAGCAGCCGCCGGCGGCCCGAGAGGGGTGGAGTCGGGCCGGGCTTCTCAATGGTTTTCATGCCCCGGGAACGCTGGCGTTGTGCTTTCTGTTCCTGGCCTGGTTTGCGGTGAGCTACGCCGTCGCCTGGGTGGGGCTCAGCCGCACCTGGTGGGTGAGCTAAGCCCCCGGCTGGGCCGGGCCAAGGGCGGGGGAGGGCGCCCCGGAGTCGGGCGCCCCCTCGTCGGCGCTTCGCAGCCACTCTCGCACCAGCCCTACGATGGCCAGCGCATAGACCATGTTACCGTGCTCCCACAGGATGCCGGCCCCCAGCATCTGGTCGGCCATGGGGCTCAAACCGAAAAGGCGAGGCGCGGCGAAATAGGTGGCGTACAGGGGACGGCCGGCGGTCGCGTTGACGAAGCTCACCAGCCAGTTGAAGACCCACGTACCCCCCAACACCGCCAGTCGAACGCCGCGGGGCGCGCCCGAAAAGGGATGGGGCAACAGCACCGCTCCCCAAAAGAGCAAACCGGCCCCCAGGGGCAGCAGGTCTTGCAGCGTGGCGATCCACGGTATCTGGGAGGCCACGTCGGTCCGGATCCCGCAGGCCAGACGCGGCCCGCCCAGGGCCACCGGAAGATGCCACAGCGCCAGCACGCCGTTGTACAGGATGGCCGCCGGGACCGCCGACCCTCGCCACGGCATCAGCCGGCCCCAGGTGGGGTGGCGAAGCCACCGCTCCAGTGCGGCGACGGGAATAGCCAGCACCAGCAGGGGCGCTGCCGCCATCTGCAAAAGCATGTGCTGGGCCACGTGCAGGGAGAACAGGTAGCGGTCCGCCGCCCGGTCCAGCGGCGAGATGAGGGCGACGACAACGAGCCCCAGCCCCGCCACGAACTGCACGACCTGTCGGCGCCGAGGTCGAAATCGACGCACGCCTGCCAGGTAGGCGTAAAGCCCGAGGCCCAGGCCGGCCAAGATGACAGGGTTCCAGTTCCACCCGATGGCCCAGATGCTCGCTTGCATGGTCTCGTGCCCGATGCGGCCGTGGCGCCACAACGCCGCCCCCTCATTATAGCGGCATGATGGCGGTCCAGGCTGCCCGTACGGCAGCGGCGAAGGCCATCCCCACCTAGTCGGCGTCCGCGTGGCCTCCGTGCTGACGCCCGGGCCCTTCGGCCCCGTGCAGGGCCATCTCGGCATGAATGCGGGTGCGTGCTGCCTGCAGGCTCAGGACCTCGCCCCCAAAGCCCCGCCGAAAGCGCTCGGCATCCTCCAGCCTGCCGAAGGGCAGCACGGCCGGCGAGCAGCAAACCACCAGCTCCGGCGCCACCACATAAAAGGCGGTGCGCGCATTGAGGCTGTGCCCGAAAAGGAAGTCCATCGCCATCGCGGCGTACGTCTCGTCACCCAGCAGCATCAACCCGCAGTGGGCGCAGCATGCCGAAACCGGCCCCGTGCGTTGGTCCTGCACCGTGAAGGCGTGGCGCCCGTCGATGGGCTTGGCACACGCCCTGCAGCGCTCCGAAGGCGGGTGAGCGGCCGCAAGGCCCGCCGCGGCAGAGACGGGTCTCCCCTGCCAGCTGCCCGCTGCCACCGCTCCCCCCCGCACCTTGCGGGCGTAGCCCTGGCTCACCAGAGCGTCCAGGTCCCGGTGGAGCGTCATGGGGGAGACCCCGAGTTGCCGGGAGAGGCTGGCGATGTGAACCGCGCCCCGCTCGGAGAGTTCCCTGAGAATCCGGGACCGGCGTTGAACGGGAAGCATCCGCCCGCCTTCCACGGGGCTTGCCAACCCCCTTCGGCCGCCGAACGCTCACACCTCAGCTGCCGGCCGCCCTTACCTCCACCTCCAGGGTCAGCTCTTGGTCCCCTTCAAACGTGAGGGTCACCGCAAACCGGTCACCGGGGTTGAGATCACGTAGCAGGCCGAAAAGCATGATGTGCAAGCCGCCGGGCCGCAGCTCCACCCGGCCACCGGCGGGAACCTCGATGCGATCCACCGGGCGCATCCGGGCGATTTGGCCCTCCAGCCGCGTCTCGTGCAGCTCGGCCGCCCTCGCCACCTCCGTGCGCACGCCCACCAGCGCCAGCGGGCGTTGGCCGGTGTTGATCAGGGTCAGGTAGATGGCGCTGGTCGCTCCCATGCCCGCGCCCCCGTGGGCACCGTGGGACGACGGTCCTTCCCCTGCCGGCATGGCGGCGGCCGGTCGGGCCCAGGCCCCCGTCACCTGAACCGGCGGTGCCGGCGCAGCCTGCATCGACCAACCGACGGCCGTCACAAGCACCGCCGCCAGCAAAGGCACGACGACCAGCAACGCTCGCACGAGTACCCGCATCCGAAGGTCTCCTTTCCACCTGCACGAGCCCTTTCCCCAGATGAACAACACCAGCGTCTCGGGAGCCACCAAACGTTTCGTCACATTACTTAACATTCCTTCTGACCGGGACCCGAGAACCAATATCCCTGGCCCGGTTCCCGCAGTCGCTCACCCACCGCGGAGGATTCCCGGCGCCGCAAGTAAGTCGCGGTATCCACCGGTGTTCGAGAGGTGACGGGCCGCTTCGCCTGATCCCCAACCGAGTTACAGGCTTGACAGGCTGGTGTGTTCCGATCGCTTCTGTGATATGAATCGGCCCGGAGGGTCATGGGATACCGGGGGTTTCCTCAAGCCGGGCCTCACCGAGCCGCACCATGGCTGCTCGCGTACACCCGATCCCGGCCGGCGCGCTTGGCGGCGTAGAGGGCTCGGTCCGCGGCCATCAGCAGCTGCGGCGCGTCCTGCCCGTCTGCGGGAAAAGCCGCAACGCCCACGCTCACGGTGATGGCCGCCCCGGCCCCAACCGGGGTGGCAGCCACCATGGCGCGGATGCGCTCCGCGACTGCCGCCGCACCGGTCAGCGGCGTCTCCGGAAGGATAAGGGCAAACTCGTCTCCCCCGTATCGGGCCGGAAAGTCAGCCGGCCGCACCTGCCGGCGTATGGCCTGGGCCACAGCCCTCAAAGCCTCGTCTCCGGCCGGGTGGCCGTGGGCATCGTTGAAAGCCTTGAAGTGGTCAAGGTCGAACATCAGCAGCGACAGGGGGCGGCGGTACCGGCGCGCCCTTTCCACCTCGTCGTGCAACCGTCGGTGAAGCTCCCGATGGTTGTACAGACCCGTGACCGGATCCTGGATGGCCAGCTCCTCCAGCGCCGCCCGATCCGCTTCCAGGCGCGCCGCCATGGAGTTGAAGGTGGCCCCAACCTTCTCCAATTCCGCATACGCCAGGGGCGGAACCCGGTAGGAAAGCTCACCGGCCCCGAGACGGCGGGCGGCTTCTCCAAGCTCCCCCAGGGGAGACAGGATGGAGCGCACGAGCCTGGCCGCCAGAGCCGACGCGGCAGCCAGCCCGGCAAGCAACAGCAGGGAGATGACCAGCAGCATCCGGCCGTAAAAGGCACGAGCGGTCTCCAGGTGGTCTTCCATCTCCCGGTTGGCCAGGGCGTGGATCCGCCCGAGGTCCTCCACGGCCCGGTCGACGAGAGCGTCCAACCTCTCCATCTGCTCGGCTCCATCGGGGTTGTTCACGGGATCGGGCAAGGCCAGGATGGACTCTCCCAGGGCGTGGATCTCCCGCCACCGCCGCTGGGTCGCCTGCACCAAATCGACTTCTCCCGCAAGACCGAAAGGGCGGCGGAGGAGTTCCTGGAATTTCTTTTCCACCTCCTCACTCAAGCGGGCAAAGGCCTCCCGCTCCGACGGCGAGCCATGAACCAGGTAGTCGTTGGCCGGCATGGGCACCCTCAGGAGAAGCAGTTGCAGGTCGGCGACGGGGTGCATTTCCTCCATCGCCTCTTCCACGACCTCTTCAAAGACGGAGACCACATGGCGAAGGATGATTACAGACACAGCTCCCAGCACCACGGTGGGGATCAACATCCCCACCGCTGCGGCCACCATGGCCCTTCCTATCGAGCGCCGAACCCGACGCCCTTGGTGCATCCGGGTTTTGCCCTCCCCGCCCGTCGCCGGGCGCCTCATGCCGTCTTCGGGTTTGCCGGCAGGCCCGCTCCCGAAACTTACCATGCTGTCGACCCGCCCTCAACCGGCAGCACCACCCCGGTGATGAACGAGGCCTCCCCCGACGCCAAAAAGAGCACCGCACTTGCGATCTCCTCGGGACTGGCCACGCGCTGAAGGGGACATGCGTCCGCCAGGCGCGCCGCCTCCTTCGGGTCGGCCAGCAGGTCGGCGGTCATGGGCGTCGCCACCCAACCCGGCGCCACCGCGTTGACCCGGATGCGATGGGGCGCATAGCTGACCGCCATGGCCCGGGTCAGCGCCACCACGCCCCCTTTGCTGGCCGAGTAGGCGTGGGTGTCCGTGGGCGGGGACGCGCCCACCAAAGCCTCGTCCGACGCCACGTTGACGACCGAGCCGCCACCGCCCTGGATCATGAGCGGGATCAGGTACTTGCTGCACAAAAACACACCCGTCAGGTTCACCGCCAAAACCCTCATCCACGCCTCAAGGCTGCAGCGGTGCACCGGTCCATCCCCTATGGGACGACCGCTGATCCCCGCGTTGTTGACCAGCACGTCGCACCGACCGAACCGGGCCGCCACCTCTTGGGCCATCGCCTCCACCTGCTCCGGGACGCTCACGTCGGCCCCGACCCACAAACTCCGGCAGCCCGTGCGCCGACCGATCTCGCCCACCATCTGCTGGGTCTGCCGGCCTTCCTCTTCGCGCACGTCCACCACGACCACCGCCTGGGCCCCCTCCTGCGCGAAGCGCAGGGCGACCGCACGGCCGATACCGCGAGCAGCCCCTGTCACCACCGCCACTCGACCTCGCAAATGGCCGTGGTGATGCGACGGCTGATGGCAGGATTCTACCACCTCGGGCATCTTGGCGAGCCCCCTGCCTGTCGGTGGGTTCTTCGCGCGCTGAAGCCTGCGGGGGCGCAGGCTTCAGGACGGCGAAAGGGTGATGCGGGAGGGTGGACCCTTTCCTGCCGCACGCGCGGCCCGGCGTGCCGACGTCCGCAGCCTGACGGTCAGGCAGTGACGCCCTCCCGGAGGCAGGATGAAACCGCCAGGGCAGCTGAGAATGGCCTCACAACTGAAAACCCATCCCGGCGTGCGTGCTTACGACTCCAGCCCCCACCGACTCCCAGTTTCCGAATCGCCAGGCGTGCCAGCGAACCTCGGCCCAGGCCCACAGGTTGCTCCCCAGTTCGTATTGGGCGCCGCCCACCGCATACAGGTCCCCGCCGGTCCAGCTGCTGGTGCTCGACGCCCACCGGCCGATGGAAATCCCGGCACCCGCATACGGCCTGAGAGAGGATAGCCGGGTTGACAGGTCAGCGGCGTATCGGGACACCTCCAGCCTGTAGAGCCCCGACGCATCTGCGCCGATGTAGCGCCATTCCCCCGACCTCCAGTACTCCCCGCCGAAGCGCGCCGAAAGGTTGCTCACGACAAACGGCCGTATCCACACGCCGCCATGAACCCCGAATCCCCCCGGAAACAGGGCGCCGCCCCCGCTGATGGTGTACTCTGCTGCCGAAGCGCCCGTGGCGCCGGCCGCCAGCGTCACAAGGAGCGCCACCGCCCATATGCCAACCGCCCGATGCCTTTGCTTGCCGCCTGACCTCCTCAACGACCTTGCCCCCTTTCGAACGAGCTCCGTCGTCGCAGACCACCGCAGTCGGCCCAACACCTGACGGGCGAATTCCACCGCCTGCGGTCTCTCCCTGCTCAGTTGTGTTGGGTCGCCGCCCACCGGGGGGACGGACCCGCCCAACCGGCAGCACGGCACCAAGCATACGGGGCCTTCAACGGCCGAGATACGCCTGCCGCACCCGAGGATCCCGCAGCAGCTCGGCGCTGGGGCCTTCGTAACGGTTGCGCCCCATCTCCAGGACGTAGGCCCGATGGCTGTACTGCAGGGCCTGGGCGGCGTTTTGTTCCACCATCAGCACCGACACCCCGGCGCGGTAGATCGCCACAACGGTCTCAAAGATGAGTTCCACCACCTTGGGCGCCAGTCCCAGCGTGGGCTCATCCAGCAGCAGGACCCGAGGCCAGACCATCAACGCCCGAGCCAGCGACAGCATCTGCTGCTCGCCCCCGCTGAGGGTACCCGCCTTCTGGTCCAATCGCTCCGCCAGACGCTCAAACAACCCGAGCACGCGCCGGCGGGACTCCTGGCGGGCGAGCGGGTCTCGCACGGTCCAGGCCCCCAGCTCCAGGTGTTCTTCCACCGTCATATCCGGGAAGACGGTGCGGCCCTGCGGCACGTACGCAATCCCGTGCTGCACCCGTTCATGGGGCCGAAGGTGCACCAGATCCTGGCCCCCCAGCATCACCCGGCCCCGCCACGCCCGCAAAAACCCCATGATGGCCTTCAGCACCGTCGACTTCCCGGAGCCGTTGGGGCCGATGACCGCCACCACCTCGGCGGTTCGCACCTGCAGGTGAACCCCGTGGAGGACCTCCTGCAAGCCGTAGCCGCTCACCAGGTCTTCCACCCGAAGAAGGGTTCGCCCATCACCCGAGCCCCCCGGGGAAGCCGGACTCTCCGGCTGCGCCCGCATCAAGGCCCTGTGGCCCCCCCTCCAGGGCTGCCAGCCCGCGGCCGGGCGTGGCCCGGCCGAAGTAGGCCTCCAGTACCCGCTCGTCCTGTTGCACGGCTGCCGGCGTCCCCTGGGCGATCACCTGGCCTGCGTTCATCACCACGACCCGGTCGCAGTGGCCCATGACCACGTCCATGTTGTGCTCCACCACCAGGAAGGTCGTGCCCAGCTCATCCCGCAGCCGGCGCACCAGTGCCAGCACCTCCTGCAGCAGGGTCGGGTTGATGCCCGCAGCCGGCTCGTCCAGGAGCACCAGCACGGGGTCCCGCATCAGCATGCGGGCCAGCTCCAGAAGCTTCTGCTGCCCGAAGGAGAGGTGGCGGGCGTACTCATGCCGTTTGGCGCTCAGGCCCACCAGACCCATGAGGAACTCCGCCTTCTCCCGGGCTCTCCCCCCATCCGGTGCGGCCACCAGGAGGTTTTCCAGAACCGTCATGCGGGGGAAGACGCGGGTGATCTGGAAGGTGCGACCGATGCCCAGAAGGCTGCGCCGGTAGGGCTTCAGCCTGGTGATGTCAAGCCCCTGGAAGAGGATGCTGCCCCGGTCCGGCTGGATAAAGCCGCTGATGATGTTGAAAAGCGTGGTCTTCCCGGCCCCGTTGGGCCCGATCAGGCCCACGATCTCCCCACGGGCCACGGAAAACGAACAGCCGTCCACCGCCCGCAGCCGCCCGAAGCTCTTGACGACTTCGCGGATGTCCAGAATCGCCTGCGCCGTTGCAGCCACCGTCATGACGCCACCTTCACACACGCCGGCTCCTGGGCAACAGACCGCGCTGTTTTAACCACTCCAGGGCCCCGTCCGGCAAAAAGAGGATGAGCAGCACCAGCAACGCGCCGAAGACGGCCATGTTCATCTGCAGTACATTGGCCCAGACGTAATCGTTAAGAAGCTGCAAGAGCGATCCTCCCAACACCGGCCCGAGCACCGTCCCCATCCCGCCGAAGAAAGCCATCACCACGGGGATGATGGTGTACTGCAGGTTGAAGGCGTTGACCGGGTCGATGTAGCTCAGGTAGGTCGCGTGGACGCCGCCCGCCAGCCCGGCCACAAACGCCCCCAAGACGAAGACCGCCACCTTGAGCCGTACCGTGTCGATGCCCAGGTTTTCGGCCGCCACCTCGTCTTCGCGGATGGCAAGAAGCCGAAGCCCCAGCCGGGAGTTGGCCAGCGCGTAGGTGACGACCACCACCAGCGCCGCCAGGGCGAACATGAGAGCGTACTTGGTCTCAAAGCTGATCCGGGTGAAAAGGGGGATCCCCGAACCGGCCCGGGTGATGCCCTCCAGGTACTCGCTGCTCATCAAAATGCGCGTGCCCTCGGCGATGGCCAGGGTGGTGATGGTGAAGTACGGCCCTTTCACCCGAAGCAGCGGGAAACTCAAGGCCGCCCCGTAGATGGCGGCCACCACACCCCCCACCAGCATGGCCGCCAGCCAGTGCCAGCCCAGGTCGGCGATGGCGATGGCCGTCCCGTACATCCCCATGCCCACGAAGGCCACGTGCCCGAAGTTGATGTACCCCGTGAAGCCCGAGGCCAGGTTCCAGCTGCCGGCCAGCACCACGAAATAAAGCACCAGGTAGAGGAGGTTCAGCGTGGCCCGGTTGACGAAGAAGGGGGCCGTCACCAACAAGCAGACATAGGCGAACAGTATCAGCCCGCCGGCCACCGTCACCGCGCGCCCGGCCATCCCCATCTCAAGGCTCCGGCGTTGCGGAGCCGAAGCCTCTGCCGCCGCCTGCAGCTCACGGACCCGTTCGGGAAGCCGCGCCGAACCCTCCACCGCTCTCCCCTATCCTTCCAGCGCCAGGCGCTCCCAGCGCGCGCCGAACAGCCCGCTGGGCCGCAGCATCAGCGTGAGCACCAGGATCACAAAGGGAAGCGCATGGGCCACCCGTGGGGAGAGCACCTGGGTGCCGGCGCTCTCCAGCAAGCCGTACAGAAAGGCAGCCACCAGAGCGCCCGTCGGGCTTCCCAGGCCCCCCAACACCACGACGGTGAAAGCCTTGGCCAGGTACAAAAAGCCCATGGCCGGAAAGATGAAGCTGGTCATGGCGATAATGTTGCCCGCCGCCGAGGCCAGCGCCGCCCCCAGCCCGAACGCCACCGCCCGTACCCGGGCGGTGTCGATGCCGCAGCTCATGGCGACGTCCGGGTTCTGCGCGGTGGCGCGCACGGCCTTGCCCCAGAGGGTGTAACGCAAAAACGCAAACAGGCCCACCGTCAGCACCACGGCCAGCCCGAAACCCGCCAGGTAGCTGCCTGACATGGAGACGCCCGCCAGCGTGACCGGGGCCGTCAGGTATTGGATACCCCGCACCCGGGTGGTGAAGACGGCCTCCGCGGTGTTCCATATCAGGGCGGACAGGCCGAAGGTGAGCATGAGCGAGGCGAGCATGGGCTTGCCCACCACCCGCTCGATGACGGCGCGCTGCATCAGAACCCCGATACCAAACATGGCCGCCATCACCGGCACAAGCGCCAGCGGGGGGCTGATCCCCACCCACTCCCACAGAAAGTAGGTGAGGTAGCCCCCCAGCATGGCCAGGTCGCCGTGGGTGATGTTGACGACCCGCATCACCCCGTAGACCAGGCTGAGCCCGACGGCCATCAGGGCGTACAGCGCGCCGATGACCAGGCCATTGGCGAGGGTCTGCCAGGCGTGCTCCATGGTCGGATCAGGCCAGCCGGAACGGGTAGATCCACTCGGCCCCCGCGGCCTCGGGCGGGTAGACCACCGGCTTGACCAGCTGCCCGTCCTGCTCCTGCACCTGCAGCATCACCCGGTCGGCCGCCACCTGCAACCCCGAGTTGGGCGATTCCAGCGGCTCCACCTTGAAGCGCCCGAAGACCGTCGTCGTCTCCAGGCTGAACATCACATCCCGGATCTGCGGTAGATCCAGCCGGCCCACCCGCTTGACCGCCTCCTCCAGAATCTGGGCACCTCCGTACCCGCCGGCCGCGTGGTACTCCGGATTGCGCCCCCACCGCTCCCGGTAGGCAGCCACGAACTGCCGGTTGCCGGGGTAATCGGCCCACGGCACCCAGTCCGCATCCCCGGTGGCATACAGCGCGTCCCGACCCAGCGTCTGCTCGAAGTCGGGCAGTGCGACACCCACCAGAAGCGACACGATGTTGGGCGCAAACCGCAAGGAACGCAGGGCCCGCATGATGCCGATGGCATCGGGCAGGTACCCGCCCCCCACCAGCACCGTGGCGCCCGAGCGCTGAACCTGCTGGATGATGGGCGTCCAGTCGGTGGTCTGGGTGGGATAGGCCTGGTCCAGCACGATTTCCAGGCCGGCCTGGCTCAACCGCTGGCGCAAAGCCCGAGCCGCATCCCGGGGGAACTCCGTGTCTTCGTAGATGATGGCGGCCCTGCGGTCGCCCCGGCGGGCGGCCACCACCTCCACCCCCGGAAGCCGCTTGGAGCCCGGCGGCTGCAGCTGGACCTGCCATTTGAGGCCCTTGCCCTGCCAGATGCCCACGCTGGAAGCCATGGGGTTGGGCGTGGGGATCCGGGCCTGTTCGATGACGGGGGCCACCGCGTTGGTGACCGCGCTGCTGTACGGGCCCAGCAACAGCTCGACCCCGTGCCGGTAGACCAGCTCGTTGTACAGCCTCACGCCCGTGGTGGGGTCGCTTCGGTCGTCCAGGACGATGAGCTCCACGGGACGGCCCAAAAGCCCCTGTTCGGAGCGGTTGGGCAGGTCCTCCTTGCCGAAGCTGGCCCCAAACCGGTTGATGTGCTCCACCCACAGCTGGTAGCCCCGATACTGCTCCTCGCCGGTGCGTGCGTACCGTCCCGTCAGAGAAAGCGACGCGCCGATCCGGATGGGCCGTTCACCCGCCAGGGCCCGAGGCAGCCCAGCGACCAGGCTTGCACCGACGACTCCTGCGCTCGCTTTCAACACCTGCCGCCTGCCCACTCGCCGCACCATCGTCTGCGCCATGGAAGCTCCCCCTTTCATGCCGCTCCCGCAAAAGCCAACCCTTGCTGCCCCCCGGCTATCCTGCCTGTCCCCATTCCGTCGCCCGCGCCTCACCCCCCGCCCGTCGGCCGGCTTCAGACGGGTTGCGCCCGCCCGCTGTCTCGCCCTTCAGCCCGGGGAGGACCTCCCGGCCCAGCAGCTCCAGGGCGGCCA
>CAYQLT010000044.1:18137-21190 GCA_964418425.1 uncultured Clostridia bacterium
AGTGCCGCGGCCACCTGGCGGGCCCTCGCCTCCGTCTCGGCCACGACCACCTCCCGGATGGCCGCGCGCACCGAGGGCTCCGGATGCCCGGCCAAACCGAGAGCCTCCCGGTAAAGCCGCTGCTGGCGAAGCAGCGTCTCCAGCCGGGAATGGGGGTTCATCAGCCAGGGCAGCCCGAGCCTTCCCGCCCGTCGCACGGCCTGGTCGGAGTTGGCCGCCAGCCAGATGGGCGGACCTCCCGGCTGCACCGGGCGCACCGACAACCGCACTCCCTCCAGCCGCAGCGTCGCGTCCTTGTACGTCACCGGCTCGCCGCGCCACAGCTGCCGGATGAGGCGCAGGTTGCGAACGAAGCGGCCGACCCGCTCTTGCTCTGCCAGGCCGAAGGCGGCATACTCCTGCGGGCGGTAACCCAGACCCACCCCCACGATGAGCCGCCCGCCGGTCAGAGCGTCCAGGGTGGCCAGCTGCTCGGCGACATCCACCGGGTTCAGCAGGGCCAAAAGCAAGATCCCGGTGCCGAGGCTCACCGTCGGCCCCACTTCGGCCGCTGCCCGGGCCAGGAAGGGAACCGGCTGGAACATCTGGTAGTCGCTCAGCACGTAGTGCTGGGACAACAAGATGGGGTCGAACCCCTGCCGGGCGCCCAGGGCAATCTCCGCCAAGAGCTTGCGCGCCCACTCCCCAGGGTCTTGCCCCGGTGGAAATTGCAAGTCAAACAGCAGGCCGACCTTGACGCTGTGTGCCATGCCTCCGCACCCGGCCGGACGATTGCAACCCACCCCACGGGATCGCGGCACGGCCGTTGCCCCCCGCCGCGGCCGTCCCCCCTCGGGGGCCGTCGACCCGCGCCTCGGCCGTTGCTCCCCGCCGACGGCGTCTGACGGGAGAGATTCGCACCCAAACTCGAAAGCCCTTGCATCCGGGGGGCCGTGGGCCACCTTCGCCCGGTTGCCTGAGGATCTGAGCCGCGGTCAGGACGTCCACCGGGCTCAACTCGGGGCAGCGGTGGGAGCTCCGGCGAGTTGGCGAACCATATCCGCGACGCAAGCCCAAACCCGTACCTGCCGGGCCATCTCGCCAAATCGCTCGAACCGCCGGATTTGCTCTTGCGTCTGCGGCGACTGGCCGCACGCCCAGGCCAGCATGTCGCGGAACTTCTCCTCCAGTTGGGTGAAGCTCAGGGCGTGGCCCTCTTCGCCGGGCGCCCGGTCCGAGAAGGCTTCCAGGCGCCTCCCGCTCTGCAGCTGCACCTCCACGGTGGCACCCCAGCAGGCGGGGTACGCCGCATCGTGCTGCGGGTCCACGGCCAGGTGTACCGACCGGCACACCGCTTCGATGTCGGGATCCGAGAGAGCCGAGGCGTCGAACTCCTGAAGCCCGAGCCGCCCCCGAACCAGGGCCGCGGCCACCGTGTACGGCAGGCTGAACTTGGCCTCGTAGGGGGTTCGGGGAGCCACATGCCCGGCGATTTCCAGGGCAGCGGCGTAGGTGCGCACCTCCACCCGCCTGAGTTCCCCGGGGGAAAACCCATGGCGCCGCCGCAGCTCCAAAGCCGCGGAGACTGCGCTGTGCGTATGACCGCAGCAGGGGAACATCTTAAACGAGTTGTCCATGATCTTGAAGCGGCGTCCCAGGTCTTGCGTCACCCGGGAAGGGTCCGCCTCCTTCGCCATGGCCCGGAAAAAGCCCCTGTCCCCCTCCAGGATGGCCTGCGCGCCGGTAAAGCCTTCGCGCGCCAGGTAGGCCGCCGTGACGCCGTTTAGGGCAGCCTGCCCCGCGTGCAGGTGCTTGGTCATGGCCCCGTCCCGCATGAACTCCCACAGCCCGGCGGCCTGGCTTCCCGCGGAGCCCAGGGCATGCGCGAAGGCCTGCGGGTCCAGGTTCAGCACCTTGGCCACCGCGGCTGCCGCCCCGAAGGTGCCGCAGGTGGCCGTGTTGTGCCAGAAGCGGTAGTGGGAGGGGTTGACCGCCTCGGCGATGCGGATGGCCACCTCGTAACCCACCACGATGGCCTCCACCAGCCGCCGGCCCGAGACCCTTTCCCGCTCGGCGGCCGCCACGGCCGCCGAAACCACCGGCGCCGCCGGGTGCAGCGTGGACGGGCGGTGCAGGTCATCCATCTCCACCACGTGGCAGGCGAGCCCGTTGAGGAAGGCCGCCTGTGCGACCCCGGTGCGAAGGCCTGTGCCGAAGACCGTGGCGTCCGGATGGCCGCCCAGCAAAGCCACGTATCGACGGGCCATCGCCGCCGGCGGTTGGGTGGAACCGGCCAGCACCGATCCCATCCAGTCCAGCAGGCACTTGCCCGCCATCTCCACCACCGATGCGGGCAGATCCTCCAGATGAAGCGCTGCGCCAAAGGAGGCCAGTTGCTGGCTGAGAGTCATGGAGGTGGGCGAGTCCCCGTAGTGGCCGGACATGGCGTTTCCCCTGCCTTCGGCGGCGGGCCGGCCTTCAGCCCCCGCCGGCCGGCTGCGCCCGCCGCCAGGCTTGACGCGCCAGCTCGTGAAAATTGGCTCCCGAGGTGTCGATCACGACTACCGCCGGAAAGTCCCGCACCTCGAAACGATAGACAGCCTCAGGGCCCAGCTCGCCAAAGGCCACCGCTTCGGCGGCCACCACGTGCCTGGCGAGAAGAGCTCCGGCACCGCCGACCGCGGCCAGGTAGACGGCCCTGTGGCGGACGAAGCTATCAACGATCTCGCCGTGCAGTTCCCCCTTGCCGATGATACCCCTGGCTCCGGCCTCGAAAAAGACCGGCAAGAACCGCGCCATCCGCTCCGTGGTCGTCGGCCCGGCCGAGCCCACCACCTGCCCCGGCCGGGGCGGCGACGGCCCCACCGCATACAGCAGCCGGCCCCGCAAGTCCACGGGCAGCGCCTCACCCCGCTCGATGAGACCTGCCAGGCGCTGAGCGGTGGCGTCGCGCAGGGTCAAAAGCTCTCCCGTCAGCTCCACCGCATCGCCAGCCCTGAGGCTACAGACCACCTCTTCATCCGCCTCGGGCCGGCACACGAGCCTGCGGACCAAGCGCCCACCCCCCGACCCGG
>CAYQLT010000045.1:0-9307 GCA_964418425.1 uncultured Clostridia bacterium
GGCTGCTGAGCGGCCAGACGGCGGTTTTGGCCGCCATGTCCATCGACCGCTCCGTGACGAGCGAGCAGCAGACCCCCGGCCTGGGCGACCTTCCCCTCATCGGGTGGCTCTTCCGGCGGGAAGACCGGGATGAAAGCCGCCGTCGTCTGGTCATCTTCATCACCCCGGAGGTGCTCCCTGAACCGGTGGCGAGGCTTCCGTGAGAAGCCTCGCCGCGGCCGCTGCGCTGCTGGTGGCTGCCGGGATCTTCGCTCTCCCGGCTGCGGCCGCGCTGGAAGGCGACAGACCCGCAGGCCGGTCTGCGGCTTCCGTGCCCCAGATGATCGAGTTTCAGGTGTGGCTTTTGGCCGTCGAATCCCCGGTGCGCGCCGAGGAGCTGGTTCGCTCCAGCCTTCCGGCAGCAGGCCGGTGGCGGGTGACCTTTGCGGATAGCGCGGTGGATCTCGCCCGAACCGTTTCGGAGCTTTTGGCTTCCGCTCGCCAGGAGGTCGCCTCGTCGGTGCGCGGCCAGGCCGGCGGCGTGGGGGTTCTCGTGGGCAGCCTGGGGTATCCCGTACGCCTGCGGATGCGAGCCGCCCCGGCCATCGGTTCGCAGGCCGGGGTCGCGCTGCCGGACCTGCGGGAGACGGAGCTGGCGCTGGAACTGATGGCGCTCAGCGTAGCGCCGGACGGTCGCATCCTGACGCGCATCACCCTGGAGCTGGGAGGCGAGCGAGACAGCGGCCCCCGTGCCAGCTATCGGCACACCTTGTGGCTGGATGAGCGGGCGGGCGCGCCGCTGGCGTTTTTGTGGGGGCAGGCGGCTTCCAGGCCGCCGGATGGGGCGGGAACCGCACAGGGCGCCAACGGTCTCGCCGGTTCGCACCCGTCCACCAACGGGATCTCGGCCGTCTCCGGGGCCGACAGGGGGCCGGTGTATGCCCTGGGCGTCAGCGCCCGTCTAGCCCGGGCGCCGGGGCCGACCGAGGCCATGGTTCGGGTGGCCGAGGTCTCTCCCCTGCAGGAGCCCTTTTTCCGGATTCTCGACGACTCCCACCGGTCGCGGCCCGAGCGCGCACCTGCGGCTCGGTTCGAGATAGGCCTCGATGCGTGGCTGAGCCGGGAGTCACCGGTTTGGCACCTGCGACTCACCCAGCCCCTGTGGGAAGGGAACTGGGTGGTGCAGGGGGAGGCCTCCTGGGCCGACCCGCCGGCGGAGGTGGAGGCCCGGGTGGCGCTGCGGATGCGGTTGATTCACGACCTGGCTCTATTGTTTCAGGCCGGCTCGAGGTTCAGCGACACAGGGGAGGCCGTCTCTCCCACCCTGGGCTTCGGGCTGGCGGAGACCACGTATCCCCTGGATCGGCTTTCCCTGGAGGCCAGGTTTTTGCCCATCGTCTACGCCCGGCCCGCAGGCTCTTCGGCCTGGAGCCGCCAGCAGGCAGGCTGGCAGGCGGCCGCCACGCTGCGTGGAGCGAGCTGGAGCCTGTCCCTGGACGCCGCGCAATGGGCTTTGCAGGGGCTGGACGCCGGTGGGACGCTTTCTGCGGACATCGGCCGAGGGTTCGTGCTGCATGCGGGCTGGCGCACCTTTCCCGATTCGGGCCGCAACTTCTTCGTGGTCGGCCTGAGCTACCGGCCGGCTCTCTAGCCAAGAAGCCGCATCGGGCACCGCCGGTGGAAACGCGCGCCTGGAAAGGGAACCGGTCTTGAGAGTCGAATCTGGCCCCGGGGCAAAGGGTTAAAGAAAGGAGCTGAGGCGGGCGTGCGTGGCAGCGTGTGGGCGCTGGGAGTGGCATTGATGGCGGTGGCGGTTGCGGCCGCGGCAGCATGGGCCGGCCCTGCCCCCATCCGGATCGGCGTTCAGGGTCCCATCTCGGGGCAGTGGGCGTACGAAGGCGAGGGCTTCGTACGGGCGATTACGTTGCTGGCAGACCAGATCAACGCCCAGGGCGGGCTTCTGGGCGGCCGGCGCATCGAGCTGGCCATCGGGGACGACCAGGGCGACGCCGCGCAGGCGGCCGTGGTGGCCCAGCGTCTTGTGACCCAAGGGGTCGTGGCGGTCGTGGGAAGCTATGCCTCCAGCCAGACCGAGCCGGCGTCGGCGATCTACAACGACTTCGGAATCGTCCACATCACTCCCTCTTCCACCGCGACGCGCCTGTCTCAAAAGGGATACAAGCGGTTCTTCCGCACCGCCTTCCTGGACGACCGGCAGGGGCTGTTCGCGGCGGAGTTCATCACCAAGACCCTGTACCGGGACCGGGTGGCCCTCATCCACGACAACACCACTTACGCAGCCGGGCTTGCCGACTGGACCCGCCGTTACCTGCAAGAGCGCGGGGCCACGGTGGTCTTCTACGATGCCATTACGCCGGGTGAGCGGGACTTCACCGCAACCCTGACCCGGGTCAAAGCGGCCAACCCCGAGGTGATCTACTTCACCGGCTACTTCCCCGAGGGCGGCCTTCTGGTCAAGCAGGCCAAGAGCCTCGGCATCGTCTCCATCTTCATGGCCGGCAACGCGGTCAACAACCCGGAGTACGTAAAGATCGCCGGGGTGAGCGCCGCCAAGGGCTCCATCATCACCAGCGAACCCCTGCCCGGCGACCTCCCCTACCCCGAGGCCCGGCAGTTCATCGAGGACTACCGCAAGCGCTGGGGTGAGGCGCCCGGCAGCATCTGGACCCTGATGGCGGCCGACGCCTTCCGGGTGATCGTGGAGGCCATCACCCGTACCGGTTCCACGGATCCGGCTCGGATCGCGGAGTACCTGCACACCCAGCTGAAGGACTTCCCGGGCGTCACCGGCCCCATCCTGGGCTTCGACGAGAAGGGCGACCGGCTGGGCACCATCCACAAGGCTTACATCGTCAACGACCGGGGTGAGTTCGTCCCCTTCGGCTCAGGCTTGTAAGGCCGGGTCAGCCGTGTAAGGCTGCGGGCCGGACCCCGAGGCCGAAAACGACGGTCGGGCAGCGGGAGGCTGCACTCCCCCCCCGCAAGCGTAGGGGGCGGAAGACGGGTCATGCGGCCTGCTGCCCGGCCGGGTGCGGCCGCCGGCAGGCCCGCAGGATGAAGCGATTGGGCCCGGAAGGGGCGTAGGGCGTCGGCGTGGCGATCTTCGTGCAGCAGCTGGCCAACGGGCTCACCCTGGGCTCGGTGTATGCCCTGGTGGCGCTGGGCTACACCATGGTGTACGGGGTGTTGCGGCTCATCAACTTCGCCCACGGCGAGCTGTTCATGCTGGGCGGCTACCTGACCCTCACCGGGACCGCCATCCTCGCACTGGGCGGAGCCCCCGCTCCCCTTCAGCTGGCGGCATTGGCGGCGGCGGTGGCCGGAGCCGTCGCCCTGACAGGCATGCTGCTGGAGCGTGCGGCGTACCGGCCGCTTCGGCGGGCCCCCCGCCTGGCCCCGGTGGTGTCCGCGCTGGGCGCCAGCATCTTCCTGCAAAACGGGGTCATGCTGGTCTACGGTCCCCGCTACCAGGTGCTGCCCGAAGGGTTGCTCCCTGACTGGTCATGGCGCCTGGGCGGGGTGGGGATCACCCTGATGCAGATGGTCATCTTCACCAGCGCCGTGCTGCTCATGGCCGGCCTGTACCTTTTCGTCCAGAAGACGCCCATCGGCATGGCCATCCGGGCCATCGCGTTGGACCATGAGGCAGCCCGGCTGATGGGAATCCGGGTGGACCGGATCATCCAGTGGGTCTTCGCCCTGGGGCCTGCCCTGGGTGCTCTGGCCGGGATGATGATCGGGCTTTACTACCGCCAGATCAACTTCACGATGGGTTGGACCTACGGCCTCAAGGCCTTCACGGCCGCCATCCTGGGCGGCATCGGCAACATCCCCGGCGCCATGATCGGGGGCATGCTGCTGGGTCTGGTGGAGGCCATGGGGTCCGGCTACGTGTCGGTGGCGTGGAAAGACGCCATCGCGTTCTTCATCCTCATCGCCATTCTGGTGGCGCGGCCCACCGGCCTGCTGGGCGAGCGGGTGGCGGAGAAGCTTTGAAGGCTCTCCCGGTGGGGTTGGCCCGGCTGTCTCCCAATCCTGCCGCCTGGCGGGCAGGGCTGCTGGCTCTCACGGCGTTGTGGGCGCTTTTGCCCTACCTCACCAACCTCTACTGGACCGCGGTGGCCAACCTGTTCGGTATTTACGTCCTTTTGGGGTTGAGCCTCAACCTCATCGTGGGCGAGGCGGGGATGTTCAACCTGGGACATGCCGCCTTTTACGCCATCGGCGCGTACACCACCGCCATCCTCAACACCCAGCTGCACATCCCCACCCTGCTCCTCTTGCCCGTCAGTTTCGCCGCAGCCGCTCTGGTGGCCGCGGTGCTCACCCGTCCCATCCTGCACCTGCGCGGCGACTACCTGTGTATCGTCACCATCGGGTTCGGCGAGATCGTGCGGCTGGCGCTCACCAACAACCTGCTCGGGCTGACGGGCGGGCCCAACGGGATCTTCGGCATCGGCAGCCACAGCCTGGGGCCCCTCACCATCCGGCTTCCCCATCACTACTTCTACCTGATCTGGTCGGTGGTGGCGCTGGCCATCGTGGCCACCGTGCGCCTGCAGCGCTCCCGGATCGGCCGGGCGTGGAACTTCATCCGCGAGGACGAGACGGCGGCCGAGGCGTTGGGGATCGACACGGTCCGCATGAAGCTCCTGGCCTTCATCATCGGGGCCGGCATGGCAGGAGTGGCCGGCAACCTGTACGCCGGCCGCATGACGGTCATCGGGCCGGAGCGGTTCAACTTCTGGGAGTCGGTGGTGATCTTCTCCATCGTGGTTTTGGGCGGACCCGGCTCGATCCCGGGGGTGGTGCTGGGCTCGTTTGCCATGTGGGTTTTGCCGGAGCTTTTCCGGGGCTTCGTGCAGGCCCGCATGCTGGTTTTCGGCGCCGCCATGATGCTGATGATGGCCTTCCGGCCCCAGGGGCTTTGGCCCAGCGCCGCCTGGAGCCGGGCCGTGCGCATGTACGCCGAGTTCTTCCAGGGCCCCGCCGAACCCGTAGCCACCCCTCAGGCCGCTTTGTCGGAGGGGAAGGCCGGGCGTGGTTAGCCCGCCGCCCATGGTCGGCCTCGGGAATTCCCGGAGCCCCCTCGAAAACCCGCATCCCACCCGGGGGCCTTCGCCAGACGGTCAGGGGCCGGTCTTGCTCGAGGTGCGGGAGGTGAGCCGCCACTTCGGCGGGGTCGTGGCGCTGGACCGGGTCAGCATGGAGGTTCGGGAGGGCGAGATCCTGGCCCTCATCGGGCCCAACGGCGCCGGCAAGACCACCCTGTTCAACGTGATCACGGGCATCCAGCGCCCGGACACGGGGGAGGTGCGCCTTCGGGGCCGCAGCTTGAGCGGGCTTCGGCCGCACCAGATCGCCGATCTCGGCATCGCGCGTACCTTTCAGACCATCCGGCTGTTCGCCAACCTGACTGCCCTGGAGAACGTGATGGCGGGGATGCACCACACCACCCGCAGCGGCGTGTGGGACGCCTTGCTGCACACCCCTCGCCACCGCCGGGAAGAGCGGGAGACGGCCCGGCGAGCCCGCGAACTCCTGGCGCTTTTGGGGATCGCCCACCACGAGCATCAGCTGGCCCGCCACCTGCCACACGGCGACCAGCGGCGGCTGGAGCTGGCCCGGGCGCTGGCGGCCGACCCCACCCTGCTCATCCTGGACGAGCCGGCCGGGGGGCTCACGGACCACGAGCGCACCCAGCTGATGGAGCTCATCCGCCAGCTGCGGGAGAAGGGGCTTACCATCCTTCTCATCGAGCATCACATGAGCGTGGTCATGAGCATCTCGGATCGGGTCGTGGTGCTGGATCAAGGGCGCAAGATCGCGGAGGGCACGCCGGAGCAGGTGCAACGCGACCCCGCCGTCATCGAGGCCTACCTGGGTCGGGAGGACGAGGATGGATTCGAAAGGCTCGGGGACCCCGGTCCTGGAGCTTGAGGGCGTTCACGCCTACTACGGCCGGGTGCACGCGCTGGACGGCGTCAGCCTGGAGGTTCACCCCGGTGAGATCGTGGCTCTGCTGGGGGCCAACGGCGCCGGGAAGAGCACCACCCTGCGGGCGGTCTCGGGTCTGGTGCGGGTGGCGGCCGGGAGCGTCCGCCTGCAAGGCCGGCCCATCGCCAACTTGCCCCCCGATGCCATCGTACGCCTCGGCGTCGCCCACGCGCCCGAAGGTCGGCGCATCTTCAGCACCCTCACCGTCGAGGAGAACCTGGTGCTGGGAGCGTTTTTGCGCCTGCGGGACCGGGCCGAGGTGCAGGAGAGCTTTTCGTTCGTCTACAACCTCTTTCCCCGCCTCAAAGAGCGCCGAAGTCAGCTGGCCGGCACGCTCTCCGGCGGCGAGCAGCAGATGCTGGCCATCGGCAGGGCCCTGATGGCCAGGCCCCGCGTGCTGCTTTTGGACGAGCCGTCCCTGGGGCTGGCGCCGCTTCTGGTGCGCAGCATCTTCCAGGCCCTGCGGACCATCCAGGCGGCCGGCGTGAGCATCCTGCTGGTGGAGCAAAACGCCCGGGCGGCCCTTCGCATCGCCCGCCGGGCGTACGTCCTGGAGACGGGCCGGATCGTGGCGGCCGGAGAAAGTCGGGCGCTGGCCGAGGATGCCGGCGTGCGGCGAGCCTACCTGGGCGGCTGAAGAAGGCGGCCGCACCCCGCCGCAAACAGGCCCGCAAAGACAGACCCCTCAGCGGTCCAGTCCGCCCCAAAGCGGCGGCTCCACCCGGCGCGCCGGCGCCCCGGTTCGTTCCGCCTTGGCCACCACCCGGGCCGCCAGCGCCACATCCTCCAGGGCGACGCCCTGGGATTCGAACAGCGTGATCTCCTCTTCCGAAAGCCGTCCCGGCAGCTGCCCTGCCACCACGCCGGCCAGGGGCAGCGCCCGCGCCCAGTCGAAGCCCCGCGGTTCCGCCGCGATCAGGTCGCCCGACTCCCGCCGGGCCTGCTCCAGGTCATCCACCACCACCCGCTCGGCCCGCAGCACCGCCTCGGCGTCCAGCTCCTGGCGAGCCGGGTGATTGGAGCCGGCCGCGTTCACGTGGGTGCCGGGACGAAGCCACCGCCCCGACAGTACCGGCTCCCGGGACGTGGTGATGGTGGTCACCACATCCGCCTCGCCCACGGCCCGCTCCACGTCCGCCGACCCTGTGGCACCCCCCACAAGCGGCCGAAGCTCCACCTCACCCACCAGGGGCCGCATCCGCTCGCAGAAGGCCTGGGCGCTCCCCGGCCGCCGCCCCACCACCCATACCCGCCGCAGGGGCAGCACAGCGGTCAGGGCCAGAAGCTGGGTGGACGCCTGCAGGCCGCACCCAAACATCACCATCACCCGGCTGTCCGGGCGGGCCATCCGGCGGGAGGCCACCGCGCTGGCCGCCCCCGTACGCAGCTGGCCCAGCTTCCCCGCCTCCAGCGCCGCCAGGGGCTCGCCCGAGGCCGCGTCGAACAGGAACACCATGAACCGGCTTCCCGAGGGGCCCGAGACGTACGCCTTGAACCCCACGACCCCGGGAACCTCCATGGCGGCTGGCATGACGTGAAGCCACGTCCGCGTTGGCACCCCCGGCCCCGGAGCTTGCCGGGGCTGCCCCGCAGACTCCCGGGGCTCGACCTCGGCCCGGCCGGCCGAGCGGGCAGGGCCCGATGCCGCTACCCGTTCGCGAGGCCGGTTGGAAGCCTCTCCTCGGGCCGCGAGGCGAAAGGCCTCCTCCACCGCCTCGATGGCGTCGTGGATGTTCACCAGCCGGGAAACATCCTCTTCGCTGAAAAAGCGCATCGCTGCCATCGCTGCCCCCCAAGGCCGGGCGGCGCCGGGCCCGGCGCAGGTGCTCGTCCTAACCCCCGCGTCAGCCCTCCACCCACTGGTGCAGCCGCCGGATCCCCTCTTCCAGCTCTTCCCTGGAAGCGGCATAGGAAAGGCGCACGTACTGCTGGTCCTCGTCGGAGGCCGGTGTGCCGAAAGCGCTTCGGGCCAGTACGGCCACCCCTGCCTCCTGCAGGAGGCGGCGGGCGAACTCTCGGGCATCGGCGACGCCCTTGCGCCGGCACGCCTCGGTGACGTTGGGGAAGACGTAAAAGGCGCCGGCGGGCAGCTGCGCGCGCACCCCCGGCACCCGGTTCAGCCGCTCGACCACCAGGTCTCTTCGGGCCCGAAACTCGGCCACCATCCGTTCCACGTCGTCTTGAGGGCCTTCCAGGGCCGCGATGCCGGCCATCTGGGTGAAGGTGGCCGTGCACGACTCCACGTTGGTGACCAGCCGGGCCACGCTTTCGGCGACGGGGACCGGCATGATACCGAAGCCCAACCGCCACCCGGTCATGGCGTAGGTCTTGGAGAAGCCGTCCAGGATGATGGTGCGCTCCTTCATGTCCGCAAGCGATGCGATGCTGGCGAACGGCGCATCGTAGACGATCCGGTTGTAGATCTCGTCGGACAGCACCCACAGGTCGTGTTCCAGGACAAGCTCCCGCACGCCGCTCAGCACCTGCGGGCCCCATACGCCCCCGGTGGGGTTGTGGGGGCTGTTGAGGATGATCATGCGGGTGCGGGCCGTCACCAGCCGGGCAAGGGCGTCCGGGTCCAGGGAAAACCCCTGCTCTTCCCGCAGGAACACAGGGACCGGCACGGCGCCGGCCAGGCGTATGGCCGACTCGTAGATGGGGAACCCCGGGTTGGGGTAGATGACCTCCTGGCCGGGCTCCACGCATGCGAGGATGGAGTAGTAGATGATAGGTTTGGCGCCCGGCGTCACCACCACTTCGTCGGGACTCACCTTCAGATCCCTCTGGCGCCCGGCCACCCGGGCGATGGTCTCCCGCAGCGCCCAAATGCCGGCGGAAGGGGAGTAGTGGGTGTGGTTTTCCCGGATGGCGGCGATCCCGGCCTGTTTGACGTGAGCGGGTGTGTTGAAGTCGGGTTCTCCGATGGCGAAGTTGTATACGCGCCTTCCGGACGCCTCCAGGCGCTTGACTTCGGCCAGCACCTCAAAGGCCGTTTCGGTACCCACCAGGCTCATGCGGCTTGCCAGCGGAGGCATCGGCGGACGTCCTCTCCTGGTTGCGCCACACGTTCGCCGCGCCAGCGGCTGTTTCCTCGCCCTGCCCCGGGCAATCCCCGCCGGGCGCCCTTCCAGAAGGCCGGGACCGGCCGTAGCGGGAGGGCCGGCACGGACGTTGCAGCCGGGCAGGCCCAGACGTTGCAGCAGGGCCGGTACCGATGGAAGTGGAACCTCTTGCGGGTGGGCCGGTACCGCAACCGCACTCGACGGGAGGAGATGGTCCATGCCAGAAGGCTCCGCGGCGCAGACCATGC
>CAYQLT010000045.1:9407-16470 GCA_964418425.1 uncultured Clostridia bacterium
GCACTCGACGGGAGGAGATGGTCCATGCCAGAAGGCTCCGCGGCGCAGACCATGCAGGCCGTACGCTTTCACGAGCACGGCGGGCCCGAGGTGCTGAAGCTGGAAGAATTGCCCGTTCCCCAGCCCGGGCCCGGGGAAGTTCGGGTACGGGTGCGGGCCTGCGCGCTGAACCATCTTGACCTCTGGAACCGCCGGGGCCTTCCCGGCCGGCGCTCCGTCCCCCTGCCCCGCATCCCGGGCGCCGACGTGGCCGGCGAACTGGATGCCCTGGGCCCGGGGGTGGAGCTGGCGGAGCTGACCGTGGGAGACCGGGTGGTGATCAGCCCCGGTCTCAGCTGCGGCCGATGCCGTTTTTGCCTGTCCGGGCGCGACAACCTGTGCCCCGACTATCAGGTGCTGGGCAACCGCACCGACGGCGGCTATGCCCAGTACGTGGTGGTGCCGGCGGCCAACCTGATCCCCATGCCATCGGGCCTCGATTTCGTCCAGGCCGCCGCCTTCCCGCTGGTCTTCCTGACCGCCTGGCACATGCTGGTGACGCTGGCTCGGGTCCAGCCCGGGGAGACGGTGTTGGTCTGGGGCGCCGGCAGCGGGGTCGGCTCGGCGGCCATCCAGGTGGCCCGCCTGTTCGGGGCCCGGGTCTTCGCCACGGTGGGCAGCGACGATAAGGTGGAGCGGGCGCGGGCGCTGGGGGCGGAGGCGGTCTTCCACCACGGCCGGGATGCGGTGGACGAGGAGGTACGCCGCCTGACGGGCCGCCGGGGCGTCGACATCGTGGTGGAGCACGTGGGCCAGGCCACCTGGGAGAAGAGCGTGCGCAGCCTCACCCACGGTGGAAGGCTGGTCACCTGCGGCGCCACGACGGGCTACGAGGGACTGACGGACATCCGGTTGCTGTTTGCCCGCCAGCTTCAGCTGATCGGCTCGTATATGGGAAGCAAAGGCGAGCTTCTGGCGCTGGTTCCCTTCATCGCGTCCGGGCAGCTCAAGCCGGTGGTCGACAGGGTGTTTCCGCTGGCGCAGGCCGCCGAGGCGCAGCGGGTGCTGGAGGAGCGACGGCAGTTCGGCAAGGTGGTGCTGGAGGTGCCTTGACGCGCAAGCACGTGGTGCAATGCCAGGCCTGCGGGCGCCCTGTGGCGAAGGATGCCGGAGTGCGGCTGCAAGTGGCCGGGAGGCGAGGCCCTCAAGCCGTCACGTGCATCCAGACCGCCAAAGAACTGTTCGTCTGCCCGGTGTGCGCCCGCACCCGGCGGTTTCGGGTGGTACCGGAGCCCGGCGCCGAGCGGGCGGCGGTGGACGTCCTCAGCGGGGCCCCCGGGCCGGCCACTCCAGCGCCGGCGCCTCCCCCGCCGCCACCACCGGGTTGACCAGCCGCCCGATGCCCTCGATTTCCACCTCCACCCGGTCCCCCGGGCGCAGGAAGATCGGAGGCTTGCGAAACACGCCGACGCCGTGGGGGGTTCCCGTGGCGATCACGTCGCCGGGGTAGAGGGTTATTCCCCGGGAAATAAACGCCAGAAGGCGTCGCACGGGGAAAATCATCTCCCGGGTGTTGGAGTCCTGGTAGAGGGTGCCATTCACCCGACAGCGGATGGGCAGGCTCTGGGGGTCGGGGACCTCATCGGCGGTGACCACCCAGGGCCCCATGGGAGCGAAGGTGTCCTGGGACTTGCCGCGCCCCCACTGCCCCCCTTCCCGCTGGAAGTCCCGCGCCGTCACGTCGTTGAAGGTGGTGTAGCCGAAGACGGCGCCCAGGGCTTCCGCTTCGTCGAGCCGGCTGGCCCGGCGCCCCACCACCACGGCCAGCTCCGCCTCGAAGTCCACCTGGTCGCTCTCCTCCGGCAGGGCGATGGGGCGCAGGTGCCCGTTGAGGGCGTTGCCCCACTTGGGAAACAGCACCGGCTGGCGGGGCGGCTCCACGTTTTGCTCCCGGCAGTGATCCCAGTAGTTGAGGCCGATGCCGATGATCTTGGACGGCAAAAGGGGCGGAAGCCACCGCACGCTGGGATGCCCGGCGTCCAGCAGTTCGGGGAGCCGGCCCTCTTCGGCCGCCCTCGCGAAAGCGGCCAGGGCCTCCAGCGGCCGGCGGTCGCCGGCGCCGAACGCGTCCACCACTTCCCGCAGGCTAAGCGGCAACGAGCTCTGCGACCACGAGCCCGCGCGCGCCGCCCGGGTCACATCGGCCATGTACCTCTCCCCCACCTGGACGACCAGGTGGGCCTCCCCGTCCCGCTCGATGGTGCCCAGCTTCAAGTCTGCTCGCCTCCCACTTTCCCGCTCGCGGCCACCGGCCATCCCCCGGACGATAGCCGCAGGTGGCCCGTGCCGCTCACAAAAAGAGCTCCTTATGTTTCGGGCGCAAAAGCGCCCGGGCGCTGGCCTCCCGAAAGCCCAACAGCTCACCGGCCTCCCGCGCATCGAACAGGCCTCGCACCACCACGGCGGGCACCCCCTGGGCCGACTGCCCCATCACCAGGGTGGCCGCTGCCGCCAGCTCGTCCGCCACCGCCTCCTCCGAGCTTTGCAGGGTGTAGCCATACAGGTCCTGGCGCCCCGCCTCTCGCAGCAGCGGGTGCAGCCCTGCCACCCCTATGCAGACGCCCACGGCGCCCTCGCGAAACGGCCGCCCGTGGCTGTCGGCGATCACCACCGCGGGCGCCACGCCCGTGTGGCGGTACAGGTCGTGGCGCAGCCGGCGGGCGCTTTCGTCGGGGTCTTCCGGCAGCAGCACCACCACCGGGTCGTCCCCGGCCGCGTTGGACCGGTCGATGGCGGCATTCGCGCAGACGAACCCCAACCGGTGTTCGGCGATGATCAGCCCGGGGCGCACTCGCACCACCCGCCGGGACTCCCGCAGGATCAGTTCGCACAGCCGGGGATCCTTTCCGGACTCGCCCGCCAGCTTCACCGCCGCCGGCGAGGGCTCCACGGTCTGCAGGTTGACCAGCCGGCCCTCGGCCTTGGAGACCACCTTGTGCGCCACCACCACCACGTCATCCTGCAAGAGGCGCAGCCCCAATCCCCTCATGGCGGTGGCCAGGAGCTCTGCGAGGTCGTCCCCGGGGCGCACCAGGGGCAGCCCGGTGATGCCGTAGAGGTGGAGGTGGCGCACGGCGAGAGCCCCGGCGTCACACCTTCAGCACGGCGCCGGTGCTGGCCGACGTGACGAACCGGACGTAGCGGGCCAGCCATCCGCGCCGGTAGCGGGGTTCGGGCGGCCGCCACGCCGCCCGCCGGGCCGAAAGCTCCGAATCCGGCACCAGAAGCTCGATGCTGCGCTGGCGCAGATCGATGCGGATGCGGTCGCCCGGCTGCACCAGGGCGATGGGGCCCCCCTCGGCCGCCTCCGGGGAGATGTGCCCCACACACAGGCCCCGGGTGCCGCCCGAGAAGCGGCCGTCGGTGATGAGGGCCACCCGGGTCCCCAGCCCCATCCCCACGATGGCCGAGGTGGGCGCGAGCATCTCGGGCATCCCGGGCCCTCCCCGGGGGCCTTCGTAGCGGATGACCACCACGTCCCCGGCCCGCACCCGCCCCGCCTTGATCCCCTCCAGCGCCTCCTGCTCGCTTTCGAAGATGACGGCCGGCCCCTCGTGAAACTCCAGGCCTGGCTCGACGGCCCCCGTCTTGATGAGGGCGCCGTCGGGGGCCAGGTTGCCAAACAGCACGGCCAGGGCGCCCCGGCGGCTGTACGCGTTGTCCAGGGGACGGATCACCTCGGGGTCCCGGATGCGGGCTTCCCGGATCAGCTCGCCCAGGGTGGCCCCCGCCACCGTGGGGCGGTCCAGGTGCAGCACCCCATCCAGGCGGCTCAGCTCCTTCAAGATGGCCGGGATGCCGCCGGCCCGGTGGACGTCCTCCATGTGCCAGCGCGACGCCGGGCTCACCTTGCACAGGTGCGGCACCCGGTCGGCCAGGTCGTTGAGCCGCCGCAGCGGATAGTCCACCTCGGCCTCATGGGCCAGCGCCAGCGCGTGGAGGATGGTGTTGGTGGAGCCCCCCATGGCCAGGTCCAGCGCCAGGGCATCGTCCAGCGCCTCTCGACCGATGATGTCAAGAGGCTTTACGTCCCGCTCCACCAGCTCCAGGATGCGCCGACCCGCCTGCCGGGCCAACGCCTCCCGGTCGGCAGAGCGCGCCAGCGCCGTCCCGTTGCCGGGCAGCGCGATGCCCAGCGCCTCCGACAGGCAGTTCATGGAGTTGGCGGTAAACATCCCCGAGCACGAACCGCAACCCGGGCAGGCGGCCACCTCGATGGCGTAAAGCTCCCTTTCGTCGATGCGGCCGGCCTGCAGGGCGCCGACGCCCTCGAAGACGGTGATGAGATCCACCGCCTCGCCGTTTCGCCGCCCGGCTGCCATGGGCCCCCCGCTGACGAAGACGGTGGGGATGTTGCATCGCGCCGCCGCCATCAGCATGCCCGGCGTGATCTTGTCGCAGTTGGGGATGCAGATGAGCCCGTCGAACCAGTGGGCCCGCACCATGGTCTCCACGCAGTCGGCGATGAGTTCCCGGCTGGGCAGCGAAAAGCGCATCCCCTCGTGCCCCATGGCGATGCCATCGTCCACGCCGATGGTATTGAACTCAAAGGGTACGCCCCCCGCCTCCCGTACCGCCTCCTTCACCAGCTTCCCGAACTCCTGGAGGTGAACATGGCCCGGCACGATGTCCACATAGGAGTTGGCGATACCGATAAAGGGCCGGTCGAAGTCCCGGTCGGTGAGGCCGACGGCCCGCAGCAGGCTGCGGTGAGGCGCCCGGTCGATGCCCCGCTTGATGACGTCGCTTCGCACGGCAGCCTTCCCCCGCTCCGGCGTCGAAGATGGGCGGGGGTTCGATTTCGCCAGCGGCGATCCCTGCCCCCGCCCACCCGAGAGCGAGGTCCCGCCGGCCCCCCATCGGGCAGGGGGAGTCCGGCGTCCCCCGGGCCGGCGGGCCTCCGGGCCCCGCTCAGTACAGGAACTCCTCCACGAAGTAGTACGACCATCGGGCTCCCCGCCCCAACCGGATCCCCTCCAGAAGCGCCTCGGCCTGCTGGCAAAGCTCGGCCGGCGCCAGGGGCCGCACCCCCGCCCGGCGCGCCTTCTGGGAGTAGGGAGCCCCGGGCTGCTCCACGAAGGGTGACAAAAGCAGCTGATCGCCCGCCCCCAGCCCCATGGCGTTGACACAGCGCACGCTCTCCCGAACGTGCTCTTCGGCGAACGCCGCGCCGCCGGCTCCCACCATGAGGATGACCCCCACCCCCACCCCTGCCCGGCGGAGGGCATCCACCATCGCCACCGCATCGGCGGCCGACCCGGGCTTCTCCAGAAAGGCCAGCAGCCGGTCGCTACCGCTCTCCAGCCCCACGTACACCCGCCGCAGGTGGCGGTCGGCCAGCTCCTTCCACTCCGTGACCGCCTTCTTGCGCCCGCTGAAGGCGTCCAAAAACGCGTAGATCCCGTCCATGGGCCCCGGGCGGCCAGCCCCCTCGCTCCCCCGCTCGCCGTGGGGCCGCCCTTCGACGCCCCGTCCTGCGTGCGCCGACTCGCACCCCTCGAACGAAAAGAGAGCGGCGACCGTCTCGAAGTAGGGGATGAGCCGACGGACGGGCAGAACCAGCGCGTTGGCGTCGCCCAGGAAGATGGAGTGGCGCCGGGCGATCCCGGGCCCGAAGAAGGCCACCACCTCGCCCACGTGCCGCCGGAACTCCTCGGGGCTGCGCACCCGAAACGGACGCTGGCGGTAAAAGGTGCAAAACGTGCAGCGGTTGTACCAGCAGCCCGCCGTCAACTGCAACACGACGGAGAGGTACTGGTCCGGCGGCAGGATCCCGATGGGCTCCCAAATGCGCCGAAAACGCGCCGCGTCCGCTTCCAGCTCCTCGGGGGAGAGCGGCCAAAAATCCTTCGCGCCGGGGGCGTCGACCCCGCCGGCCGCACGCCCGCCGGCAGCCGGCAGAGCCGCCAGGGCCTGCACCGCCGTCTGGTAAGCCCGTTCGACCAGGCGCCGGGCGGCCCTCGGCCCCAGCATCCGGCGCCGCCGCCGGCTCAAGCCCTCCAGGCGTCGGTCGGTGCGCCGTGCCAGCACCCGCCCGTCAAGCCCCCGGCGGTATGCCACCGAACCCACGTACGCCTCCAGCAGGCGCCCCGACAGGTCGAAGGTGTAAAACTCCCGGTCTCCCCGCCCGGCCAGCACCGAGGCCGGCTTACACCGAAGCCATGCGCTGGTGGGTAGTGGCGCTGCACGAGGTACGCTCTCACTCGAAGGCATATCCCGGCTCGGCCACTTCACTCCCGTCGGGGCCTACCCGTACCCGGAAGTCGCCGAACACCGCCGGCGCCTGCTCCTGCAGGATCTTCAACACCGCGATGGCCACCCGGCGGATCTCGGGTTCGGCGTGCTCGGAGGCCCGCATGCGGATGAAATGCCGCCATGCCCGGAAGTTCCCCGTCATCACCAGCGCCGTCTCCGTCGCGTTGGGCAGCACCGAGCGGGCCGCCTGCCGCGCCATCTTGCGCCGGGTCGCCGGATCCGGGACGTGGGCGAAGCGCCGCTTGAGATGCTCCACCAACCGGGCGTACGCGGCCCGGGCCTCCTCCGCCACCTGCGCCAGGATGGCCTGGGCCTGCGGGTCGTCGGCGAAGGCCACCGGCAGCACCATGCGGGCGTGTTCCTCGTTGACGTAGCGCTGGGAAACTTGAGAGTAGGAGAAGAGCCGGTGGCGCACGATTTCGTGGCTGCAGGATCGGGATATGCCTTCGATGAGAAAGCTTGCGCTGGCATGCTCGATCACCGATAGGTGGCCCTGCTCCAGCAGGTGTGCGATGTACTCGGCGTTGCTGCGGCCGCTGGGGTTGTGGAAGCTTCGGTAGCACAGCCGCCCCGAAAACTCGATGAGGCGCTGCGCCGGCCGATCCGTGTCCGTCACCCAGGGGATGTGGGGCGGGGGGAAAAAGGCCGACATGGCGATGAGGGTGACCCTCGGGCCGAGGCACCACCCCTCTCCGTTGGCCGCCTCGGGGTGCCGCCCCTGCGGCCGGGCGCCCTCCTGCATTCCGCCTCCACCTCTCCGCCTGCGTGC
>CAYQLT010000045.1:16570-18943 GCA_964418425.1 uncultured Clostridia bacterium
ACCTGGGTGCCGGCCGGCCGCGATATAATGGCACGGGATTTCGCAGGTTGCCTTTACCACATGCAGGACGCTGTGCGCACCCAGCATGTTCCGGCCGGCCCGCACCCGCCCTCCCTGCGGCGGGTGGCCGTCCTGGGTTCGACGGGGTCACTGGGAAACCAGGCCCTCGACCTCTGCCGGCGCTTCAGCGACCGGGTTCGGGTGGTGGCCCTGGGGGCCTCCGGGCGCAACGCTGCGCTGCTGCTCCGACAGGCCCGGGCCTTCCGCCCCGCCCTGGTGGCCGTCCCGGACCCCGGGCAGGCCCGCCGCCTGCAGGCCGAACTCGGCGCCGGCCCGACCGAGGTGATCGGCGGGCCGGACGCGCTGGTACAGGCCGCTGTCCACCCGGAGGTGGACCTGGCCCTGGTGCTCACCGTCGGCCTGGCCGGCCTGGAGCCCACCCTGCGTGCCCTCGAGGCCGGCAAGCGGGTGGCTTTGGCCAACAAGGAGGTTCTCGTCGCGGCCGGCGAACTCCTGGAGAGCGCCCACCGGGTGCGCCGGGGCCAGCTTTTGCCGGTGGATTCCGAGCACTCGGCCATCTGGCAGAGCCTGTGGGGCGAGCCCGAAGGCGCCGTGGAGCGGCTGTGGCTCACCGCCTCGGGGGGGCCGTTCTGGGGATGGCCGCCGGAGCGCCTGGCGGCGGTGACGCCGCAGCAGGCCCTCAATCACCCCACCTGGCGCATGGGCCCACGGGTGACGGTGGACTCGGCCACCCTCATGAACAAGGGGTTCGAGGTGATCGAGGCCCATCACCTGTTCGGGGTGCCCTACGAACGGATCCGCGTCGTGGTCCACCGCCAGAGCGTGGTGCACTCGGTGCTGGAGTTCTGCGATGGATCTTACAAGGCCCAGCTGAGCCTGCCCGACATGCGGATCCCCTTGCTGGTGGCCATGAGCTTTCCGGAGCGCTGGGCGCTTCCCACCGAGCCCCTGTTCCGGCCTGCTTCGGGGGACGGGATGAGGGGACCCCTTGCGCTCACCTTCGAACTTCCGGCGGATGAGCCCCGCAGCGTGCGGCTGGCCCGGCAGGCAGCCGAGGCAGGTGGAACCTACCCGGCGGTGCTCGCGGCGGCCGACGAGGCGGCGGTGCAGGCGTTTTTGGGCGGCCGGCTGCGCTTCGACCGGCTGCTGGACGTGGTGGAGGCCGTCTTGCAGGAGCACGAGCCGTCCGGCGGCCTGCTGCACGTGGAGCAGGTGCGGGAGGCGGACCGCTGGGCCCGGGAAGCGGCCGAGCGGATCACCGAAGGGCTTGTTTCGGGTGGGGCCGAATAGCTTACAATGAAGCCGGTGCGGCAGTCCTGGGCCACCGCCGGGTGGGGGCAGACGCCACGTTTGGCCATCCCGGGGTGGGAGCAGACGCCGCGTTTGGCCATCCCCGGCTGGGGGCGGATGCCGCGCACGAAGGTTTCAGGAGGGTGAGCACGAGATGGCGCGCCGGATGGCTGCGGCCGCCGATCCGGGCCTGACAGCGCGGATGCTTTTGACGATGCTGCTGTTGGGGGCGGTCTATCTCTTCTTTGTCAGCGTGCTGATGGCTTACGGTGTGGATACCTTCTCCCTGGTGCTCATCGTGGGCCTCATGCTGCTGGCCCAGGTCTACCTGTCCGACCGGCTGGTCATGTGGTCCACCGGAGCCCGGGAGGTAAGCCCGCAGGAAGCGCCCGAGCTGCACGACATGGTGGCTCGGCTGGCGGCGCTGGCGGATCTGCCCAAGCCGCGGGTGGCCATCGTCCCTTCGCCGGTGCCCAACGCCTTCGCGACCGGACGCAGCCCCCGAAGCGCGGTGGTGGCGGTGACCCGGGGGTTGCTGGAGCGGCTCAACCGGGGTGAGCTGGAGGCGGTGCTGGCGCACGAGATCACGCATGTCCGCAACCGCGATGTGGCGGTCATCACCATCGCCAGCTTCTTTGCGACGGTGGCCGCCTTCCTGACCCGCCAGCTCTTGTGGATGGGGATGTGGGGTGTCCCCATGGGGGGGCGGCGAGACGAACGGAGCAGCGGCGCCGCTGCCTGGGCGGTCATCTACCTGGTGTCGCTTCTGGTGTACTTTGTGAGCTACATCCTCATCCGGGCTCTGTCCCGCTACCGGGAGTACGCCGCGGATCGAGGGGCTGCCTATCTGACGGGCGCGCCCTCCCATCTGGCCTCGGCGCTGATCAAGATCAGCGGGGTCATGGAGCGCATACCCGCCCAGGACCTGCGGCAGGCGGAGGCGCTTAACGCCTTCTTCATCATCCCGGCCTTGCGGGGAAGCACCATCGCCGAGCTGTTCTCCACCCACCCGTCGCTGGAAAACCGCCTGGCCTACCTTCGACGCCTGGAGTTGGAGCTGGC
>CAYQLT010000045.1:19043-21045 GCA_964418425.1 uncultured Clostridia bacterium
CCGAGCCGAGGTGCAGCGGGATGGTTACGGGTACACCTGGATCCTGCTGGAGGACCGCGAGTTCGAGGATCTCCTGACCCTGGTGCACATGGCCGCTTCCACCCTGGAGGAGAAGGGGTACGGCACCCAGATTCTCTCGGCCGTCTTCCGGTTTCGGCCCGGGCCGCGGCTGGTCGCCGCCAGCGGCCCCGATGCGCCGGAGCGTCTGTATCTCATTTACAACTACAAGCGGGGCCGCTTCTACCCGTTCGTGCCCAGGGGCACGGGCAGCGGCCCGGCCGGCGGCCGGCACGAAAGCGGCGAACTGCAAGCCGCCTCGCTGTTGGCCCGGGATCTGCCCACCGAACCCGACCCGGCCCGGTGGTACCCCATCTGGGACTGCCCGGTCTGAGACACGCAGGCGCTGTTAGCGAAGCAGTTCCCTGGGGTAGCCCGCCAGGAGCTCTCGGGCCTCTTCCAGCGTGGTGTCCGGAGGCGGCAGGACGAGATCCGACTCCCGCAGCTCCCGATCGTCCAGGCGACGTCCCTGCGTACGAACGATCTGCAGCACCCGCGTCAGATGCTCGTGGAAGGCCGATTCGTCGCCCTTTGCGACGGCATCCAGCAGCGCGTCGTCCTCCTGGTCCAGGTGCGCCAGAGCGGCTCCGCTCAGTTCGTACTGCCCTTCCGTGGAGATACGAATGATCATGCGCCCACCTCCTGCTTGAGACGGGCGAGGTCGGTGGCGACCTGCTGGGAGACTTTCAGTTTGGCCAGCTCCTGCTCCACGCCCGCCGGGGCGCTCACCCTGTCCTCCAGCACGCCCGTGGCCACCAACTCATCGATGGCAGCGGCCCGGGCTCGCATCTCCTCGGTTTTGCGCTCGGCCCGCTCCACGGCCAGCCCGACGTCCGCCAGCTCCTCCGAAAGTCCCGTGGCGGCCTCGCCGATGCGCACCTGGGCTTCTGCGGCAGAGTACTGGGCCTTGATGACCTCTTTTTGGGCCCGAAAGGCCTCCACCTTGGCCCGCAGCCGGGATTCGGCCACCTCCAGCTTTTTCTGCTCCTCCTCCAGGCGGGCGACCTGGGCCAGGATCCCGTCGGCCTGCTGCTGCAGTTCGGCCTTGCGCTGCAGGGCGGCGACGGCCAGATCTTCGCGGCCTGCCTTGAGGGCCTCGCGGGCCTGCTCCTCCAGGCGCTGGGCCGTCTCCTTGAGGCGCACCACCTGAAGCTCCAGGCGCTTCTTGGAGGTGACCACCTCGGCCATGTTGCGCCGTACTTTCTGGATGAGCTCGAGCTGGCGCTGGTAGGAAAGCTCCAGGGTCTCCCGCGGATCCTCCCAGCGCTCCACCAGCTTGTTCACCTTCGCCTTCAGCACCGTGGACATGCGGGACAAGACACCCATGACGGCCCCCACTCTCCCGGAGCCAGCCTTTGACCGCTGGCCGGCGTCGCCACCATTATAATGGCCTGCGGGGCCCGTAGCGAGGTCACAAGGCCGAGGGTGGCTGTCCAGCCCCGGTGGGCTCTTAACCCCGCCCCGCCGGAGGGGGCGGGCGCACCGCGCCCGCCGTGCCCGACCGGCGAAGCCCCTTAACCCGGTAAAGTATTGACACCACTAACTATCCTGGCTAGACTTTTCGTGGCACTTGCGGAGGGGGCGACGCTGTGTCCAAGCAGGGTCCCACGCTGGAGATGGAGTACCGCTATGGGTTCTCCGACCCCGAGGAGTACGTCTACAGGTCCCGCAAGGGGCTTGACCGCCAGGTGGTCGAGGAGATCTCGGCCATCAAGGGCGAGCCCGACTGGATGCGCAAGTTCCGCCTCAAGGCCCTCCAGATCTTCGAGACCAAGCCGATGCCGGGCTGGGGCGGCGACCTCTCCCGGCTGCGCTTCGACGATATCTACTACTACATCCGGCCCACCGACCGGCGGGGGCGCTCGTGGGATGAGGTTCCCGAAACCATCAAGAAGACCTTCGACCGCCTGGGCATCCCCGAGGCCGAGCGGAAGTTCCTGGCGGG
>CAYQLT010000046.1:0-19948 GCA_964418425.1 uncultured Clostridia bacterium
ACACACAGCGGTCGGCGAGCCGAGCCCGGTGCGGCCCCTCAGCCGCCCCTGCGGGTCGTGCTGGAATCGCCCGGGCTCGCACCGGAGCCGTAGGCCAGCCCCGGCTTGAGGCAGAGTGGCAACCCTGCCACCAAAAGCCACGCCTCATCCGCGCACGCCGCCAGGAACTGATTGGCCCAGCCCAGGACGTCGCGAAACAGCCGGCCCGAGGGGTAAGGCGGAACCACGCCCCAGCCCGTCTCGTTGCTGACCAGGATGGCCGTGGCGCCCCGCCGGCGCACGAGCGCCTCCAGCCCTTCAAGCTCACGCCGAACCCTCTCGTAAAACTCGTCGGGTGACCCCTGCGGCGACGGCGAGTCCACCGGCAGGAACTGGCTCACCAGCAGGCTCACGCAGTCCAGGAGCAGCACCACGTCGCCTCGCCATTCGGCCTCGAGCTGCTCGACCAGGCGACCACCCTGAACCTCCACCGTGCGCCAGGCGGCCGGCCTCAAGCGGCGATGCCGCTCGATCCGCTCCGCCATCTCCGTGTCCGCCGCCGCGTCGCCCCCCCGGGCCGTCGCGACGAACAAGACGCGGTCGCCGCCCGCCGCCCGGGCGAGGTTTCTGGCGAACTCGCTCTTGCCGCTTCGGGCTCCGCCCAGCACCAGCACCAGGCGCCCGCGGCGGCTATCGTCGGCGCGCGGGCCGCCCTCCGCCGGCCCGGGCATGGAAACGCTCATCGCAGCCCCACCCCGGTCATTGCAGCTGCAGCCCCAGGCAGGCGCCCAGCCGGGCCAGGTCCAGGTGGTCGGCGGCCCACCGGGCGAGCCGCCCGTAGGAGGGCTCAACCGGGCCCGACGCCGGCAGGGCGCTCACGGGTCGCCCGTCAAGGCCCCGGCGCCGCCACAGAGCTTCGAAAAGCGCCGCCCGCAGGCCGGCGTTGGCCAAAAGACCGTGGCAGTAAGTCCCGGCCACGTTGCCCCGCACACAGCCATCTTCGACCACCTCACCGCCCGGCAGGCGCACCAGCCGCATCCACGGGCAGACCGCCGCAAGGGGTTCGCCGGCGCCGATGGCGAACGGGGCGCCTGCCGCGCTCCGGCCCATGTGGATTTCGTACGCCTCAAAGGCCAGCCCCCCCCAGGCCGCCCAGAACCCCTCCGCCGTCGCCACCCGGCCGCGCACCCGCCGCGTCACCTTGTCGGCGACGAAGCGGGTGCGCACGGGCAAAAGTCCGAGCCCGTCGGCGACCGGCACCGCTGACTCGACGCCCTCGGGGTCTTCCAGGGTGATCCCCAGCATCTGGAAGCCCCCGCAGATGCCCAGCACCGGCACCCCAAGCCGCGCCAGGTGCCGGATGACCCGGTCGAGCCCCGCCTGCCGCAGCCAGGCGAGGTCGGCCAGGGTGCTCTTCGATCCCGGCAACACCAGGAGGTCCGGGAAACCCACCGCCGCCGTTTCCCGCACCAGCCGCAGCCGCACGTCGGGCTCCTCCGCCAGCGGCTCAAACTCGTCAAAGTTGGCGATGCGGGGAAGCCCCACCACGGCGATATCCAGGGCGGACACAGGCCCTGAGGCGCCGGCGCCACCGCCACCCAGGCGGTCCAGGTCGAGGCTGTCCTCGGCGGGCATGAGGGGCTCCTGCAGGTACGGCAGCACACCCCACACATGCAGCCCGCTTCGGGCCTCCAGGATCCGAACGCCTTCGGCAAACAGAGCCGGATCGCCCCGGAACTTGTTGACCACCAGGCCCCAAACCCGCTCCCGCTCCGGGCCGCTCAAGAGCGCCAGCGTTCCCAGAAGCTGGGCAAAGATGCCCCCGCGCTCGATGTCGCCCACGAGCAGCGCCGGGGCGCCCACCTCCCGGGCCAGCCCCAGGTTGACGAAATCGCCGTCCCTCAGGTTGAGTTCCGCCGCCCCGCCGGCGCCCTCGATGAGCACCACGTCAAAGCGCGCAGCCAGTTCCGCAAGAGCCCGAAGCACGACGGGGCGCAGCTCGTCCCGCACCCGGTAGTACTCGGCCGCCCGCAAGCTCCGCCACGGGCGGCCCATCACCACCACCTGGCAGCGGTCGGGCGCCTCGGGCTTCAGGAGGATGGGGTTCATGGCGGCGATGGAGGCGACGCCCGCCGCCTGCGCCTGAAACGCCTGGGCGCGGCTGATCTCGGCCCCGTCGGGGGTGACCGCGGCGTTGAGGGACATGTTCTGGGCCTTAAACGGCGCCACCGCCATCCCCTTCTGCGCAAGCAGCCGGCACAGCGCGGCCACCAGCGTGCTCTTCCCCACGCCGGACATGGTTCCGGCGACCATCAAAAGCCGCGCCGCCATCTCGCCAGCCCCTCCAGCAGGCGGCGGTTCGCCTCGGGCCCCCGCACCGTCACCCGGATCCACTCCGGCAGCCCAAAGGAGGCAGCATCTCGAACCACCACGCCGCACCGCCGCAGCGCCGCCGCGACGGCGGCCCCGTCCCCGACCCGCACCAGCAGGAAATTGGTCTCGGACGCCAACACCTCAAACCCCAACCCGGCGAGCCCCCCGGCCAGCTCCGCCCGGGCGGCCGCAAGCTCCCGAAGCGCCGCCTCCCGGGGGTGTGGCCACGCAAGCAGGCGAACGCCCACCAGCTGAGCGGCCGCGTTGACCGACCACGCCGGCTGCGCCATGCGAACCCCATGCACCACGTCCGGCGAGGCGACCACGTAGCCCAGGCGCAATCCCGGCACCCGAAACCACTTGGTGAGCGAGCGCAGCAGCACCACCCGCCCCTCCCGGGCCAGGTCCGTCCAGTCGTCGGGCGCCTCGACGAAGGGGAGGTAGCTTTCGTCGAGCACCCACAGGGCGTCGGTACCGGCGATGACGCCCTCGATTTGGGTGCGGCGCAGGTAGTGCCCGGTGGGGTTGTTGGGGTTGCACAGCCACACCAACCGGGGCTGAACGCCTTGGACCGCCTCCCGCAGGTGCTCGGGCTCCCAGCACGCAAAGGCCCGGGAACCCTGCGGCGGACTCGCCCGGTGCACCGCAGCGTGGGCGACGTGGCAGGCCCGCTCGTACTCGGCGAAGGTGGGGCCGGCCACCAGCACCCGGTCGCCGGGCCTCAGGCAGGCGAGAGCCAGGCTGGTGATGAGTTCGCAGGAGCCGTTGCCCGGCCAGACCGTTTCGGGCGCAACGCCCGCAGCCGACGCCAGGGCCTGGCGGAGAGCCGTGGCATCCGGGTCGGGGTAGCGATCCCAGCGTACCTGCGCCAGCCAGTCGGCCAGGGGCGGCTCGGGCAGGAAATCGTTGAGGTTGGCGCTGAAGTCAAGAAGCTCCGGCGACTCGCCCGTCCGCAGCCCGCCGTGAACGGGCGGCTGCAGGGCCAAAAGTTCCCGGCGCACCCGCTCCCCCGCCGGCGGCGAGTCGAGGCGTGGCGCCGATGGGGGCGAATCGAGGCCGGGCGTCGGCGGCGACAAGAGGCCTGGCGCCAGCGGCGGGCGGTGTCGCCGACGCCAGGCGTGCACCGCCACGCCTGCAACGCCGAATACCCCGGCCGCCAGGCCGACACCCAGCCGAAGCTGCGGGAAGCTCTCCAGTGTGATGGCCACGCCGGCCAGCAGCGCCGCCGCCAGCCACGCCGTGCGGCGGACGAGCCTCCGGGCCTGCCGGATGTCGTCCGGGCCGGGCAGCCGACCTTCGGGGTAGAGGGTGTAGGCCCCCACCTTCTCGAGACGCACCCCCAGAAGCCCCGCCGCAGCCGACATCGGGTGGCCGGCGTTGGGGCTTTCGGTGCGGCCGGCGTCCCGGCGCCAGACGGCAGAAGCCGAGCGTATCACGCCCGGGCGGCGCCTCCCGGCGGCCAGCAGCAGCAAGGCCGTCAGGCGGGCCGGCACCCAGGCGGCCACGTCGTCCAGCCGAGCCGGCCCCTTGCCGAGAAATTCGTAACGGCCATGGTAGCCCCACATGGCGTCCAGCGTGTTGAGCAGGCGATAGCACCACGCACCCGGAAGGCCGGCCACCGCCCACCAGAAAAGCGGCGCCACCACCCCGTCGCAAGCGTTTTCGGAGAGCGACTCGATGGCGGCGGCCGCAACCCGGGACCCGTCGAGCCGGTCAACCGGCCGGCTCACCAGGTGCCATGCCACCCGGTGGCGGGCCGTTTGGATGTCGCCGGCCCGCAGGGCCTGCTCCACCTCTTGCCCGGCGGCGACCAGGGCCCGCAGGGCAAATGTGGGCTTGAGAAGGGCGGCGTAGGCCAGGGCCGCCACCCCCGCCCAAAGAGGGCCGGCCGCGGGCACGCTACCCAGGAGCACCCGTTCGGCGACGGCGGCCACCGCCGCCAGCGCGCCGGCGCAACCGACCGCCACGGCAAAGCCGTAGGCGAGCGCAGCCGCCGGATGCCGGGGGGCCCGGCGCTCAAGCCGGCCGAAGAGCACGCCCAGGCCCCGCACCGGATGCCAGCGGTTGGGAAGCTCGCCGAAGGCAGCGTCCAGCCCGAAGGCCAGCGCGAGGGCTGCCGCCGCAATCCAGGCGCCCTCCACCGGCCTCACCTCGCCGCCCCGCCGGCGGTCGCCCCGCCTGCGGCGGCAAGCTGCAGCCACAGCGCGGCCGTCTCGGTCACCACCCCGACGGCGCCGTACACGTCACCCGTCAGCCCGCCCAGCAGCCGGTTGGCCCAGGCCCCGAAGGCGAAGCCCGCGGCCCCGGCCAGGATCATGAATCCGGCGGCTGGAAGACCGCCGAGCGCCATTGCAGCGGCGAGGGCCAGGGCAGTCGCCATCGCGGCATGCCACCGGGCGAAACCCGCCCGCACCCACGCTCCCAGCCCCTCGGGCCGGGCCGCGGGGAACGCGGCCACCGAGACGGCCATCGCCCAGCGGCCGGCGGTGGCGGCCGCCATGAGGGCGGCGGCCGGGCGCTCGGCGTGGGCCACAGCCAGCCACTGGGCCAGGGCCATCCAGGTTCCTCCCACCACCGCAAAGGCCCCGACGTGGGTGTCCCGCAGGACGGCGAGGCGCCGCTGCCTGGTGTGGGCGCCCAACAGCGCGTCGCAGCAGTCCAGCCACCCGTCCCAGTGCAGGCCACGGGTGACGAGAAAGCCGGCGGCCAGCGCCGCCAGCGCGCCGGGCCCCGGCCCGAAAAGCCAGGCCGTCAGCCCATACACCGCCGCCTGGACGGCGCCCACAGCCAGGCCCACCACGGGGAAGAAGGCCACGGCGCCGCCGGGCGCTCCCGAGGCGGCTGCGGCGATGCCACCGGGCGGCTTCGAGCAGGCTGCAGAAATGGGGTCGGCCATCCCCGAGGTGTCTGAGGGTCCGGCGGAAACTCCGGCACCAAACGGGAGACCGGTGAGCAGGGCAAACGCCTCGCGCAGGCCGCAAGCGACCCACCGACCGCTTCCGGTCGCTGCCCGAACCCACGGGCCGAGCCTGGGACCGGGGGGCAAACGGCCGGTTCGCCCGGGTCGGAGGGCCCGTTGCCCGCCCTTCACGGCGGCGTGACCCCCGCCTGCTCCAGCGTCCACATCTCCCGGCACAGACGGGCAGCGGCCTCCACGATGGGCAAAGCCAGCGCCGCCCCCGTCGCCTCTCCCAGGCGCATGTCCAGCTCCAGCAGAGGGCGAAGCCCCAGGTGCGCCAGGGCCAGGCCGTGACCCGGCTCCGCCGAGCGGTGGCCGGCCAGCCAGTAGGCGGGCGCCTGCGGGCTCAGCGCGGCCGCCACCACGGCGGCAGCGCCCACCACAAACCCGTCCAGCACCGCCGGAATCCGCAAAGAGGCGGCCTCCAGAAGCGCCCCAGCCAGCGCGGCGATCTCCAGCCCACCTACGGCTGCTAAGGCGCCCAGCGGGTCGTGGGGACCCGGCTGGTGCCGCTTCAGGGCCTCGCGCACCACCTCCACTTTGCGCTGGATCCCCGCCGCATCCAGCCCGGTGCCCGGGCCCACCACCCGGGCGGGGTCGCTGCCCGTCAGGGCGGCGATCAGGGCGCTTGCGGCTGTGGTGTTGCCGATGCCCATCTCGCCCACGCCGACCAGCCGGGCGCCAGCGCTGGCGGCCCTGCGGAGAAGCTCCCGCCCGGCCAGGAGGGCGCGGGCTGCCTCATCCCGCGTCATCGCCGGCTCCCGGGTGAAGTCCCGGGTCCCGGGTCGGATTCGGATGGTTACAAGGGTGGCACGATCCGGCGAAGCGGCGCCCTCGGCCGACGGCCCCGGACAGTCCTCTCCCACGCCCGCCACGGGGCTCATGGGCTTGCCGACGAGCGCCGGGGCGCCTTGGGGAGAGGCCGCCGGCTCGTCTTCGGACGCATGGGCTACGCCCACGTCGGCAACCCACAGCTGCGCGCAAAGGTGGCGGGCCAGAACGCTGATGGCCGCGCCGCCCTGCATGAAGACCGAGACCATCCGGGCCGTCACCCAGGCCGGGTAGGCGCTCACGCCCTGCGCCACCACGCCGTGGTCGCCGGCGAAGACGAGGAGCGACTTTTTGTCGGGCACCGGCGGGGGCGCCTCGCCGGCAATGCCCGCCAGCCGCACGGCCAGCTCCTCCAGCACCCCCAGGCTGCCCGGCGGCTTGACGAGCCGGTCGAGCCGGGCCCGGGTTCGGGCCATCGCCTCCGCGTCGGGGGGCTCGACCGGGGGCACGAGATCTTGTTCCACCGAGCGCAGCGGATCCGGTTCCATCGAGGAGATCGGGCCTTCTTTCGCCCCTGGCACCGGGTCTCGTCCGTGGGGCACAGGAGGTCGCGCCCCGTGGTGCCCGGCGTATGGGTCGGCGAAAGCCTCGGGCCCGAACGTTTTCACGGTATGACCGCCCCCCGGGCGCCGGCACGTTCCCCGGCACACGCCTTGACGAACCGCCAGGCAAGTTGCGGAAAGGAAAAGAAATGCAGGTGTATGTAGCTGGCCCACAGCGAACCGACGGCCGCCCCGTCCCGCTCAAGCCTCCCGGCCTGCTCCCACTCCAGCGCCGGCGGTAGGCTGTCGGGGCGTCCCCGCCAGCGGGAGTGGTGAAACTCGTGCCCGCGCACCACCTCTCCCCGCCGCAGAAGCCACCCGTCCGCGCACGCCCGCGCCTGCCGGTAGCCGATGCGCAGGGCCTCGACCATCTCGGCTTCACCCGGCAACACGCCTGCCATCGGCCAGCGCCGCTCTCCGTACACGATGGCCTGCGTGAGCACCATGAGGCCGCCGCATTCGGCGTAGACGGGCCGTCCGCCCGCAACCATGGCCCGCACCCCTGCCCGAAACCCCTCGTTTTCCGCCAGACGGCGGGCGTAAAGCTCGGGGAACCCCCCGCTGAGGACCAGCCCGTCGGCCTGCGGAGGAATCCCTTCCCCCTCCGCCGGCCGGAAGAACCGCAGGCGAGCCCCTGCCTGCTCCAGCAGCTCCAGGTTTTCCTGGTAATGGAAGCTGAAGGCCACGTCCCGGGCCACCGCCACCACCGGCTGCCCGGCCCGAGCCGCCCGCCCGGCGCCTGCATCAGGTGCCGTCTCCCCGGCCCGATAGCCAGCATCGCTCGCAGGCAGTGCCTGCGTCGCCATCGCACCCTCTTGGTCGCCTGCGGGCGCCCGCTCCACAGCCAAAAGGGGCGCCTGCCGGGCGGCCTGCCAGAGACGATGGAGATCCAGATGGGCTTCCACAAGCCGCGCGGCCCGCTCGATGAAGCTTTCCGCCCCCGGCCCGGCCGCCTGCCCCGCCGGTGGGCCCGTCGTCCGGGCACCCATCTCGTCGGCCGTCACCAGCCCCAGGTGGCGCTCGGGCACGCTCACGGCTGAGTCCCGGGGCAGCCACCCGAAGACCGGCAGACCGGTGGCCTCTTCAATGGCCTGCGCCACCCCCCGGCCGTGGGCCGGGCCGGACACCCGGTTGACCACGAAACCCGCCCACGAAAGCGTCGGTGAAAAGCGCACGAACCCGAGCGCCCAGGCGGCTGCGCTGCGGGCGCAGGCGGACGCATCCACCACCAGCACCACGGGAAGCCCCAGGATGCGCGCCAGCTCCGCGCTGCTGGCCGTGTCGTCCTCGTACGCGAGCCCGTCGAACAGCCCCATGACGCCCTCTACCACGGCGACGTCCGCGCCCCGGCACCCCCGGGCAAAAGCCGCCGGAAGAAGGCCAGGCGGCATGAGCCAGCTGTCCAGGTTGCGTGCCGGCCGCCCCGTGGCCGCCGCCAGATGGGACGGGTCGATGTAGTCCGGCCCCACCTTGAAGGCCTGCACCGCTTTACCCCGCCGGCGCCACGCTGCGGCCAGGCCCACGGCCACCGTGGTCTTGCCGGCGCCGCTGTGGGTGGCGGCCACGAGAAGCCTGGGCAGGAAAAGCTGTCGCTTGCCGTCGAGTGGCTCGGCCATCGCGCCCTCCCCTCGCCGTGCGGGTCACGGCTGCCGCCGGTCGACCCCCGGTCCGCTAGAAATCGATGCCCGCCTGGGCCGCCACGCCTTGCTCGTACGGGTGCTTGAGAAGCCTCATCTCCGTGGCCAGGTCGGCCAGCTCCAAAAGGGCCGGCGGGGCGTTCCGCCCGGTGATCACCACGTGGGTGTGGGCCGGGCGGTTTTCCCGCAGCCACTGCACCGCCTCCTCCGGCGGTATCCAACCGTAGTGGAGCGGGTAGGTGAACTCGTCGAGCAGCACCAGCCGGTACGAACCCGAGGCGATCTTCTCCTGCGCCAGCCGCCACCCCGATAGAGCCAGCGCGGCGCTCTGGCCCAGGTCCCGGGACAGCCACGTGAAGCCATCTCCGCACTTGTGCCACTCGATGCCCAACCGCTCGCCGGTGCGCACCTCGCCCCAGCGCCCGCCCTCGTGTTTGACAAACTGAACCACGCACATCGGCCAGCCTCGAGCCCAGGCGCGAAACAACAGCCCCAAGGCCGCCGTCGTCTTCCCCTTGCCGGCACCGGTGTACACGATCACAAGTCCCCGTTGCTCCGCCATCGCCTGTCAACCCCCGCGTCGGCTGGGTGCCGGGACGGGGCCGGCAGCGTCGCCGGACGGCCCCGGCTTGGGAAGGGCGGGGGTCGTGGCGGACGTGCTCCCGCAAGCGTGTTCAGCCGGCGCCGGCCTGCGCCCCGTGCGGTCACGGCCGTTCCACCGCGGAACCACCATGGGGGTTCCGTACACGGGGTGGGACACGACCGCGCACGCCACCCCGAACACCGCCTCCAAACGTTCGGGGGTCAGCACCTCCTCGGGAGCCCCGAGGCCCACCAGACGCCCGTCGCTCACAAGCCCCACCCGGTCGGCCACCAGGACCGCCTCGTTGAGGTCGTGCAGGGTGGCCACCACCGTGAGCCCCTGCTCCACCGCCAGGCGACGGATCAGCTCCAGCAGCCGCACCGCATGCCCGATGTCCAGGTGCACCGTCGGTTCGTCGAGGAGCAGCACCCTGGGCCGCTGCGCCAGCACCCGGGCCAGGGCGACACGGCGCTTTTCGCCCCCGGAGAGCTCCCCCACATAACGGTGCCGCAGGCAGACCAGCTCCGTCGCCTGAAGCGCCGCCTCCACGGCCAGGCGGTCGGCCGGGCTTGTCCGTTGCCACCAGCTTCGCCGGTGCGGCAGCCGCCCCAGCCAGACCACCTCTTCCACGGTCAGATCCCACACCGGGGTCTCCTGCTGGGGTACGAAGCCGACGGCACGGGCCACGGCCCTCGCCGACATTTCCCAGGCGGACTCGCCTGCCAGCAAGACCACGCCGCCCCTGGGCTTGAGCAGCCGGGCCGCCGCCCGAAGCAGCGTGGTCTTGCCGGCCCCGTTGGGGCCGATGAGCACCAGCACCCGTCCGGGTTCGGCAGCCAGCGAAAGCCGCCGGACAACGGTTCGAGGCCCGTAGGCCAGCGTGAGTTCTTGCGCTTCAAGGCGCACGGTGCAACTGCCCCCGCCGGTGGAGCAGATAGAGAAAGAAGGGTGCGCCCAGCACCGCGGTGAAGATGCCGGCCGGGATCTCCGCCGGGGGCCGGGCGAGCCTGCCGGCCGTGTCGGCCGAAAGCAAGAGCGCCGCCCCCACCAGGCCGCTTGCGGGAAGCACCCAGCGATGGGTGACCGGCACCAGGCGCCGGGCGATGTGGGGCGCCATCAACCCCACGAACCCGATGATCCCCCCCGCCGCCACCGCAGCCGCCGTCAGCAGGCTGCTGCCCACCACCACCGAGGCCCGCAGGCGGGACAGCGAGACGCCCAGGTTTTGCGCAGACTCCTCCCCCAGGGCCAGCGCATCCAGGCCCCGGTGGGCAGCGGCCAAAAGCAGCCCACCCCCTGCCAGTGCCGGCAGGACGCCCCACAGCACCGGCCACGAACGCCCCGAGAAGCCACCCACCAGCCATCCGTAGACCTGCAGGTGTGGCCGCTCCTGAAACAAAAGCAGCGCGGCCACCACCGCCGACAACAGGGTGCTGAGGGCCGCCCCCACCAGAAGCAGGGCGTACGTGGGGCTTGCGCCCCCCGCCTCGGCCAGCGTATAGGCGACCATGACGGCGCCGAACGCCCCGACGAAGGCGGCCACCGGAACCGGCGAGATGCCCCCCACGTAGCCGCCCCACCCTCCCAAAACCGCCAGCGTCGCACCCAGGGCTGCCCCGCCCGAGGCCCCCACCACGTATGGGTCGGCCAGGGGATTTCGGAAAAGGCCTTGCAGGGAGCCTCCCGCCACGCCCAGGGCCGCACCGGCGGCCCCGGCCAAAAGCACCCGCGGCAAGCGCAGCTGCCGGACGATGGTAATCTCGGTGGCAGTCGGCGATCCGGGAGCGGACCGCCCGACCACCGCCTGAAGGGCACGCTTCGGTGGCACCCACACGGGACCCACCGCCAGGCTCACACCCGCCAGGGCCAGCAGCCCGGCCGCCAGGCCTCCCAGGCGGAGTGCAGGTCTGAGCGTCGGCCTCACGGCATACTCCCGCCGGCGGTCACCGACGCGGGCCGGGAACTTTGTGGCGCCTCGGCTCCCGCCGCCGGCTCACCCGATCCCAAAGCGCCGGAAGCGGGGCTGGCGAAGCGCTGCGGGTACAGGGCCCGGGCCACCTGCTCCAGCCCCTCCACGAGGCGCGGCCCGGGCCGGGAGATGAGATTGTCCTCCACAAGGTGCACCCGGCCGTTTTGCACCGCCCGCAGGTTCTGCCACCCGGGGCGTCGGCGCAGCTCGTCCACCACCAGCCCGCTGCCGTGGGTGGCCGGCCCCAGGATCACGTCCGGATCCCGGCGCACCAGCTCCTCGAGGCTCACCTGCGGCCAGTCCTGCCGGAGGTCGGCAAACACGTTGATGCCGCCCGCCAGCTCGATGAGCTGACCGATGAATGTGCTCGGGCCTGCGGTCATGAGCGGGTTGTCCCACACTTCATAAAAGACGCGCACTCGATCCTGCGGGGGCAGGTCGGCGACGGCCTGCCGAACGGCCTGGACGCGCCGCTGCATGGCTTGCACGACGGCCTCGGCCTGCTCGGGATGCCCCGTCAGCCGGCCCACCTTGCGGATGTTGTCGTAGACGCCCCCGATGGTGCGGGGCTCGAGGGCGAAGACGGGGATGCCAAGCCGCTCCAGGGCCTCGATCACCGGCTGCTGGAGCCTTCCGCCGCTCAGCACCAGGTCGGGGGCCAGGCTCACCACCCGCTCCACACTGAGGGAGCCGGGCACGATGCCGCCGACACGCGGAAGGCCCCGCACCTGCGGGGGATAGTCGCAAAAATCGGTGACGCCAACCACCCGGGGCCCGGCGCCCACGGCGAACAGGATCTCCGTGTTGGAGGGAAGAAGCGACACGACGCGCTGCGGTGGGCCCGCAAGGGTCACAGGCCGGCCGAGGTCATCGGTCAGCGTCACCGGGAACCCGCTGGCAGCGAGGCCCGGTGCGGCTGCGGCCGCCACATACCAGGCCGTCACCAGCCAGGCGATCCACAACGCCACCACGGACCGCGCCGTCAGGCGGGCGCGGTGCGGCAAGGGCGATCCTCTCGCGCTGCGGCACACCATCCCTGGACCCCTCCCGCAGGCGGAAAGGCGGGGCCCAGGGGACCGTGCGGGAAAACGCCCCCGAGCGTGCAGGACAACCCGGGCAGCCAGCCGCTCATTCCCATGGCCCTCCGCCTTACCGCGAGGCTTCGGAACCGGACCGAGGCGGGCGACCTGGCTTGCCGGCCAAAGACGGCCAGCTCACAGTTGCGGGACAGCACCGGACTTGCACCGGTTTTCGCCGTTACCGCCCTGCCATCCGGGGCCTAGGGCACCTCGGTCGAGGTCGGCACGTGGCACGACGCCCAACAAAAGCCCGTTGTCGGGGCCATCTTAGGCTGCCCGGCCGTTCATGTCAAGGGTCGCTCGGCGGCCCATGGCAAGGGGGGGTCTCAGGGCAGCGCCAAAAGCATGCCCTCTCGAAGTTGCTCGGGCCGCTCCAGGCCGTTGCGCCGGGCAAGGTCCCGGTAGCGGGTGGCATCTCCCAAAAAGGCCCGCGCCAGTTCCCAGAGGGTGTCGCCGCGCCGCACGAGGATGTACATGGCGGGCATGGCCTCGCCGGCTTCGGCACCTTCGGCGAGCCGGGGCCGGATTTCGGATCCCGAGCCCGAGGGAGCTTCCGCCAGGCGCTGCAGCACCCGATCCACCCTCGAACCGAGCGCATCCAGGCTGCGCCGAACCTCGTCGACCGTTGCGACCGCCTGCGCGGTTTGCTGCACGGGCTCCTGCAGCTCCCGCCGCACGGTCTCGATCTCCGTCAGCGCCTGGCGGGCCGCCACCGCCGCGCCCCAGGCGGCATAGGCGGCGAAGGCCGCCGCTGCGGTGGCCAGGATGGAGAACACGAGAGCCGCCAGCGCGGGCCCTGAAGCGCCCGCGGGAGCGCTCTGGCCGGGGACGGGTCCTGCCTCGTATTGCGGCTCGGGAGACAGCGGCGAGATGCCCATCGCTCCACCTCCACGCAGGATGGCTGGCTGGCTCTTCCATGCTAGCACCGACCGAAGCTTCCCGAAAGGGGCCGAGCCAGGGCCGGCAGGACTGGCACGCCCGCTCCCGAACCGCTTTGGCGACCGGGCTCCGCCGTTTTGTTTAACCTGGCGGGGCTGAGCGTCGAAGAGGGCGACCTCGACCAGGCCGCCCGGCTGCTATCCCGCATTCGCACCGACGACCCGAAGATACTCGCGCTGGTCCGCGAGCTGCGGGCGCGCATCCGCCGGCTGCGCGGACGGTGAACGGCACGGCAACGAGCTGCCGGGCGGGTTACCCTGGTGCGGCCAGGGCCTCCACAACCCGGCCCACAACCACCTGCACGTCTGCCTCTTCTAAGGCCCGCACGTCGAAGAGGACGATCCCCGAGTCCACGTGGTGGTTGCGGGTGCGCACGGAAGGGTCGCCCGCTTCCAGGCGATGCACCAGAGAGAGGGCGCTGACGGGCGTCCGACCGGGGTCCAGCTGCAGGCTCACCCGGGGAATCGGGCGGGTTTCGTCCGACACCACGTCGACTCGGGCATAGCCGCAACCGGCCTCCGCAAGAGCCCGGGAGAGGGCTTGGGCCAGATGGCGGGCCCGCCGCTCCAGCACCTCCCGAAGCGCCGCCTCGTCAGCGGACGTATACTCCTCCAGCGCCTGCAACAACCCGGCGATGGACTCCTTGCCCACCTTCATGGGCCGGCAGATCCCCAGCTCCTGCAACCGGCAGGCCTCGACGAGGCTCCCTTTCCCCGCCACGAAGCCCGAGGTGGGTGCACCCACGGCCTTCTGCCCGCTGAATACGACCAGCGTGGCGCCGGCTGCCAGGTGTGCCCGCAGGTCGAGTTCGGCGGCCGCATCCACCACCACCGGGATGCCTTTTTCCCGGGCCATCTCCACGACGGTTCGCAGGTCCAGCATCCCTTCCTGGCGGGCATGGTGGGAGATGACGTGGACGACCGCGGCGGTTCGGGGGCCCAGCGCGGCGGCCATCTGATCCGGACGGGTCAGGTTGACGGAACCCACTTCCACGGGCGTGGCCCCCGTCATGCGGATGAGCTGGGTGATCTCCATGCCGAAGTCCACCGCATGGCCCTTCTGGAGAACCACCTCGGTGCGCTCCAGGCCCTGGGTGTCCGGCAGTCGCCTCACCCGGGCCACGTCGGTGCCCGTGAGGCAGGCGGCCACGGCCGCCACCAGCCCGGAAGCGGCGCAGGAGGTCACAAGGGCGTCCTCGGCGCCCACCAGGCGGGCGATGTAGCGGCCCGCTGCCCGCTGCAGCTCCGCCATGTCCACGTGGGTTCCCCCTGCCTGCGCCATGGCCCATGCAACGTCCGGGCTGAGGGCTGAGCCCCCCAGGTACGTCATCTTGCCCGCTGCGTTGATGATCCGGCGCAAGCCCAGGCGTTCAAAGGGATGGGGCCGAGTTGGGGCAGTGGGACCCACCGGCGGTATCATCGCCATCGCCGTCGACCATCGCGCTCCTCTCGTCGGCCGCTGCGGCCGTTTCTGCGTAGAAACTTCGAAAGACGGGAACAAGCCTCTGCGTCAACTCGGTGAACCGGGCGTAAAGCGCCGTATAGACCCGAGCCTCCGCCCCGGGCTCGGCCACCGAGATGGGAGCGGGAACCAGCCGGGCGATCACCTGCCGGGCCGCCGCCAGCTCGTCCGGCGCAGACCCGTGCTCCCGCAGCCTGGCCACCTCCCCCAGTACGGCAGCCCCCCGGACGGTCTCAAGGCCGGGGTTTGGAAGAGTGGCAACAGGCAGGGCCAGCACATCGGCCAAGAGCCTTCGGATGAGAGGATGTACGGCGCCGCCGCCCGCCAGCGTCGCGGTACGAGACTCCACCCCGATTTGCCGGAGGGCGTCGGTGACGGCCCGAAGGGCCAGTGCCACCCCTTCCACGGCCGAACGGGTCAGGTGCGCCGCCCCGTGGTCGGGTGTGAGGCCAAACCACACGCCTCGGGCGGCCGGCTCCCACAGGGGGCTGCGCTCGCCGGAGAGATACGGCAAGAACATAAGGCCGTCGCACCCGGCGGGCAGCGCACCCGCCTGCTCCATGGGAAGCGGGGCGCCCAGGACGCTGGCCTCAAGCCACCTGAGCACCCCTGCTCCGTTGGCGGTCGCCCCGGTGACGGCCCACGCCGCAGCCCGGCCGCCGGCGCTCAGGAAGGGGTAGAGCGTGCTTCGGGGCGGGCCCGAAGGTGCCGGATCCCGAAGGGGCTGCGCGGTGACGGCCCGCACCACGCCGCTTGTGCCCAGGCTCAGGGTGAGCTGGCCGCCCTCCACGCATCCCGTGCCCAGGCTCTGCGTCACCCCGTCCCCGGCCCCCACCACCACCGGAAGGCCCGGCGGCAACCCCGTTTCCACCGAAAGGCGGGGGGCCAGCCGTCCGACCACGTCCGAGGCCGCCCGGATGGGGGGTAGCCACCCAAGCTCCACCCCGACTGCCGCGCACAGCCCGGGGTCCCATGCCTGCATCCTCGTGTCAAACAGCCCGGTGGCACCTGCACAGGAGGGATCCGTGGCGATCTCGCCGGTGAGACGGCGCAGCAACTCGTCTCGGGGTGAGAGAACCCATCGCACCGCCCTGAGCGCCTCCCGTAACGGCCGCGGGTCCACGCCCGGCATCCGGCCACCCGCCGCCTCCTGAAGCCACAGGAGCTTGACGGCCGGGTAGGCGGCCGAGGGCGGGCATCCTGTAACCGCATAGAAGCCAGGTGCCTTCGAGCAAAGGGCCGCAACCTGAGGTTGCGCTCGCCGGTCGTGCCAGGGGATGGCCGCATACAAAGGTTCGCCGCCCCGCCCCACCAGCACCAGCCCGGCCATCTGACCGGTCAGCGTGAGCGACACGAACGCAAAGCGCCCCGGGCCTGCCCGCAGGGCCGCGACGACCTGCTGCAGCGCACAGACGGCTGCCCGCTCCCACAGGGCCGGATCCTGCTCCGCCCAGCCCGGCCGTGGCGAGCGGGTGGGATATTCGTGCCGGGCCGAGGCCAGCAGTTGCCCTGCGGATCCGAAGGCGGCCGACCGGCAGCCGCTCGTTCCCAGGTCCAGGGCCAGGAGGACCTCCGTGGCGGCTACTGCTTGACCCACCCCTTCAGCGCCTGGCGAACCGAGAAGCGCATGATCTCCCACAGCGCGCGGTTGATGCAAACCGGAGTTCCGTCCGAGAGCGGGTCGGGCCGGGCGCTGAGGCCGTCCACGGCGCCGGCGTCCGCGCACCGCTCGATGACCCTTCCCACATCGATGGCGTCCAACACGTCGGGCCGCCCGGCCCGGGCCGCGAGGGCGGCCGCCAGGGCGAAGGCACCGAGGTTGGAGACGCTGGCGGCCACCACCAGGTCCACCGGGGTGCGAGCTGCCAGAAGCTCCCCCTGCGGCACGACCCGGGCGACCGTCTCGCTGATGTTGCCCATCCCAAGCTCGTTGCCCCCGTCCCCGATGCCCACCGTCAGCACCCCCCGCCGCCGGGCCGCCATGAAGAGCCTATCCGCGTCCGCCACCAGGTTCGAGGGTACCTCCCGCCCCGAGACGTTGTGATAGCGCCCGTCGACACCCCTGCCAGGCATCTCTATGGCGATGGCCACGGCAGGCTGCAGCGTGTCCAGCAGCCGTTCCGCCTGGGCTGTGGCCGCCTGCGGATCCGAGGGGAAGGGCACCACGGCGGCCACGGAGGCGGTCGGCGGCCCGGGCTTGGAGGCCAGGGCCTGTTCGAGAGAACCCAGGATGAGCCCGCAAGCCCGCAGGGAGACCTGGGCGTAGGGAATCAGCCGCCCCTCGGTCACCACCACGGGGACGGCCCCCCAGGCCTCCTCCAGCACCCGTGCCAGAACGGCCGCTCCCACCGGCCCGTCGGTCTCCGTCAAGCCCTCGAACAGCCAGGAGCGAGACGGAAAGCCCGTGGCCAGGACCACCCGCGCTCCGTATCCGGCTCCCAGCAGGCGGGCGGCAACCGCCTGGGACACAAGACCCAGCAGGGAGGCTCCCTGCGACGTGGCGCCCAGCACCGACGCCGCATGCTGAGCGGCCGCCTCGAAGAGGGGTTCGATGACGCCACGGGCGGTCAGGTCGGCAGCCACCAGGTGATCCAGCGCCCGATAGGCCGCCACCGAGAGCTCCCTCCCCGCCCCCACCGCAGACCCGCCGACGGCATGGGCCGAAACGCCCCCAGCCCACGGGGCCTGCGGCTTGCTGGCTCCATCCACCTGTTGCATGGCATATCCTCCCATCCCGGCCCCCGCACTCCCCTTATACGACCCGCCCCCTGGAGAGCGCAGGATCCAGCCGGTCCCGCAGCGCGTCACCCGCGATGTTAAGGCCGAACACCAGGCAGGCGATGGCGAGGCCGGGGAAGACCATCATATGGGGCGCCAGATGGGCGAACCCCCTGGCCTGGCTCAGCATGGTTCCCCACTCCGGGGTGGGGGGCTGAACCCCGAGGCCGAGAAACCCCAGGGCCGCTGACAGCAACACCGCCTGGCTGAGTTCCAGCGTCGCCTGAACGATGAGGGCGGGCGCCACGTTGGGAAGAAGGTAACGCAGCACCATGCGTGCATCGGAAGCGCCCACGGCGCGGCCCGCCTCAAAGTATTCCATCCCCTTCACCCTCAGGGCGGCCGCCCGGGCAATGCGGGCGGGTCCCGGCAAAGCTGCCGTGGCGATGGCCACCATGAGGCTGGTCGGGCCCACCCCCAGGATGGTGACGATGGCGATGGCCAGCACTACCGAGGGAAACGTGAGTACAAGCTCCGCCAGCCCCATCAGCACCGTCTCCGCCCGGCCACCCAGGTAGGCGGAGGTCAGGCCCAACGTCACCCCCACCGCCGAGCCCATGGCGACGCCCGCCAGGGGAATCAGGGTGGTGGGGCGCACCCCGTACAGAATCCGGCTCAGCACATCCCGGCCCAGCTCGTCGGTGCCCAGCCAGTGAACGGCGGATGGGGGCTGAAGCGCCCGGGCGAGATCCTGGTGATCCGCCTCGTAGGGAGCGAGGAAGGGTGCGAAGAGGCCCAAAGCGCCGATGCTCAGGATCAGCGCCAGGCCCACCCGAGCCCGCCAGTCCCGGCGAGGCACACCGCTGCCCACCCCGGCAGAAGCCCCACGGCCGAAAGCCCGCGGTCTCCATCCCTTCTTCGCAGCCGCACTTGCAGCCTGACCCATCGTAGGTTCACCGGTACTGGATCCTCGGATCGAGGCGGGCGTACGCGAGGTCCACCAGGAGGTTGATGGCCAGAAACGTTCCCACGTAAAGGATGGTGAGAGACTGCACGGTCGCGTAATCCCTGGCCCCCGCCGCGGTGATCAAAAGAAAGCCGATGCCTTGGTAGGCGAACAGACTCTCCACCACCACGGACCCGCCGAGCAAGTAACCGACTTGCAGCCCCAGCAGTGTCACGACGGGAATCAAGGAGTTTCGCAGCGCGTGCTTGAAGATGACCGTGCCGGGCCCCAGACCCTTGGCCACCGCCGTTCGGACGTACTCCTGGCTGAGCACCTCGAGCAGCGCCGAGCGCGCGGTGCGGGCGAACAGGGCAACCAGCCGCGCCGCCACCGCCGTCGCCGGAAGAACCAACGACGCCGGCGCATCCGAACCCCCGGCCGGAAGCCACTGCCATCGGATGGCAAAGACGGTCATCAGGAGCAGCCCCAGCCAGAAGTTAGGGATGCTGAGCAGTGCCACGCTCGCCGCCGAGGCCAGCCGGTCGACCAGCGAGCCGGGCCAGACCGCGGATGCCACCCCCGCCGGGATGCCCAAACCCAGGGCCAGACACAGCGCCGCTCCCGCCAGGGCCAGGGTCGGCGGGAGGCTCTTGGCGATGGCTGCGGCGACATCGTCGCCGTACAGGATCGAGCGACCCAGGTCCAGGCGCACAAGGCCCCGCAGGTAGGCGAAATACTGCACGACGAGCGGCCGGTCCAGCCCCATCTCGCTTCGGATTCGCTCCACGGCCTCCTCCGAGGCCCCCAGTCCGGCCACCAGGCGGGCCGGATCCCCCGGGGCCAGCCGGAACAAGAAGAAGACCGCCGTCAGCACCAGCGCCAGCACGCCTGCCGCCTGAAGAACACGCCTCAGCACGAACCGACCCATGGTCTCCTCGCGCCTCGACCCTTCCGTGGCTGAGCCGCCGGTCGCCGCCCGGCGAGGCGGGGCCCGGCGTGCCCCCGGCCCGTGGTGCGACGCAGCATCCGGCAGGCAAGGCCGGGCGGCAGCCGGGCAAGCGAGGCGTGGCGGCACCCTGCCCGGCGAGCCCGGGCACCGCGACGCCTCTACCGCCTCACCGGGTAGCCGCGCGCAGGTTCGTGAACAGTGTCGGCAGCAGCACGACCCCCCTGACGTCACTGCGCATGGCCGTGATGCGGCGCTCCGCGTACAACCAGATGTACGGGTTGTCCTCCATCAGCGCCCTTTGCACCTCGGCCAGGACCGAAGCCCTCGCCTGGGGGTCGATGGTGCGGTCCGCCTCGGCCAGAAGCTCGTCGACCCGGGCGCTGCGGTAGCGCCCGATGTTCCACACCTGAGGGACCCCCTGGTCGTCCGGGTTGGATTTAAAGAGCGAGGCGAGGGTGTAGCCCCCGTCCCCGTTGGAAGGATTGAATGCCCAGATGAACAGGTCGAACTTGACGTCTTTCGCGGGCACCTTGAGGTAGTCCCAGTAGCCGGCACGGTCCACCTTCAACACCCGCACATCCACGCCCACGGCCCGCAGCTGATTGGCCACGGCCTGGACGACCTGGATGTCGTTGGGATACGCTCCCTCGGCCGTGATCAGCGTGAGGGAGAGAGGCTTTCCCTGCTTTTCCAGCACGCCGGAGGGGCCCCGTACCCAGCCGGCCCCGGCCAGGAGTTCACGGGCTCGCTGCGGGTCGTAAGGGTGAGGGCCGACGGGAAAGTGGCCGGTCGCATGGGGGGCCACCGGCGAGTCCAGCACCTCGGCCTGGTTGAGGAAAATGGCGCGCACGATGCCGGCCTTGTCCACCGCGTGGTTCAAGGCCAGCCGCACCGCCGGATCCTGGAGCGCGGGGTTGAGGAAGCTCATCCCGATCCCCACGGTTCGCAGAGTGGGCCGGGAGAGCAGGGTGACGCCGGGGGCC
>CAYQLT010000047.1:0-19867 GCA_964418425.1 uncultured Clostridia bacterium
GACCACCAGGAGGAGGCCCGCCTCAAGGAGCAGCTGGCGTCCGAGCAAATCCGCGCTGCCGGCGTTGACTACGGCGGGCCTTTTTCCAGCACGGTCGCCCAGGTGATCGAGCGCACGGTGGTGGCGGCCAAGCGCGAGCGGGTCATCCGGCCCATCCACGCGGAAGAGGGGGCGGTGGCCGGCGCGGCCCACGAAGCCATCATGGCGGTGGCGGCCAAGGGTCTCGGCCTCAACGTGGGCGGGAAGATCGGCGTGGCCCGCCGGGGCGAACACGTGGCCGTGGCGCTCTTCTGTTCCGTGGGCCTGGTGCACCTGGACGATGTGGCCATCGGCATCGGCCATCGCGCATTGGGAGCTTGGTCGGAGGGCGGCGCGCAGTGAGGGGACGGAGGTTAAAGGCCATCCGGGGCGCCGTTTGCGCCCGGGCCAACACGTCGACTGCCATCGAGTCCGCCGCTCAGGAGCTGGTGGACGCCATCGAGCGGGAGAACGCCATCACGCCCGAAGAGGTGGTAAGCGCCCTGTTCACCGTCACGCCGGACCTGGACGCGCAGTTTCCCGCCGCGGGGGCGCGGCGGGCAGGGTGGGCAAGCGTGCCCCTTTTGTGCGCCCGGGAGATCCCCGTACCGGGAGACCTTCCGCGGTGCATCCGGGTGCTGGTGCACGCCTACCTGCCCGCCGGTCGGGAACCCCGCCATGTCTACCTGGGCGAGGCCGCCCGGCTGCGCCCCGATTGGACCGATCTGCAGGCTTCCAACGGGCAGGCCGGTGCAAGCTCAACGCCAACGGAGAGGGAGAGTTCGTAGCTGTGGTCGTGGTCATGCGTCGGGGGGCCACTCCGGAGCAGCTGGAGGCCGTCGTGGATCGGCTTCACCAGCTCGGGTTTGCCACCCACATCTCACGCGGAACGGAGCGGACCATCGTGGGCGCCATAGGCGACCGGCGGCCGGAGCACCTGCCGCAGCTCGAGGTCATGCCAGGGGTCGAAAGGGTGATCCCCATCCTGCGGCCTTACAAGCTGGCGGCCCGCGAATTCAAGCCCCAGCTCACCCAGGTCCAGGTGGGTGTCGAGGGCGAGGTGGAGCCCGTGACCATCGGGGCCGAGCAGGTGGTGGTCATCGCCGGGCCGTGCGCGGTGGAAAGCCAAGAGCAGTTGGAGCAAGCGGCCCTGGCGGTCAAGGCCAGCGGGGCAACCGTGTTGCGGGGCGGGGCGTATAAGCCCCGCACCTCTCCGTACAGTTTTCAGGGGTTGGAGCAGGCCGGTCTTGAGCTTTTGGCCGAGGTGCGCCGGCGCCTGCGGATCCCGGTGGTCACCGAGGTGCTCAACCCCCGGGACGTGGAGCCGGTCAGCCAGCACGTGGATATGCTCCAGATCGGCGCGCGCAGCATGCAGAACTTCCCGCTGCTGCGGGAGGTGGGCAAGGCGGGTCGCCCGGTGCTGCTCAAACGAGGGATGGCGGCCACCATCGAAGAATGGCTCATGGCGGCCGAGTACATCATCTCCGCCGGCAACCCCAACGTGGTGCTGTGCGAGCGCGGTATCCGAACCTTTGAAACCGCCACCCGAAACACCCTGGATCTCAGCGCCGTGGTGGTCGTACACGAGCTGAGCCATCTGCCGGTTCTGGCTGACCCCAGCCATGGGACCGGGCGGGCCGCCTATGTGCTTCCCATGGCCCGGGCTGCCGTCGCCGCCGGTGCCGACGGTATCATGGTGGAGGTTCATCCGGCTCCGGATCGGGCGCTGTCGGACGGGCCCCAGTCCCTCACGCCGGATATGTTCGCACGCATGATGGAGGAGCTGCGCCCCGTGGCGCGGGCCGTGGGGCGTCGGCTGTGAGGGACCGGCCGCCCGAAGGCGCCGGGCCCGCTGCTCAGGCGGCGGCGCAAGCGGCCGGCCCGAGGCAGGTCGCCATCCTCGGCATGGGCGTCATCGGAGGCTCGCTGGGGCTGGGTGTTCGCCTGGGCCGGCGCCTGCCCGCCTGGAAGGTGGTGGCCTACGACCGGGACCCTGCCCGAGCCGAGCAGGCCGTGGCCCTGGGAGCGGCCGACCGGGCGGCCGCGAGCCTGGAAGAGGCGGTGCGGGACGCTGAGCTGGTGGTAGCAGCGGTGCCCGCCGAGTCGGTCGTACCCCTTCTGCGCCAGGCCGCCCGGGCCGCACCGGTCGAAGCGGTCTTCACCGACGTGGCGTCCATCAAAGAGCCCATCGTGCAGGCCCTGGGAAGCCGGATGGCCCGGGGACAGTGGTTCGTGGGCGGCCATCCCATGGCGGGCTCCGAGCGCTCCGGGTTGGCGGCGGCCGACCCGTTCCTGTTTGAGAACGCGGTCTACGTGCTGACCCCGTCACCGGAGGTGCCGGCCCACGCCATCGACCGGGTGAAGGAGCTGGTGCGTGCCCTGGGGGCACACGCCGTCTGCATGCCGGCCCGAGAACATGATGAGGCGGCGGCTGCCGCCAGCCACCTCCCCCACCTGGTGGCCAGCTGTCTGGTGCTGGGAGCGGCCCGGCTGGCCGACCAGGGGGTGCCGGTGTGGAAACTGGCGGCCGGAGGCTTTCGGGACGCGACCCGCATGGCGTTGGGGAGCGAGGCGGTCTGGTGGCCGATTCTGTCCATGAACCGGCGGGGCATCGCGCTGGCGCTGGAGGCTTTTCAACAGGCCCTCGACGAGGCGTTCCGGGCGGTGCAGGAGGGCGATGAGGAGAGCTTGCGTACGCTTTTGCGCCGTGCCCGGGAGCTACGCGGGCAACTGCGGCTTCACCCGAAAGGGTACGGATTTCCCCTTTGGGACGTGGTGGTGCGGGTCGAAGACCGCCCGGGCGCCATCCATGACGTGACCGCCGTGCTGGCCCGGACGGGGGTTAACATCGCGGACATCGAGATCCTGCGTGCCCGGGAAGGCGAGGCCGGGACGCTGCGGCTCGGGTTTGACTCGGAGGCCCGGATGCGCCAGGCGCTGCAGCTGTTGCGCGACGCGGGGTGGCCCGCCTGGGAGCGCTGAGTGTGCTATCATAGCCCCGTGAAGCCGGGGGAAGGCGTGCAGAGGCCGGGTGAGCGGGAGGGGGGCGGCACGGATCGCCCTTGCCGTCCCGACTGGGTGGCTGTGGACGGCCCGGCCGGAGCCGGCAAGAGCACGTTGGCCAGAGGCCTGGCAAGGGCTCTGGGGTTTCGGTACATCGATACCGGAGCCACCTACCGGGCCGCAGCCCTGGCGGCACTGCGGGCAGGGCTTTGTCCCGACCGGGAGCAGGACTGGCCGGCCATCGTACAGACCGTCGAGCGCTCCCGCATCGAACTGGAGACGGACCCCACCGATCCCGGCCCGACCCGGGTCCGGCTCAACGGGGTGGATGTGAGCCGCCTGGTGCGCTCCCAGGAGGTGAGTCAGGCGGCCAGCTCGGTGGCCCGCATCCCGGGGGTGCGGGCCTGCCTGACCCGCTGGCAGCGCCAACTTGCAGAGCAGGGGCCGTGCGTGATGGACGGCCGAGACATCGGAACCGTCGTGCTCCCGGAGGCCTGCGTGAAGTTTTACGTGACCGCTTCCCTGCAGGAGCGAGCCCGACGGCGGGCACAGGAGCTGCGGGGGATGGGGGAGCAGGCCGGCACGGCCGCATCGGCCCAAGATCTGGCGGCAGAGCTGCAGCGCAGGGACGACCAGGACCGCATGCGTCCGACGGCCCCGCTGTCGCGAGCGGCCGACGCCGTGGAGATCGACACGACGGGGCTTCAGCCCGACGAAGTCCTGCGGCAGGCGCTGGCGGTCTGGCGCCGGCGGCTGGGGAGGGAGCCGTCACGTTCTACCGGCTAGCGTGGTGGACGGTGGGAAGGCTCTTTTTGTGGTTTTTCCGTGTTCGAACCGAGGGCCTGGAGGGATTGCCGCGCCAGGGCCCCCTCATCGTGGCCATCAACCACCTCAGCCTGCTGGATCCCATTCTCGTCGGGGCTGCGCTCCCGCGCCCCGTCCATTTCATGGCCAAAGAGGAACTGTTTCGCTATCCCCTGTTGGGGCTCCTCTTGCGTTGGGTGAAAGCGTTCCCGGTCCGCCGGGGAGAGCCGGACCGCGAGGCCATCGCCAGCGGGCTGCGGATCCTGCAGGCCGGGGGAGTTGTGGGGATCTTCCCTGAGGGGACGCGCAGTCTCGACGGGCGGCTTTTATCCCTGCAGGGAGGCACCGCGTTTTTGGCCCTCAAAAGCGGCGCTCCCATCGTCCCGGTGGCCATCTCGGGCACCGAGCGGGCCATGCCCAAGGGGGCCTGGTGGCCCCGGCGGGTTGCGGTGCGCATCCAGGTGGGAGCACCTATCCGGCGCCAGCCCGACGACGGCGCCGCATTCAAGGATCGGCTCCAGGAGCTGAGCCGGTCCCTGGCCCAGGAGCTGGCCCGGCTGCTCAACCAGCCTTTCTCAGGGGAACCGGGTTCCTCTTCCACGATCTGATGCGCGACAGACGTTCCAGCAAAGACCGCCTTCCCGCGCCCTTGAAAAGGCGGGGAGGGGCAGGAATTCCCCGGGACGCCACGAATAGCGTACGACGTCCGGGAAAGCCCGATCCCGCGCGTGGGTCGGGGGCGTTGAGCGATGTCCGCCCGACGGCACAGGGGTGGCGCTGCTTAGACGGGGGTTTTTACGCGCTTTCCTGCGTCCCAAATCCTGCCTGCCTGCAGGGGCGTGATTCCGAGGAGGTTGCGGGGCAGTCATGAGCTTTCTTGACTCCCACGGAGAACGTTCGGACCTTCAGGTACCATCCGGCTCACACGGAGATCGCCCGCAAACCGTAGGGCCGGGCGCCGAGCCGGCCCGGCTGGAGGCGGCCGCGGCCGGTGAAGTTGCGGCGGCCGTCCACCCGGCCATGGAAGAGGTGATGCCCTCGCTGGCCGCAGGTCAGGTGGTGCACGGGAAGGTGGTTCACGTCGCGGCGGATGAAGTGCTGGTGGACGTGGGCTACAAAACCGACGGGCGCATTCCCATCCACGAGCTGGGCCTTCGCTCCGGGCAAAAACCCGCAGACGTGGTCCGACCCGGCGACGAGATCGACGTGTATGTCATCCGCATCGACGAAAACGAGGGCGGCGTCCTGCTGTCCAAGCGCCGCGCCGACCAGGAGTTGACGTGGCGACGGCTGGAGCAGGCGCGGGCGGACGGCCGCATCCTGGAGGCCCGGGTGACCGAACGGGTCAAGGGCGGGTTGCTCGTGGACGTCGGGGTGCGGGGGTTTGTCCCTGCCTCCCACGTGGGTCGCGGGTACGTCAACAACCTGGAGCAATACGTCGGGCGGACCCTTCGCCTTAAGGTGCTGGAAATCGACCGCAACCGGCGCAATGTGGTCCTCTCCTGCAAGGAGGTGCTGGAGCAGGAGTATCTGGAGGCGAAGCGGCGGGCGTTTAGCACCCTGAAGGAGGGACAGGTGGTCAGCGGCACGGTCCGCCGGCTGACCGACTTCGGGGCGTTCATCGACCTTGGCGGCGGCGTGGAAGGGCTTTTGCACGTCTCGGAGATGGCCTGGAGCCGGGTTCGGCACCCCTCCGACGTTCTCAAGGAAGGCCAGCAGATCCAGGTCATGGTCCTCAACGTGGATCGCGACCACGAGCGCATTTCCCTTGGGCTCAAGCAGGTTCTTCCCAACCCCTGGGACACGGTGGCCGAGCGGTTCCAGGTGGGCCAGGTGGTGGAGGGTGAGGTCACCCGGTTGGTGGACTTCGGAGCCTTCGTGCGGCTGGCCAACGGCATCGAGGGCCTGGTGCACATCTCCCAGCTGGCCGACCGGCACGTCACCAAGCCCCAGGAAGTGGTGAGCCCGGGGCAGCGCGTGCGGGTGAAGATCCTCAGCATCGACCCTCAGGCTCGGCGCATCGGGCTCTCCCTGCGAGAGGCGCAGCAGCAGCCGGAGGAAGAAGAGGCGGAGCCGTCGGCCTCGGCCGCCGGCCCGGAGGCTTCCGGGGTCACCATCGGGGAGCTGTACGGGCACCTCAGTCGGATGCTGGACGGGGATCGTCAATCGGCCGGCCACGAGGCGGCAGGCTCTCGCAGCGGGGCCGGCCTGTCGGCAGCCGAGGACAGTTCTGCCTCCGGGTAGTCCGGGGGCTGTGACGCCGGCCGTCTGCCTTCGGGGAGTTTGCTGGAAGGCGATGGCCCGGACCCGGCCCGCATAGGAGGCTCTGGCAGCGGGGATGGTGCCACCGGGAGAGGTGGTCTGCCATGCCCGCCGGTATCCTGGCTCTGCTTGTGGCCGCCGCGCTTATCTTCTTTGGTCTTGCCCACCGGGTTCTTGACCGCCTGCGGCTGACTGACGGCCAGGCGCTTGCCTTCATCGGCCTTCTCATCGCCGGCAGTTTTGTGGACATTCCCCTGTTGCGCCAGCCGGTACGGGCCAGCATCAACGTGGGGGGCGCTGTCGTACCCCTGGTGCTGGCCGGCTACCTGCTCGCCCGGGCCGACAGCACCCATGAGCGGGTGCGCAGCCTGGTCGGCGCTGCGGTGACCGCCGCGGTGGTGCTCGCGGTCGCCTCGCTGACGGACTTCGAGCCGGGACAGGCGGACTTTCTGGACCCCCTGTGGCTTTTCTCCGGCATCGGGGGGCTGGTGGGATACCTGGTGGGCGGCAGGTCCCGGCGGGCGGCCTTCATCTCCGGGACCCTGGGACTTCTGGCGACCGACGTGGTGCATGTGGTCGGAGCCGTGCGCTCGGGTCTGCCTGCCACGGCACTCATCGGGGGAGCCGGCGCCTTCGACATGGTGGTCATCGCGGGGCTTTTGGCCGTAGGGCTGGCCGAGGCGGTGGGCGAGACCCGGGAGCGCCTGTCGGGCGGCCCCGGCGGGGGAACTGCGGCGGTGGTGGCCCTGGCTGCGGCCGGGTGGCTTGTGGTCGGGGAAGTCGCCTGCGCGGCCGCGCCCGCCGAGCAGTGGGGCGAACGGATCGACGGCGGCTACTACACGCTGGTGGACGGCTTCGGGCGCGAGCTGACCAAGACGGCCGTCATCCTGGGCCTCTCCGGCGTCTACATCGACCCCGGCAACGTCCGCTGGGAGGTGGAGCGGCAGGAGGGGGATCGCCTGGTGATGCGCCGCGTGGGCCCCGAGCCCATGCCGCAAGCAGGAGCCCGCTCGCTCGAGGGCGAAGCTGGCCCCCTTGCGGCGGGCCCGGTGCTCCCGGCCCGGGCAAGCGCCCCGGGTAACGGTCCAACCGCCCGCCGGGCCGGCGGCCCCGACGTGGCCGTCTACTTTACCCACAGCGACGAGTCATACGTCCCTACCAGCGGGACCGAGGCGAAGCCGTGGGGCGACATCTACCGGGTCGGCGAGGTACTGGCGGAATCCCTGCGCGCCCAGGGGTACCGGGTGGTCGTATCCACCAATAACCACAACCCTCACGATGGCCAGGCGTACACCCGCTCAAGGCGTACCGCCGTCCAGCTGCTGCGACAAAACCCCGCGGTGCTGGTGGACGTTCACCGCGACGCCGTTCCCCCCCAGGTCTACGAGACCACGGTTCAGGGCCAACCGGCGGTCAAGGTGCGCCTGGTGGTGGGTCGGCAAAACCAGAACGTCGGGGCCAACCTGGAGTTCGCCAAGCGTCTCAAGGTGCTGGGAGACCGGCGCCTTCCCGGCCTCGTGGAGGGCATCTTCATCGGGGAGGGCGACTACAACCAGGATCTCTCACCCCGGGCTGTCCTCCTGGAGTTCGGCGCCCACACCAACCCCCTGGAACGGGCCGAGGCGGCAGCCCGGCTGTTCGGCCCCCTCCTTCCGCAGGCCGGCGGAACCGACCCCGCCACCGCAGCTCCGGCAGGACGCCAGCTGGGGCGAGCAGCCTGGCGAAGCCTGGGGATCCTGGTTCTGGTGGTGGCTGCCGGGCTGGGGGCCTTTTTGTGGCTCAACGCCCCCGGCGGCCAGGCACGGGCGCAGCTGACCCGGGTGGCCCGGGCCGCCCGCCAGCGCGTGGCCCAAGCCGTGGAACGCCTGCGCGGCGTCCGCCCGGGTGGCGGGCCCGGCCCGAACCCCCCTGCGGGCAGCAGCTGAAGCCGGCGTGGGGAGGGCACGACCGTGACCCTCAGCGACGGGGAAGTGGTCGTCATCGCCACGCTGGCCGCCACGGCCGCCCGGGGCTACCTGTTGCGCATCGACTACCGGCAATACCCCAGCTACCCCCAGGGATACGCCATCCATCTCTCCCTGGGGCTCATCGCCGCGTTTTTGGGCGCACTGGCGCCGGTAGCCCTGTTTGCGGGTGAGCTGGCCGCGGCGTCGTTTTTGGCCCTGGCCGCGACCCAGTTTCGAGAGGTGCGCAAGATCGAGCGAGAAGCGCTCGCCAACCTGGAGGAGACGGAGCTGGTCCGGCGGGGCAGCGCCTACATCGAGGGTGTCGCCCGGGTCTTCGAGGCCCGCAATTACGTCACCATGTTGGCGGCGCTGGTGGTGGCAGGCCTGCTGCAGACCCTGCGCCCCCCGGCGGCGCAGGGGGTGGCGCTGGCGGCCGGGGCCACCGTGGTCATCGTGGCGACGGTGGGGCGCAGCAGCCGGGGCCTTGTGGTGGGGGACGTCGCCCGGGTTCGGCCCGCCACCATAGAGTTTCAAGGGCCGCTGCTGGTGGTCGAGGGAACGGTGGTGTACAACGTCGCCCGCCAGCAGGCCCGGGAAGTGTTCTTGCGGGAGGGCCAGGCATTGGTGGTTGAACCGCGGGATGCGGCCGCCGCGGCCACCCTGGCCAGTCCCGGCCAGCGCCAGGCCGTTTTGCACGACCTGGTGGCCCGGGTGGGCGTGCGGCTGGACGTGGACGAACCGGAGTTCGCACCGGTCGCCCGCCGGCGCCAGGATGGCGCGGGCGTGATTTTTGTGGTGATCCCGGCCATACGGGACCTTGGAGCCATGGTCCAGGCCATCCGCAGCGCCCCGGTACTGGAGTCGAGCGTGCGCCTGTCGGGGCGGGTGGCCGGCGAAGCCATCCTGCCGAGGAGGCTCGAACAGCCGTAGGCCATGGGGGACGTCCGAATCCGGCCCAGCGAGTGGATCGTGGCCGTGGTGACCACCCAACCCCACCGGGTAGGGGGTGGCGTTCCCGTCTTCTATGCGGCCGACCTGGAGGAACTGGAGCAGATGGTGCTTCGTTTCTGCCGTTTCGCCCTCGCCAGCGCCCACGAGGTGCTGCCGGGAACAGTGGTCATCATGCGCCATTAGCGGCCATGCAGGTCGCCTGCCCATGCAGATCGTGTACCATTGTTATGGCGGAACCCATTCGTCTCCGGTGGCGGCCGCCATTCACGTGGGGCTGCTCCCCGAGGATCGCATCCCCCGCCCCGCCGAACTGATGGCCATACCCCTCTTTGACCGTCAGCCCCACGGGTGCTTCGGGCGCCTGTGGGAGGTGGGCCGGGACCTGCGGGGCCACCGGGTTTGCGTGATGGGCCGGGGACCCGCCGGCCCGCACGCCCTCGCCGCGCTGCAAAGCGGGTACGCCCTGGCCGGAGGGCGTCCCGAAGCGCTGATGCTGGTGGACACCCTCGGGTGTGCGAACCTGTGGATGCGCCTCGGGGGCTATCTCTCCCGGCAGCTGGGGCTGGTGGGAATCGGGCGGCCTCTGGTAATCTGGGGGACGCAACGGGCCTATCCCCAGCTGGTGGCCCTGGTGCAGACGGTGCGGCAGGAACTGGTCAGCCGTGAGGGTTCTTCCCTTCCCTGATCCCGCAGAACCGGGTGCCGAACCGCCCGAGGTGGTGCTGGTCGGGCGGCCCAACGTGGGCAAATCGACCCTGTTCAATCGCCTGGCTCGCCGCCGCCAGGCCATTGTCCACCCCCAGCCCGGCGTGACCCGGGACCGGCTGACCGCGCCCGTGCACTGGGCGGGGCGCGTCTTTCAGGTCGTGGACACCGGGGGGCTGACCGAATCCGGGGGACCCGACGGCGACCCCGAGCTGTACGGCGAGGTGCGGAACCAGGTGCTGCGCGCCGTGCGGCGGGCATCGCTGGTATTGCTGGTGGTGGACGGCCGGGCGGGCCTCACACCCCATGACAGCTGGCTGGCCGATGTGGTTCGCCGGGCGGGCCGCCCCTGCCTGGTGGTGGTCAACAAGGTGGATCACCCGGGCCTGGATGCGGGAGTCCATGAGTTCAGCGCTCTGGGCCTGGGCGAGGTGATGGGGGTCTCGGCGGAGAGCGGCCGGGGCGTGGGAGAGCTGTTGGACCGGATCGTGGCCCATCTCCCGGCCGGCGGCGTGGCTTCGGATCAAGAGCAGCCGCCCGTGCGGGTCGCGGTGGTGGGTCGTCCCAACGTGGGCAAGTCCTCCCTCATCAACGCCATCGTCGGAGACTCCCGCCTTGCCGTCCACCCGCAGCCGGGAACGACGCGGGATGCGGTGGATGTGCCGGTGCGATACCGCGGGCATCCCCTGGTGATGGTGGATACGGCCGGGATCCGGCGCAAGGCTCGCCCGGGCACGCAAGACCTGGAGCAGCTGGCGGTGCTGCGGGCGCTGGGAGCCATGCGCCGAGCCGATGTGGCCGTGGTCGTCATCGACGCCGGGTTGGGTGTCGCCTTCCAGGAGGCCCGCCTGGCGGGGCAGGCTGCCCGGCTGGGCCTGGCCGTCGTGCTTGCCGTCAACAAGTGGGACCTGGTGGAGCCCCGCTCCCGCCCCCATGCCCGCTACACCCGGGCGGTACAGCAGGCCGCCGCCGGACTGGACTGGGCCCCGGTGGTCTTCATCTCGGCCCTCAAGGGCTGGGGTATCGACGAACTCCTGGATCGCTGCCTGGAAGCTGCCGAGCACCGCCGTGCCACCCTCGGTGAGTCCGAGCTTCAGGCGGCCGTCCTGGAAGCACAGGCCCGCCGGCCTCCCCCCGCCCGCCGGGGGAAAGGCGTTCGCATCGTGGGGGGCCGGCAGGTCGCCACCAACCCTCCCACCATTGCCCTGCGTGTCAAAGGCCCCCCTGGGTTGGACGAAACCTACCTGCGCTACCTGGAAAACCAGCTGCGCGCCCGCTTCGACCTGACGGGAACCCCCATCCGGCTGCGGATCGAAGCCGCCTCGGGTCTGGCTGCGAGCCGGGCGGGCCGCCCCCCGGTCGGCTCCGAGGGCACGGGGCCCAAAAGGATGTCATAGCTTCGCGGCTCGGCCCATACCATGTACCGGCACAGGAGGCAGAGCCGGCACCCGCCCCGCTCGCGAGAGTGCACGGGACGGCGGGCCCGCCTGGCGCGTGAAGGGGCCGATGGACGTGGAGCGGTTCGACGTGTTTTCAGACGTCGCCGAGCGGACCGGGGGCAGCGTGTACGTGGGGGTCGTGGGCCCGGTGCGCACCGGCAAGTCGACTTTCATCCGCCGGTTCATGGAGCTTTTGGTGCTCCCCGTGCTGCACGACCCGCAGCAGCAAGCCATCACCCGCGACCAGCTGCCGCAGAGTTCGGCCGGGCGGTCCGTCATGACCACCCAGCCCCGCTTCGTGCCCGACGAGCCCGTGGAGGTTACCCTGACGGGGGCCGCCCGGGTGAAGGTGCGGGCCGTGGATTGCGTGGGCTACAGCGTTCCCGGCGCGCTGGGCTATGAGGAGGATGGGCGGCCCCGGATGGTTCGAACGCCCTGGTCCGACGAGGAGATGCCCTTCGAGCAGGCCGCCGAGGTGGGCACTCGCAAGGTGATCGCGGAGCACTCCACCATCGGGCTCGTGGTGACCACGGACGGCTCCATCACCGAGATCCCCCGGGAAGCTTACGTTCCCGCTGAAGAGCGGGTGGTTCGGGAGCTTTTGGAGCTTGGAAAGCCGTTCCTGGTGGTGGTCAACTCGGTCCACCCCCAGGAACCTTCGACCCGGCGACTGGCCGAACAGCTGGCCTCCCGTTACAGCGTACCCGCCATCCCCATGGACGTGCTGCACATGCAGCATGACGAGCTGCGCTCGCTGCTGCACGAGCTTCTGTGGGAGTTCCCGGTACGGGAGGTGGCCGTCTACCAGCCCCGGTGGATCGAGGAACTGGAGGCGGAGCACTGGCTGCGCCATCAGGTGAGCGAGGCGGTACGCTCAGCCCTGGCCGACGTGCGGCGCGTGCGGGATCTGGAGCGGGCCGCCCGGGATCTGGCCGGAAGCGAGCTGGTGGAGTCCGCCGAGCTGGTCCACCTGGACCTGGGCTCGGGCAGCGGCCGGATCCGCCTGGCCACGCCGCCGGCCCTCTTCTACCGCATCCTGGGTGAGATCGCCGGCCAGACCTTGGAGGGAGACCATCAGCTCGTTCGGCTCGTCCAGGAGCTGACCCGGGCCAAGGGAGCATACGAGCACATCCGCGAGGCTCTGGCCCAGGTTCGGGCCACGGGCTACGGCGTGGTGACACCGCGGATGGAGGAGATCACCTTCCAGGAGCCCGAGATCATCCGGCAGGGGCACCGCTTCGGGGTGCGCCTCAAGGCCAGCGCGCCCACCATCCACCTGGTGCGGGCCGACGTGACCACCGAGGTCACCCCGTTTGTGGGAACAGAGCGGCAGGGTGAGGAGTTCGCGCGATACCTGGCCGAGCAGTTTGAGGAGAACCCCGAAAAGCTGTGGGAGTCCGAATTCCTCGGGCGTTCGCTGCAGGAGCTGGTCCGGGAAGGTATCGAGAGCAAGCTCCACCGTCTTCCCGAAAACGCCCAGCAGAAGCTCCAGGAGACCCTGACCCGCATCATTAACGAGGGAAGCGGGGGGCTCATCTGCATCATCCTCTGACGTCTGTGCAGCATTCCCGGACGTCTCTCCTCCTTCCTCCCGCCTCTCTGCGCCATCCTCCGACCTTCTGCACCATCCTCCGACCTCTCTGCGCCACCCTTCGACCTGTTTGCACCACCCCCCGACGTCGTTTCCTCGGCGTGGAGGGACCCTGTCCTGGGCTGCAACCCCCGGGAGGCTGCCCGCGAAGACGAGAATTTCGCCCGAAACGACGGGCATCAGCAGGAGGATAGCCGAAGACAGCGAAACAGCGCGCCGGAGCAATTTCCAGGCCGGGAAGCCCGGTCGCCACGGGCTCCGACCGAGGTAGCGCATATCCGCACGAGCCGGGGGAGAGGCTAGCGGACGCTACCGGGAGTGCGCAGCAGGGTGTGGGCGAACCGGGCGTACCGCTTGCAAAATCAGGGGAGGGGAGAGGACCGCTTATGACCAAGGCAGAGCTCGTGGATCGGGTCGCCGAAAAGACCGGGCTGACCAAGAAGGACTCCGGGCGGGCGCTGGACGCGGTTTTCGAGGCCATTACCGAGGCTTTGGCCGGCGGGCAGCGAGTGCAGCTGGTGGGATTCGGGAGCTTTGAGGTCCGCCGCCGGGCGGCCCGCAAGGGGCGCAACCCGCAGACCGGAAAGGAGATCCAAATCGGGGCTCGCCGGGTTCCGGCCTTCAAGGCCGGCAAGGCGCTCAAGGATGCCGTCGCCCGCTGACGGCCGCGCGGGACCGGGTAGCGGGGCGGCGCCAACACGGGTGCGGGTAACGCGATGGAAAAGGCCGGCGGCGGGCCGGCCTTTTTCTGTTGGCAGCCGTCCGGGGCCTCATTGTTGGGCGCGGCTGTCCGATCTATAATCCGGCCGATAAACCTGCCCGCGGCTCGGTCCCGGCGGGCAGGCTCGCAAGGAGGCCGAGGGCGACCCGGTGTCGAGACGGATTCGGGTGGGGCTGTTGGGCCTCGGCACGGTGGGTAGCTGCGTGGCCCGGGCCCTTTTGTTGGACTCTCGGGAGATCGAGCGGCGCACGGGTAGCCGCCTGCTCCTGACTCACGCGGCGGTTCGGGATCCCGGGCGGGCGAGGGACGTGCCGCTGGACGGGGTGCACCTGCATACGGATCCGCTGGAGGTGGCCCGCCACCCGGAGGTGGACGTGGTGGTGGAGCTGATGGGAGGGGAAGAGCCGGCGACCACCTCCATCTTGACGGCGTTGGAGCGGGGCTGCCCGGTGGTGACCGCCAACAAGGTGGTGGTGGCCCGCCACGGGCCCCGTCTGCTGGAGCTGGCGTCCAGGCGAGGCGTACCCTTCTTGTTTGAGGCGGCGGTGGGTGGGGCCATCCCCATCATACGCCCGATAAGGGAGTCCCTTTCGTCGGACCGCATCCGGGTAGTAATGGGCGTGGTCAACGGCACCACCAACTACGTGCTGACGCGCATGAGCGAGTCCGGGGTCGAGATGGCTGAGGCGGTGCGGGAGGCGCAAGCCCGCGGCTACGCGGAGGCGGACCCCGAAGCGGACCTGTCCGGGTGGGACGCCGGGCACAAGCTGGCGGTGCTGGCTTCTCTGGCCTTCGAGGCCTGGGTCTTCCCCGAAGAGATCCCGGTGTCCGGGATCGGCGCGGTGCAGGCCCGGGACATCCAGTACGCCCGGGAGCTGGGGTTGGTCATCAAGCTTCTGGCCTATGCTCGGGCCACCGGTGGAGGGGTCGAGGCCTGGGTGGGACCGGCCCTGCTGCCGGCCCATCACCCCCTGGCCCAGGTTCGAGGGGTCAACAACGCCATCTTGCTGGTGACCGAGCAGGCGGGCGAGCTGATGTTCTATGGAGCCGGAGCGGGGGGCGGCCCCACGGCCGCGGCGGTGATGGGGGACGTCATGGACATCGCCCGGCGCTGGGGGGCGACCTGGCCGGACGGGGAAGACGGGGCGGTGCCCGCGTTCCGCTGGAGCGGCGGGCGGGCTCGGGTGCTGGATGCCTCCCGCTCCACCAGCCGCTTTTACGTGCGCATGCGGGTGGTGGACAGGCCCGGGGTTCTGGCGGCCATCGCGTCGGTCTTTGGACGTCACCGGGTGAGCATCGAGTCCGTCATCCAAAAGGGGCGGGGCGAGGACCCCGTGGATCTGGTCTTCGTCACCCACGAATCGGACGAGGCCTCGCTCCAGAAGGTGCTGGCCGAGGTGAGGGAGTTGCCGGTGGTGGCCCACGGCGGCTTCCCCATGCGGGTGATCGGCGGGTGACGGGCAGCCCTCGGGCCGAAGCCGCGGGCCGGGAGGCTGCGGGGAAGGTCCGCGGCATCGTCGAGCGATACCGGGAGTGGCTTCCCCTGCCGGACGAGGCGGTAGCGGTCTCGCTGGGAGAAGGGGATACGCCCCTGGTGCGCCTGCAGCGCCTGGAGGCCCGTTTGGGCCTGCGGGTTCCCCTTTTTGCCAAGGTGGAGGGGATGAACCCGACCGGCTCCTTCAAGGACCGGGGGATGGCGGTGGCGGTAACCCTGGCCGTCCACGAGGGCGCACGGGCCGTGGTGTGCGCCTCCACCGGCAACACGGCGGCGTCCGCGGCCGCGTATGCAGCCCGAGCGGGGCTTCAGGCGCTGGTGGTCCTGCCCCAGGGTGCCGTCGCGCCGGGCAAGCTGGCCCAGGCGGTGGCGTACGGGGCGATGGTGGCGGAGGTGGAGGCTGGCTTCGACGCCGCCCTGGCTGCGGTTCGGGAGCTGGCCCGCCGGGAGCCGGTGGTGTTGGTCAACTCCGTCAACCCCGCTCGGCTGGAAGGGCAGAAGACGGCGGCCTTTGAGATCTGCGACCAGCTGGGAGAGGCGCCCGGCTACCTGGCCATCCCGGTGGGCAACGCAGGTAACATCACCGCGTACTGGAAAGGGTTTTGCGAGTATTTCGGGCGTGCCAGGGTGCGTACCCGCCCGAAAATGCTGGGGTTTCAGGCCCGTGGGGCGGCCCCCCTGGTCCTGGGCAGGCCGGTGCAGGCGCCTGAGACCGTGGCCAGCGCCATCCGCATCGGCTACCCCGTGGCATGGGAAGGGGCCGTGCGGGCACGGGACGAGTCGGGCGGGCTCATCGATGCGGTCAGCGACCGGGCCATCCTGGACGCCCAGGCCCTGCTGGCCCGTGCGGAGGGGATCTTCTGCGAGCCCGCCTCCGCCGCCTCGCTGGCCGGGGTGCACCAGCTGGCCCTGCAGGGTTACTTCCAGGAGGCGACGGGGCCGGTGGTCTGCGTTCTCACCGGCAACGGCTTGAAGGATCCCGATCGGGCTTTTGACATGGGGGAGCGTCGACGGCGCGTGGCGCCTGATCCGGGGGCCCTGGCAGCCTTGCTGGGGGCGGCGTAGATGGACGACCTGCACCGGCCTGCAGGCGGCCCCGCAGCCGTCGAAGTGGTGGCCGAGGCGCCGGCCAGCGCAGCCAACCTGGGGCCTGGCTTCGATGCCCTGGGCGTCGCGCTGGAACTTCGGCTGCAGGTCCGGATGGCGCTTCGGGCAAGACCGCCCGGGCAAGCCGGGGAGGGGCCGCCCTGGCCGCCGACGCTGGGGCACCTGCGCGTCGGCGGTGAGGCCGCCGGTCAGGTGGAAGAGGGGCCCGAGAACCTGGTCTGGAAGGCGGCGCAGGCGGTCTTTGCGCGCATGGGGCCCCGTCCCGGTCCGGGGACGTCGGGGCAGGCAGGACCTGGTGAGAGCGATGGCTGGCTCGTGGACGTCTGGACGGCAGGAGCCATCCCTCTCGCCAGTGGCCTGGGGTCCAGCGCAGCGGCCGTGGTGGCTGCGATGTGGGCCGCGAACGCGCTGTTCGGGGCTCCGCTGGCGTACGAGCAGCTGCTGGATCTCGCAGCCGCCTTCGAGGGTCATCCGGACAACGTGGCACCGGCGTACCTGGGCGGCTGGGTGGCGGCAGGCGTCCGAGACGGGCGTGTGGTCGCCGTCCGGATCCCCGCCCCCCGGGGTGAGGTGGTGGCGGTGGTGGCGGTGCCTGCCATGAAGCTGCCCACTGCCGAGGCCCGCAAGGTGCTGGCCGCCTCCGTGAGCCTGGGGGATGCCGTCTTCAACCTCCAGGGGGCGGCTCTGGTGGCCGCCTGCGTCACCACGGGACGGTGGAGCTGGCTGCGGGAGGCCATGCAGGACCGGCTCCACCAGCCGGCCCGCCTGCCGCTGGTGCCGGGTGCTGCAGGCGCGATACAAAGGGCCGTCACCGCCGGGGCGTATGGGGCCTGCCTCAGCGGGGCGGGGCCGTCGGTTTTGGCCCTGGCTCCGCCGTGGCGCGCCGACGAGGTGGCCGCCGCCATGGAGGGAGCTTTTGCGGAGGCCGGCCTGGCATGCCGCCGGCTTGTCCTGGCAGTGGCCGACCAGGGGGTTCGGGTGCGCACGCGAGCGGGAGCCGCCGAGGACGTCGAGGGGGATTGAACGTGGGGCTGATTGTTCAGAAATTCGGGGGAACTTCGGTGGCAACCCCGGAGCGGGTGCGCCGGGTGGCGGCCCGCATCGCGCAGACCTGCCGGGCCGGCCACCGGGTGGTTGCCGTGGTTTCGGCTATGGGACACACCACCGACGAACTGGTGGCGCTGGCACGGCAGGTGTGCGAACGCCCCCCCAAGCGGGAGATGGACATGCTGCTGGCCACTGGCGAACAGGTGTCCATCGCGCTGGTGGCCATGGCGCTTCATGATCTGGGCATCGCGGCCGTCTCCCTGACAGGGGCGCAGGTGGGGATCCAGACCGACGGGATGTTTACCCGGGCCCGCATTCAGCGCATCTCCACCCATCGGCTCCACCAGGAGCTGAGCGCCGGGAGGGTCGTGGTGGTGGCGGGCTTCCAGGGCGTCACCGAAGACTTCGATATCACCACCCTCGGCCGGGGCGGCTCGGATACGACCGCCGTCGCCCTGGCGGCGGCGCTGCGGGCCGATGAGTGCGAGATTTACACGGACGTGGACGGCGTCTTCACGGCCGACCCCAGGGTGGTGCCCGGGGCTCGCCTGCTGGCAACCATCTCCCACGGCGAGATGCTGGAGATGGCCAGCCTGGGGGCGGTGGTGCTGCAGCCGCGGTCGGTGGAGATCGCCGCGCAGCACGGCGTTGTCATTCACGTGCGCTCCAGTTTTCACATGCGGGAGGGGACCCGTGTCGTGCCGGACAGCAGCCTGGAGAAGGTTCTGGTGGTGACCGGCGTCACCCACGACGCCAACGTGGCCAAGGTCGTCATCATCGACGTTCCGGATCGCCCGGGGGTGGCCTACCAGCTTTTCTCGGCCCTGGCCCGGGAAGGCATCAACGTGGACATGATCGTGCAGACGGCCAAACAGCAAAACACCACGGACCTGCTGTTCACCGTGGCCCGGACCGACCTGGCCCAGACGCTGGAGATCACCCGGGAGGTGGCGGCGCAGCTCGGCACCCACGACGTGCGCCACGACGACCGGGTGGCGAAGGTGTCCATCGTGGGGGCGGGCATGGTGAGCAACCCGGGTGTGGCGGCCCGGATGTTCGGGGCGCTGGCCGGCCGAGGGATCAACATCCAGGCCATCTCCACCTCGGAGATCAAGGTGTCGTGCCTCATCGACGAGGAGCGTCTGCAGGAGGCCGTCCGGGCCGTTCACGACGCCTTCTTCCCGGCCGAGGAGGCCGGATCCCAGGCCCCGCCAAAAGCGGCGGCCGCAGCGGAATCTGCTGAGGAGGCGGCCACGGCGGCCTCTCCCGACCATCCTCTTCGCTCAGGCGCTCCACCAGCCCTCGCAGGGCTTTAGCCTGCGCCGGCGGCGCCCCCCGGGGGGCGTGGAGGGTCTGCTGGCCGACGGCCGCTGCACCGTCCCGGAAGCCATGCGGTTCACGGGCCCGGGTCGAGCGAAGTTCTGCGAACTCGTGGCACAGGGGCGACTCGCTTACGCGGAGGTCGCCACCCGCCGCATCTCGCGCCCGGCGGTGGTCCGGCTGCTGGGGGACCACCTGGCGGCGGGCGGCGGCGACAACGGCGGCCCGGCCAGCCGGACGAAGGCCCCGGGCCTGGGGGGCGCCGGACGGCAGCTTGCTCCCTGCGTGAGGACTGCCCTCGGGCCCTAGGAGCGACGCAGCCTTCCCGGTTCCCAGCTCGGAGCTCTAACCGCATCTTTTTGTGGCTCCTCTTCCAACGGTACCGCGTCAGTGAACGAACTTGTGGGACGCACTACTAGTTCGACGAGCGGTTGCGTGACACCGACCACCACGTAGGCGCGCCAGTCCAGGCGCAAGAGGGCAGCCACGGCGGCTCGCTCTGCGGCGGTGATGCGCCCGAGCCTTGCCGCTGCGGCGAACGCGGCGTGGGCCTCGGCGAACGCCACGCGCGACGTGGCCACCGCGTCCGCCGCCTCCACGGCCGCCCGGGCTTGGGGCGAGCCCTCCTCGTCCACCTAAAGCTTGACCAGGGCGCTGGTGTCCAGGTAGAGGATCATCGCCGTCCCTCAACCACCAGGTCGGAGATGGGCTCCCCGCGCACCTTTGGCGGCTGGGCCACACCGCGAGGCTTGCCGCCTCCCCACTCCACCAGGCCCTCTGCTACCAGGTCGGACACGGCTCTCAGCTCCGGCATCGCCGGGGTGAGGTGGGCGATAGGGGTGTCGCGGTCCACGATCAGCAGCGACTCGCCCGCCCGCACCCGACGCAGATAGGCGGTCAGCTGGTCGCGAAGCTGGCGGATCCCCACGCGTTCCACCACGTTATGCCTCCCGTGGCCACCATGTTACCAGAGGGGATGGATGCTTTCCAACGGGCGCCGCGGCCATGGCGGACATGGCCCGGTCGGTCCGGCGGTAACCGGTTGAGCAGCTGGCCTTTTGTGTGCCGCAAGCCTCAACGAACCCCAGCCGGTCAGGTAGGCACTCGCACCGTGACTGCGCTCGCTACTCCCCCGCAACGTCGGCGTTCCAAGAGGCGCGCCGCGTGGTCGGGGTGTTGCCGCCAGAAGCTCCGGGATGGCCAGCTTGTGGTCCCGCAGCGCCGCCAGCAGGTCAGCCGTCAGCGCGCCTGGGGGGCCTCATAGCGCAGCCGTCCGCCTTCCGGCGCCAACCGAACCCCACGCCGGGTCAGCTCGAGGAGCACCCTCGGCCACTGCTGGAGCTAGACCCGGTTGTCGGGAGATAGCCAACAAAGAAGTCCGTTCACGAACCCAGTCGTGACGGGCTCTTTCAATGGTCGGGGCGACCCGACTTGAACGGGCGACCTCTACCACCCCAA
>CAYQLT010000048.1:0-9165 GCA_964418425.1 uncultured Clostridia bacterium
TAACCCTCTCCGAGATGACCCCCCGCCAGCGGCTCCTCTTCGACCTGCTCGAACTGGCCGCCCTGGCCCCCTGAGCGGGGGTAATACACAGGTGGCTGGTGGGGCGTCCAACGGGACCGGCAGGCATTTCGGCCCCTCGGCGTAGACGGGTTGGCCGGTTCCAGCGAATAGAGCCTGGCCCGATCTGGCATGCTGTAGCCCGCAGGTCCTCGGGTGCCACCTGTGCCAGGGGCTGCGTTCCCTGGCAGCCACGGGGTGACCGGCGTGCCAGGGGAAGCCGAACGTGAGCTTTACGTGGGAGTCGACATCGGCTCGGCCACGGTCAAGGTGGCGGGGATCGACCGCGAGGCCAACCTGGCCGGTCAGCCCGTCTACCTCCGCCATGACCGGTTTGCGAGCCAGGTTGACGCCCTCAAGTTTGCCCTGCGCACCTACCTGGATTCGGTGCCGGCCCACCGGGTGGCGGGCCTGGGCACCACAGGCAGCGGGCGTGAACTCAACCGGAGGCTGCTGGGGGCCGACCTGGCACGCTCCGAGATCTTCGCCCACGCGGTCGGGGTAACCCACCTGGTCCGAAGCGGGCAGGTCCTCCACGACGGGAGGCGGGTCGATCGGGTCGGCGCGGTCATCGAGATCGGCGGCCAGGACTCCAAGGTGATCATCTTCGGCGACGACGGCCTTCCCTCTTACTTCAACATGAACACCGTCTGCTCCGCCGGCACGGGCGAGTTCCTCAAGCAGCTCGCCGACGAGGCTGGCATCTCGCTGGAGGAGTTCGGCCGCTTGGCCCTGCAGAGCGTGCGGCCCGCGGTCATCGACTCCACCTGCACCGTCTTCTCCAAACGGGACTTCCGCCACCTGACGCAAAAAGGGGTTCCGCTCCCGGACCGCCTCATGGGCGCCTGCCGCGCGCTGGTGCGCAACTACCTGGTGAACGTGGTGCAGGGCGGGGCGCTTCGGGCTCCCGTCTTCTTCCAGGGCGGGGTGGCATTCAACCCGGCCGTGCGGCGCGCTTTGGAGGAAAGCCTCGGCACCCGGATCATCGTCACCCCCCACAACGACATCGTGGGAGCCCTGGGCATGGCCGTCATCGTCAGGGAGGCGATGCTGGGCCGGTCTGACCTTACGAGCGAGTTCCGGCCGGACTTCTTCGAGCGCCGCTTTGACAGCCGCATCCGCTACTGCCACGGCTGCCAGAACGCCTGCGATCTGGCCCAGCCCTACGAGGAGCGCGGCGGCGAGATCGTGGTGCTGGAGACGCTGGGCGGCCGCTGCGAGGGGTCCCAAAACCCGCTCAACGTACGGGAACACCCCCAAGGCGTGCGCATGCCCCGGGTGGCCGCCATCCGCGAACGCCGGCGGGGGCAGGCGCTCGACGTGGTCAACCCGGCGGGCGCCCGTGGCCGCTCCTCGGCCGGCCGCTACTTCGCAGGGCTGGACGGGGGTTCCCGGGGCACCAAATACGCCGTGATCCGCAGCCTCGACGCGGGTGATCCGGCGGCGGCCCGGGGCCTGGCAGGCCCCCTCGACCTGGAGATCGTGGCGGCCGGCTCGGTGGACACGGCCGGGGATCCGATCGCCGCCTGCCTCAACGCCCTGGCCAGGGTCAGGGAGGCGCTGCCTCCCTCTGTGGCGCTCTCCGGCATCGGTACCACGGGCAGCGCCGGCGAGCTGTTTCGCGACATCGTCACCGCCCGGGCGCAGGAGACGGCCGACTGGCGCTGCACGGAGATCCTGGCGCACTACGCCTGGGCCAGCTACTGGGTTCCCTACGTGGGCACCGTGATGGACATCGGCGGCAACGACGCGAAGATCATCGCCGTTCGGGAGACGGGCCTGGACTTTTCCATGAACGACAAGTGCGCGGCGGGCACCGGCTCGTTCCTGGAGGCGGTCGCCCGCCGGTTCAACGTGCCTGTCGACCAGTTCGCCGACGTGGCGCTGCAGTCCCGAGACCCTGCCCGGGTCGCCAGCCGCTGCGCCGTCTTCGGCGAATCGGACATCGTGCACAAAGCCCGGGTCGGTTTTGCCCCCCGCGACCTTTTCCTGGGCCTCGCCTTCGCCATCTGCCGCACCTATCTCTCGGACGTGGGCCGGGGCAAGCCGCTTCGGGTGCCCATCGTGGCCCAGGGTGGGACCTTTCTCAATCGGGCTGTGCAGCACGCCTTCCGCCAGACGCTGGGCCTCGACGCGGACGAGTTCATCGTGGCGGCGGACCTTCGCTACGTGCTGTGCGCGGGCGCCCTGGGAGCGGCGCTAATCGCGCGGGGGCGGTGGGAGCAGGGTTACGATACCCACTTCAAGGGTTTCGACCGCATCCTGGGCAGCACGTACGCGACCGTCACCACCACCTGCACCCATCCCCGCTGCCACCGCCGGTGCGAGGGCGTGGTGGCGTTGCTGGAAGATGGGGTCCCCGTCGCGGGCTACCGGGCCGTCGACTGCAAGCTGGGCTTCTTTTCCGGCCTGATCACGGGCGAGGCGGCCCGGCGTCACGTCCAGGCCCTGCTTGACCACCCGCAAGCCCTTCACGGCCGGGAGGGGTAAAGCGCGTGGGCGCCGTCGAACCGGAGCGCCAGCCTGAAGGGGAGCGCAAGGCCAGGGTCAAGGTGGGGATCGTGCTGGCCTTTACCGGGCATTACGCATCGGTGCAGGTGCTGGCCCGTTTCCTGGAGCTTTCGGGGCTGCAGGTGGTGAAGAGCCGGCTCACCACGCCCCGCATCATCGACGCGGGCACCACCCTGGCCAGCGCCGACTTCTGCATGCCCCTGAGGGTCTACGTCGGACACGTCCACCACCTCATCCAGCAGCACCCCGACCTTGACGCGGTGGTGGCGCCCAACCTCCTCAGCGAGGACGGCATCACCTCGACCTGTTCCAAGTACCGGGACGTGGGCGGCGTCGCCATCCGCTCCCTGGCAGACATGGTGGGGTACCTCCTGCGTCACGCCGGCCAGGCCACGGTCGGGCAGCTGGCAAAGCTGGTGGGCGAGGAAGCGGTGGCCGCCCGCCTCCGGCGCGGCGAGCCCCTGCCGCCCTTCATCATGCCCGACATCCGTTCCCTGGACCGGGTGGACATGCGCAACGTCTGTTACGGCGTCTACGCCGACCTGGTGGGCTGGCCGAAGCTCAAGCAGCTGGCCCTCTTTGTGCCGGTACGGGCCCGGCCCCTTGTGGCGCGTGAACTCGCCCGACTGGATCAGGCCTTCGAGCAGGCTTACCGGGAAGTGGTTGACCCGCGCAGCGGGCGGCTGGCCGGCCTTTTAGCCGACCCGACCAGGCCCCGCCTCGCTGTCGTGGGCCGCCGGTACCTGATCCATGATCCCGCCCTCACCTGCGACCTGAAGACGTGGTTTCAAAAGCACGGCGTCTGCGTCATCACCCCGGGGGACGTCCCGCCCGAACAGCTCCGCCCCGCGTACGAGGCCGTCGACGGCTTCTACGATACGCACAGGGAAGGACAGGCCTTCATCCAGTGGGCCATCGACAAGGCGGACGGCTTCATATCCCTGGGCAGCTTCGGTTGCCATCCCGACGCCTTCCAGGTGGACTACCTGGCTGGCTACGCGCGCTCGCTGGGCGCGCCCTGCTGGACCTTCCGGTTCGACGAGTCGGCCGGCAGCGCCGGCTTTCACACCCGCTACGAGACCATCCTCGCCTTCCTGGAAATGCGGCGAGACCAGCGCCTCCAGCACTCGCGAAGCGGCGCCGGGGCGATGCCGCAGTCATCACGCCCGGCTCCCAGCTGTGGTCGCCCGCCGGCCGGCGACGGCGGCGACGGCGTGTCCATCACCAAGCGGGTGTCGGGGCGGCCGGGCCGCTTCCACGATCCGGCCCTTCCCGACCTGGCCGGCAGCCTTGCTACGCGGCCGTCCGCTCCCGCCGCCACGGACCGGGCCAAGCCGAAGAAGCCCCTCATCATCTGGCCCTACATGGGCGAGATCCTCAACCTCCTCGTCGAGGAGGCCTGCCACCAACTCGGGCTGCAGGAGTACGTCTTTCCTCCTGAGCCCCTCACCGAGGAGGCCATGATGCTGGGCAACAACCGCTACACCGAATCCTGTTCGCCGTACGCTTACAGCACCGGCACCCTCAAGATCACCCTGCGCAAGGCCCTGGACCGGCTCGAGCAAGGGGCGGCAAAGGAGGGCCGCCCGGTCGAACCGCGGCGCATCCTGGTTCTCATGGCCCGGGGCGAGGGCCCGTGCACCTTCGGCTGGTACGCCATCATCCAGAACCGCTACCTCGCCGAGGAGTTCCGCGACCGCCTGGCAGCCTGCGGCCACACCATCGAGATGGTCACCATGGGCCTGGACGGCTTCGTGGACTTCATGCGAGACCTGTGCCAGCTGGGCAACCCCGGGCGCATCCGGCCCATCCTGGAGTTCGTGGAGGCGTGGGAGAGGGGGCTGGGCCGCCTTCCCTGGCCGACCCGCGTGCGCCTGCGCCTGCGGCTCATGGACTCCATCAAGCGGCTCGCTGGCCCGCTGTGGGCCAAGCTGAAGGCCGCCGAGGACCTGCGCGCCCGCGCGCTCATCCTGCGCGCCCACGAGCGCGAACATGGCAGTGTGAACGCCGCCTACGGCCGGGCGCTGGAGCTGCTCAGGGGCGCTCACAGCCGCCGGGCGATCGCCTCCGCCCACCGCAGGGGTGTCCGGATACTCCAGGCCGTGCCCCGGGACGACTCCATCAAGCCTCGGGTGGTGGCCGTGGGTGAGATCTACGTGGTGCTCACCAGCTTTGCCAACCGGGGCACCATCGAGAACCTCCTGGCCCGCGAGGGTGTCGAGGTGGTGGAGGGCATCACGCTGAGCGGTTTCATCCGCAACAGCCTGCGGGAGATGAGGCGCCGAGCCTGGCGAAGCAAGGGGTGGGTGCGCCCGCTGGCGGAGTGGCTGCGGCGCCACAACGTTTACGTTCTCCAGCCCACCGTCCGTAACCCCGAGGCGCGGCCCTTCCTGGTCCGCGAGGTAGGCGGGGACGGGCTGCCCACCGTCGGCCACGCCCGGCATCACGTCGAAGAGGGATGCGACGGCATCGTCCACGTCTACCCCTTCAAGTGCATGCCCGAGGGCATCGCGAAGGGCGCCGTGAAAGAGCTGGCCAACCTTTACGGCGTGCGCTACCTGCCCCTCTCCTTCGACAAGGAGACGGAGATCGAGCGCCTGCGCACCGAAGTCGCCACCTTCGCCGCGCTGCTCCACGCCGAGGTGGCCCTGGCCGGGGCGGGTAACCCCGCCCGCCACCGGGCGTGGAAGCGCCGGGAGATCGACCGCCGCCGGGCCATCGGCCGGACGCTCACCCGGCTGTACGCGACCTACCGGCGCTCGCGCCGCACCGGCTGAGGCGACCGTCGGGGCGTCGGCCTCGCCGGGGGACGGTCGCTGGCCCCGGGTTTAGGCTTCTCCAAAAAGCTGTTCCAGCCGGCAAGAAAACCCCGGTAGGACAGGCTCCTCGATGACCGCTTCAGGCTTTGACCAGATGCGCGGCGGCTCCCCCGGCGCATGACGGGTCAGGGCGCGAGCGCGAGGATCCACTACCCATACCGCCCGGACTCCGGCTTGGAGGTATTGCTGGATCTTGCGCGTCAGGTCGGGTTCCGAGGGGTCCTGCACCTCGACGGCGAGATCCGGCGGGACCGTGGGAAAGCCCATCACGTCGGCGACGCGGGCGGCCCGTTCGGCTGAGTAGAACGCCACATCCGGGGCGCGCAGAACGTCGGGGGCCCGGCGGACGAAGAAGCCCGCCTCGCCGGCCAACACTTGGCCCAGGCGTCGGTCGTCGACGAACCGGCCAAGGACGAGGGCGACGCGGTAGGTGAGCTTACCGTGGAGCCATCCCGCCGGAGCCATGATCACAAGCTCTCCTTCGTCGATCTCATACCGCCAGCCCTCCGGGAGCCGGTCGAGTTCCTCGGCGGTCCAGGGCTTCCTGGTGATGGTGCCCACGGGTTCGCGACCTCCTTTGCTCCCCGGCCGTAGTTTACCATGGCTACGTCGAGGTGTTCGCCCTGCCCGGGACGCGTCATCGTACCTTGGCGCACGATCCCGGGATTGGAGCCGACGCCCCGGCGCTTCTCCCTCGTCTACCACGACGAGTGCGGGACCGAGCGCTAGCTGGCGCTTTCTTCGACGCAGTGGGCGGATCTGCCCGCCCGACCTGGGGCCTTGCCGGCCCCGAGCGGCTCGGTGTACAACGGAGGCCGGACGCGGCAGCCGCTTCTCCACGGTTCCACGGTTCATGGGCTCACGGCCTGCAGCCCATCCGCCCGGCGGTCAGGCGGCTTGGAAGCGAGCTGAGAGCTTGCGGCCACAAGACGCGCTACGGCGTGCCGACGAGGGCACCCTGGCGCTGGCCATCGAGGTTTTGGAGGGCAAGAGCCGCCGCCGTGGGCTGGCTCGTCTTCTCCCGTTTCTTGGTCCGGCCTTTGTGGCTTCGGTCGCCTACGTGGATCCCGGTAATTTTGCCACCAACATCCAGGCGGGCTCCGAGTTTGGGTATACCCTGGTGTGGGTGGTCGTGGCGAGCAACCTGATGGCCATGCTCGTTCAGTCCCTCTCGGCCAAGCTCGGCATCGCCACCGGGCGCAATCTGGCCGAGATCTGCCGGGACCGCTTTCCCAAGCCCATGGTGTACGTGTTGTGGGTTCTCATGGAAGCCGTGGCCATGGCCACCGACCTGGCCGAATTCCTGGGGGCAGCCCTGGGGTTTTACCTTCTCTTTCGCATCCCCCTCATCTGGGGCGCGGCGCTGACGGCCCTGGTCACCTTCGCCATCCTGGCCCTGGAACGTTACGGCTTTCGCCCTCTGGAGGCGGTCATCAGCGCGATGGTGGGCATCATCGCGCTGGCGTATGTGGCTGAGACCATCTTGGATAGGCCGGACTGGCTCAGCATCGCGCGCCACGCCGTGGTACCAAGCTTTTCGGGCACCGAGAGCGTGCTTTTGGCGGCCGGGATCCTAGGGGCGACCGTGATGCCGCATGTGATTTTCCTTCATTCGGGCCTGACCCAGGGCCGCATCGTCACCCGGGATGCGGCGATGGCCCGGCGGCTGGTGCGCTTCGAGATCGCGGACGTCGCGGCAGCCATGGGCATCGCCGGGCTCGTCAACGCTTCCATGCTCATCATGGCGGCCAGCACCTTCTACCGGGCAGGGCTTGTGCATGTGGCCACCATCGAGGAGGCCCACCGCACCCTGAAGCCGCTTTTGGGGGAGGCGGCCAGCTGGATCTTCGCCGTTTCGCTTTTGGCTTCGGGGCTCTCTTCGTCCACGGTGGGCACCATGTCGGGCCAGGTGATCATGCAGGGGTTCTTGCACTGGCACATCCCGGCGTGGGTGCGCCGGGTGGTGACCATGGCGCCCTCGTTCGTGGTCATTCTCCTGGGCCTTGAGCCCACCCGCACCCTGGTCATCAGCCAGGTCGTGCTGAGCTTCGGGCTGCCGTTCGCCATCGTGCCCCTCGTGGTGTTTACCAGCAGCCGGGACGTGATGGGGCCGCTGGTCAACGGCCGGCTCACCACGGCGGCCGCGAGCGCCGTGGCCGCGTTGATCGTGGCCCTCAACGGGTATCTCCTGGCGCGTACCCTTCTGGGGGGGTGAACGGCCGTGTTTCGGCATCTTTTGGTTCCCCTGGACGGCTCCCGGCTGGCCGAAGCCGTGCTGCCCGTGGCTCGGCTCTTTGCGCAGCGACTTTCAGCGTCGATCACGCTGCTGCACATCGTGGAGCGACGGGCTCCGACCCAGGTGCACGGCGAGCGTCACCTCGACGATCCCCAGCAGGCCCGGGCCTACCTGGATGAGCTGATGGCGCGCCTGCGCCAGGAGGGGCTTGACGTGCGTTGCCACGTGCACGAGGTGGCCGAAGGGGACGTGGCCCGCAGCATCGTTCAGCACGCCGACGAACTTTCCAGCGACCTCATTATGCTCACCACTCACGGGAAGGGCGGGATGCGGGGGCTTTTGGTGGGGAGCATCGCCCAGCAGGTTCTTGGTAGCGGCCTCACCCCGGTGCTGGTGGTGCATCCTGGCGCGGTCCCGGAAGGGTATGCGTGCCGGCGAATTGCGGTGCCGCTGGACGGTGAGGCTCATCACGAGCATTCTCTGCCCGTCGCCCGAGAACTGGCCCTGGCGTTTTCGGCTCGCGTGCATCTTGTGACGGTGGTGCCCCGCCCCGAGAACCTGCGGGGCGGGAGGACGGTGGCCGGCCGCTTTCTGCCGTTGACGACCGCAGCGCAGCTGGATCTGCGAGAGCAAGAGGCGGTCTTGTACTTGAAGCGGGTGGCTGCGATGCTTCGGGATGCGGGGGTGGAGGTGGGCGGGCAGGTGCGTCGGGGCGAGCCGGCGGCGGAGCTGAGGCGATGCTTTCGCGAGGCCGGCGTGGAGCTGGCCGTGGTGGCCACCCACGCGCTGAAAGGGTGGACCGCGTTTTGGGAAGGGAGCGTCACGCCCCGGCTGGTGAGCCAGTGGCGCGGGCCCTCCCTGCTCGTACGGGCCGGAAGGCCGGACAGCGGCTGAGGATCGGTTGGTTCGTTGATCAGGGGCCGGGTGCAGGCGGCCGAGCGCGAAAGACTCATCGTTCGGGAGAATCTGGCGCAGCTGGCTCAGGCCCTGCGAAGCGGTTTACGCGAACCCGGCCTCCGAGGGGCCGTACTGACCGACGCTCAGCGGCACATTCAGCGAAACGTAGATCTCAACGAGGCCAGCCAACTGGGCGGGGACTATCGCATGAAGATTTATTCCGAGGCCACGGTGCGGAAATATCTCACCCTCATGCGCGAGAGGCCGCTAGTCCGAAGCAACCGCACCAAGCCGCACTTGGTGGCGATGCGGTCCATAGAGGCCCTGTGCACGGAGAGGTGCGCGGAGCCATCATATGCCGGTGACCGTGCGTATGCTGAGGGTGAGCCGGGACCGACTCGGGTTCTGGCGAGTTCTCATGACCGCGGAAGATGGGGAGCAAGCCGAAGCCTTGTTCACGGACTTGGCTCGGCTCAATGAAAGAACCTATGGAGCCGTTCGGCAGTTTATCGATGCTGAGGATGACGCTTACCTCGTGGACGTGGCTCGGCACGACCACTTCCTGTTTCCCCCACCGGACGAGACCCGCAGTGTGGTGAACCCGCTCATTGTGGAGCGGCTGATACCGCCTTCGCAGGCAGGGCA
>CAYQLT010000048.1:9265-19514 GCA_964418425.1 uncultured Clostridia bacterium
GTGTGGTGAACCCGCTCATTGTGGAGCGGCTGATACCGCCTTCGCAGGCAGGGCAGGACCTCATGCAGTTGGTATTAGAAAGCCCGCAGCCGGACTCCGAGCCGGACCCGGATGCAGCAAGCGTAGCGCAAGACACCTGAGCTGGCAGGGGCGGGTCAATTTCTGAGACCGGGTCCCTCTTTACCCGGGACCCCGGCCCGCAAATCCTCTCTCGCACCGCAGACGTACTACGAGGAGGAGCCGGGAAGCGAGAGTCGCTGGCGGGCGGGGGATCGACGTGCCTGGAATCGCCGGGCGAGGCGGGTCGGGCGGGTTTGCCGGGGCTGTTGGGGTGGCGGCCGCGGCGGCGGTACTTTTGGCAGTTGGATTCGCTGGGTCAGAGGAGAGAATGGTGGATGAGTCGCCGACGGCGGAGTGCGAGCGGCTCGGGGGGTCATGGAGCAGAGCCGTTTGGTTTGGGCCGCCGCACGGCGAGATCGGGTTTCGGGGCCACGCGGGACCCATCGGCTTTGAGGGTCGCGCCGGCCAGTTCACGGGCTGCCTATCATTCGACGGGTCGCCCGAAGCGAGCGCAGCTATCGTGGCGGTGCCGGTAGGGGCGCTCACAACGGGAGTTGGCCTCCGAGACCAACACATGGCCGCCGCGCTGCGAAGCAGGCTCTTTCCGGTCATTCGATTCGAATTCGGTGCAGGGTCCCTTCAGACGGTGGGCGACGGGCCCAACGTCTTTCGGGGGGAGCCCGGGGCAGGGTGGACGCGGGGAGTCATCGCCGGGACGCTGGAGCTATCGGGGGTGCGCCGGCCGCAGGGAGTGACCCTCCGTTGGCGGTTGGTTGACTCCTACCTGGATGTGGAAGGGCAAGCAACCGTTTCCCTGGCCGCGTACGGCATATCGGCTCCTCGTTTCCTGTGGCTACAAGTGGCCGATGCGATTGAGGTTCACTTCGCCTTGCGGATCCCTCTTGGCCAAAACGTAACGACCATGGGAACCTGCGGCCCGTGTGGAGCACTTAGGGATCGATACCGCACGGATGTTGTCGTGGTACGCAGCGACCGCCTGTCCGCCTTTGGGCTTGCCTGGTACGTACACCCTCACATGGCAGAGTGTGCCATGTCCCTAGGGTTGACAGCGTAGGGCCTTCCTGGCTAACGTAGGCGCCAAGGGGGGGACCGGTGTGGAATTGCTGGAAATAAATAGGAGAACCCTCATGAAGGTCGGGGCGTCGTCCCTTGCTGCCACCATTGCGGCGGCCGCGCTTTCGAAGCTTGGGATACGGGCGCAAGCCCAGGAGCGGCGAACGCCCAGGATCCGCTGGCGCATGCAAACGTACGCGGGCGCAACCCTGGGGCAGCACGTGATTAAGCCCTCTATCGACGCCTTTAACATCGCCGCCAACGGGGAAATGGAAATCCAACTTTTCTACGCGGATGAAATCGTTCCCCAAGGCGAACTGGTGAGGGCCCTGCAGAGAGGTGTCCTGGACGCCATCCAGACCGATGAGGACTCCGCGCAGTCCCCTGTGGACGTCTCCATATTCGGGGCATATTTCCCATTCGCAACCCAATACTCTCTCGATGTCCCTACCCTGTGGCACTGGTATGGCCTGGATAAGATCTGGGAAGAGGCGTACGCTCAGGTACCGGGAGTCACGTGGCTGAGCACCGGTTCGTGGGATCCGTGCAACTTTGCCACCACGAAACCGATCCGCTCCCTGCGGGACCTACGGGGCCTGCGGGTGTACATGTTCCCGACCGGAGGCCAGTTCATGCGGCGCTTTGGAGTGGTGCCGGTTTCACTGCCCTATGAGGACGTTCAAATGGCCATCCAGACCGGGGAGCTAGACGGTGTGGCGTGGTCCGGGATTACCGAGGTGTATACCGTCGGCTGGGCAGATGTGACGCGCTACTACCTGACGAACCCCATCTCGGGGGCCTGGGCGGGGTCGTACCTTGTCAACACCCGCAGCTGGGAGGCGCTTCCTCAGCACCTGAAGACCCTGTTCAAGCTGTGCATCGACAGTTCCCACTATTACCGGCTGCACTGGTACTGGTGGGGCGAAGCCCATTACCGCGTGAAGGGCGGCAAGCTCCAGCTTACCTCGATCCCGGAGTCTGAATGGGACACGGTGCGGCAAGAGGCATACAAGTTCTGGGACGAGGTGGCAAAGCGAAGCCCCAGAACGGCGCGGGTTGTCCAGGTGCTCAAGGAGTACAACGAAATCATGGCCAAGGCTGGCCCGCCATACCGGTACGGTTAAGGCGTCGCTGAGGTCGGGCGGCGCCGTAGGCAAAACCACGCAGCAGGGGTAAGTCAACAATGAGCCACAGCGAAGAACGCAAAACTCAGAGGTTCATGGGGCGGCTTGACGTGGATTCCCTACGGGCCGCCGCCCAGGCCGGCGAGGTTGACACCGTCGTGTTGGCCGCCGTGGACATGCAGGGACGGCTCATGGGTAAGCGTTTGAGCGTTGACTACTTTCTGGAACACGTGCTGGAGCATCGGGCGGAGGGCTGCAACTACATTCTGACAACGGATGTCGAGATGACCCCGGTTCAGGGGTATGCGCATGCCTCCTGGGCCACCGGGTACGGGGACTTCGTCTTCGTACCCGACCTCTCCACCCTGCGTCGGATTCCCTGGTTGGAAGGGACTGCCCTGGTTCTGTGCGATCTTCACTGGGAAGACGGTAGCCCGGTGGCCGTGTCGCCGCGCCAGATATTGCGACGGCAAGTCAACCGGCTTGCGGAACGAGGCTTGGTGGGCCTGGCGGGTACCGAGCTAGAGTTTCTTGTATTTCGCAACACGTACGAGGAGGCCTGGCAGCTCGGTTACCGGAATCTGACTCCAGCAACCCGTTACAACGTCGACTATGCCCTGTTGGATACTGGGAATCTGGAGCCTCTGATGCGAGCGATCCGCAATGCCATGCAGGGCGCCGGGTTCGAGGTGGAGTACTCGAAGGGGGAGTGCAACCGCGGCCAGCACGAGGTGAATTTCCGCTACAAACCCGTTCTTGAGATGGCTGATCTACACGCGATTTACAAGAACGGCGCCAAGGAGATCGCTGCCCGCCACGGGTTCTCTCTGACCTTCATGGCAAAGTTTGACGAGCGCGAGGGCAACTCCTGTCACATTCACTTCAGTGTTCGTAACACCAAGGGCGACCCTGTGATGGCCGAAGGTGGAGAGCTTTCGGAACTCGGGAGGCAGTTCGTGGCGGGGCTTTTGAGGTACACCCCCGAGCTGATGGTGTTCTTCGCGCCCAACATCAACTCGTACAAACGGTATGCCGCGTCGAGTTTCGCTCCTACCGCCCTTGTGTGGGGCCGGGATAACCGGACCTGCGCTATCCGGGTGGTGGGTCACGGGCGTTCGCTGCGCCTGGAACACCGGGTTCCGGGTGGCGACGTGAACCCGTATCTGGCCCTGGCGGCGATTATCGCGGCCGGGCTTCGCGGCGTGGACGAGAGGCTGCACCTGGAACCTCCTTTCAATGGAAATGCGTACCAGTCCTCCGCTCCTCGCGTGCCCATGACGTTGCGGGACGCGTGTGATCGGCTGGCGCAAAGCAGCATGGCGGTGGAAGCGTTTGGCAAAGATGTCGTGGAACATTACGTCCACATGGCCCGCACCGAGGTCGCGGCCTTCGACGCTGCCGTGACGGACTGGGAACGGGTGCGGTGTTTTGAGCGCATGTAGCTTCGCCGCAAGACATGGGGGTTCGGGAGGCTGTGCGCGGCGACCCAACGCGCAAAGTCAAGGCTGAGATCTGGGGAGAAAGGACCGAGCGTGCATGTCCGGAAGGCTTGCCGGGAAAGTCGCTGTGATAACCGGCGGGGCCAGCGGAATCGGACAGGCGAGCGCGCGGCGCTTTTCCGCAGAGGGCGCAAACGTATGCATCGCCGATATCGACGCTGCGCGTGGCGAGTCCGTGGCCCGCGAGGTGGGCGGATTGTTTGTTCAGGCCGACGTCAGCAAGAGCGAAGAAGTGCAGAGGTTGTATGCGAGGGCGGCCGACCACTTCGGCGGGATTGACATTCTTTTCAACAACGCAGGGATATGGGATCCGGGCGATACGTCGATTCTGGAGACGTCACTTGAGACCTGGGAACGGGTTATCGCCATCAACCAGACGTCTGTGTTCCTGTGCTGCAAGTACGGGATTCCCTACCTGCAGCGGCGGGGCGGCGGCTCGGTGATCAACACCGCGTCGTTCGTGGCGCTGGTAGGCGCAGCCATTTCCCAGATCGCCTACACGGCCTCCAAAGGGGCCGTTTTGGCAATGACGAGGGAACTGGGCGTGCAGTTCGCCAAGGAAAACATCCGGGTGAACGCGCTGTGTCCGGGGCCGGTGAGTACCCCGCTCCTGGAACAGCTATTTGCCAGCGATCCCGACAAGGCCGCCATGCGTCTGGTTCACCTGCCTCCCGGGCGCTTTGCAAAGCCGGAAGAGGTGGCGGCGGCCGCCGCATTTCTCGCCAGCGATGATGCCAGCTTCATCAATGCGACGGCGTTCCTGGTGGACGGCGGCCTGTGCCATGCATACCTCACGGGTTGGGAGAGCAAGCTGCGCCATGGCTGAAACCTTTCGGATCATCAGTCCGGTTGACGGGTCGGTGTATGCGGAGCGTCCCCTGTCGGGATCGGCCGAGGCCATAGCGTCTGTAGAGAAGGCGGCTGGCGCCTGGGAAGGCTGGCGTCGAACGCCGCTGGAGGAGCGCATACGCATACTTGATGCGGCCGTCGAGCGCTTTACCAGCAGGCGTTCGGAGATCGGAACCGAACTCACGTGGCAGATGGGTCGGCCCGTCACCCACGCCGTGCGGGAAGTTGGGGGTTTCGAAGAGCGGGCCCGCACCATGTTGCAGCTGGCGCCTCGCGCGCTGGCGGACATCGATCCCGGCGAGAAGCCCGGCTTTCGGCGATTCATCCGACGCGAGCCCGTCGGCGTGGTACTGACCATCGCTCCCTGGAACTACCCCTATCTGACAGCGGTCAATTCCATCTGGCCCGCGTTGGCTGCGGGTAACACGGTGATTCTTAAACCGGCGCGGCAGACCGCGCTGAGCGGGGAGCGCATCGCGCAGGCGCTGGCGGAGGCCGGGCTCCCGGAGGGCGTTTTTCAGTGCGTGCACATGAGCCACGAGGCGGCCGCGGCAGCCATGCGCCACGAGGCGGTTCGCCTGATTTGCTTCACCGGCTCGGTGGAAGGCGGGCGGGCTGTCCAGCGGATCGTAGGGGACAGCCGGGGATTTCCGGCGATTAACCTGGAGCTGGGCGGGAAGGACCCTGCCTACGTGCGAGCCGACGCGGACATCGCGCAGGCGGCTGCGGGCATAGCGGACGGTGCCTTTTATAACGCAGGACAGTCCTGCTGTGCGATCGAGCGAGCTTATGTCCATCAGGCGATTTACGACGACTTCGTGGACGCGCTGGTGGCCCATGTCCGAGCGTTGCGCCTGGGCAATCCGCTGGAGCGGGAGACCACCCTCGGACCGATGGTGGACAGCGCGTCTGCGGATAAGGTACGAAGCCAGGTAGAGGAGGCTCTGCGTGCCGGTGCGCGGGCTCTCATCGACGCCAGGTCATTTGCGGCTGACACGGGCAAGGGCCCCTACCTGGCGCCGCAGGTGTTGGTGGAGGTGGATCACCGCCTGCGGGTGATGACCGAGGAGAGCTTCGGGCCCGTGCTCGGGCTCATGAAGGTACGGGACGATGAAGAAGCCATACGGCTCATGAACGATAGCGAGTACGGTCTCAGCGCTTCTATCTGGACACGGGACATCGAGGCTGCCGAACGGATCGGGTCGCGGCTGGAGACCGGAACCGTGTTTGCGAATCTCAGCGATTACCTGGATCCCGCACTGGCCTGGACAGGGGTCCGTCATAGCGGGCGCGGGTGCACCCTGTCTGTAGTGGGGTATGAGCATGTCACGCGCCCGAAGAGCTTCAACTTGAAGCTTGCACCCGTTGCGTAGCGGGCGAGGGAAGGTTCGGGCGCGAGGTACAGGCGGGCTGGTGATGTTAATGGGCGACATGCCGAGGCTGCTGACAGCAGGAGCAGAGGCGGTAGAGGTCGCCGCCGCACCGAGGATGCCGCGCCTCATCGTCGCCTACGTCCGATTCACCGACAGCATGGGGCGTGCGGCCGGCGTGTTGGCGATGTTGCTGACCTTTGTTCTGAGCGCCATTCTCCTGGAATCGTCGGTCGCCCGCGTCGCTTTCGGAACATCCCACATTTGGAGCGTGGAGCTCGCGCAGTTCGTGATGGCGGCATACTACACGTTGGGCGGTGCCTTCTCCGAGCAGGGCGACTATCACGTGCGTATGGACCTCTTCTATTCACGCCTGTCGCCCAGAGGCCGAAAGATCATGGACTGCGTAACCGCGCCGATACTGATTTTCTATCTTGTGTTTCTGTTGGTGGGTGGTATTGAGAGCACGCATTGGGCCATTGTCCATAAGCAGGTCAACTTCTCGGCATGGGCCCCTCCCATGGCTCCGATCAAGGCCATAATGACCCTCGGCATCGCGCTGATGCTGATGCAGGCTCTGAACAGGTTCTTCAAAGACCTGGCCGAGGTTCTGGGGAGATCCATTGAATGAGCTATGGCGCCATCGCTCTGTTGATGTTCAGTTCCATGATGGCCTTGCTGGCGACGGGCCAGCGTATGTACGGGATCATCGGTTTCGTGGGGATCGCCTCGGCTCTGGCCCTGTGGGGGAGTTCCACCGCGGGGCTGCCCTTTGATGCCGCCATCACCACGCTGAACTGGTATCCTCTTCTCACGTTGCCCATGTTTGTCTTTATGGGTTATATGTTCGCCGAAACGGGGATAGCCGACGACCTCTACCGGATGTTTCACGTCTGGTCCGGGCGTTTGCGGGGCGGGCTCGCCATCGGAACCATCGGGTTGATGATCGTGATTGCGGCCATCAACGGATTGAGCGTGGCTGGCCTTGCCATCGGCGCGACCATTGCTTTGCCGGAGATGCTTCGCAGAGGGTATGATAAAGTGATGGTCACCGGGGTGATCCAGGCAGGCAGCTCGCTGGGGATCATGATCCCGCCGAGCGTGGTGTTGGTGCTCTACGGCATGATCGCCCGGGTGCCTGTAGGGAAGCTCTGGTTTGCGGGGATTCTTCCCGGATTGCTTCTGGGAGCTCTTTTCATACTGTACGTCGCCATACGCTGCTGGGTTCAGCCCAGCCTTGGACCCGCGCTGCCCCCCGAGGAGCTTCAACAAATCACCTGGAGGGAAAAGTTACGGCTGGCTCGCGCAGGGATCATTCCTCTCGTCATCTTCGTCTCGATGACAGGACTTTTTCTTATGGGCGTCACAAGTCTGGTTGAGTCCTCGGCCATCGGGATGGCGGCAACAACCCTGGCCGCCCTGGTCCGGCGGAGGCTAACGTGGAAGGCTCTGGTGGAAGCAACCCGCAAGACCCTGGGGGTTAGCTGCGTCTTCATGTGGATCATCCAGGCGGCTCTGCTCTTCTCCGCCGTCTTCGACGGCCTGGGTGCAGGACGGGCCCTGGAGGACTTTTTCGTGCGGCGGTGGCATCTCTCGCCCTGGGCAATAGTCGCCATGATGCAGGCGTCGTTTTTATTCATGGGTACGTTCCTGGATGATACTGCCATGTTGGTGATCGTGGCGCCGCTGTACGTGCCGCTCATCACCCGGCTGGGGTTCGATCCTGTATGGTACGGGATTCTCTACACCATCACGTGCCAGATCGCCTACATGACCCCTCCTTTCGGATACAACCTCTTCTTGATGCGGGCCATGGCCCCTCCGGAAATCAAGCTATCGGACATCTATGCCTCGATTGTGCCCTTCGTGCTGGTTATGATCGTCGGGCTGGTGATCGTCATGGCGTTTCCTCAAATCGCGACGTTCCTCCCCGAGATGTACTTCCGGCGGTAGCGTGAGGATCGCGTCTTGGCCTTCCTCGACGGGGTGTGACCCGCGCGTAAGCACGATCGGAAGGCCCCGAGCGCTCAGGAGAAGGCGGTAGCAGCAGTGCGAATAGGCATCCTCCAGTGCGATTCGGTCGTCCCCGAGCTGCAACCACAGTTCGGTGACTACCCGGAGATGTTTCAGAGGCTCCTGTCGGAGGTTGATGGCGAGCTCGTGTATCAAACGTACAACCTGCCCCAGGGCTGCTTTCCGGAATCCCTGGACGAGTGCGACGCGTGGCTGTTTACCGGAAGCCGCCGCAGTGTCTACGAAGAGGAAAGTTGGATCCTCAGAGCGCAGGCCCTCGCTGCTCGGCTGCATGAGGAAAGGCGACCCACGGTAGGGATTTGCTTCGGGCACCAGCTGCTTGCACGCGCTTTGGGCGGGCGGGTGGAGGAGGCCGTGCAGGGATGGGGCCTGGGCGTGCAGAGCATCAAGGTGCTTCAGCAGGCAGCGTGGATGCAGCCGCCCGCCGGGGAGCTGGCGCTTGTCAGCAGCCACCGCGATCAGGTGACGGTTCTTCCAGAAGGGGCTGTCCTGTTGGCTGGCAACTCGTTTTGCCCGTACGCGATGTACCAGGTGGGCGACCACATTTTGACCTTCCAGGCTCACCCGGAATTCACCAAGGAGTACTTCCGTGCCCTCATGGAGCACCGCCGAGACCGGATCGGTGAGGCGAATTACATACGAGCGCTCGCTTCTCTGGGAAACTCGACGGATGAGCGCATCGCCGCTCGCTGGATCGTCAACTTCCTGAGGATGCGCGTTCGTACCCCGGGCGCCCGGCTTGTATTGTGAGCGACAAGGTCAGGGTGCGGCGGGGCCGGTGGGCGAAAACCGCGACGCCACTTGGCGGGCGCAGGTGCGGGTAAGAGCAGGAGGGGTTGGTCTTGGAAGCTCTACCACTGGCGGGGCGAATGGGCCTTCTTGGTACGGAGACGGCGTTTGACGTCCTGGTGAAAGCCAGGAACCTGGAAGCACAGGGCAGGCATGTGATCCACCTGGAAATCGGCGAGCCCGATTTTGACACGCCCCAGCACATCAAAGACGCGGCTATTCGGGCTTTGCAGGAAGGGCACACCCATTACACCCCGGCCGCAGGCATACCGCAGCTGCGGGAAGCCATCGCAGAGTATATCGGGAAGACTCGTGGGATCCCCGTAGACCCGGCAGAGGTCGTGGTTACGCCAGGAGCCAAACCCATCATGTTCTTTGCCATCCTGGCCCTGGTCGACTCCGGAGACGAGGTCATCTATCCGAATCCCGGGTTTCCCATCTACGAGTCGGTGATTCGGTTCGTGGGAGGCGTTCCGGTGCCTCTGCCCTTGCGCGAAGAAGACGACTTCCGGGTCAATCCCGAAGAACTGAAGCGTTTGGTTTCTTCACGCACGAAGCTCCTGATCTTGAACTCGCCCCACAACCCGTGCGGCTGCGTGCTTACTCGAGACGACCTGGAGTCCATTGCGGAGATTGCCCGGCAGTACCGGTTTCTGATCCTCTCCGACGAGATCTACAGTCGAATCATTTACGGCGCCGAGCATGCAAGCATCGCCAGCCTGCCGGGCATGAAGGAGCGGGCCATCATCCTGGACGGTTTCTCCAAGACCTACGCGATGACGGGTTGGCGCCTCGGATACGGGGTCATGCGGGCCGACCTGGCTGCCCGTGTCGCTCAGCTCATGGTGAACTCCAACTCCTGTACGGCTGCCTTTACCCAGATGGCGGGGGTAGCCGCCCTGCGTGGTCCGCAGGCGTGCGTGGAGCAGATGGTGTCGGAGTTTCGCCGGCGCAGGGACGCAATCGTTGCGGGCCTAAACCGTATCGAGGGGATCACTTGCCGCCTTCCCGGAGGGGCCTTTTACGTATTCCCGAACGTCAAAGCGGTGGATCGGGATACGAAACGCCTTGCCGACTACCTGCTCAATGAGGCGGGCGTGGCCTGTCTTTCCGGCACGGCGTTCGGAGAGTGGGGCGAAGGCTACCTCCGGCTATCCTACGCCAACAGCCTGGAGAAGATCGAGGAAGCGCTGCGCCGCATCGAGCAGGCGGTGAAGCAGTACCGGAAGGTCGCAGTCAGCTAGGGGGTCTGTCCGGGCCAGCGGGCGCTGCGGCCGGTCGCCCGCTGCGGCGAAGGTGCCGCCCGTAGGCTGGCCGTAGGACGGATTGCTGGGGGAGAACGAGGCATCGTCGCACAGCGGACACGCTGTCGACAATCGGTGATTTGAGTCAAGCGGCGGCGTTTTGTGGCCAAGCCTCCCCCTTGTCGCCCACGGGTCTGCGTCGGCGG
>CAYQLT010000049.1:0-19488 GCA_964418425.1 uncultured Clostridia bacterium
CCGCTCCACCGAAGGCTCGCTCTTGTATTGCATTGTAATGCTCCATCGCATATCATGACGCCAGGACGGGGGCCAACGTGCAACGACGATTCGACATGCTGAGGTGGACAGTCGGCAGGCTCCAACACATTGCTCGGCACAGTGTCACAGCGGAAGAGGTTGAGGAAGTCTTGTACGACCCGGATGCGGTGCTCGTAAGAGGGCGCAGTGGGCGGTACCGCCTGTACGGCCGCACCGAAGCAGGGCGGATGCTCCTGGTGGCACTGGTCGACGAAGGTAACCGGGTGGCTGGCCCCGTGACTGCACGGGACGTGACGGATGCGGAGAGGAGAACCTACTTTGCGTAGAACTGCAGAGCGGCGCAAGTTTCGGCCCGCCAAGCGGGAACCGCACTTCGCTTCGGAGGCCGAAGCGGCACAGTGGTTTGGGGCGCACGACACTTCCCAACTCCCGGGGGAGGTTGTCCGTGACGATGAATCACAGGCCGGGAGTCCGCCGCGGCTCGAAACCATCGCGGTACGGGTGTCGGCTCGGGAGATAGAGGAGTTGAAGCTCCGGGCCGCTAGATTAGGAATCGGGTACACAACCTACGTCCGTATGCTCATCAACCGACACGTCCTCAGCGAACCACCGATCGGCTTCTCAGAGTGACCCCGCGACAGCCCTGACCTCAGCGGTCTTCAGCGGTGATGAGTCACACGCTCCGGTCGTAGAAGGGGTAGTTCCAACCCCGGTTGACCAGCACCAGCAGAGCGAAACGGCAGCGGGGCAGGTGTACCGGGCTTCACGTATCGCCTCGGCGCTACAGCACGCCTGGATGTACAAACGCGGCACGGTTCGCCCCCCGAATGAGCCTCGCGTACCGTCGAACCCCTGCGTACGTCCGATAAAGCGAGTTGGCGCGCCGGCAGCCAAAGCGCAACCGTTGGGGCCAGCCACCAGTCTCGAACACATGTTTGCTTCTGTCCCCTCTGCGTGCTGGAGAATCCTGTCACCATGCGGTCTTGCGCACCTGGTAGTTCCTTCTAATCTCGCCTAGTTCGAGCGATTTCGGCTGCGGTTTTTGGCCCCGTTTTGGCTGCCGGACGTGACGTTTTGGCCCGGGTATCCGGTTCGCAACCCACCTCCCACCCGTCACCTTCCGTTTACCCGGCCGCGGGCGCGGCACAGTCGGTTCGTGAGCGCAATGTCTCAACAATCCGTGGGGTCAACTCGGCGGGGGAGCGTCACACAAGTCGAAACAAGATGACACCGCTCGTGGGTTTGATGCCACGACGAAAGGCCAACTCGCCGCCAGCATTAGAATGAGCATGTGTCGGACCGGGCGGCCAACCACTTGTGTCCGGTCAACGTCATCTGGCACGAACCCGGCTCCGTCGTGTCCAAGCCCGATGACGTCTTATGGGCACAACCAAGAACCCTGCCCTTCCTCCAGTATGGCGAGCCTCGGATCGGCTGTACAGTGGTGCCTCTTGGTGCGACGCGTATCCCCGGCGTGGCCGCAGCGACGGGTTTGCACGGCCTGCACACCTCGGCACCTCGTGTCAGGATGAGGTCGCCTGTGCGCCTTCACTCCTGGGAGACGACTTCGGAAGCCTCGATACAATCGCCTCTCGCACACGCAGCGCCGTCGCCAAGGCCCGATCCGCTTCCGCGAGGTCGGGGCTTTCCGGAGCACCTGGATAGCGGAATTTCGAGGCATACTCGCTCAGTGGCGCTGCCTCTTTCAAGATGGGCTCAAGCGTGGGGTCTAGTCGCGCGCACGCTTCGCCGAGCTCCACCAAGCTGTGCGTCTTGCGAAACGGGATGTCGTGCCACGCAAGGTAGGCCTTCAATACCTTTTCGACGATCTGCTGGGCGTGAAAGACCATATCTTCGGTCACCGGCGGGTCGGCTCCACGGACCGCCTCGGCTGCCCGCAGATCCACCGAGGCCTTGGTCAGCCATTCTTGCGCCTCGGCGAAGCGTTGCTCGTTAGTCGCGCTCATAGACGAGTTGGCCCTCTCGGAGTACCGTGCCCGGTAAAGAGGCGCGCAGCGTCGAACGGGCCGCGAAATCCGACGCCCGCCACACCAGGACGTCCACCGAGGCACCACTACCCCACAGACGTTCGTAGGCGAGCCGGCTACGCTGCAGCTCTGCCGGGACGTCGTCAGGCACGACAACCAGAAGGTCATAATCGCTATCCGGACCGGCTTCACCCCGAGCGTGAGAGCCAAACAGGTAGATACGGATGGGCTGGTACGCCTCCACGAGCCGCCGAACCACCTCGGCGAGACGCGAATCCATCACCGTCCGAGTCAGGTAGCCCATCGGATTTTCCCCCGTATCGGCCGCACCGGTTTTCCGCCCCTATTTTCGCGCGGCGGGCTAGCCCACAACAACAAGCCAGCCGCTCGTCGCTACCTGGCAGCACCGCCCAAGAGGACCGGAGCACGGCGCGGTGGGCATGCCGCGTTTCCCCGACCCGCACGAGAATCAGACCGGTGGACGGCCGGCTCCATTCACCCGAAAATGGGGGCCAGCTCCAGGGTGAACCCCGGTAACTCCGGCTCCAGTATCACGCGCACCGCCTCTTCGTGGCGATCCCCCTCTCGACCAGGGCGGTACAGCTCGACCGCGTGCCCTTCCGGGTCGATGAGAACGGCCAGCTGGGCCCCGTTGGCGAGATAGCTCTGCATCTTTTCCCGCAGCTCGGCGAGCGGGTTGGAGGCCGAGCGCACCTCGAAGACCACGTCGGGGCACAGAGGAGGAAAGCCCTCCCGAGCTTCCCGAGCTAACGCCTCCCAGCGCGCCCGTCGCACCCAGGAGGCGTCCGGAGAAAGCAGCGCACCGTCCGGAAGCTTGAACCCCGTCGAGGGGTCGAAAACGTACCCCAGACCTGTTCGGGCGTTCCAGTTGCTCAGCTGCCTCAACACCTCAGCACTGCGCCGTCCGCTTTCGCCTCCCGTCGGGCTCACGACCAGCCTCCCGTCCGCGCTGCGTTCGAACTGATAGCCGGGATTGCGCTGGGAAAGCGCCAGCAGTTCCTCGTCCGTGACCCGGCGCACCAGGTCGAGCTTGATGGCCACGCTCATCATCCCCCTGACGGCCAAGACCTTCACCCCTTGTGGCACGACCACCGGGGATCTGGACTGTCTTGATGGCAGCGATCCGGTCGAGAGGGACGGTCACACGCGCTCCAGCGGAAGCGGGCGGATGCGAACCCCGTCCTCCTGGATGACCACGATGGCGCCGTCCGACAGGGCTTGCGCGACGACGCTCAGAACGTCCTTTAACCGCTCGAACAAGCGCTCGGCGTTCACGTCACCCAGGCGGAAAATCACCACCGAGGGTTTGGCCTCCCCCGATGCGGCGAGCACGTACCCGTAATCCAGGTCGTGCGTCAGAATGATCTCCTACGCCCGACGCGCCGCCTCCACGATCTCGGTATCGGGGGCTCGACCTAGCCCGATATCTCCGACGTCCCGAAACGGTACCCCTCCCGTTCCAGGAGGGGTCCCAGCGTCCTCGGGATGTTCATGTTCAGCAGGAAGTTCATGGCCGGCGCTCACTTGGGAGCGGGATCCATCGCTCCTGCGTGACCCAAGCCGCATACTCAAGCGCCTCGTAAATGTCCTCCCGCTCAAGCTCGGGCCACTCGCGCACGATGTCGTCGGCGCTCATACCCGAAGCCAGGTAAGCTAAGATGGACGAAACGGGCATGCGAAGCCCGCGGATGCAGGGTTTCCCGAAGCATTTCTCCGGGTCGAGCGTGATTCGCTGGAAGACGGGATGACGAAATTCCATGCCATCGGCCTCCCGACGCCGTGTCGCGTTAGGCTCACAGGTCGGCGGCCTGCAAGCTCCCTACCAACGGCCCCACCCGCCTGGGCCCACGCACCCCGGTGCGGGGACGTCGTGGGGGGCGCGCTCTGTCGATGCATCGGCTCGCGACCCCAGCACGTGACGGCGGCGTACCCACCATGATGGGAGACTCGACCCCGCTCCGCCTTTGCGCCCGTCTAGGCCATTCCGGGTCGCTTATCCCGAGCACCTCCATCGCGTGCCGACAACCTGCTTCTCCGGACTGCGGGAAATCCTCCCCGGCCCGTAGAGGTCCCGAATCGATGTCGTGCGCCAGGTGACCATCGCGGGCCGACCCCACAAGCTTTGCCAAAGGACCCGGTTCGCCCGGATGCCGCTCGGGGAGTCTTCGATGGCCTCGCTTTGCGATGCGGGCGGCCCTCCATAAGCTTGCCCACCTCCGGCCCCCAACGAGCCGGCGCGCTCCCGGCGCGAGTATACCACGCCGGCGGTATTCGGCCGATCCGGGCGGGGGCACCGGTCGTCCGACGCCGCGAGTTGCCGGGCCGTCGGGGGCTTTTCGTCAAGGCTTCTTCTGCCCGTCCCCGCCCTCTGCGAACGGGGAGCTCTCAGCCTTTGGGAAAGCGGACATCGGGTGCCGGGAGCGGACGTGCTCAAGCGACTCCATGAGCTCTTCGGCGTGGACGTCAACGCGCTGCTGCGAGGCGAGAATGTACGCCCGACCCGCTTCCCGCGTGGGGCCGTCGGCCCGAAGATCCAGCTCCGGTCGGATGGGCTCGACGAGAGGCACGTGCGGCAGCTTGTGTCCCTCTACGAACTCCTGATGGACATCCAGCGGCGTAGCGGCCATGGCGGGGCCGGCCCTGAAGCGCACCTGCTGGCAAGGGCTCTGTAGCCCGCGCCAAGACATCGAAAGGGTCGCGGGCCGGGTGCGGCGGCTTGGGCCTGGCTCCCTGCCGGTGCGGGTTGTGCCCATCGCCCACGCGCTCGGCCTTTCCATCGTCGCCAGAGCGCTCCCCGACGGCGTGGAGGGAGCGCTTTTCCGTTACGAGAGGGGCGCGGTGATCGTTTACGACCCGAGGCGCCCAAGCGAGCGCATCCGCTTCACCGTCGCCCACGAAATCGGCCACTGGGTACTTGGGAGGAGCGGCGTCGTGGCCTGCCACTGCGAGGAGTTGCGGGATAGGGCCGAGGAGCGGAGGGCCAACCGGTTCGCGGCGGCCCTGCTCATGCCGAGAGAGGACGCGGTCGCATGCTGGATGAGCGGGAAAGCGTTTACATCGATGGCCGCCCGGTACGAGGTGAGCCTGGAGGCGATGCACTGGCGCCTCGTGGAACTCGGGCTTGTATGAGCGGGGGAGGCGTGGGCGATGCGGTCATGGGCGTGGGGAAGTGGGCCCAGGGCGGGCCTTCGGCGGCTGGTACTCGCCGCTGCGATTGTCGGGTTGCTGCCGTCGGCGGCCTGGTCGGTGAGCCCCGAGGAGCTACCTCCCGATTCGCCGCTTCTGTCCATCCTCTTGCGGTCGCAAGCGGAGGTAGAGCTCGAGCGTTTAGGTCGGGGTCTGCTCGCGCGGTGCCAGGAGAGCGGGTGGGAGGGCCCCAGCTGCGAGTCCATCGCGCGGCCTTACCTGGACAATTTGGTGAAAACCGAGCCATGCAGCGCAACCGCCATGCTCGCGGTGCTTGAGGGCGTAGCCCCGGGCGCGGGAGCGTCACTTTCGCCCGATTCGGTCAAGGAGTGGCGCGACCGGCTCCTCACCTTCCTTCCGTACCTTCCTCCCATGGACTGGCCCAGGGTTCTCCTGAGAGTCCCTCCCTACCTGTGGGACCCCCGCAGGGCCGTCAGCCTCTCGGACATGCCGGAAGCCGTGCAAGTGGCCCAGCAGCCACGCGGCTGGCTAGTGCGGGCGCCCGATCTTCGGACGGCGCCGGCGACCATGGGTCGGTGCGGGAGGTAGGCGCGACGTGGCCTATGTGCGTCGTCTGGGGAAGGACCGCTATCAGATCGTCTGGCTGGAAGGCTACCTCGTCGGCCCGGACGGCAAGCGCCACCAGCGCAAGCGGAGCGAGATCGTCCGGGGCTCCGAGAGGGAGGCGCGCCGCAGGGCTGCCGAGATTGAAGCCGCGGGGCCGCCGGCCTCCAGGCTGCAGGACCCTGAGGAGCGCACCTTCGCACGGGTGGCGGCGGCGTGGCTGGAGCGGCGCCGTAGCGACGTGGAAGCCGGGCGGCTGGAGGCGGGAACGTGGCGGCGCTACGACGAGACGCTGCGCCTGTATGCCCTTCCGGAGATCGGCTCGGTTCCCCTCTCGAAGCTCCGGCCTGCTGACGTGGAGCGAACCTATTCGGCGGCGCCCGCCGGATCTGCCAGGCAGCTGCACGCGGCGGTCCGCCAGGTGCTCCGTTGGGCCCTGCGGGAGCGATGAATGGGATGGGACGTGGCGGTCATGGTGCAACCACCGCGCCGACGGGCCGTCAGGCGCTCCCCCGTTCCCGCCCGGCACGCTCGGCTGATCCTGCTTGCCTTTCAGGAGACACCGCACCGGGCGCTTGTGGCGCTGGCTGCGGTGACGGGCCTGCGGCTGGGCGAGCTGTTGGGGCTGCGCTGGGCGGACATCGACTGGGAGGGCCACGCGATATGGGTGCGCCAGGCCCTCAAGGAGGCGGGCCGCAACCCCCGCTTCGGCAGCACCAAGCAGGACGAGCAATGGGTCGCGGCGGTCCACCCGGATGTCATGGACATCCTGCGCGAGCACCGCAGATCGCAGGATGTCGCCAGGGCCCGCTGGCGGCGCGACTTCGACCTGGTCTTCCCTGCGTCCGACGGTTCCCCGTTTCACCGGCAGAACTGGTACCGCAGGGTCTGGCACCCCGTCGTGCAGACCCTCATCGAGCCGGGCCAGGAGATCGCCATTCTGGTCCTCGGCGAAACCGCCCGGCACCTCGCGCGAACAGGTGACTCCCTGCAGCGGCTGGCCTGGACGTACCACCTGCCCCTTGAGGATCTTCGCCGCGCGAACGAAGATGTGCGGCTCATCCCCATGCCCCGCTACGTGCCCCACCAGTTCCGCGACAGCTTCGTCACCGCGCAACTGGGCGGGAAAGACCCCATGCCCCTCGCGGCGGTCGCGAGGGCGGGCGGCTGGAGGGACATCCTGACGCCGGCCCGCCACTACGTCGGAGCGATCACCGAGGATCAGCGGATGGTGGCGGACAAGGCCTGGCGGACGGTTCGCGCGCTGATTCGCGCGGACGAGGGCGACCGATCCGGCGAACCCGCATGAGTGCTGGTGCCGAGAGCCGGAATCGAACCGGCGACACCGGGATTTTCAGTCCCGTGCTCTACCAACTGAGCTATCTCGGCACCGCCGCAGTACAGGCACTATGTTACCCGTGCCCTGGCCGCCGCGCAAGCCCTTCCACCTTCCCCCGCGGCCTGCTGCCCACCATCGGCAGCCACGCAGCCCGCCGGCGGCCAGCCCTGGCCCCGGTCTCGCACCCCCGCCCTCGCCAGGGCAGTCCGGCTCGTTCCAGGCGCGAGGTTGTCTGCGGCGGGCCCGGCTATAGCCGCCCTTCCACCCCGGCGTTGGACTGGACCTGGTCGCAGCACTGGACGATGCGACCGGCGATGTCCCGCACCTGGGGTTGCGTGGTGCGTTGGCCGAGCTCCCGGGCGAGCCTGCCGATCTCCTGCAAGAACCGGATGTTGCTCCGCTCGATCTGCAGCTTCGCCTGCTTCGTGACGCCCGCAGGGCCGGCCGTGACACCCGTGGGACCGCCCGCGGCACCCGTGGGATCGACCGGCAACCCATCGACCACCCTTGGCCCCTCCCCTCACAGCCGTTGCTGGGTCTGCTGGTTAAACTTGACCTGGCCTGCCAGGGTCGCGATCTCGCTGGCCAGCTCCTTGAGCGACTGATCCGGCTCTGCCTGCTCAGCCTGGTTGGCCAGCTGGACGATCTGGGTCAACAGCTGCTGGCTGCTTTGGGCAAGAGCTTGCCGTGCTTGCTGATCTTTGGGCTGGACGGGCACCTGTGGAGCCCCTCTCCACGTGATGTCGGTCATTGGTCTACCCGGCGCGGCCAAAACTATGCCCTTGCAAGGAGGCTTCGGCCATGGGTGAACGGGTACTCGACCTGCGCCCCTGCCTCGATTCCGACAAGCTGCGCCAGGTGGAGGCGGCGCTGGACGCGCTGGGGCCCGACGACCGGCTGACCCTGGTTTTGGAGCGTGAGGATAGCCACGAGACCGAGCCTCTCATCCGTCTCCTCCACCAGCGGGGGCTCGGCTGGCAACCCAAGGGCGGGCACCGGGAGCTCTACACCATCCACGTCAGCCGACAGCTACCGCGCCCTCGTGGGCCGGATCCCGACGACCCCATGGGGCCGGCGTGAGCCCGCCTACCCCGCCCACCGGATAAGCCCCGTCTCAAAAGGCTCCGCCAGCTCCGGGTGGTGCGCCCGCACCCGTACCTGAAGCCCGTGAAGCCCGCTTCGCCTCGGTACCACGTCCCTCGCCGCAAACACCCACCGCCCGTCCGCCCGCCATGGGTCCTGCGCCTCTGCCGAGCCTGCCGCCCGCCCGTCTGCCACGACACCCCTGGGCCCCGCCCCACCGGCTGCCCCTGCCACTCCGGCAGCCGCCTTGGGGGAGCCCGCCGCCTGAACCGCAGCCTCTGCCTGCGCCGTCGCCGCCCCCGCCGCCCCTGCCGCCCCACCCGGTCCAGCCGCCCCGCCCTCGGGCGTCTTGAGGGTCATGGGCAGCACCTCGCAGTCCGCCAGCTCGCCCTTGGGGTCCACCCGCCCCAGACACAGCTCCACCACCACGTCCGCCGGGCGCAGCCGCCCCAGCCTCACGGTCGCCTCCACCTCAAACGCCTGCCCCAACCGCATCTGGTCACCGTTGAGCACCCGAACCTCTTCCACCCGCACCTCGCCCCACGCCGCCGCCGTCTCCGCCTTCCACCGGGCCAGCACCCGGGCCCGAGCCATCCCGTCGGCAGCCAGCCTCGCCGCCCGCTGCGCCGCCGGCACATAGAAGCGGTGCACGTACTCCTTCACCATCCGGTGGGTGTTGAACGCCGGCGCCACCGACTGAATGGACGCCAGCATCTTCTCGATCCACCCCCGGGGCAGCCCGTCTGGGCCCCGGTCGTAAAACAGCGGCACCACCTCGCGCTCCAGCACCTCATACAGCGCCTGGGCCTCCAGCCGGTCTCGCGTGGCCGGATCCCTCGCCACCGCCTCCACCGTCTCCCCCTCGGGGCTCTCCCCGCCGGGCCCGATGGCCCAGCCGATCTCGGGCCGGTACGCCTCGTTCCACCACCCGTCCAGAACGCTCAGGTTGAGCACGCCGTTCAGCGCCGCCTTCATGCCGCTGGTTCCACTGGCCTCCTCGGGCCGCCGGGGCGTGTTGAGCCACACGTCGCACCCCTGCACCAGGTAGCGGGCCATGGCGATGTCGTAATCCTCGAGAAACACGAGCCGCCGCCGCAGCTCAGGTCGCCGGGCCATCCGCACGATCTGGCGGATCATCTCCTTGCCGGCGTCATCCCTCGGGTGCGCCTTGCCCGCCACGATCACCTGCACCGGGCGCTTGGGGTCGGTCAGGATGCGGGTGAGCCGTTCGGGGTCCTGCAGCAGAAGCGTGGCCCGCTTGTACGTCGCAAAACGCCGGGCGAAACCGATGGTCAGCGCGCCCGGCTCCAGCACCTGTTCGGCCTCTGCCACCTCCGCGACCAGAGCCCCCCGGGCCTCCAGCTGGGCCCGAAGCCGCCTTCGCACGAAGGCCACCAGCCGCTCCCGCCGGCGCTCGTGGGTTCGCCACAGCTCTTCCGGCGGAATGTCCACCAGATGTTCCCAGACCTGCGGGTCATCCGGCTCTTCCCGCCATCGGGGCCCCAGATACCGGTCATACAGGGAAGCCATGTCCTGCGACGTCCACGACAGCGCATGAACCCCGTTGGTGACCGAATGGATGGGCAGTTCCGCCTCGGGCACGCCGGGCCACACCCCCTGCCACATGCGGCGGGCCACGGCCCCGTGCAGGCGGCTGACCCCGTTGGTGTGGGCCGCTGTCCGCAGGGCCAGCACCGTCATGCAAAACGCCTCGCGTTCGTCGGCGGGGTTTTGGCGGCCCAGGGCCAGAAAGTCGTGACGGCTGAGGCCCACGGAGCGGTAGTAATCGGCGAAATAGCGTTCCATCAGGTCCGGTTGGAAATAGTCATGGCCTGCCGGCACAGGCGTGTGGGTGGTGAAGATCTGGCCGGCTGCCGCCGCCTCCCGCGCCTCCGCGAACGTCAGGTCGTGCTCGTCCATAAGGCGCCGGATGCGCTCCAGCGACAAAAAGGCCGAGTGTCCCTCATTCATGTGAAACACCCGGGGCGCAAGCCCCATGGCGGCCAGCGCCCGCACGCCCCCCATGCCCAGCAGGATCTCCTGCCGGATGCGCATGTCCACGTCCCCGCCGTACAACCGGTGGGTGATGACCCGATCTTCGGGCGTGTTGGCGGCCAGGTTGGCGTCCAGCAAATACAGCGTCACCCGCCCCACGGCCACCCGCCAGATCTGGGCGACCACCTGGCGCCCCGGCAGGCTCACCTGGACGGTCAGCGGCATCCCGTCCGGCCGGCGCACCAGATGCAGCGGCATGCTGTAGACGTCGTAGTCGGGAAATGACTCCTGCTGCCATCCGTCCGCGTTCAGCAGCTGCCGGAAGTACCCCTGGTGGTACAGAAGGCCGACCCCCACGATGGGCACGCCCAGGTCGCTGGCCGACTTGAAGTGGTCGCCGGCCAGGTTGCCAAGCCCGCCCGAGTACATGGGGATGGCCTCCGTCAGGCCGAACTCCGCGGAGAAGTAAGCCACCAGGACCTGGCCGCCGGCCCCCGCCAGCAACGACCCATACAGCTGCGAGAACCACGAACTGCGGGCCTGCAGGTAGGCGTCGAACCGGCGGCACACCTCCGCGTAGTGCCCCAAGAACCCTTCATCGGAGGCCGCCTCCTCCAGCTGGCGGCGGCTCAGCAGCCCCAGCATGCGAACCGGGTTGTGCCCGCACTGCTCCCACAGGCGGCGGTCCAAACGCACAAACAGTTCCCGAGTATCGGAATCCCAGCTCCAGCGCAGATTGTAGGCCAGCTCCTGCAGGCGCGCGATGGGCGCGGGCAGCGAAGGAGCGACCGTGAACGTGCGAACGGGATGCAAGGGTGGCAACCTCCCCCGAGGTGGCGATTTCATCCGCCATTGCCGACCGGGCGGGTATCCATCGAGCTTTTGTTGCCCCGAGAAAAGCCTTTCAAACCCGCCCGCCCGAACAGTTGGCCGCCCCGCTTCGGACTCCTGCCCGGCTGCGTCGGCGGCCCCAGCAGGGGTTGCGGCGAGGAGCCCTTTGCGCGTAAGGTGATAGCGCGGCTTCGCCGGGAGCTCGAACGGGCCGTATGGCTGCGGCCCCGCGGCGGCCGGCCCGAGGCGGGCACGCCCCACGAAGCTGCGGGCGCAGGTTCGCGTCGTTGTGCGGCCGGCGGGCCGAGGCCACGGCGTGGACGGAGGGGATGGCGACCCGTGGAGCAGGAATCCGGCTTTTGGGACCGGGAAACCCTGGTCGGCACGGTAGAAAAAAACTCCACCGAACGCATCTCGGTGCGCAGGGTCGAGCGGCGGGGCCGGGCGTACGTGGACATCCGCATCGAATGGCGCAAGCAGGACGGGGACGAGTTTTACCCCAGCAAGCGGGGCGTCGTCATTCCCGAGGACGCCGTGGACGACGTCCTTGCCCTGATCGAAAGCGCCCGCAAGGCACAGCCCGGCCGCCGCAGCAAATCCGGCGGCGAGCCCTCCCGCAAACAGGCGTCGAGCGCCGACTCGTAGGGCGCCGCACGGCAGGCGCCCTCATGCCCGAAGCGCTGGCCGCCAGACCGGCTCGGCCCGGGCGATTTCGCGCAAAAAGCGAGCCAGCTCCCGAGCCACCACGCGGTGATGCTGCAGCACGGCGCTGTGCGCCCCCGCCAGCCAGACCTGCCGCCTTACGCGCAGCCCGCCCGGCCGAACCGGCTCGCCAGGCCCGGGTCCGCCGATGCCCATCGGCACCATGGGGTCGAGCCCTCCTCCGACAGCCAGCACAGGCAGGGCCAGCCGGCCCACCCTGTCCCCCAGAGCCTCCCGAAACGCCTGCAGATGCCGGAGCAGGCGCTCCGTCGAATCGGGTCTTCCCACGCGGCGGAGCAGCGCCAGGCCCAGCCGCCACCGGTGCCGCAGGGGAGCCGTCAGGTAGACCGAAAGCGCCTGCTCCAGGGCCCCCGCCCAATCCCCCGTGCGGGCGGCGCGGGCGAGGGCGTCGAAAAACCGCTCGAATTCGGGCGAGCTTCGTCCATCGACCGGGGCGGACAAAAGCACCACGGCCCGGCACGCCTGGGGAAAGTCCGCCGCCATCCACCGCACCACAAGGCCGCCGGCACTGAGGCCCACCACCGCCATGGGCCGCACGCCCAGCTCCCGGATGGCCGCCACCGCATCCGCCGCCATCTGGCGCACCGGGAAGTTGGGCGGCACCACCTCCCGGCGTCCGAGTACCACCACCCGGAAACCGGGGGCCAGCCAGCGGGCCACCCAGTGGAGCGCCCACGCCATGCCTCGCCGGGAGAGAAGACCGTCTTCCAGCCCCGGGATGTAAACCAGCGCAGGCCCGTGCCCGAACTCCCAGTAGGGCACCCGGACACCGCCTGCGAAGACCCACCGGTGGGCGAGCCAGCCTGCCGTGGACGGCACCCCCCGCCCCATGCGCGACGGGGGCCGGCCCTGCCTGCCGGCCCCCGCCTGTGGTCGCCTCGATCAGTAGTCCATGTCACCCGACGGGTACGGCGGCTTCTTTTCCTTTTCCGGGATCTCGGAGATAAGCGCCTCGGTGGTCAGCACCATCCCGGCGATGCTGGCCGCATTCTCCAGAGCGGCACGCGCCACCTTGGCGGGGTCCACGATCCCGGCCTTGACCATGTCCACGAACTCCCCGGTCAGGGCGTCGAGGCCCCAGCCGGCCTTCTCGTTGCGGATCCGCTCCACGACCACCGAACCCTCGAGACCCGCGTTCACCGCGATCTGCCGGGCCGGCTCCAGCAGGGCCCGCCGGACGATGTTAACGCCCACGGCCTCGTCCCCGCTGGCCTGCACCTTGTCCAGCGCCGGCAGCACGTTGATGTAGGTCACGCCGCCGCCGGGCACGATGCCCTCCTCCACGGCTGCCCGGGTCGCGTTGACCGCGTCCTCGATCCGGTGCTTCTTTTCCTTCAGCTCGGTCTCGGTGGCGGCACCCACCTTGATGACCGCGACGCCGCCGGCCAGCTTCGCCAGGCGCTCCTGCAGCTTCTCCCGATCGTAGTCGGAGTCGGTCTCCTCGATCTGCTTCTTGATCTGGTCGATGCGCCCCTGGATCTTGCGGCGATCCCCGAGACCCTCGATGATCGTGGTCTTCTCCTTGCCGACCCGAACCCGCCGGGCGCGGCCGAGCTGATCCAGGGTGACGTTCTCCAGCTTGATGCCCAGGTCCTCGGACAGGAACGTGCCACCCGTCAGGATGGCGATATCCTCCATCATGGCCTTGCGCCGGTCGCCGAAACCGGGCGCCTTGACCGCGCAGCAGTTGAGGGTGCCCCGGATCTTGTTGACCACCAGCGTGGCCAGCGCCTCGCCCTCCACGTCCTCGGCCACGATAAGCAGGGGCTTACCCGCCTGGACGATACGCTCCAGCACCGGCAGCAGGTCGTGGACGTTGGAGATCTTCTTCTCATGGAGGAGGATAAAGGGATCCTCCAGCTCCGCCTCCATCAGCTCCGGGTTGGTGACGAAGTAGGGCGAGATGTAGCCCTTGTCGAACTCCATGCCTTCGACTACTTCGACGGTGGTCTGGGTTCCCTTGGACTCCTCGACGGTGATCACGCCATCCTTGCCGACCTTGTCCATCGCCTCGGCCACCAGCCGCCCGATCTCCGGGTCGTTGCCCGCGATGGCCGCCACGTGCTGGATGTCCTGCTTGCTGTCCACCTGGATGGCCCGGCGCTTGATCTCGTCGACGGCCGCCTGGACGGCCCGGTCGATTCCCTTCTTGATGAGCATGGGGTTGGCGCCGGCCGCCACGTTCTTCATGCCCTCCAGGACGATGGCCTGGGCCAGGACGGTGGCCGTGGTGGTGCCGTCCCCTGCGATGTCGTTGGTCTTGGAAGCCACCTCACGGCACAGCTGGGCCCCCATGTTTTCGTAGGGATCCTTCAGCTCGATCTCCTTGGCGACGGTGACCCCGTCCTTGGTGATCACCGGGGAGCCGTACTTCTTCTCCAGCACCACGTTGCGGCCCTTGGGACCCAGGGTGACCTTCACCGCGTTGGCAACGGTGCTCACGCCGCGCTCCAGCGCCCGGCGCGCCTCCGCGTTAAAGACCAGCTGCTTTGCCGCCATGGGAAAGGGTGTCCCTCCTTACCGCTCGATGGTACGGTACCGCCCGACCGTTGCGGCCGGCTACTTGCCCTCCTGTACTGCCAGGACGTCGCTCTCGCGCAGAATCAGGTACTCGACGCCGTCCAGCTTGACCTCGGTGCCGCCGTACTTGGCGTAGATAACCCGGTCGCCCACCTTCACCTCCAGCGGGACCCGCTGGCCGTTTTCCAGAAGCCGGCCCGTCCCGACGGCGATCACCTCGCCCAGCTGCGGCTTCTCCTTAGCGGTGTCCGGCAGGACGATGCCCCCTTTCGTCCGCTCTTCCTGCTCGATGGGCTTGACCAGGACCCGGTCACCCAGAGGGCGGATGTCCGCCATGTCCGCTTCTACCCCCTTCGCAGGCTGAGATGGAGTCCGGACGTTATTAGCACTCGCCGCCGGCGAGTGCTACCAGACCCTAAATATAGATCGACCCGCAGCGGTGTCAAGGCCCCGCCGGCACTTCCCCCTCCACCTGGGGCAGGAGGCGCCCGCCAGCAATGGAATACTAGCCCCCAGAAACATGCAGCCGGTTGCGGTAGTAGCTCTGGGTGGGAATGCCATTCTCCGGCGGGGCCAGTCCGGGACGGCCTCGCAGCAGCGGCGCAACCTCCAGGAGACAAGCCGCCAGCTCGTCCGCCTCATCCAGCGGGGTTTTCGCCTGGTGATCACCCACGGCAACGGGCCCCAGGTGGGGGCCATCCTCCTGCAGCACGAGGAAGGCCAGCGGGCAGGCGTACCCCCCATGCCGCTGGACGTGTGCGTGGCCGAAAGCCAGGGCCTTTTGGGCTACCTGATCCAGCAGTCCCTGTACAACGAGCTGGTGCGAGCCAACATCGAGAAAAGCGTGGTGACCATCCTTACCCAGACGGCCGTCCGCCCCGACGATCCGGCCTTTGCGCACCCCACCAAGCCCATCGGGCCCTTCTATACGGAGCAGCAGGCCCGGGAGATGGCGGCTCGGACAGGGCTTCCCTTGGTGGACGATGCCGGCCGGGGGTTCCGGCGGGTGGTAGCCTCCCCCCGCCCGCTGGCCATCGTGGAGGCGGAAACCATCCGGCAGCTGGTGCACCAAGGTGTGGTGGTGATCGCCTCCGGGGGAGGCGGCATCCCGGTGGTGCGCCGGCCCGACTACGAACTCGAGGGGGTCGAGGCGGTCATCGACAAGGATCTCGCCTCGGCGCGCCTGGCCATCCAGCTTCACGCCGACCTTTTCCTGATCCTCACCGACGTGCCTCGCGTCTACCTGGGATACCGCACCCCCGGGCAGCGGGAGGTGCAGCGCATGACGGTGGCCGAGGCTCGGGCGTTTTTGGCTCGGGGCGAGTTCGCCGAGGGTAGCATGGGCCCGAAGGTTCAGGCCTGCGTGGAGTTCGTGGAGCGAACCGGCAAGCGGGCGGTCATCACTGCCCTGGAGATGGCCGAATCCGCAGCCGACGGCCAGACGGGCACGGCCATCGTGCCCTGAGAGTTCACACCGGGGGGCGAAAGCCATGCGAAAGAAGGTCACTGTGGTCGGGGCTGGGAATGTGGGCGCAACCACCGCTCACTGGCTGGCCATGAAGGGAATCGCCGACATCGTGCTGGTGGACGTGCTGGAGGGCATCCCCCAGGGGAAGGCCCTCGACCTGCTGGAGGCCGGCCCGGTCGCCGGCTACGACGTCCACTTGGTGGGAACCAACGGCTACGACGAGACCAAGGGGTCGGACGTGGTGGTGGTGACCGCGGGCATCGCCCGCAAGCCGGGCATGAGCCGGGACGACCTGCTCAAGACCAACGCCGGAATCGTGCGCGAGGTCATCGCCAACGTCAAGCGCTACTCCCCGGACGCGATCCTGATCATGGTCACCAACCCGGTGGACGTCCTCACGTACGCCGCCTGGCGCTACACGGGCTGGGAGACCCGCCGGGTAATGGGAATGGCGGGGGTCCTGGATTCGACTCGCTTTCGCACCTTCCTGGCCATGGAGCTTGGCATCTCCGTCAAGGACGTTTCGGCCTTCGTGCTGGGCGGGCACGGGGATCAGATGGTGCCGCTGGTGCGCTACTCCTACGCAGGGGGCATCCCCGTCTCCAGCCTCATCCCCAAGGAGCGGCTGGACGCCATCGTGGAGCGCACCCGCAGGGGCGGCGGCGAAATCGTAGAGCTGCTCAAGACGGGAAGCGCCTACTATGCGCCGGGCGCTTCCATCGCGGAGATGGTGGAGGCCATCCTCCTGGACCGTCGCCGACTGATTCCGGTGGTGGCCTACCTCGACGGGCAGTACGGCCACCGGGACATTTACGTGGGGGTTCCGGTCATCCTGGGCGGGCGCGGGGTCGAGAAGGTGGTGGAAATCGAGCTGACCCCCGAGGAGCAGGCGGCGTTTGCACGCTCTGTAGAGGCCGTGCGCACCCCGCTGAAGGCGCTGGAGCTACCGTGAGAATCGACAAACGGACCCGGGCGTACGGTTTCACGGGCCGGCTCCGGGCAGAAGCCTCCCTGCGCCGGCCCGCATAGATTGCGGGCGCCAGAAGGGGGTTGGGGCCTGATGAGGCGCCCGCTCGCCGCTTTGGGAGCGGCGCCCGGCGGTTTTTGGGGCGGCTGCCTTTCCCTTCCCAGGCCGCCGGAGCGCCCCGGCAGCGGAATCACCATGGTCATCGACAAGGGGCTGGCCCCGGGGGCGTTCGCCGACCTGCTGAGGGTGGCGGCGCCCTACGTGCAGCTCTGGAAGCTGGGGTTCGGCACAGCGGTCCTCTATCCGCCCGAACTGGTGGCCCGCAAGGTGTCGCAGGCCCGGCTGGTAGGGGTGGAGGTCTACCCGGGCGGAACCTGCCTGGAGCTGGCCCGGGTCGCCGGCCAGACCTCCCGCATGCTGCGGCGCTTTGCGGATCTGGGGTTTCGATGGGTGGAGATATCCGATGGAACCTTCGACATGACGCCCCGGGAGCGCCGCGCCCTCATCCGCCAGTCGGTGGAACTGGGGTTCGAGGTGGTCAGCGAGGTCGGCTCCAAGGACGAGCGCCGAACCTTCGAGCCGGGGCGGGCTGTCGAGCAGGCGGCGGCCGACCTTGCGGCCGGAGCCCGCTACGTGATTGTGGAGGCCCGGGACAGCGGCCGCGGGGTGGGCATCTTCGACGACAGCGGCCAGCTGAAGGCCGAACTGCTGGAGCAGCTGGAGCACGGCCTGGAGGCGGTGCTGCCCGGCGGGCAGGCGCTGGGCTCGGTGATCTGGGAGGCCCCCCTGACCGAACAGCAGCGGTGGCTGTTGTTGCGCTTCGGGCCGGCGGTGGGGCTGGGCAACGTGCAGGTGGGGGATGTGCTGACGCTGGCTGCCATGCGCCTGGGGCTGCGCAGCGACACCCTGCGGGCGTGGAGCGCCGCCCCGGGCCGGCAGACGGACCCGGCGGGCAGGCCGCAGGTGGCCTGTTCGGTTGACGGGCCGTCTGGGAGCCGTTAGCATGTAACCAGGTTAAATAAGTGGCGGGCCGCGGGCAGCGGGGAGGTTTTTGGCGCATGGTCACCCGAGAGCAGGTCATGGAGGTTTTGCGCACGGTTCAGGACCCGGAGCTGCACCGGAGCATCGTCGATCTTCGGATGGTGAAGGATGTTCGCATCCGGGACGGGCGGGTGGAGGTGGACGTGCTGCTCACGGTTCCCGGATGCCCGCTGCGCTCACAGATCGAGGCCAGCGTTGTGCAGAAGGTGAAGGCGCTGCCCGGGGTGCGCGAGGTTTCGGTGCGCCTGGGGGAGATGAGCCCGCAGGAGCGCCAGGCGCTGGTGGACCGGCTGAGCCCGCGCAAAGAGGCCCGCTCCCGGATTCTGGGGCCCGGCTCCACCACCCGCATCGTGGGCATCTCCAGCGGCAAGGGCGGGGTGGGCAAGTCCACCGTCACGGTCAACCTGGCGGTGGCGCTGGTGCGCCTGGGCCGGCGGGTCGGGATCATCGATGCGGACATCTACGGGTTCAGCATTCCCAAGATGCTCGGGCTCAAGGGGCGGCCCGTGGTGATCGAGGGGGCCATGGCGCCCCAGCAGGCCTACGGCCTGCAGGTTATCTCGATGGGATCGTTCGTGGACGAGGACTCCCCCATCATCTGGCGGGGACCCATGCTGATGAAGGCGCTGGAGCAGTTCCTGAAGGACGTGCTGTGGGCCGACCTCGACTACCTGCTCATCGACATGCCCCCCGGCACCGGCGACGTGGCCATCAGCATGTACCAGCTCATCCCCGAGAGCTACCTGGTGCTGGTGACGACACCCCAGGCGGTCGCCTCGGTGGTGGCGGGGCGGGTGGCGAAGATGGCCGAGAAGACCCGCCAGACGGTGGTCGGGGTCGTGGAAAACATGGCCTACTTCATCTGCCCCCACTGCGGGCACGAGGAGGACGTCTTCGGGCGGGGCGGCGGGCAGCGCATCGCCGAGGTGCTGGGCGTCCCCCTGCTTGCCCGCATCCCCCTGGACCGTCGGTTGAGGGAGTCGGGCGACGACGGCCTGCCGGCGGCCGCGGATGGCGAGACGCCCCTGGGGCGGGCGTTCTTGGAAGCGGCCCGCACACTGGACGGCCGGTTTGCTGCGGTCTCCCGTAACGGGGCCGCCCGGGATGGCGCCGGCGCCTAATCCGGGCCGGCGGTGCCCCGCGGAGGTTTGAGTAGAGGCAGCAATGCGTCCAGCCGCTGCGGGCGGGTCATGGCCTGCCGCAGGGGGTCCTCCCTGGCGTCAAGCCACCGGGCAGCCCCCCGCAGGGTGAAGTCCAGGGGATGCACCGCCCGCAGCTCTTCCCACGTGACGGGCACGGCCACCGGAGCGCCCGGAAGCGGTCGGGGCGAGTACGGGCCTGCCAGGGTCTTGCCGGGCAGGTTCTGGTAGGGGTCCACGTAGACCCGCCCGGCCCGCAGGCGCACCCGGCGTTCGGCGGTCACCCGCTGCGGCAGCACCTGCGCCAGCGCCTTGCCCAGCACAGCGACCAGGCGGCTGGTCTGGGAGAAGGTGTAGCGGGCCTCCACGGGCACGTAGACGTGGACCCCGCTCGCCCCCGACAGCTTGGGAACCCCCCAAAGCCCCAGTCGGGCCAGCGCCTCCCGCACCCAAAAGGCCACCTCCCGGGCGTCCTCGAAGGTGGCCGGCGGGTCGGGGTCGAGATCGACCACCACCATGTCCGGCCGGTCGGGCCGTCGGGCGGTGGAAAGCCAGGGATGGATCTCGATGGCCGCCAGATTGCCCAGCCAGGCAAGGGTGGC
>CAYQLT010000050.1:0-15796 GCA_964418425.1 uncultured Clostridia bacterium
TCGGGCACCCACAGCACCGCCGCGTCGGCCCCAAGCCGGTCGGCCACGAACTCCAGGGCCCGACGCAGAAGCGGGCCGGGCTCCAGCGGTGCCTGTACCAGCTCGCGCAACAGCTGTCGGTACGTTTCGGCCAGGAAGGTGGCCTCCTGCTCGCTCACCCGCCTGCCTCCCCCGCAGCCCCGGCCGGAGCCTGAGGGCCGGCCGACTCGGTTCGAGCCAGGGGACGGGCCTGGCGCAGGCCGGTGACGCGATAGATGGTGACGGCCTGGGAGCGCCCCCGCACCCGGATGCCCGGGATGGGGATGGCCTCGACCACGTCACGGGCCGCCTCATACGTGGACTCCCCGATCAGGATCTCGGCCCCGAACTCCTTGGTCAGGTCCTGCAGGCGGGCCGCGAGATTGACGGTATCCCCGACCGCCGTATAGTTGAGCCGTTCGGGAGAGCCGATGTTACCCACCACCACGTCCCCCGTGGCGATGCCCACCCCGATGCGCAGGGGCCCGCCGGGAGCCGGGTTCCACTGCCGCTGGACCTCCTCCAGCGCCCTTTGCATGTCCAGCGCGGCCCGCACCGCGCGCACCGCGTGGTCCGGATGGTGAATCGGCGCCCCAAAAAGCGCCATGATCCCGTCTCCTTCGAACTTATCCACCGTTCCGCCGTGACGGTAGATGATGGGGGTCATGATCGCGAAGTAGTCGTTGAGAAACCGCACCACCTCCTCGGGCTTCATCTCCTCCGAGAGGCTGGTGAACCCCCGGATGTCCGAAAACAAAACGCTGATGGTGCGCCGCTCCCCGCCCAATGCCGCCCGACCGGGATCCCGCAGCAGCTGCTCGACCACCTCGGGCGGCACGTACTTCTGAAAGGTGCGCCGAATGGCCAGCTTCTGGCGCTCCTGGGTCAGGTAGCCGTAGCCGAGCTGCACGGCGGTGACGGTGATGCTGGCCGCCAGCGGGTAAAAGAGGTGCAGCCAGCGCCCGGCCTGCACGAACGCAAGCTGTACCACCACCACGTAACCCGCCAGCACCGTTGCCGCCGCCGCCAGCCCTCTCCTGGCGTCCAGCCTGGACAATGTCAGCGCCAGCAGGGTGCCCAGCGCGAGCACCGAGGCCAGGCGCTCCCACCCGGGGAGAACGATGAAGCGCCCGTTCAGCAGGTTGTCAATGACCGTGGCGTGCACCTCAACCCCCGGCACCACCGCCAGGGGCGTAGAGCGAAAATCCGCCAGCCCTTTGGCCGTCGCTCCCACCAGCACGATGCGGCCGCTGACCTGTTCGGGCCCGACGCGCCCCTCCAGGACGTCCAGGTACGAGACGTAGGGGAAGGTTCGGGCGCCACCCAGGAAGTCCACCAGCAGGTGCCCGGAAGGGTCCGTGGGGACTGTTCCCAGCCGCCGGGTGCGAACCCCACGGCCAAAATCCAGCACCGCCTCCTCTTCCACACGCCCGCCCTGCGCCCCCAGGGCAACGACGAACGCGAACGGGGGGTAGTAGCGCCCGGGTTCATCCGCCTCCACCGCCATGGGCAGCCAGCGGAACACCTGGTCGGGGTCGGCCGTCCCAAGCTCGCTGAGTCCTATGCCGGCTGCAGCTTCGGCCAGCGGAGGGATGGGCATGACCAGGGCCGGGATGCGCCGGCTCCCGCCCGTCCCACCGTCCGGGCCGCCCCAGGCCCCTTGAGCCGGCCCCCCGATGGGCGGGGGGTTGAGGAAGCGCCGGTAGCTGAAGTCGCCTGGCGTCGGCACTGCCTCGCGCCGGTCTTGGGGCGGGGCGGCCAGCTCGGCCACGTGCGCGGCCAGATAGACGTTGCCGGCTTTGGCCATGGCGGAGGCCAGGGCGAGGTCCTCTTCGGGTTGCGAGGGCTCGGAGAGCAGAAGGTCAAGCCCGATGGCCCGGGCGCCCAGGGACGCCAGGCGTTCTACCAGCTGTCCGTGGACGCGTCGAGCCCACGGGTAGCGCCCCAGCGCCGCGATGCTGCGCTCGTCGATCTCCACGATGAGCACTTGCCCCGACGGGGCCCTCGCTCCCCGCAGGGCCATGCGCACATCCAGAGTCTTCAGCTCAAAGACCCGCAACCAGCGCGCCAGCGGGCCCACGGCCCGCGCGTCCGGGCGCAGCAGCAAAGCGTAAAAAAACGTCAGCAGCGCCGTCACCGCAAGCCCCAGCGCCGCGCCCCGGCTCTCCGGGCGTCGAAGCCGCCCGGCCCAACCACTTTGCTGCTGTGAGGCCGATGCCCGCCTCGCCACGTCGTTACCGTTTTCTCTCCGCCGGCCCCCCTCCTGCCAGAAACCGCGGAGCAAGTGCAGCCTTGTGTGACGAGTGTCGCATAACTGGCGTCCCCCCCACGCGATGATGAAGCCGGCCTCGGGAAAAGCCCGGCGCAAGCGGGCCTGAGGGGCCTCGGACGGACGGCGAGACGGCTTTCGAGACTGCGGCAAAGGGCCGGCGGGCGAAAGGAAGTGCGGGCCATGCTATCAGGCGGTGGGGTCTTCCTCGGGAACCGCCGCCAGCAGGCGGCGGCGGTGGATCCAGAGGGTGCCGCGGCTTCGACGCAGCACCAGGCCCTGGGCCTCCAGCCGGCTGAGGCCTCGGTTGACCGATTCCCGGGTGGTACCGGTGAGGTTGGCCAGCTCCTGCTGCGTGACCCGCAGCTTCTGGGGTGCGTCGTTGGTGGGCGCACCGGCTGCGAGCGCCAGGCGCTTGAGCACCCGCACCAGCCGGTCGGGCACCGGCCCGGCCGCCGCCTCCTCCAGCTGGCGGTTGGTCTCCCGCAGCCGGCGGGCCAGGAGCTGGATGATGCCCATGGCCAGCCGGGAATCCCGGGAGAGCAACGAGACAAAGGCCCGGCGGTCCAGGCGCCACAGGGCGCAGGGCTCGATGGCCTGCACCGACGCCGAACGGGGAAGCCCGTCCAGCAGGGCGAGTTCGCCGATGACGTCGCCGGCGGCCAGGTGCGCCAGGGTGCGCTCCCGCCCGTCGGGGGTGGTGCGGAACACCCGCAGGCGCCCCTGCTCCACCACGTAGAGCGCGTCGGCCGGGTCGAGCTGGAAAAACAAGTACTCCTCCGGCTGCAACCGCACCAGCTGCAGCTGGGAGACCAGAGCCTTGAGCGTTTCGGTCGGAAGCCCGCGAAGTATGGCCGAGCGCCCCAGCACCGCAAGAAGGCGTGCTTCCTTGCCCTCTGCCGGGCCCGGGGCAGCAGCGGCGGGCGCTGCAGGGGTCGCCGGGGGCTGCGGCCGGGCGGGCGTGGGACCGGGATTGTGCAACCCGTCCATCCCAGATCTTCCCGGTCCTCTTCCTTTGGCGCCCGGGCGCCCGACTCCTGCGTGGGCCGCCCGCGGGGCCCCCCGGCACCGGGCGCCCTCGTCCTCCCGCAGCGCACGCCGTCGGCGCACCGGCCGGTCGGGCATCTGCGGGGAGGCGTGGGCCGGTGGCGTGGGCCCGATGGATGCCAGGTGGATACCCGCACCCTCAGGAGGTGTTTCGACATGGCGGTATCGGCGATGAACGGCCGGGAACCGCTGACCCGGCTGCAGCGGCTGATCCTGGAGTACGTGAAGAACCGTTCGGCAAGCTACGTACAACCCGTACCGTCCTCGGAGATCGCACTGGCGCTTCGGATCTCGTGGACCTACGCCCGCGAACAGGCCCACGAGCTGGTCAAAAGGGGAATGCTGGAGGTTCGGGTCGGGCCCGGCGGCGGCTACTATCTTGCCCCAGACCCGCCCGTTTCCCCTTCGCCCCAAGAGGGGGCCGGCGGTGCAGAGGGCCACGACCATCCCGAGGCTCGCTCGGCGGAGCTGGTGACGGCTCTGCGCCAGGTGGCCAGCGAGCTTTGTGAGCTGGCGGATGCGCTCGGTGACGTCCAGCCCTGCCCGAGCGGCGCCAGCCTGCGAAACCCGGAGCTGGTCCGGGCACGAGCCGAAGAGGTTCTCGAGGCGCTGCGACGCCTTCGCCAGGCCACCCGGGCGGTGCGGGGCGCCGGCGCCGTGGCGGTGATGAGGACCCGGTGGTAAGCGGGAGAACAGAGGCCAGGGCGGCGGCTCCGGCGGGTTCGGGCTCCCAAGAACGGCCTTGCCTCGGGAACCCGAACCCCCCGCCGGGGCCAGGCGGACCGCAGCTGCAGCCGGCGAGCGCGTCCCGGCGCGGTGCCAGGCCTGCCGGGGCTCGGCGGGCGCTATGCTTGCCCGCCGCCGTCCATCAGCCGCCCACCCGGTCCACGAACCGGTTGGTGAAGGTACGGCTCAGGTCGATGTTGGCCCGGGCCACCTTCTCGTCGAACATGGACAGCACCTTGTAGGCCCGGTCCGGCGCGCCGGGACTGAAGCGACCGGTGGGTGAGAACATCTGCAGGGAGCGGGTGAGAACATTCATATACAGCTCGCGGTCGCCCAGGAAGTACTCTTCGGGAAGCAGGGCTGCCACCTCCTCCGGGGTCTTGCCCTGCATCCAGCGAAGGCCCTTCACGATGGCATTGACCAGCCGCTGGGTGGTTTCGGGGTTTTGCTCCGTGAACGAGCGAAACGTGTACAGCACCGCTGCCGGATACTCGCCCCCGAAGGCCGCCAGGCTGCCCTGCGGGGTGCGGGTGTCGGCCAGGATGCGGATGAGACCCCGGCTTTCCAGCTGGGTGATGACCGGATCCACGTTCACCAGGGCGTCTACCTGCTTGCGCTCCACCGCCGCCACCGCCGTGGCCGTGGCGCCGATGCCGATGGCGGACACGTCGCTGGGGCTCAACCCCGCACCGGCCAGGAGGAAGTTGAGGAAGAAGTGGGTGGAAGAGCCCGGTGCGGTGACGCCGACCCGAAGGCCCTTGAGATCCGCCGGCGAGCGCACGCGGTCGGCCAGGTCGGTTCGCACCCCCAGCACCAGTCCCGGGTATTGCCCGACCTCCACGACGGCAATGATGTCCCGGCCCTGCGCCTGCATCTGGATGGTGTGGTCGTAGAAGCCCATGACCACATCCGCCGACCCGCCCACCAGGGCCTGAAGGGCCCGGGCGCCGCCGGCGAAGTCCTGGATCTCCACCCTCAGGCCTTCCTGCTCAAACAGCCCCAACCGCTCCACGAGGGTCAAGGGCAGGTAGACCACGGCGGGCTTGCCGCCCACGGCCAGGATCACCCGTTGCTTCTCCGGGGCGCCGGCTACCGCCAGGGCGCCAAGGACCATGACCAGGACGATGGCCCCAGCGACCGCAAGCAAGAGCGGCCGGGGCTTGCAGGACACCTTCCCCGTCTTCCGAGTCGGACTCATCCGCGTCTCGCCTCCGTTTCCCTCGACGGATGCCAGACCAAAAGCCTGCGCTCCACCGCGCTGACGGCCTGGTCAAGCAGCAACACAAACGTCGCAAGCACGGCCATCCCTGCAAAAACCCCCGTGGTGTCAAACACCCCCTCCGCCTGAGCGATCACATACCCAAGGCCGGCCGCCGACCCCAGGTACTCGCCCACCACGGCTCCCACCACCGCAAACCCGATGGAAGCCCTCAGGCTCGACAGGATCCAGCTGGTGGCCGACGGCAGGTACACGTGGCGTAACAGGTGCAGGGGTTCGGCGCCCAGCATGCGGGCGTTGGCCGTCACCACCGGGTTGACTTCCCGCACCCCCTGGTAGGTGTTGAAGAAGGCCACGAAGAAGACCAGCGTCATGCCCAGCGCGATCTTGGAGAGCATCCCCAGCCCGAACCAGAGGGTGAAGATCGGGGCCAGGATCACCCGCGGCAGGGAGTTGAGGGCCTTGATGTACGGGTCGAGCACGTGGGCCGCCGTCGGGGCCAGCGCCAGCCACAACCCCAGGATGATCCCGAGCACGGTGGCCAGCACGAAGGCGGCGACCACCTCGGTCAGCGTCACCCACAGGTGCCGGTAGATGGCCCCCTCGCCAAACCACGCCGCCACCCGCCCGAAGACCGCGGAGGGCCGGGAAAAGAAGAATTCATCCAGAACCCCGGCCCGCACCATCCCTTCCCAGGCCGCCAGGCTTCCCGCCAGCAGCGCCGCCTGCCACAGCCGCACCCTTCCCCTAGGCGCGCCGGGCATAGCTTTTGAGCACCTCCCCCCGCAGAAGCTGCCATATCTCCCGGTGCACCTCGAGGAACGCTTCCGTGAGGCGAACCTCCGCCACATCCCGAGGCCGGCTGAGGGGGATGGGGAACTCTCCGATGGGGCGGGATGCCGGCCCCGCGGAGAAGACCACCACCCGATCCGCCAGCGCGATGGCCTCCTCCAGGTCATGGGTGACGAAGAGCACCGATTTCCTGTCCTCCTGCCACAGCCGCAGGAGCTCGTTTTCCATCAGGTGGCGGGTCTGGATGTCCAGGGCGGAGAAAGGCTCGTCCATGAGAAGGATCTTGGGCGACAGGATGAGGGTCTGGGCAAGCCCCACCCTCTTTTTCATGCCACCCGACAGCTGGTGGGGGAACCGGCCCTCGAAACCCTCCAGCCCCACCTTGGCCAGCCACATGCGGGCCTGCCGGCGCGCCTCGGCGGGCGGCACGCCCCGAAACAGCAGCCCCAGGGCCACGTTGTCAAGGGCGGTCTTCCACGGCAAAAGGGCATCCTGCTGGAACAGGTACCCGGCCCGGCGGTTGACGCCTGTAAGCGGTTGCCCGAAAATGCGCACTTCGCCTGCGCTGGGAGCGAGAAGCCCCGCCACCACGTTGAGGAGCGTGCTCTTGCCGCAGCCGGTGGGGCCGACCAGAGCCACGAACTCCCCCTCCGCCACGCCCAGCTCCACGCCCTGGACCGCGGTGTACTCCCCGAAGCGCACGCTTATCCCGCGCAGCCCCACGGCCTGCGAGGGAAAGGCCTCCACAGGCCCCACCGAAGGGGCTTCGGCACCGTCCCGCCCCGGCACGCTACGTCCGGAGAGCCGGATCTCCATAGCCCACACCCCTCCCCCGGGGGGTTCGCTCTGATCAATTGCCCGTCGGCGAGAAATTCCTGCCGGGGGAGCGAGCCGAACCGTACGCCGGCTCACGAGGGGCCGGCTGCCGGCCCGTGGGGACGCCACTGCAGCAGGAGAGAAGGAGCCCGCTCAGCCGGCCGGGCGCCGGCCACCAGCTGGCTCCAGGCTTTCACGCACTCGGGGTCGAACTGCGTACCTGCCTGCTGGAGGATGTAAGCGAACGCTTGGTCATGGCTCCACGCCTGGCGGTAGGAACGCTCCGAGGTGAGCGCGTCGTACACGTCCACCACGGCCAGGATTCGGGCCAGAAGCGGGATGGCCTCGCCCGCCAGGCGGTCGGGATAGCCGGTTCCATCCCAGCGCTCGTGGTGGTGACGGATGACGTCCAGCTCCTCCTTGAGGAACCCCAGGCGGCTGCACATGCGGTAGCCCGTCGTGGGGTGCCGCTCGACCATGCGGCGCTCCTCGGCCGTGAGCGGGCCCGGCTTGTTGAGGATGGCGTCGGGCACCTCGATCTTCCCCACATCATGTACCAGGGCGCCGTGGGCGAGGGCTCGCAGCTGGGGGAGGGAAAGCCCCATCCCTTTCCCCAGCCGCAAGGCGTGCAGGGCGACACGCAGGCTGTGGCCTGCGGTGTAGGGATCCCTGGCCTCCGTCGCCACGATGAGCGCCCGGACGCTGTCGGGCAGCGCGGCCCCCAGCAGGGCGAGAGGTTCGGCATCCGCCGGTTCCGGCACCGATTCGGCCACCGGGAGGCTCGCCGCGTACTGGCGCACCACTCCCCGCACCAGCGCCGCTGCGGCCACAAGGAGCAGGAGGTGGTAGATCCACCAGCTGGCCCGCCAGACGGTTCCGTTGAGTTGGATCCAGGAGGCCGCGGCGATCCAGCCGCTGGCGTAGACCACGGCTCGCTGCAGGGGGAAGCGGGAGTATGAGTGAGCCTGCATGTAGCGGGCGGCGGCCACCGCAGCCAGCCCGATGGTGAGTGCGGCCACCGCCCAGTTCAACGGCGGAAGGTGGATGGGAAGCCGATCCCACAGCGCAGGCCAGGCGAGGCAGGCGGCGACGAACGAAAGCAGGACAAGCGCCCACGCCGGCACGAGCAGGCCCTGGTAGCGACCCAGCGTCATGATGGGCCCCCAGGTGGAGGGCGCCGACGAAAGGGCGAGCCACCCTGCGGTGACCAGGAGGCTGAGGGAGCCGGCTACCCCCGGCAGGTGACGCGCCTCCAGGATGAACCCGGGCGTGGCCAGCCCGTGAAGCCCGAAGAGCATGGTCAGGGACATGAAGGCCAGGCTGAGCAGGCTCACCTGGATGTTGCGCCGCTGCCAGCTCACCACCCCCACGGCAGCGGCCACGATGGCCGCCAGGGCAGAGGCGGCGCTGACGACGATGAAATGAAACCGCGGCGCCCGCCAGACGAGATCCACGGCGGGGGCATGGCGCAGGTACTCAAAAACGATGACCGGCAGCAGGGTGGCCACCAGGGGTAACTCCGGCCCGGCTGCTGGCGTTCGGCCCCGCACCGCAGCGCACCTCCGCTCCAGGTCGCCCGGAGCCACCGATCCCCACAATTCCTTTCGTTTCCCGTACCCCGTTTACGCTCCACGGGGCGTGGCCGGATCTCTCACCCTCCAAGGCCCACCCGCGCTGGGGCCCGCCCCTGTCGGGGGCGGGCCCCCGGGCTGACAGGGTCTTCAGAACCCCAGGGTGACCGAGGCGGACAGGCCGAACGTCTTCGCCTGCTCGGGGTTGCCCAGGGCCTCCAGGTTGACCGCCTTCACGGTGATGGCGGTGCCCCCGATCCCCAGGCGCAGCTTGCCGTACAGGTAGCTGGGCTCCCCGTCATCCTGAACCATCCCGATGCTCGGCTGCACAAGCGGCAGCCGCAGGCTCAGCTCGCCGTTGAGCCGCCCGAAGCCGTCGGGTTTGTTGACGCCGATACGGGCGTAGCCGAGCAGCAATTCGACCGGCCCGACAGGACGCAGCCGAAGCGCCAGCACTGTCGAGGCTGGGAGGTCATACACAAACGGCACGGGCTGAGGCGGCTCGGAAAAGTAACCACTCCCGTCCCAACCGGAGACCTCTTTCTTGGCCTCCTCCCACTTCAATTGGCCCACACCCACGTAGGCTCCTTCCACCGACAACCAGCGGCTCAGCTCCGCCATGAAGCCCACATCGTAGGCCAGGCCGGAGCCTCCCTTGTCGGCCAGAACGGCCTCCATCACTGCTCGACCGTCTGGCGCCGGAGGATACGTGCCTCGAGCGCTCCCCTGCAGTGCGGCGCTACCCTGCATCCAGTGGACGCTACCGCCGACGACCAGGCTGCGCAACCCAAGAAGTCGCGGCAGCACCGGCACTCCCAGCGCGGCTCGCACTGCCACCTCCTGCCAGGCCACCAGCTCAATCCAGCTGCCATCCAGCGTAATGCTCCGTGTTGGGGATTCCTGTTTGTTCAGGGCTTGCAGGGCCTCCACCACGTCATCGGAGAGGAACCCTGTCGTCGTCAGCATCATCGGGGCGTAAGTCAGGTCAATCCCGAAGATGGTGAAGGAAGCTCGGGCTGCTGCAGCTGTACGGAACTCTTCCAGGCCCTGTGGCAGATTGGCCGGGAACTGGGCGTTTTCGTCCGCAAGACCCTGCAAGAACTCCGCCACCTGGCGAGCGTTCCAGTTCGTAGACTGAACGTCCGCCGCCACCGGACCGGCCCCGATGACCAGGAAGTGCCCGGGCCGGGATGCCGGGTTGGCCGGCAGCGGGTCAGCCATCAGAACGTAGGGCGAGAACTCCCGCGCGGACGCAATCGGAGCCACGGCCAGCGCCACCGCCGCGATGAACACTACCAACGCCATCCAACGGTTCTGCAGGCCCGGCCGACCCGCCGCGCCTGCCTCGACCACCCTCGTATGACGACGCCCCACACGACCTGTACCCTTGCCGCGAACCTGCATCATGCCTCTACCCCCCAGCTTCGGGGCCCGGCCGCTCCCGGCCGGCCCGCCGGAATCTTGCGGGCCCATCATCGCGCCCGACGCCGACGAGTTAAGTGAACGTCGTCACACAAGACCACGAATGGTTGCAACATCGATCGCGCCGAACCCGCGAGGGGCACCCGCCCTTGCGGGAAGGCAAGCCGGCCGGACCGCCTGATACGCCGCAGCGGGCGAGCGGCCGGGAGCAGGTACAAACCGGAGCGCGGCAGGTCGAGGCTCCGGCACTGGGGCTCGCTGGCAGGCGAAGCGCCGCTTACCCGCCGCTTTTGGAGTCCTCCTGCGACGGAGATTGCGGCTGCGCAGGCGGACTGATAGACTCCTTGAACTCCCTGGCGGCCTTGCCGATGGCCCGGCCCACCTGGGGGAGCTTTCCAGGCCCGAAGATGATGAGAGCCAGCGCCAGAATGACCACCAACTCCATGGGGCCAACCTGAGGGAACACGACCATGGGCACGAATCCCGCGTGGGGCATCTTCCCCGGCCCTCCCTGATGGCGGCGATGGGGACCTCCCAACCCGGAAATCGCCGGAGATTCCGAAATGATGGGCGCAGCCCCATTGTAGGGGAAGTCCGGCCCGCGTGCAACCGATTCGAAGCGGGCGCACGACCGCAGACCGGCGCACGCTCAGAGCCGAGCGCGCACCACCATCCGCATCCAGCCTCCCCGAACCACAGGCTGCCCGCCCTGTTCTCCCGCCGGCGGCGGCTCCCCCGACGCCCACCACCCGGCCGACGGTGTCCCCGTGACCCACCCCGCCTCCAACGCGGCCTGCCAGATGGAAGAAAGGCGGTAGCCGACGCCTGCGGACAGCTCCGCCTGCCAGAACGGCGTGCTCGGGTGCCCTTCCGCCGCCCGCTCGCCGGCCCTGGCGCTCACCGACGCCGACAACGACCACGGGCCTGCGCTCTCCAGGCCGATGCGATGGCTCAGCTGAAGCTCCCGGCTTCCCTCCGCTTCGGCGGGGCCCTGGGACCAGCGCCCCGTGAGCTGCGTTTCCTGGGGCCAGGCGTCAGGCCCCTTCCAGACAGCCCGAAGGGAGGCAGAGCGGCGAAGGGTTCGGGCCTCGCGCCGGTCGGCGCCCAGCAGCGCTTCGGCGTGCTCGTCGGATTGTTCCACCGTCAGCTCCGGGCGAAGCAGAGCCCACTGCCCGGCCCCGGCGGTCAGCCGCAGGGTGTCACGGGTAAGGAGGCGGCGGGACGGCAGCACGGCGTCGGCCAGCTCCCGGCCCAGGGTGAGCGCCACGTCGATGGCGGCCGCCTCCCAGCGGCCCTGAAGCGACGCCTGCGCGCCGGTGCGCTGCTCCAGCGAGCGGCTGGCTTCGGTGTAACTCCATGTAAGGCGGGTGCTGGGGCTGAAGCTCCATGCCCCCGCGGCCACCGAGCGCAGGGACAGAGTGGCCGTGGCCCTTCGGGCCAGCCGGTCCGGGGTCTGCCCGGCCAGGCTCAGCCGGTCGGAGCGTTGCTCGCCCAGCTCCAGGATCGCATCCAGCTGGCCGAGGCGGCGGCGCGCCGTCGCCACGAGATCCAGGCTTTGGGATCCCTCGACCCGCGGCGGTTCGGCGACGGCCGGCCCGGTGGCGGAACCGAGCAGCTTGAGGGGCCTGCGGTACCTCAGCGTCGCCTGCACACCTTCCGCGAGCGCCAGGCGAACGTCGGTCAGCAGGTTGTGAGCCTGAAAACTGCGGGACGGGGCCGTACGGTCGTGGTAGCGGATGTTTTCGTAGCCGGCCTCCACCGTGACGCGGCGTTCCCAAAGCTCCTGGCGCAAGGTCAGGGCTTGCGTCAGGGTCTCCTGCTCTTCCGGGACCCGGCCGTCTGAGGGTTGCGGCGCCTCGGCCCGCAGCCGTTCGGAGGCCAGCCGCGCCCGCAGCGCAGGCGGCGACGCCCACGCGGCCACGGCCGGCAAGGGCAACCTCCACTCGGCCGTGAGTTCATCGTTCACCCGCCGGGCCTGGCGCCCGAAGGTGGTGGGGGGAGTGGTGCTGCCGGGCGCCGGCCCTGCCTGCGCGGGTGAGGTGGGTGCCGGAGCCTCTACGGGCCGAACCGTCTCATCGCCGTGCTCCAGCGCCACCTCCAGGGCCGGGGTGAGCCGCTGGCGGGCCGATGCGCTCCAGCGCTGGATGTCCTGACGCAGGATCCCATTGATGGGCAGAAAGCCGGGCTCGATGCGCTCGACGGCCGCCTGCACCCTGCCGCCGTCCCACGTGTAGCCGGCTGCCAGCCGTCCGGCCAGCCCGGTGCGGGTGTGTTGCGCGGCCGGAACGTCCGTGAAGCGGGCGGGATCTTCGGCCACAAGCCCGGGCAAGTCGGGCTCCTTCCCGGGCAGAACCACCTGGGGCTCCCCGGCTCCGAATGCGTCCATCACCACCAGCGCCAGGCCGCCTTGCGAACCGCCTGCCCCGTCCTCGTCGCTGCCCACGGCCATCGGGTCCTGGCGGACCCCTGCCCACAGTTGCAGCCCTCGCCCGTCCGGCAGGGGGGCCACGCCCAGGGCCGTCCATCGCAGACTGGAGGTGCCGGCGCCCGGAAGTCCGTTGCTGGGAATGTCCACCAGACGCACCGCAAGCCTGTCCGCCGGAGCCTGGCCTGCATCCTCCACCACGCCTGGCCCCCGGCCCGAGCTCACCCACAGCACGGCCCGCCCCGCACCGGCCCCGCCGCCCGCCTCTCCCCCGGCATGCACAAGCTGGAGGTCCCAGACGCCTTGCACGGAGCGCCCGGCGGTGTCCCGGACGGCTACCCACTGCCCCACGCCTGCTCCCCTGGAGATGGAGCCGCTTGCGCCGGACCCGGCGGCACCCGGCCCACCCCCCGCCGGCCCGCCATCCCCGAGCTGGGTGGAATGAAGGTCTCGGGCCCAAAGGCCCTCGGGCCCTCCAGCGTACAGCCGCACCGCACCCTCGCCCGCGGGAACCGCTGCAATCGCATCCACCCTTGTCAACTCAGGGGGTCCCTGGAGAAAGGCCGGTGCCCCGGCGGCCAAGCCCACGGGCACCCGGATCAGGCCCGCCGAGGTGGCGGCAATCACGTCCGCACGGTTGCACTCCCGCGAGCCACACTCGTAGGGGGCAAAGGCCAGATCCCACACCTGCATCTCCGCAGAGGCGGGGCGTGCCGGCACCTCCCCGGGGGCAACGTCCGCGAGGTCGAGGGCGTGCCATTCCCGCAGCAGGTCCGAAAGGGTGAGGGGCCCCTCCGGGCCGGCCAGCTGGGCGGCGGGGGCCCAGGCCAGCCCGTTGGAGGTCCCCACCCAGACCGTCGCCTCCGGCTCGCCGCCGGAAGCGGCCGCGTCGGGGGGGCGGGTCTTAAGCCCCACGAACAGCACGGCTTGTACGGCGTTGGCCGGCAACCCGTCGGAGGTGTACCGGCGAACCCAGTTATCGGCGTACTCGAAGGGAAGCGCCGCGTCGGGCGCACCCCCCGGCAGGCGGTTGGCTACCAGCGTGAGCCCGGACTCGGTGCCCACCAGCCAGGCAGTTGGAGGCCCCTCCATAGCCTTCCGAGCCCCCACCGCCTGATCCGAGGAGCTTCCCGCCCATGCCCCCGCCACGTCCAGGACGGCCAGCCCGCTCAAGCCGGCCGCGGTGGTGAAGGTAGCCCAGCGCCACGCTCCGCCGCCTGGAGGTTCGGCTGCCGGGAAGGGGTCAGATCCGAACCCCACCGTCAGCCCGGCGCGATGGCCCACCAGCACCAGGGTGGCCGGTTCCGTCCCGCCCGCCGCCCGGGGGTGAAGGCCGCCCGACATCGCCTGGACATCGTTGGGCTGGTTCGCCCGGCGGTTATCGTCGAAGGGAAACACGTCGTGGGAGTACGCCAGGTCCAGCTCGGCAAACAGAGCCCTGCCGAATCCCAGGGAGACGGCTGCCACGGTGTGGGCGTTGGGCATGGTGCGGGCCCGTTCGGGCTCCACCAGGGGGCGGGGTTCGTCGCCTTCGAAGAAGACCTCCGCGCTGAACCGCATGGGGACATCCGGTGGGTTCCAGCGGGCCGCGAGACCGAAGGTATTGCGGTGATACTCGGTGGCCATCCCGAGCCCGCCCCGGAAATACTCGAAATCCACCCGCAACTCGTCGCTCGGCCCGACGGGCTTGAGAAACATGAGCAAGCCGCTTTCGTAGTCGATGATGTAATCCAGATCGCGCTGCTGGCGCTGCCCGTTGAGGAAGACCCGCTCGCTGCCGGCGGCCACACTGGTCCCCAGGGCGTAGACGCCTTCCGAACCGGCGAAGCGATAGCGCACCACAAGCCCCTCAAATTCCTGTAAGAACTCCGCCAGCCCCCCCTCGCCGAAGCGCACCCGCAGCACCCCTGCCTCGGAGAGCAGATCCCAGTCCAGGCCCAGTTCCGCAGCGTCGCGCAGGCTTCCGGTGGTGCGGTGGCGGGCTCTGACGGTAAGGGAGTCGGCTTCGATCCCGCTTTGGCCCAGGAGGTAGAAGGGCGCCTCCTGCCGGACTGCGCCGGCCGGCGCCGCCGCCGAACGGGCCACGGAAGCATCCGCCATCACGCCGGCGCCTCCCGGCTGTTGTGCGCCAGCGCTTGCCAGCTGCGCCTCGCCGGTGCCTCCCAGCTGCTCCCGGAAGAGGCTGCAAGTGCGCACGGCCGCGAGCGGCACTTCGTCGGAGGCGGCCGAGAAATCGGGAGCTTGCGGGTGCGAGCCGCTGCCGGCCTGAACGGAGTAGTAGGCGGCAAGAAGCGTCAGGAACTCCTGCTCGGTCGCCGACCCCCGAACCCAGGGGTAGCGCAGGCGGTTGTCCCCCGTGAGGCCGTTTTGCTCGTTGAAGCGCCGGATGAGGTCCTCCACGTGCGCCCGCAGAAGGTCGAGGCTTTCCAGGGCAAACAGCACGTAGGCGCGCCCGGGGGTCCCGTTGGGCACCTCCGGCGTGTTGACGCCCACCGCCTGGCCGGGACGAAGGGCGAAAAAGGCCCGGGAGGGCTCGTCGGCTTCGGGGTCCTGGGGGTTCCAGGGGCGAAGCACGCCGGAAAGAGCCGCACTCCCCGGCGGGCTGTCGGCTTCGCCGCCAGAAAGGGTGAAGTACAGCGGGCCGAGCTGGTAGTCCTGCAGCAGGCGTTGCAGGCTCCGCTCCGTGGGAGCCGGCGGCAGAGTGCAGCCGTCAGGGGGAGCTGGCGGCCTGGAGGGGTCGCCTGCCGGCGAACCCCCTGCCGGGAAGTCATAAGGGCGCAGCCACACCCGGGTGAAATCCGGGTCGTGGGGGACGCGCAGGGCGAGCCCCTGTACCCCGTGGAGGCTTGCCACCAGGCCGTAGGGCTGCCGGGTGGGGGCATAGGGAGGTTGGCCGGCGGGCAGGCGCTCCAAAAGCCACAGGGTCTCCTCGCTGGAGCGGCCGGTAAACGTCTTGGTGGCGGGGATCCCCTGCGCCCGGCCCACCAAAGCGGAAAGCTGCCACGATCCCAGATCCGCCGTCAGCGACAGCCCCTTGAGGGCCGCCTGGGTGACCGCGTAGCGGCTTTCGGAGCTGAGGCGGATGTCCCCCAGATGGGCCCGGGCCCGCTCCCACTGCAGGTCGATGCCGATGAGCTGCAGGTTTTCGCTGCGAACGTTGTCGAGGTCGGCCGAGACCGTCACCCCGGGGGCGGCCTGCCCGGACAGCCGCAGGCGCAGCTGCTGCTCGAACCCCAGGTGCTGAGCGCTGATGCTGGGGCGGCCGGCCAGCGCCGCCGCGTCGCCGAACCCGTACGAGAGCGTCCAGACGCTTTCCCCCGAAGCGGTCAGGGAGGGCTGAAAGGGAGAAGGAGGCGGTGCAGCCTCCTCCTGGGCCAAGGCCCGCGAAAAGCCCGCCAGCGCCGCCAGCACCATGAAAGCGCCGAGAGCGATGGCAGCCCCCGCATTTTTCAGCGCCGTTTGCCGTGCTTCGCCGTGCCGGCAGCCCCAGC
>CAYQLT010000050.1:15896-18872 GCA_964418425.1 uncultured Clostridia bacterium
GCCCCCGCATTTTTCAGCGCCGTTTGCCGTGCTTCGCCGTGCCGGCAGCCCCAGCCCACTGCCCGGGAAAGGACGTGCCGGCAGCCCCAGCTCACTGCCCGGGAAAGGATTGGGTGGTCTCTCCTTCTTTAAGGACAAGGTTTGCGGGGCGCCGGAGATTATCGGGCGGCCCCGGCCTGCGCACCACGCCGCCGCGCAGGCCGGTTCGCCCGGGGCCGGCTCGCTCCTGCCGGGTTGGCCGGCCACCTCCGCGCGACAGGTCGATGGCGCGACCGGGTCGCCGAAGCCGCGAGGTCGCCTACGCCGCCGGCTGCGTCGAAGGCAGTGGCTCCGCCGGCGGCCCCAGGGCACCACTGCCTTCGCACCGAAGTTCCACCCGAGGGGGCGATTCCCATGGCGCGGTGGTGGCGGGCGCTGGCTGCGGCCGGCGCGGGGGTGGGCCTGCGGGTGGGGTGTGGAAGGCGGCGTCCGAGTGGGGAGTGAGGCATGGCCGTGGAGCTTGGGCGAAGCGGCATCCGCGTAAGTCCTGTCGGGATCGGAACATGGGCGTGGGGCGACCGGCTGGTCTGGGGGTACGGCCGCTCGTACACCGACGCCGACCTGCGAGAGGCCTTCCAGGCGGCCGTGGGCGCCGGGCTCACCTTTTTCGACACAGCGGAGATTTACGGGTGGGGTCGGGCCGAACGGCTGCTGGGCGAGTTCATGGGAGGCGGCGCAGGGGTGACGGTGGCCACCAAGTATCTGCCGTTTCCCTGGAGGCTTTCCCGCGCAAGCCTGCTGAAGGCGCTACGGGCTAGCCTGCGTCGCCTGGGGCTGCGGCAGGTGGACCTGTACCAGATTCACTGGCCGTATCCTCCGCTGCCCGTCGAGACATGGGCCGAGGCGCTGGCCGACGCCGTCGAGGCCGGTCTGACCCGGGCCGTGGGCGTGTCCAACTTCAGCGCTCCCCAGATGCGCAGGGCTTACGAGACTCTGGCGCGCCGGGGCATCCCGCTGGCCTCTAACCAGGTGGAGTACAGCCTGCTGCACCGGCGGCCCGAGCGGGACGGGGTGATGGCCGCCTGCCGGGAGCTGGGCGTCACGCTCATCGCATACAGCCCCCTGGCCATGGGGGTGCTCTCCGGCAAGTACTCCCCCGAGCGTCCTCCGCCAGGGCTTCGGGGGCGGCGGTATTCCCCGACGGTGCTCAAGCGCCTGCAGCCGCTGCTGGGCCTGCTGCGCGAAATCGGCCAGGCGCACGGCGGCAAGACGCCCTCCCAGGTGGCCCTCAACTGGGTGCTGGCCAAGGGGGCTCTGCCCATCCCCGGGGCCAAAAGCGCCCGGCAGGTTCGGGAGAACGCGGGGGCGCTGGGCTGGCAGCTGGCGCCGGACGAGGTGGCGGCCTTGGACGCGGCGACGCAAGCCTCGCCCTTGCCCGGCTGACCGTGCCCTTGCCAGCGGCCCGGTGTCAGTGCCGGATGACCGCGGCCTCTGGCGCGTGGTCGTTTAGAACGGTGCCCGGCTTTGAAAAAGAGCAGAGGTGCGTCCGCACACGTATTGGGGCGAAAAATGACGTGCGGAAGCGTTATGCAAGTCCGGGTCGTAAAGGAAAACTGTTAGGCCTCGTGCCTACGTTGGACGGGGTTTGCTGCCCGGTGATAATCTGGAGCTAGGAAGCCTGGTAACATTCGGGAGCTTTCATCCCGGCCACGCGGCTTGAGCTGCGCTCGCGTTCAGACTTGCGACCCTTGGAGTGGCTTCGGGTTGCCAGGGCTCTTGGCGTGGCGACCCGGCCGACGGTGCGAGCGTACTGTAGGACAAAGGGTACGAGCTAGCCGAAGGACAGCCGGGGCTGGCTCGTCGGGGGACGTCGGCCGCTAGAGTTCGGCGCCTTACCGATTCTCGATGCCTAAGGCGAGTCAGGGCTTTGGCTCCGTGGACGGGGCGTCGACTGCTCAGTTTCTCTTGACCGGGCCCCGGACCGGACGGCGTGGGTCGTCGCCGGATCGGGCGCAGGGGCGCTTACGTGCGCGGCTTCCGCGGTCGCAAGAACAGCTGGCTAACCCCGGTTTTGCCGGCGCGCTGCACGGCCCACGCGCGGACTCTGTGGCACCCCCCAGACGAGATGCGGCTGCTCCGGCTGCCGAGGGCTTGGATCGGCTTGGGTTGCTCACTGGGCGCGAGGACGTGGGGTCGATGATGTCCGTGCCTCTGTGCAAACGGGTTCTCTCTGGTTGTCAGGCACCATTTATGCGGGGCCAGGCTAACACCCTAGACAAGGGAGGGCTCCCGGTGCGCCTCTTCGTACGCCACTTCCGCCACCGCGCTTGCGTTTGGGGCATCCAGCTGTCCTTCCTTACCATGTTCCTGGCCGGTGCGTTGGCTGCAGCGGAGGCTGTCGATAGCGCGTCGCTGGGTTTCATCCACGGAGAGATGGCGTACCAGGTAACCGTTGCAGCGGCGGGGACCGAGGTCTCCGGCAACATTAGGGAGGACACGACGTGGTACCGGGCGAGCAGTCCGTACATCGTGACGGGGGACGTGGTGGTGCACGAAGGGGTGACGCTGACGGTTGAGCCGGGGGTGGAGGTGCGCTTCAAGCGGGCGACGGACTCGACGGGGTTTTCGAGCCGGGTGGAGCTGGTGGTCTACGGGGCGTTGGTGGCGCAGGGGACGGAGGCGGAGCCGATTGTGTTCACCTCCAACGCGTCGCCGGCGCAGCCGGGGGACTGGGGGTTCATCCGGATTGAGCGGTCGAGCGGGAGCAGTTCGGTGCTGGAGCACGTGACGATTTCGTATGCGGACTACGGGCTTTACATTCGCCAGGCGTCTCCCAGGGTGCGTTTTAGCACGGTACGGTACAACCTGCGGGGCATCTGGATGGAAGGCTCATGGGAGTACCCGAGTGACCCGGTGATTGAGGGCAGCGTGGTGAGTGATAATAGCTATGAGGGGATTTGGGGTTCCAACCTTGTAAGACCCTCGATTCGGGAGACG
>CAYQLT010000051.1:0-13403 GCA_964418425.1 uncultured Clostridia bacterium
GCCTTAGCCCACAAGCACGTTGATGCTCTTCAACTGGGTATAGGACCGCAGCTCCTCCAGCGAGTGTTCCACGCCCATGCCGCTGTTTTTGTGGCCCCCGAACGGCACCCCACGGAAGCGGCGTTCCACCCCGTTGATCCAGACGTACCCGACGTCCACGTCGGAGGCGGCCCGCAGGGCCGTATCGATATCCCGGGCGAAAACACTGGCGGTGAGGCCGTAGGCAAGGCCGTTCACCTGCTCCATCAGTTCGTCGTAGTCGCTCCAGGTAAGTACGCTCAGCACGGGGCCGAAGATCTCCTCCCGGGCGATGCGCATCTCGGGCCGGACCTCGTCGAAGATGGTGGGCTCCATGAAAAACCCCCGGGACAGCTCGGGCGAACAAACCCTGCGCCCGCCCAGCACCAGCCGGGCTCCCTCTCGCAGCCCGGATTCCACGTAGGCCAGAACCCGCTGCAGGTGCGCCTCGGAGACGAGAGCCCCCATCTCCGTCTGTTCCAGATGGGGCAGGCCCAACCGAATGGCCCGGGTGTGCTCCACCACCGCCTGCAGCAGATCGTCGTGCAGGGAGACGTGCACGAAAGCCCGGGAGGTGGAGCCGCAGGACTGACCCTGGCAGCGGGCGAAGTTCATCCCCCGCACCACTTCGGCGGCAGCTCGGCCGACGTCCACGCCGGGGAAGATGAGGATGGGGTTCTTGCCGCCCAGCTCCAGGCTAACCCGCTTGATGACGGGGCTGGCGGCGGCCTCCTGAAGCACCCGCCGGCCCGTTTCGACCCCGCCCGTGAAGGCGATGCGTAGCACGTCCGGGTGGCGCACCAGCGCGGCCCCGGCTTCCGGGCCCAGTCCCGTCACCACGTTCAAAACGCCCGCCGGGAGAACCTCCGCCGACAGCTCCGCGAAGCGCAGCGCGCTCAGGGGAGTCTGCTCGGCCGGCTTGACCACCACGCAGTTTCCGGTCACCAGAGCGGCGCCCGCGCGGTTCACGCAAAACATCAAGGGGTGATTGAAGGGAATGATAGCCCCCACCACTCCATACGGCTCGCGAACCGTGAAGTGAAGGTGCTCCGCAGTGGCCGGGATCGTCTCTCCCTTGAGTTCGAGGGCAAGCCCCGAGTAATAGAGGAGGTTGTCGATGGCTTTGCGAAGGTCGTTTCGGGCCTCCCGTATGGGGTTTCCGGAATCGAGACAGTCGAGCAGGGCCAGTTCCTCGAAGTGGCGCTCCAGCACCCCGGCCAGGCGGCGCAGCATGGCGCCTCTCTCCCAAGCGGACGTCTTGCGCCACTTCCGGAAGGCCACCCTGGCCGCCTGGACGGCTCGGTCCACGTCCTCCTCGCCCCCGCGTGGAACCGTACCCAGCACCTCTCCGGTGGCGGGGTTCACCGTCTCGAAGACCTGGTTGGAGAGTGCCGGAACGGCCTGACCTCCGATCCACATGGCCCAGGTTTTCCGTTCCGGCTCAGGCACGGGCGCGTGTATGGACATCCTTGGCCAGCCTCCGCCGCAACGAGTCTATGCCACCGATCCCTCTTCCAACCGGGGGCGGCCCCGTGCGTCGAGCCCGCCCCCGGTACGTGCAAGCCTTCAGGCCGGCATCCTGGAGGCTTGCCGGCGGGTCAACTCCTGTCGCAGTACCGGAAGCACCCTATCGCCCAACAGCTTCACCTGGTCGAAGAAGTCCGCGAAGCGGAACCGGAAGTCGAACACGAGGTGCTGCAGGCCGGCCTCGTGGAGCTTCAGCACCTCCTGCACGATGTCGTCGGGGCTGCCGAACAATACGGAGCCCTCCAGGTCGTCCACGGTGCGAAACTCCCCATGGGGCGGGCGTACCCACCACTTCTGGTTGTTCGCGTTCTTGAGCAGGCCGGGCAGGTTGACGGAGTTGACCGCCGTCTGCCGGTCCTTCGCTATGCTCGTGATGGGAATGGCCCCCGTGGTGGGCATGGGCCGGCCCAGCTCCGCCGAGCGCTTGCGCATCTGCGCCACGCGCTTCTTGAATGTGGTCAGGGTGATGCGCCCGGGAATCCAGCCGTCGCAGTACTCCACGGCCCGGCGGGCCGAGGCCGGGGTGTTGCCGCCGTACCAGATGGGGATGGGCTTCACGGGCTTGGGGTGCAGCTCTACCTCCTCGAAGTGGTAAAAACGCCCCTGGAAGCTGACGTGGTCCTCCGTCCACAGCCGACGCAGGATTTGCACGTTTTCCTCCACCAGGTCCGGGCGGAAGATGCCGCCCAACCCGATGGCCTCAAACTCGTGGTCGAAGTTGCCGGCGCCGAAGCCCAGGATCACGCGCCCCCCCGAATAGAAGCTCAGGATGGCGGCGCACTGGGCCAGGTGAATCGGGTGGCGGTGCGGGATCACGGTGCCGGTGCCCAGGATGATACGCTGGGTAATGGAACTGATGGCAGCCAACGACAGGAACGCCTCGTAAAACGTCCGGTCGGTCCCTTCCATGCCGTGGGGGTGGAATATCAGGTGATCCCGCACCCAGACGGAGTCGAAGCCCAGATCCTCCGCCAGTCGCGCCCCGTCCAGCACCCGCGACCGCGAGGCGTGTTCTCCAAAGTGGGGCAGCAGAAGCCCGAACTGCATCCTACCTTCCTCCTCCGACGGTGTTCGCCATGATGGCGGCTCCAGCGGTAATCGGGATGACGGCACCCGGATATGATATCAGCCCGCCGCGACCGCGGGCGAAGGCGTCACAACCGGCGGTGTGACCCGGCGCACCAGCCTCCCCGAGCCCGGAGCACCCACGACTTGCCCGTTCTCCATGACCACCCGGCCCCGCAGGATCGTCATCACGGGAACGCCCTGCACCTCCCGCCCGTCGTAGGGCGTCCAGCCGCAGCGGCTGAGAACCTCCTGGTTGGTCACCGTCTTGCGCGCCTTCATGTCCACGATCACCAGATCCGCATCCGCCCCCACCACGATCGCGCCCTTTCGGGGATACAGGCCGAAAATCCGGGCGGGAGCGGTCGAGGTGACCTCCACCGCGCGCTCCAGACCGATGCGCCCCCGATTGACCTCGGTGAGCAGGAGGCTGAGGTAGAACTGAATGTGAGGAGTGCCGCTGTGGGCCTTCCACATGTTGGTCCACCCCACCTCCTTCTCCTCCCGCGTGTGGGGAGCGTGATCCGTGGCGATGATGTCGATGGTGCCATCCACCAGGGCCTGCCAGGCAGCCTGCGCGTGCTCCGGCGGCACATAATACGACAGGGCGTAAGGCCCAAGCCTCTCGATGGTTTCCCAACGGTTACTGAGAAACAGCGCCCAGGGGTTCACCTCGCAGGTGACCCGTCTCCCCTCGGCCTTGGCCCGCCGCACCATCTCGATGCCCTCGATGGTGTTCATGTGCAAGAGGTGCAGGTGTACCCCCGTGGCCTTTTGCAGCTGGAGCAACGTCGCGATGGCCGTATTCCAGATGGCGCCATCCTGCATGGCCAGACAGCGCGCATACGCCCGGAAGTCCGTCTCGCCTCTCTTCCAGAACTGCTGCTCGAGGTAGGTCATCAGCTCCTGATCGTGGGGGTGAACCATGATGGGGTAGCCCGTGCGCGCGACGGCTTCGAAGATGGCATAGAGCTGCCCGTGGTCATGCACACCGATGCCGGGCATGTGGGGATAATCCCGGCCGGTGTCCACGACCATGAAGATCTTGAACGCGAGGAGCTGCCCGTCTTCGGCGATTCTCCGGATCTCCTCCGGATTGGTTCCGGCGGGGTTGAGATTGAAATCCACAACCGCTTTCTGCTCGTAGAGCTTCAAGGTTTCCCGAAAGATCTCCAGGGTGTTGGGGGGTGGGTAGATGTTGGGCATACCGACGGTCACCGTGACCCCGCCTGCGGCCGCTGCTCGGGTCGCGGTGGTGATGTCCTCTTTGTGGGTGAAGCCGGGCTCCCGGTGGTGGACGTGCATGTCGATCAGGCCGGGCAGCACCACCTTCCCCGTGGCGTCGATGACCCTGTCCGCCTTGGGGGTAAGCTCCGGGGCGCACACGCCGGCGATCTTCTCGCCTGCCACCAGCACGTCGGCCTCCACCGCGCCCTGGGGCGTCACCACCGTTCCGCCTCGGACAACCAGACTTAAGTCGGCCACTTACGACACCCTCTCCACGGACTCCATCTGCCCCGACGGGTGAATGTACACCACGCTCGACTCGAGGCGGGACTGCTCCTGAATCTCCACCGGTCCCCATTTCAGGTAACGGTTGTACCAATCCACGATCTGGGGGGTGATGATGTCGCCGTACTGGTCGTAAGCCCGGTAATGAGTGGTGCCTCGCTGGATGATGAGCTTCTTGGGAGGCTTCGCCCGCTCAAACATGCGGTAGGTGTGATCTTCTGGCGTCACCGCATCGTTTTCCACCGCGATGAACATGATGGCCCGAGGAGCGATCCGATCCACCACCTCAATCGGCTTGAATTCCATTATCCGTTCCGCGCAATATAGCGGCACCAGGTCCCCCAGCCTGGCATCCACGTCCTTCTTGACCGCCGTCTCCTTCCGCTCGGGTGTTTGAATCATGATCTCCTCCCGGGGGTTGACCATCGCGGATTCGCCGGTCAGGACCCGGCGCCTGCGGTCTTCCTCCAGCCGCTGCTTGAACGCCACCCACTCGTATTCCCGCCGCATCCGGTGCAGCCAGTCCTCGCCGTCGGCGATGCCCACCTGGCAGACCGCCGCCTTCACCCGGGGGTCGATCCCGGCCAGGTAGACCGCGTTGGCGCCCCCGGTGCCGCCGGAGCCGAACACCCCGATGCGCTCGGGATCGATTTCCGGGCGGGTCTGCAGATAGGTGACGGCATTGCGCAGGTCTTCCACCTGCCACTGGGGGATGAGCAGCCCCCGCGTCCCACCGCTGTCCCCAAACCCGCGGTAGTCGATGGCCAGCACCGCGAAGCCCGCCTGCACCAGCGCGTTATGGTAGCGGTCGTAAAGCTTCGCCGTCCGCAACCCCATCCAGCCCGGCCCCTGCACGACGGCAGGGATGGGCCGATCCGGCTGCGAGTCGGGCCACTTCAAGGTCCCAACGATCCGATCCCCCTCGCTGTAAAAGGCAACCTCCTCGACCCGCATGACGCCTCCTCGCCCCCTCGTTTCGTGCGCTGCGCCGCCCCGACGGCCCCTCTCTCAGGCCCGGCCGCGTGCGTTTCTGGACGCCCCGTCCGGCGCTGGCGACGCCTGCTCCGCAGCCGTTCCTGCAGCCGGCGGGGTCTCGACCACGCCCTGGAGCATCCGGCTCACCTCCTCCAGGTGACGCCGGATGTGCCGGGATGCGGCCTCGCCGTCCCGAAGCCGGCACAGCCGCAGCAACTCCTCGTGGGATTCCCGGGACAACGGGATCTGCTTGGAGAGGAAGTAACGCCCCACGTCCTTGCGCAGTTGCATGATGAGCGCAACCAGGCGGGAGCGGCCCGACGCTTCGTACAGGGTCTGGTAAAACGCCTCGCGCAGATCCACTTGCTGGAGGGGATCCTCTTCCTCCTTCATCTGCACCAGCAGCTGCTCCAGCTGCCGGATGCGATCGTCGGTGAGGCGGGGAACCGCCAGGGCCATGGCATGACTTTCCAGAAGAGAACGGATTTCGTAGATCTCCAGTACCTCTTCGGGCGTCAAGCTCGTCACCACGGCGCCCCGGTGGGGAAGCAGCCGCACCAGGCCTTCGCTTTCCAGCTGGCGCAGCGCCTCCCGGATGGGCATGCGGCTCACCCCAAAGGTAGCCGCCAGCTCATCCTGGCGCAGGCGCTGTCCCGCCTTGAGCACGCCCTTAAGCACCGCCTCCCGAAGCGCCTCCACCACGACCCTCTCGACCGTCTTCGCCTCGCTGATGCGCCGGCGGGCCAGCGCCTCCAATGCGGTGTCCACGCGACTCAGACCCTCCTCTGGCCGTCGTCCGGCCGAACCTGCAAAGCCCGCCACACCCGCTCCGGGGTCAGGGGAAGCTCCCGGATGCGGACGCCGACCGCGCGGGCCACGGCGTTGGCCACGGCAGGTGCCACAGGATTGAGAGAACCTTCCCCACCCCCTTTGAGGCCATAGGGGCCCACCCCATCCTGGTTTTCAACGAGAAGCGTGTCCACCCGCTCCGGCATGTCTGTCGCCCTGGGAACCCTGTACGACAGCATGTCGTTGTTGAGCATCTGGCCGCCTTCGAGGACGATCTCCTCAAACAGCGCGTGGCCAAGCCCCATGGTGGCCGCGCCGAGATCCTGCCCCTCCGCGCAGGCGGGGTGAACGGCCTTGCCCACGTCGCCCACCGTCACCAGGTGCTCCACGGTCACCAGGCCCGTCTCCCGGTCCACGGCCACTTCCACGCCGGTCATGCCGATCTCCCAAAAGACCGGCAGGGTGGCCAGCGGCCCTGCCCGGCGCACGTAGCCTCGGCCCATCACCTCGCCGGCGGGGAGGTTGAAGTACCGCCGGATGACCTCATCCCATCGCAAGAACGCCCCGCCCGCATCCACCCCGCCGGGCCGTTCGGCAACGGCCTGTTCCGGCAACCCCAGCACCTGCGCGGCCATCTTCACCATCTGGCAGCGAGCGTCCCGGCAGGCTTCCTGAACGGCCAGGCCCACCACCGTCGTGCTGCGGCTGGCGCCTGTGGAACGGTCGTACGGCACCACTCCCGTGTCCGAAGCGGCCACCCGCACCTGCTCGTAGTCGACGCCCAGCTCCTCCGCGGCGATCTGGGCCAGCACGGTGCGGCTCCCCTGGCCCAGTTCGGTGGTGCCCACGCAAACCGTCACGCTACCGTCGGCGTGTACCCGAACCAGGGCCGTGGAAACCGGTTCGGCCCCCGCATCGCTGGCCGAACAGGCCACGCCCCGACCCCGGTCCACGGCCAGCGGTTCCTGCCAGCCGAGCCTCTCGGCCAAGAGCCGGAGATCCCCCGGCAGGTCCGCATCCAGTGGCCGAAGGCCGGGCACGATGCTCTCGCCGCGCTCGGCCAGGTTTCGCAGGCGTAGTTCCACAGGGTCTATCCCCAGGGTGTCGGCGATGATGTCCATCTGGGACTCCCCCGCCCAAACCACCTGAGGAGCCCCAAAACCCCGGAAGGAACTGGCCGGGGGTGTGTTGGTGTAAAAGAGCCGTCCCACCACCCGGGCGTTGGGAATGCGGTACGGGCCCAGGGAGCGGTTGACGGCCTTTCGGATGACCAGGGGGCTGTTTTCCGCGTACGCGCCGGTGTTCATGGCGATGGTGACGTCCCGGGCCACAATGCGGCCGCTCTTGTCCACCCCGGTGCGCACCGTGACGGTGGCTGCGTCGCTGCGGGTGGTGTAAAAGGACTCGCCCACGTCCAGCACCAGCTTGACCGGACGGCGCACCCGCCGGGCCGCAGCGCAAGCCAGGGGCTCGATCTTGGTATAGGACTTGCCGCCGTAGCCGCCCCCCACGTAGGGCACCACCACCCGCACCCGGCTGAGGGGCAGCCTGAACAGGCGGCTGAGCTCCGTGAGAACCATGAAAGGATGCTGGGCCGAACTCCAGACGGTCAGACCATCATCGCTCCACAGGGCCACGGCCGCGTACGGCTCCATGGTGTAGTGGAAGGTCATGGGAAAGCGGAACGTATCGGTGAACACGTGTTGGGCCTGGCGCATCCCCTCGTCCACATCGCCCCAGGACAGAACGGCCTCATGGCACAGATTGGGAAGCTTGCCCACGGCCACGTCCTCGTGGAACCCCCGCAGCTCCCCCACCTCAAACGCGGCTTGCGGGTGCAGCACGATGGCCCCCGGGCGGGAGGCCTCCTCGGCGGTGAAGACCGCAGGCCACTCCTCGTACGTAACCTCGACGAGCTGCGCCCCCTCCTCGGCGGCCCACTCGTCCACCGCCACCACGATGGCCACCGGCTCCCCCACGAACCGCACTCGGTCGATGGCGAGCACCGGCCGGTCCCGTACGATGTGCCCGTAATAGGGGTGGATGTCCCGAAGGTCTTCGGCCGTCACCACGGCCACCACCCCCGGGTGGCGCAGCGCCGGCTGCGCGTCCAGGCGTCGGATCCGGCCGTGGGGTATGGTGCTGCGCACCACCCGGGCATGCAGCATGTCGGGCAGGGTGAGGTCGGTGGTGTACTGGGCCTTGCCCGTCACCTTCTCGTAGGCGTCCGCACGCGGGACGCTTTGTCCCACGACTCGAAACGCCCGTGCGGTCGCTTCCTGCACCTGTACGCCCTCGCCCGCCATCGTTCTCGCAAGCCCCCCAACGGCGCCCTGACCTGTGGGCCGGCCCGGCCGCTCGCTCAGGCTCGCTCCGGCTCCCTCGCTCAGGCCCGGCCCGGCTCGCCCGCTGATGCCCTGCTCGCGTCGCCCGCTGAGGCCCAGGGCGCGGCCATCCTGGCCTGAGCCAGGCGCACGGCCTGCAGGATTCCCCGATATCCTGTGCATCGACAAATGTTGCCGCTCAGGTATTCCCGCACCTCGGCCTCACCGGCCTGAGGGTTTTCCTGCAAAAGCGCCAACACGGTCAGGATCATGCCCGGCGTGCAAAAACCGCATTGAAACGCGTGGGCCTCCACGAACGCCTGCTGAACCGGGTGCAGCACCCCGTCTCGTTCAAGCCCTTCGATGGTGGTAACCCGCCGATCCCTGGCCTCGTACGCTAACGTCGTGCAGGCGCTGACCGGAAGGCCGTCAAGAAGCACGGTGCAGCTCCCGCAAACCTGCGCGTCACACGACTTCTTGACGCCTGTGAGCCCCAGCCGGTTTCGCAACATCTCAAGCAGGGTCTCCCGATGTTCGATGACCACCTGGCGGGGGATGCCGTTCACCTCACAGGTGATAGTCATGGTACTCCGGGCCCAGGGGGGTTCTTCCCCTGCCGGGCCCGTCCCGGCTGCCCGGACGTTTTCGCTCATCCCGAGCTCCCCCCGCTCACGCCCCCCGGACCGGCGCCGGCCAGAGCCTGCCGTACGGCACGCCCCAGCATGACGCCGGTCAGGTGACGCTTGTACTCGGCCGACCCCTCCAGGTCGTCCACGGGGTCAACACCCCTGGAGGCTGCGGCGGCTGCCTCCCGCAGGGCCTCGTCGATGCGGTGCAGGGACGCGCCGCGCAGGGCCCGTTCGCACTCCTCCAGCCGCCGGGGAGTGGGCGTCACGCAGCCCACCACCACGGTGGCCCCATCGATCCGGGTCAGGCCTTCGTCCAGGGTCAGGCGCACGGCCACCCCGACCGAGGGACGCTCATGGAACTGGAACTTCTCGTAGCCCACGCGCTCTCGCGGCCCCGGAACCGTAACCTCCACCTCCACCAGCAGCTCGTCGGGCTCCCTCGCGGTCGTATACGAGTCCAGGGCGAACCCCTCCATCGGCACCCACCGCCGCCGGCCGCCAGCCCCCTGCAGGTGGACAGAAGCGCCCAGGGCCTGCAGCAGCGTCGCCAGATCCGAGTGCGGGTCGGCAAAGCAGAGATTGCCCGCCAGGGTGCCCATGCTGCGCACCCGGACGTTGGCCACCCTCCGCTCGACCTGGCTTACGACGGGCACGTAGCGCTGCACCAGCTCGGAGTGTTCGAGCTGGCGGTGCGTGACCGCCGCGCCCACCCGCAGCACCCGCCGCTCCCGGTCCACCTCCAGTCGCCGCAAGCTCGCGATGGTCTTCACATCCACCAGGTGCCGGTAGTGCAACAAACCGCGCTTCATCACCAGCAGCAGTTCCGTACCGCCCGCATAGGGCGCCGCCGCCTCCCCGAAGCGGGCAAGCAGTTCGGCTGCCTCCTCGACGGTGGAGGCCGGGTGGATTTCAAAGCTTCGCAGCACCGGTCTTGTCCGCTCCCCCGTCGGGCTGGCCCGGCTCCAGCTGCCCTCGCAACCGCTCGACGAACTCTCCGACGATGGCATCGGCCTTGCGCCGGATCAGCCCCTGTCCCACCGTCGCCAGCCGGCCCCGGACCTCCACCTCCGTCTCCACATCCATCCGGGCGCCCCCGGCTTCGCCGCCGGCCGCCTCCACGTCACCGAGCCGGCACCGCATGGTCATACGCAGCGAAGACAGCACCCGCCGGTCCTCGGCCGCCAGCGTCATCTCCAGCTCGCTCCCCTCCTCCACCACCGACACGGTCACATCCGCTCCGAAGCTCACTTTGAACGGCCCCACCTGTTCCTCCAGGAGCGCCCGGTACCGGCGCCGGGGTTCGACGGCTTCGATGGAGCGGCAGCCCGGGATGCACTCCTTGAGGCGGTCCACATCCCAGAGGAAGTTCCACACCTCCGCCTTCGAGCGCCCCACCTGCAGCGAGTACGCAAAGCGCACGTCCGTCGCCCCTCAGGTTTCCATGAGGTAGAGGGTCATGTACGCGTACATCTTCGCCGTGGCCACCAGGTCCTCCAGCGCGAAGTACAGCCGCCCGGTCTCGCTCTCGCGCCGGCGCGGCGGGCCGAAGGTGACGCTGGGAATGCCCACCTCGTTGAATACCACCAGATCTCTCCACATGCTGATGACCTCCGATGGCGGTGGCGGGGGGTTGCCGCCCATCACGTGACGGTGCGCCTGCGTGGCCGCCTCCACCAGCGGCTCCACGTTACGCCCTTCGATGCCCGGCCGGATGAGAAACGGCTCCACCTCGGTCTCAAACGGCAACGCGGCCAGCGCCTTGCGCAGGTCTGCGGTCACCTCGTCGGGATCCTGCCCGGGAACGGTACGCACGTCCACATATGCGCAACAGACGGAGGCGCTGCGGTTGGGCCGGTAAGGAATGCCGCCTCGCACGGCCCCCACGTTGACCCGGGGCACCACTCGCCCGTTTCTGGAGAGGTAGGACTTGCGGGCCGTGTACGAGCGTCCCCAGGTTTCGATGGCCCGGATCACTTCGGCCATCCGTACGATGGCGTTGGGGTGATCGGAGAGGTTCTGCGCGTCCGGCAGCCTGGGGGTATAGATGTTACGGCCCCGGACCGTCACCTTGTAGTAAATCGCCCCGCACTCGTGCCACGCGACACCGAAGTCGGTGGTCTCCGCCACAATGGCGTAGTCGGCGCGCACGCCGTGGCTGACCAGGAAGCGGCTGCCGAAGCCTTTCCCCTCGTAACGCAACCCCTGAAACTCGTCCACGGGGGCCATGCCCGTCTCTCCCACCACGGCCGTGAGGATGAGGTCGCCCGGCAGCTCCACGCCGCTTTCCTTGAAAGCCTTGGCCATCACCAGGAACGTGGCCAAAAGCCCCCGGTCGTTGAGGAGGGTGTGCCCGTAGAGGCGGTTACCCTCCCGGCGCCCGCCCTGGCGGTTGATGTCGGGCAGTCCCATCAGCACGTCGAACTCCGAACCCGACACTTCGGAATCCATGTGGGCGTTGAACAGGACGCGACGCCCGCCCCGGACGCCCCGCAGCACCCCCACCACGTTGGCCCGGTCTTCCATGATAACCTGTTTGAATGCGGGGATGCCCTGGCGCTGGAGCCACCCGTACACCGCCTCGGCCATGGCAGCCTCCTGGCCGGTGGGGCTGAACGTGTTGGCGAACTCAACCGCCAGTTCGGCCAGTTCCTGCGCGTGGGCGTCCAGCGCCCGAGCCACTCGTTCGTAGGCGGCCATATCCACCGTTGGAGTTCCCCCTATCCGAAGCCGGCCCTCACCTTGGCTGCGTGACCACGTCAACCACCACCGGGCGCTGCTGTTCGGCGACCAGCCGCACGGCCTCGTCCAGGGCGGCGGGAAGCTCTTCAGGGCGCTCGACCGGCCCGATTCCGACGACCCCCATGCTGCGGGCCAGCCAAGCGAAATCGACGTCAGGATCCGTGATCCGGGTACCGATCCCGGCCCGATCCACGGGACGACCCCTCGCCTGCGCCACCCGCTGCTGGTGATCCTCGTCTTCGTAATAGGAGCGGTTGTTGAGCACCACGGTCAGCAGGGCAAGACGCTGGTTCGCTGCCGTCCACAGCCCCGAGGGCGTGTACAGCAGGTCGCCATCTCCCTGCAGGTTGACCGCGATCCGGCTGCTGCCCTTCAAGGCCAACGCGGCTCCCATGGCCGCCCCCAGGCCATAACCCTTGCCGGCGCCGCCGCTGTCGCCCAAAAACGCATCGGGCCGCTCCCATTGCCACAGTCGACGGGCCCAGCCCCTGGCCGTGCCGTTGGCCAGGACCCAATCCCGGCCTCTCAGGCTCTCCCGCAAGGCCAGCGCCACGGCGGGAAGGGAGATGGGGCGTTCACCCGCCCGGTGTCGGGCCTGCTCCTCCCATTGCCGGCGAGCCTGCTCGTGGCGCCGGCTCCACCGCTCCAGGCGCTGACGACGGGCCTGCTCGGACTGCTCGCCCGACCCCGACGGCAGGCTCGACACGCAGGCGGCCGAACCCGCCGCGCCGGCCGGGGCGCCGCCGGCACGCAGGCGCTCCAGCAGAGCCTGAAGCGCCATGTCCGGTCTCGCCGTCACCGAGGCGGCCAGCGGCACAACCCGGCCGGTCTCGGGAAGCCACCCCCGGCAACTCAGGGCCCGCAGGCTTACGTCCACGAGACGGACCGAAGGCGGGCAAAGCCAGGAGACGGCCCGTGTCGTATCGTCTGTGCGGGAGAGGGCCTCTTCGAGGTCCCGCACCCCAAAAGCCACCACCACGTCCGCCTCTGCCAGCACCTCCTCCTCGCATCCGGTGAGGTCCAGGGCAAAGGTGTTGCGCACGCAGCTGCCGCTGCGGGTGACCTCCAGCACCGGCGCCCCGAAGGCCAGGGCCAGCTCCTCCAGCCAGGCCCCCGCCGACCCCGAAAGCCGGCCCAAGGCCTCCACCAGGAAGACGGGCTGGCGGGCCCCGGCCAGAAGCTCCAACACGCGGTTCACCGACTCCGGATCGGGAGCAGGTGGCGAGGGCAGCGGATAGCGGTACGGATCGGGAATCTCCAGGGCCTCCACCACCGGGTCTTCCTGGAGCGCCGCGTCCAGGCAGATGTAGACGGGCCCCGCGGGATCGGCCATGGACAGGCGGTAGCCTTGGATAAAGGATTCAATCATCGCCCGATGACCGGCCGGCTGATCGTCCCACTTCAGGAAGGGCCGTACCATCTCGGCCTGTAGCTGGGCCGTGTGCACCCAGTCGATCCAGGGCCGCCTGCGGGCGGCGTCCACGGGCCCCGTTCCCCCGAGCAAGAGCACCGGCACCCTGTCGCACCACGCGTTGAAGATGGCCATCGCCGCATGGGCGAGCCCCACCACATTGTGAAGCAGCACCGCCATGGGCCGGCCTGTTAGCTTCGCGTAGCCGTGGGCCATGGCCACGCCGATCTCCTCGTGGCACACCTCCACCAGTTCGGGTCCCGCCGGCCCACCTGCCCCGGCCCGGCCGGGCCTGGCCGGCCGGTAGTTCACCAGCGAGTCGTGCACGCCGCGAAACGTCGCTCCCGGATTGGCAGCCACATGCGAAATCCCGAACGCCTCCAGGAGATCCACGATGAGATCCGATCCGTACTG
>CAYQLT010000051.1:13503-18785 GCA_964418425.1 uncultured Clostridia bacterium
CATGCGAAATCCCGAACGCCTCCAGGAGATCCACGATGAGATCCGATCCGTACTGGGCCTTGCCCTCAGGTGCCAGTGCAATCTCCCCTCCCCCGGGCTCCTGCGTCACCAGCGCTGCACCGGCCGCCACCGAAGCGCACGCGACTCGATCCACCGAGCCAGCGCCATAAGCCCGTAGCCCAGAAGCATGGTGAAGAGGATCCCAGCCAGGAGCACATCCATTCGGTACGTCGACCCGGCCTCCAGCAGGTACCGGCCAAGGTTGCTGGAGATGAGAAGCATGTCAGCCACGATGGCGCCCCGGATGGCCCGACCCACCCCCAGCCGCATCCCTGTCAGGATGAAGGGGAGCGACCAGGGCAGCAGCACGTCGCGGTACAGCTTCAGCCGCCGCGCCCCAAAGGAACGGGCTGTCTCCATCAGGCCCGGGTCCACCGAGCGAACCCCGGCCGCGGTGTTGACGAGGATGACGAAGACCGAAAACATGAAGACCAAGAAGAGTTTGCCCCGAGTTCCCAGACCAATCCAGATCCCGATGACGGGGATGAGAAGCGTCATCGGAGCCGTGTACAATGCGTTGACAATGGGGTCCAGCGTGTTGCGCGCCACGGCCGAGATCCCCGTGGCAAACCCGCCCAGGATGCCCAGCACCGTCGCCAGCGCGTACCCCTGGGCCGCGATGCCCAGGGTCCCAAGCGCCGCTCGCACCACCTCGCCGGAAGTCACCATCCGCACCAGCGCGGCCCCGACCCGGGTGAAAGGGGCGAGCGCAAACACGTCCGGACGGCTCCCGTACCACTGCCACAGCGCCAGCACGGCCGCAACGGAAAGGACGCGCAGGCCCGAGCGCGACCCAAGCCACCGCAGCACGCGCCGCCCTACCGCCGGGCCGTAAGCCCGCAGATGCTCCGCTCCTACCGCACTTGGCAGCTCAGCCATGGAACCTTGCCGCACCCGCCCCCAACGGTCGAATCCCGCACCCCGGGTGAGCACCCGCTCAATCTTTTGGCCACCTCTGCTTCAGCGGCCCAAGACCACGTCGGGAGCCCAGGGGGCGAGCCTCCGTTGAATCCAATACAGCCCTTGAACCGCCCCGGCCCCCAGCCCGACGATGACCAAAACCAGCGCGAGAAACCGGTCCAGTTGCCGGAACTGGCCGAAGCCCGACAGAAGGGCTCCCGTACCCGTGTGCACCCACAGCTCCGCGATGACCATACCCTTCAGCGCCATCCCCAGCCCGAGCCGTAGCCCCGCGACCACGTAGGGCAGGGTAGCCGGAAGCACCACGTCCTTGAAGATTCGCACCCTGGAGGCCCCAAAGCTGCGAGCCGTCTCCACCAGCTGCACGTCCACGTTGCGCACCCCCGCCTGCACGTTGAGAAGCACGTACAGCACGGAGAAGAGGAACACCACCGCAACCCTGAATTCGAACTCGGCCCCGAAGAGGATGATGAGGAAAGGAAGCAAGGCTTCCATGGAAGTGACGAACAGCAGGTTGACATAAGGCTCCAGGACGTGCGCGAATTTGTGGGAAGCCCCCATCACCAGCCCCAGCGGAATGCCCACCGCCACCGCCAGGAAATAGCCCGCCAGCATCTGCTGCAGGCTGAAAGCCACCGTCAGGATCTGCCCGGAGCGGATGAGCTGGCCAAGCCCACCGAGAGTGGCCGTGAAGGGAGCGAAAAAGAACGGCCCGACCCGCCGCCCGAAGATCTCCCAGGCCAGCAGGATGCTGCCCCATACGACCAGTCGCTGAAAGGCTGCACTGCGCCGCCACAGCTGCAGCGCCACAAGGCCCGGACGCAGTACCCGCAGGGAAGGCGCCGCGCAGCTCACCCCACCTCACCGTCCGAAACCCAAGCCTGCTGGGCCTTGAGGGTGCGCCAAATGGTATCCTTGAGCCTTGCGAATTCGGGTAACGCCCGGGTGCGGTCGCTTCGGGGCCGTTCGAAGGGAACGGCAATGTCCTCCAGCACGCGCCCCGGCCGCGGTGACATGACCACGACCCGATCGCCCAGGAAGAGGGCCTCCTCGATGTCATGGGTCACGAACAGGACCGTCTTGCGATCCTGCAGCCAGATGCGGGACAGCTCCTCCTGGAGCAGAAACCGCGTCTGGGCATCCAGGGCACCGAAAGGCTCATCCATCAGCAGCACCTTCGGTTCGACGGCAAGCGCCCGAGCCAGACCCACCCGCTGCTGCATGCCACCGGAGAGCTGGTGCGGGTAGTAGTCGGCAAACTCCTTGAGCCCCACCAGCTCCAGGTAGCGCATGGCGCGGGCCTGCCGTTTTTGGCGCGGGACGCCTGCCACCTCCAGACCGAACTCCACGTTGCGCAGGGCCGTACGCCACGGAAACAGGTTGTGCTGCTGGAACACCATCGCCCGCTCCCGGCCCGGGCCGCGAACCGGCTGCCCGTACAGCAGAACCTCGCCCCGGGTGGGCGGGATGAGGCCGTCGCAGATCCGCAGGAGAGTGGACTTGCCGCAACCGCTGGGTCCCACGATGGCCACAAAGGAGCCCTCGGCCACCTCCAGGCTGATGGAGTCCAGCGCCATCACCTCCCGCTGGTCGGCCCCCACCCGCTGGGAGAAGACCACCGAAACGCCTCGCACCTCAAGCGCTGCATGCCCCGCCATCAGCCTGAGCCCCCGTACCCGTGCCGCACCTGCTGACCCAACACGGGGATCCCGCCATCCCCGCTCCTCGGTTTCCGCCGCCCTTACTCCGTGGAGCCCGCTATCCGTGCCTCGTGGCGCGGTTCATCCGTGCTCCCGGGTCAGCGCACGGAAAGCTTCGGCGCCTCGTATCCAATATCCTTCTTTCGGTCGGCCTTTCCGTCGGGGCAGTCCGCTCCGCCTGCCCGGGCAGCCCCCTGTACTCGCAAGACCGTCACGACGCCGGCCTGGCCTGCTCCACAAGCCCCCGGTGGCCGCCTTCCAGCTGCGGCAGCGACCGCAGGGCCAAGAGGCTTGCAATCCCACCCAACCCAACCAGCAGATAGCCAACCGGAAGATGCCCACGAGCGGCAAACAGCCCCAAAAGAAGCGGCCCGACCGTCTTTCCCAGGTTGCGAAAGAGCCCGGAGGCTCCCACCGACGCCGCCCGCACGGCACGTGGAGCCTCTCGGGAGACCAGGCTGTTCAGCGCCGAGCGCACCAGGCCGTCCCCGACCCCGTAGGCAACCATCAGCCCCAGTGCCACCTGCACCGACCCCGTCGCGCCCAGTGCGCTTGCCGCGATGCCCAGCAAGGCGACGGCCGCCAGAACCACAGACGCCCTGCCCCAGCGCAGCGCGGCGGGCGCCGTCAACAGCGCGGCCAGGCCGCCGGCCAGTCCCACCAGGCCCACCGCCAGCCCGACCTGCGCCGGTGAGGCCCCCATGCGGCCGGCTGCCAGCACCGGGAAGTACGTCAGGACGGCAAACTTCAGGAAGAAGCAGACAAACCCCGCCATCATGGCCGCCGCCATGCCAGGTACCCGAAAGGTGGCCAACAGCCCGGCCACATACTCCCGAAAGGTGGGGTGCCCATCCGAAGGGTCGGATTCACGGGCCGCAAGGCTTCGCGTCGCCAGAAGCGTGAGCGGCGTGGCCACGGCGAAAATCAGAAACGGCAGCCTCCACGCCACAGTGACCAGCACCCCGGCCAGCGCCGGCAGCAGGAAGTCGGCCAGGTCCAGCACGGCAATGCGGATCCCCTGCGCCCGGGTTTCCCTGGCTTCCGCCTCCACGTCGCTCACCAGCGCGATGCTCAGGGGGTTGGCGATGGCGAACCCCACGCCCTGCACGAACCGAAGCGCGACCGCCCACGGAAAGGAGGGTGCCAGAGCCATCAGCAGCCCGGGCACGCCCAAAAGGAGAAGCCCTGCCCGAAACACGGCCGTCCGCCCGTACCGGTCGGCCAGCATACCCATCGGGATCCCGAAGATGACGGCCGGCACCGTGTAAGCCGCCACCAAGACGGAAACCCAGTGCTCGGGTGCCCCCAGGCCCGTGGCCACAAAGGGCAGCACCGGAAACAGGTACGGCCCCGACATGGGCAACAGCAGAGAGCTGGCGTAAAGGGCGACCACCCGGGAGCGCAACAGGCCCGGCACCCTCTCCATTCCCTTCCCGTCCGTCCCGGCCATCTCTCACAAGAGCCCCTGTTCGACCAGGGCCGGCACGGTCCTGTCCAGCAGCCGGAAGCTGGCCAGCACCAGCTCCCGGATATCCTGCCCGCGCCGGGGCCGGATGGCTCGCCCGGACTCCTGGCTCCACTGACGAAACCGCGGGTGCTGCATCGCCTGCCACAGGCTCTCTTCCAGATACCCTGCCAGATCCTGCGGCATGCCGGGCGGCCCGGCAATGACCCGCCATTCCACCACCAGCCCCGCCTCCGGTACGCCCGCATCCTCTACGGTGGGCACGTGGGCCAGCGCGGCGGGGCGCGAGTCCTTGGGCCCCAGGAACAAGACGGGAATGAGGTCGCCCGAATCCACAAAGGGCTTGACGTCGCTGTAGTTGTAAACCACGAACTCCAGATCTCCTCGGGCTGCGGCCAGCGCCACTTCCCGGCTACCTGTGCCGCTGGGAATCAGGGTCGCCCGGATCCCCAGAGCTTGCATCGCCACGACAGCAGCGATGTAGCTGCTGGAGCCCCGGCCGACAGCCCCCGTGCGAAGGCGGGGCGCCCGCTGCAAGGCGTCGATGCTGCGGTACGGGGAGCGGGCGCTGACGAATACCACGTAGTACTCTTCCGACATGGACCCCAGGTACGTGAAGCCGCGGGCATCGTACCGGGCCAACCTGGGCTGCAGCAGCTGGTTCACATAGGCGGTGTTGGTGGGCACAGACCCGATGGTCTTCCCGTCGGGGGCAGCCCGGTAGAGTGCGGTGATTCCCTCGATGGCCGCGGCCCCTGTGTAGTTTCGGACCACCACATCGGCCTGGGGCAGAAACTCCTGGTCCCAGATGTTGGCCAGGACTCGGGTGTACGTGTCCCAACCCCCGCCGGCGCTAAACGGCACGATCCACTCCACAACGCCTCGAAGCGTTTCCGTCCCGGAGGCTGCCCTCACCCACCGGGCCGGCCCCGCCGCCCCCACAAGTTCCAGGGCCGCCGCTCCGACGAGAAACCTGCCTGCACGCTCAAGCAAGACACGACGTTTCATGGCAAGGAGGCCCTCCCTCCAGGTTACGTCCGCTCACCGACATCCGTCCTTCATCCACCCGGCCCCGGCGGCCGGCCTCACCGCCCGCCCGTCCACCCGAAGCCCCCACCCGGGCCGAAGAGCCCGGG
>CAYQLT010000052.1:0-18677 GCA_964418425.1 uncultured Clostridia bacterium
CGACGGGCCTGTTCCCCCACCTCCCCGGCGAACTCCTGCCTGCCCGGAGCCCCTGTCCTCGCCTCGCCATCTTCCGGGCGTCGCGCTCAGTTGCCTTCCGACATCCAACGGGTGGTAGTCCAAGGAGCGCCGGGTCGGGCGGAGATGTCGCATTTCGACTTTCTGGCGCAGCGGTTCATCGACCTTGTCTTGATGGAGCCCGGGCGGCCGTACGAGATCAACGGCTACTGCACCGTCACGGCTATCCCGCTCGCCATGGAACGCACTTACGCCTTTCTCTTCGAAGCCGTCGGAAGCATCCCGGACGGCCAGGAGCGCGGAGGTATCGACGAAGACGGGCATCGGGTGAGGCTCTGAGATGGAAACCCCCCTGCCTGTCAACCGCAGGACCCGAGCGTCCGACGCCGTATGCATGGCAGCGCCCCCAACCCTGACCAAGGCCCGGGTGCCGCTGTCTGAGAATGGCCAACCAGGGAGGTCCGGTCGTGGCTATCACGGCAACCACACTGGTGGACTGGCTGGAAGCGTCATGGCAACACGCCTATCACACGCCCATCGCCAAGGCCATCGAGGGCCTGGCGGTGGCCCAGGCTTTCTGGAGGCCGGCCCCGGAGCGGCACTCCATCTGGCAAAACGTCATGCACATGGCATACTGGCGGGAGTACTTCATCCGGGCACTGGAGGGCGATCCTACCTTTCCCACGCAGGCCGAACTGCAACACCACAACTGGCCCGACCATCCCGACCCCGCGGATGAAGCCGCGTGGGCGGCGGCCCGGGAGCGGCTGGCGGCCACACAGGAGCGTCTTGTCAGGCTCCTGCGCTCGTTACCGCAGGAGCGTCTCGACGCCCCGGCGTGGAGCGATGAGTCGGTGGCGCAGGCCATCATGTACTACATGCGCCACGACAGCTACCACGTCGGCCAGATCATGCTGCTGCGGGCGCTGCAGGGGCTTGCGCCCATCGACTGACCCGCTCTCCGGAACGGCCGACGGGTCGGACCCATGCCCGCCGCCTCAACCGCTTCCAAGATCCGCCCGGGACACGCACACGCTGGCCGTCCTGCCCGGCGGGAAGGCCAGGCAGGCGAGGCTCGGCACACGCTCGCCACCGCGGCCGGAGCGAGCGGCGGCCGAGGTGGGACAGGATGTCGGTGCCGGGCAGCGAACCCAACCCCAGCGGAGCGGAGAGCCTGCGTCCAAATCGCGGCGGATAGCCTCCTCTACACCCCGACGGAAGGAGCGCCGGCACCGCATGCCCCGCTGGAGCTTCGAGCTTCCCCCCACGACCGTCGAGGAGATGCTGCGCTGGCGGCGCGTGGACGAGCTTCGGGAGCTTGCCCGCCACCTGGGCATCAAGCCCCCTCCCCACAAGGAGTCCGTCGTCGTCGCCCTCGGCCGGGAGCTTCGGGGCGAGCGTCTGCCGGTCACCCTGGGACGGCTGGGCCGGCTCCAGCAAGCGGCGCTGGCCCAGGCGGTGCACTCCGTCGAGGGAAAGGTCGACTGGTTTCAGTTCGAAGCCCGACACGGAGCAAGCGCCCGAGAGGTTCACCGGGGCCTGCTGGAGCTTTTCATGGACGGGCGCGGCTATGTGCCCCGCGACCTTCTCCGGGCCCTGCAGGCCCTGCTTCCTGAACCTTCCCGACCCCCACTCCCCACCGCCGGCCCCCTCGAGCCGGGCCGGGCCGAGCAGGAGGGGCTCTCCATCTTTCTGGCAGAGCGCGCGGCCCCCCGGGACCTCTTCACCGTCCTGGCCCTCACCGAGGCGGGCCGGCTGCGGGTCGGGGAGAAGACGAAAACCCTCTCCACGGCCTCGGCCCGGGAGCTTTGTCCGGCCCTATCCGGCGGCGACTACTTCCCCATCGACTGGACCCCGAATCGCTATACCTCGCCCATCGGCCCGATCCGTGGCTTCGCCTGGGCGCTGTTGATCCAGGAGGCTCGCCTGGCCAACGCCGAGGGCACCCGCCTCTACCTGACCCAGGCAGGCAAGAAGGCCCTGGCAAGCCTGCGAGCGGCCACCATTCCTCAAGGCGCCCCCGGCGGCCGGACGGCCAAGACCTCGGCCAGCCAGGCGGCCAGTGGCGCCCCTGGTAGCGGTTCGGGCCCGCCCGCCCTGCAGGCCTCTCTGGCCCGGGCGGCCGCACCGGTGCTTCAGGAGATCTGGGAGTCCTGGCTGGGGGCCGACTTGGATGAGTTCTCCCGGGTAGAGGCCATCCGAGGGCGGGGCAGCAAGGGCGGGCGCCACATGACGCCTGCCGCCGAGCGCCGGGACGCCATCGCCGACGCCCTCGCCGAGCTGCCGGTGGGCGAGTGGGTGGCCTTCGACGACTTCGACCGCTACGTGCGGGCAGCAGGGCACCTGTTTGCGGTCAGCCGGGAGCCGGCATACCTGTACATCGGGGAACTCCAGTACGGTTCCCTGGGTGGCTACGGCCTCTACGGCGCGTGGCGGGCCGTCGAGCGCCGCTATCTGATGGCCTTCTTGTTGGAGTATGCGGCCAGCGTGGGCATCATCGACGTGGCGTACCGCTACCCCGACCAGGCGCCTCGAGACTTCGACGATCTTTGGGGCACCGACCACTTACCGTACCTCAGCCGCTATGACGGCCTCGCCTACCTGCGGCTGACCCGCCTGGGGGCGTGGTGCCTGGGGGTGAGCGAGGCCTACGAACCCCCGGGCCTATCCGAAGCGCCGGCCAAAGCGGCGGCAGGCCGCCCGCAGGCTGCTTGCAAGGCCCCGCTGGCGATGGACGGCCAAGGGCGCATCGTGGCAGCAGGCGAACTTTTACCGGCCGACGTCGTCTTTGTGGACCGCTTCGCCCGGCGGCTCGAACCCTCCCCCGCCTCCCGGCGCAGCGCCGAGCGCGGCGGTGGCCGGCAATCCTTCTCGTCAGCCGCAGGCCCCCTGGCCTGGCAACTGGACCGAGAACGCCTGCTTTCGGCCGCCGAAGCCGGGGTCGACCTGGCCGAGGTCCGGGCCTTCCTCAAGGACCGCACCGGCGCTGCGCTGCCCGAGGAGGTGGCCTTCCTCCTCGACGAGGTGGAGGAGGCGGTGCGCCGGATCCGGGAGGTCGGCAGAGGCATCATCTTTGAGGCGGCCGACCCGGACCTGGCCCAGCGCCTGGCCTCCGACGCCGCCCTCGCCCGGCATGTGGTCGCCGTCACCGGGCGCCACCTGGTCGTCGAGGAGAGGGGGGCCACCGCCTTTCGCCAGCGCCTGCGCAAGCTGGGGTTCGGCGTATCGGGCTTGCCGGGCGGCCAGCTGTAGCGGCGCCGGCGCCGTCTTCCGCCCGGCCAGCCCCGAGCGGTCTGGCTCGCACGCCCGCCTCAGACCCCCACGCCCCGCAGGCGCACCGCCTCGGCGACCCGCCGGACGGCCACGGCCATGGCCGCCGTGCGCAGGTCGGTTCCCCGTTCTTGCGCGGCGGCCCAGACCTCGTCGAAGCTCTGCCGCATGCGGCGATCCAGCTCTTGGTTGACCTGCTCCTCCGACCAGAGCCACCCCTGCAGCCCCTGAACCCACTCGAAGTAGGAGACCGTCACCCCGCCCGCGTTGGCCAGGATATCAGGGACGACGGTGATGCCCCGCTCGAACAGGATGGCATCCGCATCGGGCGTGACGGGGCCGTTGGCGCCTTCGGCCACGATCCGCGCCCGAATGCGGTCGGCGTTTTCGGCGGTGATGACACCCTCCAGAGCGGCGGGAACCAAGATGTCGCAGTCGACTTCCAGGACGTCGCCGGGCGGGGCGCTTGTGGCTCCCGGAAAGCCCTCCAGGCTTGCGTGCGCCCTCTTGTATGCGATGAGCTCCCGTACGGAAAGCCCGGGGTCATGACGAAGCGTCACCCGGGAATCGCTGACCGCCACGATCCGCCCTCCCATCTGCTCCAGAAAGAGCGCGGCGTAGCGGCCCACGTTGCCGAAGCCCTGCACCGCCACCCGGGCGCCCTGCAGCTCCAACCCGATGCGGCGGGCTGCCTCCTGGACGCAGATGGCGCACCCCCTTCCGGTGGCCTGCTCCCGGCCCGGGCACCCGCCCAGCTCCAGCGGCTTTCCCGTCACCACCGCCGGCACCGGCCGGCCCTCGCGCATGCTGAACGCATCCATGATCCAGGCCATCACCCGGGAGTCGGTGTAGACGTCCGGTGCGGGAATGTCACGCTCGGGGCCGAGGATCATGCTGATTTCGGCCGTGAAGCGCCGGGTGAGCTGCTCCAGCTCCCGAGCGCTGAGGCGTTTTGGGTCGCAAACCACCCCGCCCTTGGCTCCCCCGAAGGGAAGGCGCATGACGGCGCACTTCCACGTCATCCACATGGCCAGCGCCGTCACTTCCTCGAGGGTCACGTCGGGGTGGTAGCGGATACCGCCTTTGGCAGGGCCTCGAGCCATGCTGTGCTGCACCCGGTGGCCCGTGAACACCTGCACCCGACCGTCATCCATCCGCACAGGGATGGAGACCGTCAGGATCCGCTGCGGGCGCCTGAGCACCTCCAGCATCTCGTCATCCAGGCCCACGACCTGCGCCGCCCGGTTGAGTTGCGCGAGGGCCGCCTCGAGGGGCGACGACGAGCCCGGGGAGGCTCCATTGGGCGCAGCCCCGGCGTGGGGTCGGGGAGTATGTGGGGTCGCCATGCTACGAATGGTGTGCACTCCCATCGCTCCTTCGAACCACAGGTAAGAGGATGCCACGCACCTACGATGGGAGAGCGGAAATTCCTGCAAGACCCTGGAGAAGGATCGGGCCCCGCGGCGTCGAACCGGGGGTGGCAGGTAAATGAAACGATTCATATTCGGTGGTCTTGGATAATGGGCGATTACGGATCCCCCTCTTCGGGGGAACAACCGCTGCCGCGGCCGGTGAGCCGAGAGGAGCTGGAAGAGCTTCTCCGCCGCCGGGAAAGTGGGTTTTCGCCCGCCTTCCGGCGGATCGCCAGCTTTCTTCTGGCCGACTACCAGCGCGCCTCTTTCATGACCGCCTCGGAGCTGGCCAGGGCCGCCGGAGTCAGCCAGCCGTCCGTGACGCGGTTCATCTCCTACCTGGGGTTTGACGGGTACGCCCGCTTCCAGCGCACCCTGCAGGCCATCGTGCGCGGGGAGATGAAGGGGCCCTCCCGCCTGTGGGGTATGGACGGCAAAGTCTCGGGTGATGTGCCGTACGCCGGCCTGGTTCGGGAGGAGCTCGAAAACCTGTCCCGCCTGGGAGACACCCTGGCCTCTCAGGCTTTTCGCGACGCAGCCGCAAGTTTGGCAGACGCCCGAGAGATCGTGGTCGGCGGATTTCGGGCCTCCCTTGCCCTGGCCGAATACACCGCCTTCTTTCTCGCAAAGGTACATCCTCGCGTACGCGCTTTCACCCGGGCAGACAGCCGCTCCTGGGAGGAGTTGAGCCGGCTTGAGCCGGAGGGCTCGTGCCTCTTGATGTACGCGTTTCCCCGGTACGCCATCGAAACTCTCGAGTTTCAGCGTTTCGCCCGCTCCTTGGGGTTTTCGGTGGTGCTGGTGACGGACAGCTCCCTTTCTCCGCTGGCGCGCCACGCCGACTGCACCCTGGTGGCTCCGGTGGCGTTTCGTTCCCTGTTCGACTCGTACTGTGCGCCCATGGTGCTCGCCAACGCGCTGATCCAGGAGGTGGCGCGCCGTCACCCCGAGCGCACCGAGGCGATGCTGCGTCGCTTCGAGGAACTCGCCGAACAGCGCAAGCTGTTCGTGGCTCTGTAGACGTCCGTGGCCCTGTGGATGTTCGTGGCCCTATAGACGGTCGTGGCGCTGTTGACGAGGGAGGATGGCAGTGGCATCGGGCATGCGGGTCAACGCCGCCCGCCTTCTGGCGGAGATCGAGGCCTACGCCGCCATCGGAGCCACGCCCGGCGGAGCCGTGCACAGGCCCGCCTTCTCCGAGGCGGACCGGGCAGCCCGAGAGCGGCTTTTGCGCAGTTGGAAGGCTTTAGGCCTTTGCGTACGCTGCGACCCTGCCGCCAATTTGTTCGGCAGCTTGCAGGGGCATAAGCCCGGGCCGGCCCTTTGGGTGGGCTCGCATCTGGATACGGTTCCGGAGGGCGGGCCCCTGGACGGCGCCCTGGGGGTCCTGGCCGCCACCGAAGTTCTCCGATGCCTGATCGAGGCGGGTTACCGCCCCCAGCACCCCATCGAGGCCGTCAACTTCACGGCCGAGGAGCCCAACCCGTACGGCCGCTCCACCATCGGCAGCCGGGCGGTGGCAGGCAGGCTTCGCCCCTTTGAGCTCGAGTCGGCGACGCCGGAAGGGCGCACGCTCGCCGAGGCGCTGCGCTCGGTGGGCGGCGACCCAGAGCGTATCGAACAGGCTCGCCCGGCCCCCGGCCAGGTGGGGGCGTTTGTGGAACTGCACATCGAGCAGGGCCGGCGGCTGTTCGATGCGGGCATCCCCGTGGGCGTCGTCTCGCAGGTGACCGGCCTCCGGCGCCTGGGCGTGCGCATCGTAGGCGAGGCCAACCACTCGGGAACCACCTCCATGGCCGCCCGACGGGATGCTCTGGCGGGCGCCGCCGAACTCATCCTGGCGGTGGAGGCCAAAGCCCGCCAGGCAGGAGAGCCGGCCGTCGCCACGGCCGGACGTATGGAGCTTTCCCCCAACGCGCCCAACATCGTGCCGGGACTCGTGGAGATGACGGTGGAGCTGCGCTCCCCGGATGGATCGCAGCTGGAGGCCCTCACCGAGGAGATCCGCCTGGCCGCCCGGGCCATCGGCCAGCGGCGGCGGCTGGACGTGGAGCTGACGCTGGTGGCCGATACGCCCCCTGTGGAGTTCGACGCGCAGGTGCGCCGGGTGCTCCGATGGGCGTGCGAGGCGGCGGGCGCCCCGTGGCTGGAGCTGCCCTCCATGGCCGTCCACGACGCCGCGCACATGGCCGCCGTGGCGCCGGCGGGGATGCTCTTCGTGGCCAGCCTGGACGGCAAAAGCCACGTGCGGGACGAACGGTCGGATCCCACAGCCGTGGGGCTGGCAGCCCAGGCCCTGCTGGAGGCGGTGGTCGCCCTGGACCAGAGCCTTCCCTGAACCAAAGCGGCGCGCGGCACGCAGGAGGGGAGACGGTGCGAGGGTGCGTGTGATCACGGCCGAGCAGGTGTGGGTCGGCGACCGCTTCGAAAGCGGCTTCGGCGTGGCGGTGGAAGGAGGTGCCATCGCGGCCGTAGGCCCCGTTCAGGAGCTTCCACCCCCGCAGGTCGCCCGGTGGGAGTCGTGGGGGCGCGTGGCGGTGGTTCCCGGCACCGTCAACGCGCACGCGCACTGCTTCCAGAGCCTGCTTCGGGGGATTGCCGATGACCGGGACTTCTTCAACTGGCGCAACGAGGCGCTGTACCGCTACGCACCCCGCCTTGGCCGGGAAGGGGTGTACGCCGGCGCGCTTCTGGCGTTCGGGGAGATGCTGCGCTACGGGGTCACCACGGTGGCCGACTTCTTCTACATCCACGACGGCGGCAACGAGAACGCCGAGGCCGTGATCCAGGCCGCCCTTGACGTGGGCATCCGGCTGGTGTTGGCGCGAGGCATGTACGACAACACCCGGGCGCCGGCCTGCTTCGTCGAGTCCGTGCCGGACGCGGTCCGCCGCACCCGGGCGCTTATGGAGAAGTACGCGAACCACCCGACGGTGCGGGTCTGCCCGGCGCCGCACTCGCCCCACGGGGCCAGCCCCGAGATGATCCAGGCCGGCTGGCGGCTGGCCGTGGAGGCGGGGACCCGTTTTCACATCCACGTGGCCGAGCGCCGCTATGAGGTGGAGCAGATCCTGGACCGCTACGGCCTGACGCCGATTCGATGGCTGCACTCCCTGGGGGTTTTGGGGCCCGAAACCCTGGCGGTGCACTGCGTGTGGCTGGACGACGAGGAGATCGCCTTGATGGGCCGGCGCGGCGCGTGCCTCGCCTACAACCCCGCCAGCAACATGTTCCTGGCGGATGGCGTCACCCGAATCCCCGACCTGCTGCGGGCCGGAGTGCGGATCGCGCTGGGTACCGACGGCGGCTGCTCCAACAACAGGGTATCGGTCTTCGACGAGATGCGAACCTGCGCGCTCCTGCAGAAGGTGCACCGTCTCGACGCCGGCGCCCTGGACGCCCGAACCGTCTTTCAGATGGGAACATCGTGGGGGGGCGAGGCCCTGGGGCTTCCCGTAGGGCGCATCGAGCCGGGGATGCGGGCCGATCTGGTGGCCCTGGACCTGGCCGACCTCTCCTTGCTTCCCCCCCACCGCCTGCTGAACAACGTGGTCTACGCCATGTCGCCGGTGGCCGTGCGGAAGGTGGTGGTGGAGGGGCGAGACGTATACGACGGGCACGACCTCCTGACGGTTTCGTTCGAACGCATTGGAAACCTGGTGGCCGAGGTGACCGAACCATGGGCGCGGTGAGGACGGTTCGGGTGGTCAACGTGGAGACGGTTCGGGCGACCAACGTAAGGAGGTTTGAGCGATGCGTCCGGGCAGCTTGCGGGAATTGAGCCGGCTTGGGTGGGCTTGGCTGGCCGTGGCCGCCCTTGCCCTGGTGCCGGCCGCGAGGGCAGGAGCTCCGTCGGGACCTCCCATCAAGATCGGTCTGCACGCGCCGCTGACGGGTTTTGCAGCCGCCGACGGCGAGTCGGTGCTCCATAGCGTCCAGATCGCGGTGGATCAGGTCAACGGTCAGGGCGGCGTGCTGGGTCGCCCCATCGAATTGGTGGTACACGACGACCGCGCCGACGCGCGGGAAGGGGTAGCGGTGGCCCAGCGGATGATCGAGCGGGACCGAGTCGTGGCCGTGGTGGGAGGCTCCTACAGCGGGCCCAGCCGAGCGGCCGCGCCCTTGTACCAGGCGGCGGGGATCCCGATGGTGGTGGGCTATGCTGTTCACCCCGACATCACCCGAGCCGGCGCGTACATCTACCGGATTGGCTTTCTGGGCCAGGTAGAGGGGGCCGGCGCGGCCGAGGCGGCCGCCGTTTTGCTCAACGCCCGCCGGGTGGTCATGTTTACCATGGACAACGACTTCGGGCGGGCTCTGGCGGAGGGCTTCAAGGCCCGAGCGGCCCGGCGCAACCTGCAGATCCTCGAGGAATTCATCTATCCGCTGGGCGAGCAGAACTTCGCCTCGTACCTGGCGCGTACCCGGCCGCTGAATCCCGACGTCGTCTTCGCCAGCGGTTACTACAACGAAGCTGCCCAGCTGGTGCGCCAGGCCCGGCAGGTCGGGCTTACGGCCACCATCCTGGGCGAAGAGGGCTTCGACACGCCCAAGTTCATTGAAATCGCGGGGCCTGCCGCCGAAGGCGTCTACATCGTGACCAACCTCAACCGGGACGACCCCCGCCCCATCGTCCGCAGCTTCATGGATGAATACCGAGCGCGCTACCGAACCGAGCCGGACATGGTGGGTGCCTCCAACTACGACGCCTTCATGGTTCTGGTGGACGCCATCCGGCGAGCCGGAAGCACCGACGGCGAGGCCATTCGCCGCGCCCTGGCCGAGACTCGGGAGTTCGAGGGGCTCACCGGCCGCCTGACCTTCACCGCGGGCCGGGAGACCATCAAACCGGTGCAGGTTCAGGTGGTGCGAGGCGGCCTCTTCCGACACGCCGGCGTCATCACGGATCCCGAGGTCATCACGCCGCCGTGGTGAACCCAGGGGTGCTGCAGCAGCTCTTAAACGGCATCACGCTGGGGCTTCTGTACGCCAACGTCGCGCTGGGTCTCACCCTGACGTATGGGGTGCTGAAGGTGCTTCACATCGCCCACGCCGAGATCTACGCGCTGGGGGCGTACCTTGGGCTTTTGGCCTTTCGAGCCACCCACAGCGTCGTGGCCAGCATCGTCGCCGGCGCAGGCGGCAGCGCGCTGGCGGGGTGGGCGGTCCAGAGGTGGCTGTATCGGCCCCTTCTGGGCCGCCCCCGCATCGTCCCCCTTATCGCCAGCATCGGGGTCGTCATCCTCATGGAGGACCTCTACCGGCTGCTCGCAGGCCCTCACGTCCTCACCTACCCGCCCGCCCTGAACCTGCCTCTGTACCTGTTCGGGCCCGTGGTGGTGTCGGGCGCGCAACTCTTGCTCATCGGCATCGGGCTGGCCCTGGTCTTGCTCTTGTGGGTCGCGCTGAACCGCACACGGGTGGGCCTGGCGTGGAAGGCGGTGGCGCAGGACCGCCAGGTAGCTGCCGCGATGGGGATCAACGTGAAGTGGGCCATCGGCCTCAACTTCGCCGTCGGTTCGGCCATGGCCGGGATCGCCGGCGTGCTGGTGGGGATGTACTACAACAGCGTATCGCCGACCATGGGATACATGCCCGGCTACAAGGCCCTGGCCATCATCGTCCTGGGCGGCATGGGAAGCGTCCAGGGCGCGCTGGCCGCTTCGCTGCTGCTGGGACTTGTGGAGGAGTTCTCGGTGGTGAGCCTGGGCCGCATCCTGCCCAGGGACTCCCTGGCGTTCATCGCCCTCATCCTGGTGCTGCTGGCCCGGCCGGAGGGGATCTTTGCCTGGCGGGAGAGGGGAGCGCTGCGAACATGAGCCGCCTGCCGAAGGCCCCGCGAGACGAGGCGAGGCGCGCCCTGAAGCCATGAGCCTGTACGTGGTCACCGTCGCCACCACGGTCGCCTTCTACGTGCTGCTGGCCATCGGGCTCAACATCATTGTGGGTTATGCGGGGCAGCCCTCGCTGGGTCACGCCGCTTTCTTTGGCATCGGCGCCTACATGGCGGCTATCGCAGCCACCCGATGGGGCTGGCCGTTTTGGGCCGGCCTGGCGGCTGCGACCTGCGTGGCGGCCGTGGCAGGAGCCCTCGTCGGGCTGGTGAGCCTGCGGCTGAGGGAAGACTACCTGGCCATCACCACCATCGGCGTCAACTTTGTGGTGGTATCGGCGTTCTTGTACTGGCCGTTCTTCGGACAGGCGCTGGGCATCGGGGGCATGTCGCTGCCGGCTCTGTGGGGGCTTGAGCCGGGCAAGCCGGCCTATCTCGCTCTGGTGTTGCTGGTGGTGCTGGCCGCCGGGGCCGCAGATTGGTGGCTGCGTAACTCGTGGCTGGGGGCGGCGCTTCGGGCCGTGCGGGAAGATGAGTCGGCGGCGCTTGCGTGCGGCATCCCCGTGGCCCAGGCCAAGGTGGCAGCCTTCGTCATCGGGACGGGGCTGGCCGGGCTGGCAGGCGGGCTGTACGCCCACTTCATGGGCTTCATCAGCCCGGGCGACTTTGGGTTTTTGCTTTCCGTCACCGTCATGGCCATGGTGGTAGTGGGCGGGGCGGGAACCCTTCGGGGGGCGGTGACCGGGGCTGTGCTGTTGGGCACGCTGCCCGAGGTGGTTCGGTTCGTGGGGCAGTACCGGATGCTCGTGTACGGTGCCTTGCTCATCGCCGTGCTGCGATTCGAGCCTTCGGGGCTGGTGGGGGATGGCAGTCGACTGTGGGCCGCGCTGGGGCGAATGGCGTCGGGAGTCCTGGGCCGGCTGCGCAGGGTCGAGGCGTCGGCGGTTGCGGAAAAGGTGACGAAGGGATGAGGGCCGCTCCATGAGGGGTGTGCCGGCCCAGCTGCCCCTGCGCGCGGAGTCGGCGCGGGCCCCGGGCCCGGCGGCGGGGACGCCGCTGCTCCGTGTCGTTGGGGTGGTGATGCGCTTCGGTGGGCTGTATGCGCTGCGGGGCGTGGACCTGACGGTCTACCCACAGGAGATCGTGGGGCTGATCGGGCCCAACGGCGCGGGCAAGACGACCCTGTTCAACGTTATTTCCGGCTTTCTGCGGCCCTCGGCAGGAGAGGTGCACTTCGACGGGCGTCCCGTGCAGGGATGGCCCCCCTACCGGCTGGCCCGCCTGGGGCTGGTGCGAACCTTCCAGATCACCCGCCCGTTTCGACGGTTGACGGTGGAGGAAAACGTGATGATCGGCCTGGGCCGGGCCGCCTACGGGCATCCGTGGCGCCTGCTCGGCCGTTGCGGGAGCGGCGACCAGAGACGGGCGGTGCACGCCATCCTGGAGCGGCTGGATCTGGTCCCCTACGCCAGGCGGCCGGCAGGGAGTCTCCCCATCGGTCTCCAGCGGCGCCTGGAGATCGGAAGGGCTCTGGCTGTGGGGCCCCGGGTGCTGCTCCTGGACGAACCGGTCGCGGGGCTCAACCCTCAGGAGGCCGCCGAGATGGCCGCCCTCATCCGGCGCCTGCACGCCGACGGCCTGACGCTTCTGGTGGTGGAGCACAACATGGCTGTCGCCATGAGCCTGTGCCAGCGAATTCTGGTACTCCACAATGGCGCCAAGATCGCCGAGGGCTCACCTGAGGCGATCCGTGCCGACCCTGCCGTTGTGGAGGCCTACCTGGGAAGCCGTGGCAGGGGACGGGAACCTTGATGGCAGAAAGCCCCGCCCGGGGGTTCCCGGGCACCACGCAGGGCGCCGGAGGAGGTGTTCCCGCTCTCTCGGTTCGCCGCCTTCGGGTCCGGTATGGAGATCTCGAAGCGGTTCATGGGGTGGACCTGGACGTCGGCGCCGGGCAGCTGGTCGCCCTGCTGGGGCCCAACGGGGCCGGGAAGACCAGCACCCTCCTGGCCATCGTGGGCCTGCAGGAGGCCGAGGGGGAGGTGCGGCTGAAAGGCGAGGATATCTCTGCCCTGGAAAGCTGGGAGCGCTCTGCCCGGGGTCTCGGGTGGGTGCCCGAAGGTCGGCGGCTGCTTGCGTCCATGACAGTGGAAGAGAACCTGCGGGTCGGCGCCTACCGGGAGCTGGATCGCTGGGGCCGGCTTTCCGCCCGAGCCTCCCAACGCTTGCAGTGGGTCTTCGAGATGTTCCCGGTTCTGGCTGAGCGCCGCCGCCAGCTGGCCGGCACCCTTTCGGGCGGGGAGCAGCAGATGGTGGCGCTGGGCCGGGCGCTCATGTCGGATCCCGGTGTCCTGCTGGTCGATGAGGCAACCACGGGGCTGATGCCCCGGGCAGCAGAGAAGGTTCTGGAAAGCCTGGAGAGGTTGAAGGGTTCGGGCGTGGCCATCTTGCTGGTCGAACAAAACGTCGACCGGGCCCTGGAGATCGCCGACCACGCCTGCGTGATGGAATCGGGCCAGGTGGTGCTCGCCGGGCCGGCCCGGCAACTGGCCGGTGACCACCGGGTGGCGAGCGCCTACTTCGGCCGGTTGGGAAGGGAGTGAAAAAGCGATGGCTCGTACCATGGTTCGGACGGTGCGGGCTCCGCGGGGGACTGAGCTGTCCTGCAAGGGATGGCCGCAGGAGGCCGCGCTTCGCATGCTCATGAACAACCTGGACCCCGAGGTCGCCGAAAGGCCCGAGGAGCTCATCGTGTACGGGGGTGCCGGGAAGGCGGCCCGCAACTGGGAGGCCTTCGATGGCATCGTCGCAAGCCTGCGGGAGCTGGAGGGCGACGAGACGCTCCTCATCCAGTCCGGCAAGCCGGTGGGGGTGTTTCGCACCCACCCCGACGCCCCCCGGGTGCTCATCGCCAATAGTTTGCTGGTGCCGGCCTGGGCCACATGGGAGAAGTTCTGGGAGCTGGAGGCGCTGGGGCTGACCATGTTCGGTCAGATGACCGCCGGAAGCTGGATCTACATCGGCACCCAGGGCATCCTCCAGGGAACCTACGAGACCTTCGCCGAGTGTGCCGCCCAGCACTTCGGGGGCAGCCTGCGGGGCCGCTGGGTGCTCACGGGTGGTTGCGGCGGCATGGGGGGCGCACAACCGCTGGCCATCACCATGAACGAGGGTGTGGCTCTGGTCGTGGAGGTGGATCCCGCCCGCATCCGCCGGCGCATCGACACGGGCTATTGCGACCGCATGACGGAGAGCCTCGACGAGGCGCTGGCCTGGGTGGACGAGGCCGTCTCCCGCCGTGAACCCCTGTCCGTGGGGCTGGTGGGCAACGCGGCCGAGGTCTTCCCCGAGCTGGTGCGCCGGGGGCGCATTCCCGACGTGGTCACGGACCAGACCTCGGCCCACGACCCCCTCAACGGGTATATCCCGGCGGGCTTGAGTCTGGAGGCGGCCGCGGAGCTTCGCCGCCGTGACCCGAAGGAGTACGTGCGACGGGCCCGGGAGTCGATCCGGGCGCACGTGCAGGCCATGCTGGACATGCAACGGCGGGGCGCCGTGGCGTTCGACTACGGCAACAACATCCGCCAGCAGGCGAAAGAGGCGGGGCTTGCGCGGGCATTTGACTTCCCGGGGTTCGTGCCGGCCTTCATCCGGCCACTGTTTTGCGAAGGGAAGGGGCCCTTCCGGTGGGTGGCCCTCTCGGGCGACCCGGAGGACATCTACCGGCTCGACCGGGCCGTCCTGGAGACGTTCCCCGCCAACGACCGGCTGGCCCGGTGGATCGAGCAGGCGCAGAAAAAGGTGAAGTTCCAGGGACTTCCGGCGCGCATCTGCTGGCTGGGCTACGGGGAGCGCGAGCGCATGGGGCTGGTCATGAACGACCTGGTGCGCCGGGGCGAGGTGAAGGCACCCGTGGTCATCGGGCGGGACCACCTGGATGCGGGGTCGGTCGCCTCGCCCAATCGGGAGACCGAGGGCATGAAGGACGGAAGCGACGCCATCGCCGACTGGCCCATCCTCAACGCGCTGCTCAACACGGCGGCTGGGGCGACCTGGGTCTCCGTGCACCACGGCGGGGGCGTCGGCATCGGGTACTCGCTGCACGCCGGCATGGTGGTGGTGGCGGACGGCACCCCCGATGCCGAACGGCGCCTGCGCCGGGTGCTCACCACCGACCCCGGGCTGGGCGTGGTGCGCCATGCCGACGCGGGCTACGAGAAGGCCATCGAGACTGCCCGGCGCACGGGAATCAAGATGCCGATGCTCATGCCTTGACGGAGGGCCCAGCGGAAAGAGGGACACCGGCGCGGGAGCGGCACTGTCCGGCCGGGGCGGGGGAGGCGTCATGGCTCCATCGGCTCTTCCAGGAAGTGTTGCACCTCCCCTAGCAACTGCCAGCGATGGGTCTCGTAAACAAGCCAGTGGGTGGCGTCGGCGATGACGACTTCGCGCCGGTAGGGAGCACCTGTTAGCTGCGCAAGAAACGTGGGATCCGCGAAGGCGTCGCAATCGCCGCGTACCAGAAGAGTCGGCACCCGGATGCGGGAGGCATCGTATAGCGGCCGGCTGGTCCAGATGTAATAGAGGTCTACCAGCGGGCCCATCGGGCGCCGAATGTACCCCTCCGCAGGGGGAGCGGGATCGGAGTCCAGGAACGCCCGAGTGACGGCGGCGAGCGCCTCAGGGCTGCGAACCGGCCGAATGGGACCGCGGATGTTCTGGAGCATCATATCCCAGTGGCCGATCAGCGCCCCTGGTGCCACCACCTGATAGGCCGGCAAGGCGGGATTCACCCGTCCGGGGAAAGCGGGGTCTTGAAACGGCGCCGCCATCCAGGGGAGGTCGAACCCATGCATGGCTCCGTACAAGACCAGTTTGCCAACCCGGTGCGGGCTTTCGGCCGCGAACATCCCGGCGACCACTGCTCCCCATGACCACCCCACCAGGTGAAGCCGGTCCACCCCCCGGAGGAACCGGATGTATTCCACCGCCGCCGCCAGGTCCCGCACCGCGTCGGTTGCGCGCACGACCGGGGGGTTCTCGGCCGCAGGCCGGCTCATTTGGGGCGGGCGGGTGGACTGCCCGAATCCCCGAAAATCCAGTGCCCAGCTGTCGAAACCACGGCGGGCGGCGTACTCCAGCCACGAGTAGCCTGGCACGTCAAAGGCCGCGGCGGAGGGGACCCCGAATGGCGGCAAGAACAGCACCGCTCCTCGCTCCCCGGCGGCCTGGTGGCTGTCCGGCGCCCTGCGCTCGAGCAGGCGCAATTGGATCTGAGGCTCCGGCCCGGCAATGCGGTGCTCCTGCAAATGCGTTGCCGGGGAAGCGGCTGGGAGCGAAGCGTTCACCGCTACAGGACACATCAACGAGAGCACGAGTACTGTAGCTGCATAGGCGATCCGGAGCGGCCAGCGCACGCGCAAGCACCCCCCCACGAACAAGGCGCCCGACGCCATTGCGGCTCAAGCCTGCCGGGATCGGTCGCCAGGCGAAGTGAACCCGGCGGCGGCCGCACGAGCCCAGACCCGGTCTTTCTTGCGGCATTGTACGTGGCGGCCCGGGGTCCTCGCCATCGCCCGTGGGGGCTAAGCCCTTTGGGGGAGGCGACGGCGAGCACGCAAGAGGCGAGGGGTTACCAGCAGTTTAGCAAGTTCATAGGTGTTGATAGGCATTTCTCCTGGTTGACCGGATAACGCACGTTCGCTAAACTGGAATCATGGACCAGCTCTACGGTATCGAACGGGCAGCCATTCTCCTCGGTGTCCACCCAGACACTGTTCGCCGCTGGGAACAGCAAGGGGAAATCCGGGTCCTGCGTACGCCCGGCGGTAAGCGGCGCATCCCGGAATCGGAGATCCGCAGGCTTCGGGGTGAGGTGCGGGAATCCCGGCAGCGGGTGCTCGCCATCTACGGGCGCGTGTCGTCCCACGAGCAGAAGGCCAAGGGAGACCTGGACCGCCAGGTGGCCCACATCCGGGCGGCGATGGCAGAGCAGCGGTTTGATCACATGTAACCGATGTGGCCTCCGGCCTCTCTGACCGGCGCAAAGGCCTCTTGCGGCTCATGGAGATGGCCAGGAAGGGCCAAATCACAGACATCGCGGTGACGTATAAGGGCCGTCTGACCCGGTTCGGCTTTGGCTACCTGGCCCAATACTTCGCCAGCCACGGCGTCCGCCTCCATGTTGTGGACGGACAGGAGGATCGGAAATCCCTGCAGGAAGAGCTGGTGGATGACTTGCTGGCGATTGTGAGGAGCTTTGCGGGCAAGCTCTACGGGCTGCGGAGCCACAAGAAAGCCAGGGAACTGGGTCGGCCGTGAAGGCGGTGGTGGCCGATGCAGGCGACGTTCCAGACGAGGATCCGGGATGAGCGGGTCTATCCCCTGCTGGATGCCATGGCGGCGCTGTTTGGCCGGCTGATGCGCCGCCTGTTTGTCGACCTGTACGTCCGGGGCCGCAAGATCAGCGAGTGCAAGAGGCTGTACATCGCCCGCTACGGCGTCACCGCCCGCTTCTTCAACGCCCTCGCCTACGAACTCAAGGGGAGGGTCAAGGCTGCAGGGGAAGCCCGCGGCCAGCGCATGGCAACCCTCCAGGACCATATCGCCGCCACCGAAAAGGCCATCCGCCACCTCCAGAAGGAGGACAGGGCGCTTGCCTCCGGCAAGGGAAAGGCTGCGGACCTTGCGCCCCACGAGCGGGCAGAGCGCCGCTGGCGGGTCCGGTTCCGCCTGCACCAGAAAAAGCGCCGCCTGGCCATGCTCCGGGCCCGGCTGGAGGCCGAACAGGCCCATCAGGGACCGCCCTCGATCTGCTTCGGCTCCCGCAGGCGGTTCCGTGCCCAGTTCCACCTGGAGGAAAGCGGCTTTGCTTCCCACGCCGAGTGGCTGCGGGCCTGGCGGGAGGCCCGCTCGGGCTCCTTCTTCTGCCTCGGGTCCAAGGACGAGACCGGGGGCAACCAAACCTGCACCCTGCTGCCCGGCGGCGCCTTGCGGCTGCGGGTACCCGGTGCCCTGGCCCACCGGTGGGGTACCCATGTGTGGCTGAGCGGCATTCAATTCCCCTACGGGCAAGAGGTCATCGACGCCGCCCTTTCCGCCGGCCAAGCCATCTCGTACCGGTTCGTGCGCAAAGAGGGCGTCTGGTACCTTTTCGCCACCACGCAGCGGCCGGCGGCAGAGCGGGTGACCGGCCGAGAGGCCGGGGCCCTGGGGGTGGACCTGAACCCGGACCGGGTGGCGGTGGCGGAACTGGACCGCTTTGGCAACCCGGTGGCGGCGAGGGACATCCCCATCCGGGTGCAGGGCCGGCGCAAGGAGCAGGTGCTGGCTTCTCTGGGGGATGTGGTGGCAGACATCGTGGCGTGGGCCCGCACGTCGGGCAAGCCGGTGGTGGTGGAGCGGCTGGACTTGCGGGCGAAGAAGGCGCGGCTTTCGGAGGTGTCCGACCGGTACGCCCGAAAGCTGTCGCACTTTGCGTATGCCTCCTTTCACGCCCTGCTGGCGTCCCGGGCGGCCCGGGAGGGTGTGGAAGTCCTCTCGAAAAACCCGGCGTACACGAGTGTGATTGGGAAAGTCAAGTTTATGGCCCGCTACGGGCTTTCGCCGCACGGAGCAGGGGCGGTGGCGATAGCCCGGCGGGGCCTTGGGTTTGGGGAGCGGCTGAGGTCCGGAAACGCCCTGCCCCTACCCGGGAGGAATCGGGGCAGGCACGTCTGGAGCGACTGGAGCCGGGTCCTCCCCAGCGTGCGTGGGCGGAGGCTGACGCACGCGCTGTACCAGCGGTCCTCCGAGGGCAGCCCAGGCAGGGGGGAACCCCTATCCGCTTCGGCACCGGCGGGCGGAGGTCCGCACGGCCCGGGGCGGGATGGTCTGGCTTGGGTTCCGGGGTGCGATCCCCCGGCGCGAACCGTCGGGAGCACTGTTCGCCCGGCGTCGTAAGCACAGCTTTACCTATCAACGCTTACGTTTTTAGGAGCGGTGATATGATCGGCCCGGTGAGTCGCCGATGCCCGTGAAGATGAACGCGGGTCCCGACGAACCGATGCGAGGTCACCCGGCTGACCCGGACCCGTTGCTGGCAGCGCTTCGGCGGGTTTTGACGCGACAGCGGGATGTCGGTTTTGCCTACCTCTTCGGTTCAC
>CAYQLT010000053.1:0-9941 GCA_964418425.1 uncultured Clostridia bacterium
TCGTGGCGCGGGTACCCTAACGTGATGGCCGCCTGGGGCTCCCAGTCCGCCGGCAGCTCGAGCACGCGCCGCACGACTTCCGGAGCGAACAGCGGAGCGCACGTCCATGCCGCGCCGAGCCCGAGCTGGGCGGCCGCCAAGAGCAGGTTCTCGATGGCAGCGGCCACGCTTTGGACCCCCATGACGTACTCGGCCCGCTGGCGACGTTCGTCGGGGTAGCGGTCCATCTCCGCCATGGTCAGGCAGGCGACGATGAGCACGGGCGCCTCTCCGAAGCGCCGGCGTGAGAACCCAAGCCACGCCTCCGCCACGGCGGGATCCACCCCATCGGCCGCCAGATCCCGCTCCCACTCCTGCGCCATCGCCTCCGCCAGGCGGCGCTGCACCTGCTGCGAGGTCACGACCACAAAGCGCCACGGCTGGCGATTGTGGGCCGAGGGGGCCAGCACCGCTGCCCGGAGCACCCGCTCCACCAGCTCCGGGGGCACGGGGCGATTCTCGTAGACGCGCACGGTATGCCGCCGCTCGAACCAGGCCAGCACCGGATCGGCCTTGGTGGGCGGAGAACCATGGCCAGCGTTCGGCCGGGCGCCCATCTCACAGCCCCACGAAACGCACGCCGATGGACGTGCGCCGGTGTCGCTGGTTGAGAGCGATGATGAGCGCGGCCACCTGCTCCAGCCACCGGGCGAAAGCCAGCGGCCCGGCATCGACGGGACGAAGGCCGATGGCCGTCGCCAGCGCCCCCACCGCCTCCCTGGCCCCCGCGTCATCCCCGCAGACCAGCGTGTCCTGTTCCAGGGGCCTGCCCACGGCCGCCAGCCTGGCGGCAGCCACGGTGTGGAACGCGGCCACGACCCGGGCCTCGGGAAGCAGCGCCTGCACCCGCTGGGCGGCCGACCCCTCCGGAACCTCCCGGAGCACGGGGGGCAGGAAGCTCGCCAGCGGGACGGTGGTGTCCACCACCACCTTGTCCCGCACGTGCTCTCGAAGGGGTGGAAGGATCTCGGGGTGCGCGCCGAAAGGGAGGGTGAGCACCACGATGTCCGCCGCGCCGGCCGCCTCGGCGTTGGCGAGGCCTATCACCTCGCCGGGACGCTGGCTCGGCCCGACCGCCGCCTGAGCTCGCTCCGCCGCCGAGCGGGCCCGGGCCGGATCCCGGGAGCCGATCACGACCCGGTAGCCCGCCGAAGCCCACCGCAGGACGAACCCGAAGCCCTCGTGCCCGGTTCCGCCAATGACCGCAATGCTCTTCGCCACCCGGCGCATCCCCCGCCGATGCTGTCACCCACGAGCCGCTGGCCCCTTTTCGACCTGGTGGCCGATGGCACCTTCTTCGTCCGGCCGCCGGTCTGGCCCTCGCAGGCGGCGACCGGGACGCGTTACCCGGCGCACGACCGGCTCAGGCCACGCCGAGGTAGGCCCGCTCGATCCGCGGGTTGCGGGCGAGCTCGGCGCTGGTGCCCTGCTCCACGAAGAGGCCGGTCTCCAGGACGTAGCAGCGCTGCACCAGTTCCAGGGTGCTGGCCACCTCCTGCGAGACCAGCAGGATGGTGACCCCTTCCCGCCGGTGCAGGGTGGACAGGGTTGCGAAGATCTGCTGGGCCAGCACCGGCGACAGAGCCAGGGTCGGCTCATCGAGCAGAAGGAACTCGGGGCGGGCCATCAGCGCTCGCCCGATGGCCAGCATCTGCTGTTCGCCGCCGGACAGGGTTCCCGCAGGCTGATGGCGGCGTTGCGCCAGTATCGGGAACAGCTCGAAGACCCGTTCGAGCTGCTCCCCAAAGGATCCCGTCCGGCGAACCCGCCAGCCCAGCTCGAGGTTCTCCAGCACGCTCATGCCCGCAAAGAGGTGACGCCCTTCGGGAACGTGCAGCAGACCCAGCCGGGCCACCGCATGGGGCGGCAGTTGGTCGATACGCCGCCCCCCAAACCAGACCTCCCCCCGCAGAGGCCGCAGCAGGCCGCAGATGACCCGCAAAAGGGTGGTCTTGCCAGCTCCGTTGGGGCCGATGATCCCGACCAGCTCCCCCGGAGAAACCTGAAGGGAAACCCCCCGCAGCACCACCGCCTGCCCGTACGCGAAGTGCAGGTCCTCAACCTTAAGCACGGCGCTCCCCCAGGTAGACCCGGATAACCTCTGGATTTGCCGCCACCTCGGACGGGCTCCCCTCCGCGATCTTCTGCCCGAAGGAGAGCACGACGACACGGCTGCAAAGGCTCATGATGACGCGCATGTTGTGCTCGACGATAACGATCCCCAGTTGAGACTGGCTGGCGACGGCGGAAATCAGCTCGACGGCGGCGCTCACCTCCGCGGGGTTCAGCCCCGAGAACGTCTCATCCAGCAGGAGAAACCTGGGGTTCAGGGCCAGGGCCCGGGCCAGCTCCAGGCGCTTGAGCTCCATCAAGGAGAGCTGGTGGATGGGCGCGTCGGCCTTGGACTCCAGTCCGACCCGGGCAAGCAACCCCGTGGCTTTCGCCTGCGTGGTCGGATCGAACGGGAGCCCCCGTCCGATGGCGAGCGGCACCAGCACGTTCTCGAGAGGGGTGAGCCCGTGAAAAGGCCTCGGGATCTGGTAGGTACGGGCGATGCCGAGCCGGGCCCGCACCCCGGCCGGCGCATGCGTGATATCCCTCGAGTCCAGCCACACCCGTCCCCGGGTCGGCAGATAGGTCCCGGCCACCACGTTGAAGAGGGTGGTCTTGCCGGAGCCGTTGGGCCCTATCACCCCCACGATCTCCCCGACCGAGACCTCAAACGAGACCCCGTTGAGCGCCGCGATGCCGCCGAAATGTTTGGTGATCTCTTCAACTCGCAGCAACATCCCGGCTCTCCTTCACATCCCGGCTCTCCTTCATACCCGCCCGTGGAGCCCGGGCCCGGCGCACCGCCGTTAGCGGAGCCAGCACCCCCTTCGGCTTCCACAGCATCACGAAGATCAACATCCCGCCGAAGAGCACCCGGGCCATCTCCCTGCCCACGTAGACCCCGAGCACCTCATCCAGAAAACGCACCAGCGCGGCTCCCACAAGCGGCCCCGCCCAATGCCCCGCTCCTCCCAGCAGGGCGCTTAAGACGATGAGCACCGAGATGTTGAGGTCAAACATGGTCTCCACATAGATGTTGCCGCGCTCGTAGGCGTACACCGAGCCCACGGCGCCGGTGATCGCGGCGCTGGTGCCCAGCGCGATGAGCTTCAGCCGCAGCGTGTCCACCCCAAGGCCGCCGGCGACCTCTTCATCCTCCCGGATAGCGGACAGACCCAGTCCCAGCTTGCTGTGCTGGATGCCCCACGCCACGAGAGCCGCCACAGCGGTCAGGGCCACGGCGGCCCCGTACACGAGGCTGCGCAAGGCGACGATGTCCAGCGGCGGAGGGGGCAGCCAAAGCCCCCCACCGCCGCCCAAAAGCGGGCTGTTGAGCACCACCACCGCCAGCACCTTCACGAGCAAGAGCGAACCCACGGTAAAATACGGGCCACGCAGGCGCAACAGCGGCAGGCCCACCACCAGCGCCACGGCCGCGGCCGCCACGCCCCCCGCCAGCATGAGCACCGCCAGGGTGGCAACAGGCGTCAGCTTCCCGAGGGCGGGCAGATGCAGACTGGCCACGGCCGCCGCGTATCCCCCGATGCCAAGGAAGGCGACATGGCCGAAGCTCAGGTACCCGGCAAAGCCGCCAAGCACCGTCCAGCCTGCAGCCATCGCCGCGTACACGAAGGTCAGGTACAGAAACGAGAGCACATACTCCGGGGGCCTGGCCAGCGCCGGAAGCGCCGCCGCGATGAGAGCAGTGGCGACGATCAAAAGCGGAACAGCCCGGTGGGCCGCCACAGGATAACCCCCATCAGCATCCCGAACAAAATCAAGGGCGTCCAGGAGAAAGCCACCCACAGACCTGCGGCCGTGCTTGCAAGACCGATCAACAGTCCGGCCAGCGTGGCGCCCGGGAGGCTACCCACCCCGCCCACGATCACGATGAGAAACGCCCAGATCAGCCACTCGATGTGCACCGCGGGGCTGAAGGCGTACACCATCCCCATCGCCACGCCGCCCAACACCGCCGTTGCCGTGGCCACCCCGAACGCCAGGTCCGTCACGCGGTCCCGGTCGATGCCGCACAGGGCAGCGCCCAGCGGATCCTGCCAGACGGCACGCACCGCCTTGCCCGGGTACGACCGGTACAAAAACAGCCACAAGCCTGCCAGACCCAGCCACGCCGAAAGCGCCGCCAGAAGGGTTGCCAGGGGGACCCGAGCGCCCAGGACGCTGACCGCCTCTCCGGCCACGGGCAGGTGCAGCACCCGAGGACCGGGCCCCCACCGGGTGGAGAGAAGGTTCTCCAATACCATGCTGACCCCAAAGGTGACGACCAGGGTGACCAGGGACAGGTCCTGAACCCTTTGCGCTGCCGGGCGGACCAGGATACGGTAGGTTCCCACTCCGGCGGCAAAGCCGAGGGGAAGGCCGACCAGCAGCGTCAACACCAACCCGCCGGCTCCCCGCGGGGCAAGCACGTACGCCAGGTAGGCGGCCGCGACCGCAAAGGCCGTGTGGCTGATGTTGATGGTGCCGGTGGCCCCCCACACGAGACCGAACCCCGCGCTCAGCAGGGCCAGCACAGACCCCACCAAAAGACCGCTCACCAGGGCCTGAACTGCCTGCTCCATCCCGGCGCCCGCGCTCACCTTCTCCAGGGGGGCTTCGGGTAGACCGGAGCCGCGGTCCGGGCAAACAGCGGCCAGATCAGTTCGACCTTGCCGCCGATCACCTGGGTGGTGTACTCGTACGGTTCCGGAAGGCCTCTTTCGTCGAACCGCAGCCTTCCGGCGATGGTTTCGATGGTGTGGGAGCGCAGGTAGGCCGCCAGGTCGTCATCTTTGAGGCTGCGGCTCCCTTCCACCGCCTTCTCCAGAGCCTGGGCCCAGGCGTAGCCGAACAGGAAGTACTGGGGCGGCTCATCAAGGTTCAGGCGGCTTTTGATGACGTCGACGAGCCGGGAGAGCCCGGGGTAAGGCAACTTGTGGTGCAGCGGGGTGCCCGAGACCACGTAATCGCCGTCGGGGCCAAGCTCTTTCACCCACTCGGGGATGATGGAGCCAATGCCCTGCAGGAAGAGCTTCGGGTTGTAGTCCAGGGCCTTCATGGCCCGTACGGTCTGGACGCCTTCGCCGAAAAAGCCGTTGGCGATGAAGAGGTCTGCCCCCGCCGCCTTCGCCTTCTGCACCAGGGGCTCTGCCGACGCCAGGGGCAGGGTGTACAGCTCGTCCACCACCAGGGGAATGCCCAGGCTCTTCAGCCCGTCCAGCATGTTCTGGCGAACCGCCTGCCCGATGGCGTTGTTGAGGGTGACCGCCGCCGCCCGCCTCGGGCGCTGGTCCGGCTCCATGCTGGCGAGCCACTTCCACACACCCGTGTACCACCATTCCCCCATCAACGGCGGGGCGCCGAAGGAGTACTTGAAGCCGCGGCTGAAAGAGGCCATATGGCCGCCCATGGAGACGTACACCTTGCGGTAGCGCTCGGCCACCAGCATCTGAGCGGCCGCCGAGGTGCCGGGATAGCCACCCAGGATGAGATCGACCCGCTCGACGGAGATCAGGCGCTCAAGCAGACTCGTCGCCCGCTCCACGCTGGAGGCGTCGTCCAAGACCCGAAGCTCCACGGGCCGGCCCAGAAGGCCACCCCGGCCGTTCACCTCCTCCGCCCAGTATTCGTAACCCCTCTGAACCCAGACTCCGGTGTCCGCAAACGGCCCCGTGAGGGGAAGGGTGCAACCGATGCGGATGGGGCTGCCCCCCTGGGCCAACACCGCCCTCGAACCGGGAAAGGCCAGGGACGCCCCGGCCAGCGCTGTCGCTTTCACAAAAGCGCGGCGAGAGACGCGGTTCATGCTCCTACCCCTTTCCCTCTGGCTTCAGCTTTCCCCCAGGCTACAGCTCGACGAGGGCGACCACCCGTGCCCACCCGGCGCTCGCCCCCTTGAGCTTGGCCGGGAAGGCCATGACGGTGAACCCGTACGGCCGCGGGATCTTGTCAAGGTTCGCCAGCTTCTCGATCTGGCAGTACTCGTTCTCCAACCCGTAGAAATGGGATTGCCAGAACTCGTACCTCCCTTCCAGCGCCTCCTTGAACATGACGTCAAACGGCCGGTCGATGCCCCACGCGTCGATGCCGATCAGCTTCACCCCGCGCTCCACCAGGTAAGCCGTCCCGTCCCGGGTCAGGCCGGCGTGGAGCATGTCGTACCCCTTCTCCTTGAAGCGCTTGTAGGTGTCCGTCCGAATGAGGACGATATCGAAGGGTTTGATGGTGTACCCGATCCTCTGCAAAGCCCCCTCGATGTCCTGCGCCGAGATGCCCTCCCCTCGACCCTTGTGGGTCATGTCGAGAACGACCCCGTCGCCGAAGCACCACCGCAGCGGCACCTGGTCGATGGGCCGGGCGGGGCGCCCGTCCGCCATCCGGGGCCCGTAATGGTAAGGGGCGTCCACGTGAGTGCCCGAATGGGACGAAAGGGTGGCGATCTCCACGGCCCACGCGTGGCCGCGCGGGAACACCTTGCCCAGCACATCGGGCGGAAGCTTGAAGATTTCCGCTCCCAGCCTCATGCCCTCCACGTGGTCGATGTACCGGATGTCGTGACGGTTGGGTTCAAAGCTGGCCGTCTCGTTTTCAAGGGTGTCGCTCAGGTCGATGAGCGCCACGCGCCTTCCTCGCCACTCGAACTCCTCCAAGGGCTCAGCCCCCCCTTCTTACCCCCAGGACGTCCTCGATGATGGAATCCAGAACCGATCCGGGCAAACCGTTTTTGATGATGAGCCCGGCCTGCTTGATGCGCCTGGCGATCTCCTCCACCTGCTCCGGGGTCGCCGAAAGCCCGCGCTCTTCCAGGAACGCCTCCACCGAGTTGTGGCCGCTGCCCCGTCCGGCGATGATCCGGTGGGGATCCCGACCCACCGTCTGCGGCGGATAGGGGAAAAGCGCGTGGCTCCCGAGGTCGGTTCGGGACATCTGGCGGAGGATGTGCACGACGATACCCGATTCCACCTCGAAGAGGCGATCCCCCACGATGGGTTTGTTCGTCGCCGGGCGCACCTTGGAAACCTCCGCGAAGAGGTCCGACACCCGCTTCAGGCGCTTTAGGTCCACGCCGGTCGGAACCCCCAGCAAAAGCTCCAGCGCGACCGCCACCTCTTCGGTCGCCACATTTCCCGCTCTTTCGCCCAGCCCGTTGACCGAGCAGTGCACCTCGTCCACCCCGGCAGCGACCGCGCTGATGGCGTTGCCGGTGGCGAGCCCGTAGTCGTTGTGGATGTGCAGGCCGATCGGCGTATCGGGAAACCAGCTCTTCAGCCTTCGGATGAAGGCGTACATCGCCAGGGGATGCGACATGCCAAAGGTATCCGATACGGTGATCCGGTCCAGCTGGCCCTTCTCCAGGATGCCTCCAAAGAAGCGGTGGATGTAGTCCAGATCCGGAATGCGGAAGACGTCCCACCCCATGAACTCCACGTACATGCCCGCGGCCTTGCCCCAGCGCGAATACTCTGCGATCCGCTCGATGAGCGCCTCGGGTGTGGTATCGTAGACGTACTTCACCAAATACGGGTTGATGCCAAACTCAAGGAGCATCCCGTCTGCCTTGGCCTCCAGGGTGGCCTTGACGTCGTCTTCGCGGATTCGCACCAGCGGCACGATCTTGGCCCGCAGGCCCATGCCCGACAGCGTGCGGATGACCTCGACGTCCTGGGGGGTGGCCGGAAGCCCCGGCTCGATGGAGCTGACACCCAACCTGTCCAGCTCCTGCGCCAGGAAGATCTTCTCCTCGGGGGTGAACGCCACCCGCGGGGTCTGCTCGCCGTCCCGCAGCGTCACGTCGTGAATGTGAACCCGAGCCGGCAGGTGCATCTGCTCCCGCACTTCCGGCCAGAAGTTGAACGGGCAGACCCACTTGCCCTCGTCGAAGTACGGCGGCTCCAGTTTCACCCCAAACGCCGGCTCCACCCGTTTCATTGCCCATCATCACCCCTCGCTGAAGCTACTTGTCTGGCATCGGCTACAACAGCCTTTCTCAACCGGTCCAGAAGGCTACCCTTTCGGATGTCCAGCAGTTCTTCAAAATAGGGCCCATAAAACGGCCGCAGCTGGTCGCCGAAGTCTCGGTAGATTTTGTTCACGTAGATGTCATGGCGGATGTAGTTGGTAACCAGCGTCACCACCGCCCGGTTTCCGCTCCAGACCCCGATCCACCCCTCCGGCCCCGACCCATCCATGAGCATGGCCACCAGGCCGTCCACCACCAGGGCCGCCTGGTTGGCATGGCGCAGATACACGGTGGGCAGGGAGGCATGCGGGAAGAGGTGAAGCCGTTTTTGCTTCTCCTCTGCGACATCGCTCACCAGTGCCGCCGCCTCCTCGGGGCTGCAAAAGACGATGGCCGAGGCGTGCGCCCCGCTGTCCAGCGCTCGCAGGACCGCCGGCTTGAGGCGGATGAACTCATTGGGCCACAGGCTCAGCAGGAGCTCCTCCTGGGACGCGCGAATGAGCTCACCGGCCTTCTCCAGAAGCGGGCCATACCCCCTTTCCTGCCAGAGCACGTTGTCGGTGAATCGCTGGATGGGGCGCGCCGAGTGCCTGCGCAAAAGCTCGATGGCCTCCTCCAGGCGCGCCTTGCGCTGGCGTACCAGGTCCTCGAAGGGCAGCGCCACAAACTCTCCGCCGCTTGTGAGGGGCGCCACCAGCCCCATCTCCTTGAGGCGGTCGAGCTGTTCGTACACCTTGGCCGACGGCACACCCGACAGGCGGCTGACGCGGTTGCCGTTGGCCGGCCCGCTCTGCAGCAGGGCCAGGTAGACCTTGGCCTCCGTCTGGTTGAGCCCCAGATCCTGGAGCGCCTGGAGGAGCATTGCCCGCCGGGGCATCCTACTACCTCGGTAGGAGATTTCGTGAAACAGGTTACCACGCCGTGGTCCGAAAGGCAAGGGGATGCCAGGGTCAGACCCGCACGGGGTTCACGGTTCGCGAGGCCCCGAGCGGTCGAGAAGCCGGGAGGCGTTGCCAGCGTACATGCGGGCCAGCACGTCTTCGGGAAGGTCAAGCCCCCGGATTACCGGCATGCCCTCGTCGTCGGGGTCTTCCACCGGCGACGGGCACTGCACGGCCGTCTCCCAGAAGATGCGGTGCGTCCAGTAGCGAGACGTGTAGCGCACCAGCTCGGACGGCGCCGTCACCACCTGGTCGGTACCGAAGAGGATGCGGTCGGCGTTACGGCAGATAAACGCCCGGGCCTCCTCCCGCTGGCGCCCCAGCTCCCGAACCATCCACTTGGTGGCCGACGTGTCCAGGTAGAGGTTAGGGTAGCGGTCGAGCAGCCCCTGCAGGTGATCCAGGTGCTCGGGATCCCCCGCCATGTGGGCGGCGATCACCAAGAGGCGGGGGTGGCGCTCCAGCACCGCCTCCAGCTGGGGATATTGTTCGGCCTTGGTGCCGTAGGTCTCCCGATCCGTGTAGACCTTCCGGAACCACACATCCGGGTCTGATACGTGCACCAGCGCCACCATCCCCAGCTCCTCCAGCCTGCCGAACACCGGCTCCAGCCTCGGGTCGTCCAGGCGCATCCGGGTGGACGCATAAAAACGGGGCGTGAACCAGAACTTGATAACCCGGCAGCCGGCCGCGGCCGCCGCCGCCACCCGCTGGAGGTTTGCCTCGACGAACCGCTCCTCGTCGTCCAGATGCTCGTAGGTCAGGTGGGGAGCCAGCGTGACGGAGACTGCCCAGCCGTTGCGGATGGTGTCCGCAGGCACAAGCTCCCGCACGATGACCACCAGCCTGGCGATGTTGTACAGCGAAGCGGCCTGCATGAGCAGGGCGCTTTCCGGGCGGGCTGTGGCATGAGTGTGCACGTCGATGGCCGGTTCGGCCACCTTGGACGG
>CAYQLT010000053.1:10041-14867 GCA_964418425.1 uncultured Clostridia bacterium
GCTGGCGGGACCGGCATGCCCCCTGCGGGCGGGTAAGGCCGACAACGGCGGCAGCGCCCCTGGCCCACCAGCATACATACTCCACGGCGGTGCGGCCCGCAAGCGCACCGCTTCGTCTCCGGACAGGGCTGGCAGGCCGGACGGCGAAGTAGTTGGCCGGGCATCCCGGTTGCCGGTGCGGCGTGCACCGGTGGCGGGGCGCATCATCGGACGGGGTGAGGGGCCTTGCGCTCGGATCGGGACGATCCTTACTGGCAGGGTCTTCCCGACGACCTGCCGGCCAGCGCCTGGGAGGATCTGGAGTACGACACCCCCGAAGAGGTGGAGGCGGTCTTCCGGGCGCAGCGGCGGCTGAGCCTTCGATACGGGGCCATCTTCCTGGCCGTCACCGTCGCCATGCCGCTGGCGCACGCCTATTCCCGGTTCTGGACCGACGTGCCGGTGGTGGGCGGGTTCACCCTGGCGCAGCTGGCCGTCTTGTTCCTTTACCCGGCCTTTTGCATCGTCATCGGGCTGGCTTATGCCATGGAGGCGAGCCGGCTGGAGGAGTCCCTGCTGGGCCGCCGCTTCGCCCGCTATTACGAGCACCCGGCCATGCCGGCGTACGATCGCCCCTTTCCCGAGCCGGCCCCGCGGCGCCGCCGATCTTCCCGGCGCGGCTGACCCGACCGGCCGGCTCCCCCTATCGGCGCGTCAGCGCCCGAAGACCCAGCCGTTCTCGCACAAGGGGGGCCAGCGCCCGGCTGACCGGAATCTCCGTGCGCTCGGCATCGGCCGTCACCAGCGCGATGGAGCCTTTGAAATAGCTCACCACTTCCCGCACCTTCTCCAGGTTGACCAGGAAACGGCGGTGAACCTTCAAAAAGCCGAACGGCGCCAGCCTGTCCTCCAGCTCCTTGAGGGTGAAGCGACACGCCAGGCAGTCGGAGCCCACCTTGACGAAGGTGCGGTCGTCGTTGGCCGCCGCATACACGATCTCCGAAGGGGAGACCAGAAGGATCTTGCCGCGCTTCTCCACGGGTATCCGCACAAAACGCTCGGGGGCACGCTCGGGGCGGGGTGCCGGGGCGCGCCCGGGCGTCCGCGACGCAACGGAGTCCGCCTCCGCCGGCGCGGCCCGCATGCCCATCACCCGGCGGAGCACGCTGGTGAGCATCTGCTCGTCGAAGGGCTTGAGGAGATAACCGGCGGCGCCCAGATTGACCGCGTCGATGGCATACTGGGGGTAGGCGGTGGTGAAGACCACGTGAGGTCTACCGGGCTGCTGCTGCAGGCGCCGAGCCAGCTCCAGCCCGCTGATTCCCGGCATTTGAATATCCAGGAAGACCACATCGTAGGGCAGCGCCTGGATGAGTTCCAGGGCTTCCGGCGCCGAAGCGGCCTCGCCCACCACTTGAACGCCCCTGAACTTCTCCAGCTGTCCCCGAAGCTCCCGCCGAGCCGGCCACTCGTCGTCCACGATGAGGACCTTCACAAGCTTTCCGGCCCCCTTACCGCATGGGGATGGCAAGCTCAACCCGTGTCCCGTGCCCCGGTCGGGATTCCACCCGTAAGTTGAACTCGGGCCCGTACAGCCGCTTCAGCCTCTCGTTGATGTTGGCCAGGGCCACTCCGCCTGCCCGCCCCACCTGACCGTTGGCAGCCACCCGGGGTTTCAACGCCTCGTGGAGGCGGGACGGGTCGAAGCCCGGCCCGTCGTCCTCCACGCTCACGTAAAGCCGGGTGACCACCCAGTCCAGGCGGGCTCGGATGCGGATGACCCCTGGACCGTGTTTGGCCGATATCCCGTGGCGTACGGCATTTTCCACCAGGGGCTGGACGGATAGGGCCGGGATCCCCACGCCCAGAACCTGGGGGTCGATGTCATAGACCACCTTCAGCCGATCCCGAAACCGGGCCTGTTCGATGGCCAGGTAGTTCTTAATGTACTCGTATTCCTGGGCAAAGGGGATGATATGCCCCGATACACTCATACCCAGCCGGAAGAGGTCGGCCAGCCGGATCAGCAGCCGCCGGGCCGTCTCGGGATCCTCCCTCACATAGGCCACAATGGTGTGCAGGGCGTTGAAGAGGAAATGGGGGTTGATCTGGGCCCGCAACGCTTTGAGTTCTGCCTCGGCGGCAAGCCGGGCCTGCCGGTCCAGCTGGCCCAGTTCAATCTGCATGGAAAACAACCGACCCGCCGCCTCCAGGGCTGCGCGAACCCCCCGGGCTGCCTGCTCCCCCGGCGCCGCCGCCACCACCAAGAAGCCTGCCGGCTCGCCGCCGCAAGTGAGGGGAACGCCCACCAGCTCCCGCGCCGGACCCCCGGGTGCGATCCGCACCCGAAAACGCCGGGCCGACGCCCGCCGAAGCCGTTTCTGAGCCCATGGCCCATAACCCCGCACCGCTCCGAAGGCCGCCCGGCGAAGCTCGTGATCCCGGGCCAGGACGCCCGCGGCGCCCAGCACCTGGTGCAGGTCGCTCACCGCCACCCCGAGGACTCCCGGCAAGCCGGCGAGGATCCGGGCCGCCTTGGAGGCGGTCTGCGCGTTGAGGCCCTGCCGCAGCATCTCAAACGATTCGGGCACAAGACCCAGCACGGCTTCGGGCCCCTGCGGCAGCCGCAGCGCCGCCGAGCGCACGCTGAGGTAGGCCACCAGGGCACCCAGCAGGCCGTTGAACAGGGCCATGGGCCCGAGCACCCGCCCCAGGGACATGCCCGCGATGGCCACCCAGAAGACGACCTCGGCGGTTGTGACCAGCAGCACAACCAGCGCTGCCACGACCAGCATCTGGCCTGGGTCCTCGCCTGCCGTCTCCTTCGCCGATCTCGATACCGGTTCCTGCGCCGTTCGCCCAGGTTCGGATGCCGCTCACCGTGCAAAACGCGCCGTTCGCCGCGCGAACGGCGGCCCTTGACCCCTTTCGCCTCTCGTGGGCAGCCGGCAGGCGTGCCCTTGTCGCGACTCGCCCGATTTCCCTGGCTGACCCGGCCCCCGGCATGCTAAGAGCAACCCCAAGGGGGGCTGTGCGGTGGAGCTGCTGCACCCCGTCGTTCGCCGCTGGAAAGAAGACGCCCAGGCCGACCCCGAGGCTTTCTGGGCCCGTGCGGCGGAATCGGTTGCATGGTTCCGAAAGTGGGATCGCGTCTTTGAATCCGAGCCTCCGTCCTTTCGGTGGTTCACCGGAGCGTTGACCAACCTGAGCTTCAATGCCGTGGAGCGCCACGTCGCGCTCGGAAGGGGCGGGCATGGGGCGTTGGTGTGGGTGAGCGAGCGGGGTGACCGGCAGGTTTACACCTATGCCCAGCTCCACCACTCCGTCAAGGGCATCGCAGCTGCCCTGCGGGGTCTGGGCGTGGGCCGAGGGGATACGGTCGCCATCTACATGCCCACCATGCCCGAAGCCATCATGGCCATGCTGGCCGCCACCCGCATCGGCGCCATCCACCTGGTGGTCTTCGCGGGCTTCGGAAGCCGGGCCCTGGCGGAGCGAATCCGCCTGGCGGGGGCGCGCGTGCTGCTCACCGCCGATGCCACCTGGCGCAAGGGTCGCGCCGTGAACCTGTGGGAGATCGCCCAAGAGGCTCTGGGCGACCCCGACTCCCCGGTACAAAGGGTGGTGGTTCTGCGCCGGACCTCCGCCCCCATCCGGCTTGAGCCCGGCCGGGATCAGCTCTGGGAGACCTTCCTCGAGGGCGGGCAGGGACACCCCGACGGATACGAGGTGATGGAGGCCAACGAGCCCGCCTACATCCTGGCCACCTCCGGCACCACGGCCAAGCCGAAGCTGGCAGTGCACACGCACGGAGCCTACCAGGTGGGCATCTGCAGCACCGCCGCCTGGTGCTTCGGGCTCAAGCCGTCCGACGTCTGGTGGTCCACCTCGGACATCGGCTGGGTCGTGGGGCACAGCTACATCGTCTACGCGCCCCTTCTGCTGGGCTGCACCACCGTCGCCTACGAGGGCGCGCTCGACCACCCCGGGCCCGAGACCTTCTACCGCATCATCGAGGAAAACCGCGTCACGGGCATCTTCACCGCCCCCACGGCCGTCCGGCTGCTCATGCGCTACGGGGCCGAGCCGGCCCGCCGCTTCGACCTGAGTTCGGTCGAGCGCGTCTTCTCCGCCGGCGAGGTGCTCAACCCCCCTGCCTGGGAGTGGTTCCAGAAGGAGGTCTTCGGGGGCCGGGTACCTGTGGTGGACCACTGGTGGCAGACGGAGACGGGGGGCCCCGTCATCGGCAATCCGTACGGCCTCGGCCTTCTGCCCATCAAGCCCGGCTCCGCCGGCATACCCCTTCCCGGTTTCTCGGCCGAGGTTCGCACGCCGGAGGGACGCCCCAGTGCGCCGGGCGAGAAGGGAGTGGTGGTGCTGACCCGGCCGTTCCCGGGGCTGACGGCCACCCTCTGGGGCGACCCGGAACGCTACGGGCGGGACTACTGGGAGCGCATCCCGGGCGTCTACTTCACCGGGGATGCGGCGTACGTGGACGAGGACGGCTACTTCTGGTTCAGCGGGCGGGCGGACGAGATCATCAAGGTGGCCGGTCACCGCATCGGGACCATCGAGGTGGAGACCGCCTTCCTGCGCCACCCCGCGGTGGCGGAAGCCGGTGCGACGGGGCGTCCGGACGAACTGCGCGGCGAGGTGATCTCGGCCTTCGTGGTGCTGAAGGCAGGCCACGATCCCTCGGATGCGTTGCGATCCGAACTCATCCAGACCGTGCGCCGGGAGCTGGGCCCGGTGGCCGTCATCGGCGAGGTGAACTTCGTGCGCGCCCTGCCCAAGACCCGCAGCGGCAAGATCATGCGCCGGGTGCTCAAAGCCGTGATCCTCAACCG
>CAYQLT010000053.1:14967-17868 GCA_964418425.1 uncultured Clostridia bacterium
CAGGTGCTGGACTGGTCCCATGCGCCCTTTGCTCGCTGGTACGTCAACGGCCAGCTCAACGCCTCTTTCAACTGCATCGACCGGCACCTCTCCGGGTGGCGGCGCACCAAGGCCGCGATCATCTGGGAAGGCGAGCCCGGGGATTCCCGGGTGCTCACCTACCAGGACCTCTACCGGGAGGTCACCCGGTTTGCCAACGTCCTCAAGCAGCTGGGCGTGCGGCGTGGCGACCGGGTCTCCATATACCTGGGGATGATCCCCGAACTGCCCATCGCGATGCTGGCGTGCGCCCGCATCGGCGCCGTCCACAGCGTGGTCTTCGGCGGGTTTTCGGCGGAGTCGCTTCGAGACCGCATCAACGACTGCCAGGCGAAGGTGCTCATTACCGCCGACGGCGGGTGGCGGCGCGGCCACGTGGTGCCCCTCAAGGCCAACGCGGACGAGGCGCTGGAAGGCTGCCCGTCGGTGGAGAAGGTGGTGGTCGTGCGCCGCATCGGCCGGGAGGAGGTCATCCAGGGCCACTTCCGGCCGGAGCGGGATCTGTGGTGGCACGAGCTCATGAGCCAGGCCGCCATCGGCTGTCCGTGCGAATCCATGGATTCCGAAGACCCCCTCTACATCCTCTACACCTCCGGTTCGACGGGAAAGCCCAAGGGGGTGCTGCACACCACGGGCGGGTACCTGACGGGCGTGGCCTGCACCACCCACTACGTCTTCGACATGAAAGAGGACGACACGTACTGGTGCACGGCCGACATCGGGTGGGTGACGGGCCACAGTTACATCGTCTATGGCCCCCTCTGCCTGGGCGCCACGACGCTGATGTACGAGGGGGCACCCGATTACCCGCACCGAGGGCGGTTTTGGGAGATCGTCGAGAAGTACCAGGTCACCAAGTTCTACACCGCCCCCACCGCAATCCGGTCCTTCATGAAATGGGGTCCCGAGTGGCCGGCCCGCCACGACCTCTCCAGCCTGCGGCTTCTCGGAACCGTGGGCGAGCCCATCAACCCCGAGGCCTGGATCTGGTACCACCGCCACATCGGGCGGGAGCGCTGCCCCATCGTCGACACGTGGTGGCAGACCGAAACGGGCATGATCATGATCACCCCTCTGCCCGGCGTCACCCGAACCAAGCCGGGCTCGGCGACCACCGTCTTTCCCGGCGTTGAGGCCGAGATCGTGGACGGCTCCGGGCGCCCGGTCGGGCCCAACGAGGGCGGGTTCCTGGTGCTCACGCAGCCGTGGCCGGCCATGCTGCGCACCATCTGGGGCGACCCCGAGCGGTTCAAGCAACAGTACTGGAGCCGCTTCCCGGGCGTCTACTTCACGGGCGACGGCGCCAAGCGGGACGAGAACGGCTACTTCATCATCGTGGGCCGGGTGGACGACGTCATCAACGTGGCGGGCCACCGCATCGGAACCTGGGAGGTGGAATCCGCCCTGGTGGACCACCCAGCGGTGGCCGAGGCGGCGGTCATCGGACGCCAGCATGAGCTGAAAGGGCAGGCGATTTCCGCCTTCGTCACCCTCAAGGAGGGGCATCGGGGGAGCCAGGCCCTGGCGGCCGAGCTTCGGGAGCACGTGGCTCGCAAGATCGGCGGCCTGGCACGCCCGGAAGAGATCTTCTTCACGGCCGACCTCCCCAAGACCCGCTCCGGCAAGATCATGCGGCGGCTCTTGCGGGACGTGGCCGAGGGCCGGGCCCTGGGCGACACCACAACCCTGGCCGACCCGGCGGTCGTGGCCCGGCTGAAGCAGATGTACGAGGAGGGGGAGGAGACGTGAAGCGGAGGGGAGGGGCGAACGGGAGGCACGGCGTGCCACGTGAACACGACGGCGGCCCCGGGTCGCCGTCGGCGAAGTTGTCCCGTGACCGGCTTCAGTTGTGAGCGGCTGCACTCAAACAAACGAGTGGGGGAGGGACTGACGGGTGAGTCCGGTAGCTTGGGTGTGGACCTTCGTCATCGCCTACTGGCTCTATTGCATCTACTGGGGCATCCGGGGCGCCCGGTTGGCCACGACGGCCGGGCAGTACATCCTGGCGGGCCGGCAGCTGCCCATGTGGATTTTCATCCTGGCCGCCACCGCAACCTCGTTCAGCGGCTGGACCTTCATCGGCCATCCCGGGCTGATCTGGCGGGACGGCCTCGCGTACGCCTTCGCCTCCTTCTACGTGCTCACCATCCCCATCACCGGCGCCTTCTTCGCCAAGCGGCAGTGGCTTTTGGGCAAACGCTACGGCTTCATCACCCCCGGCGACATGTACGCGTACTACTACGGCACGGAGGCCATGCGCTGGCTTGTGGTGCTGGTGGCGTTCTTGTACAGCGCGTTTTACTCCGCAGTGCAGCTGATGGCCTCAGGGGCCCTCTTTCAGCACGTCACGGGGGTCCCTCGGGTGGCCGGCTCGATCCTGCTGGCGGCCGTGGTGGTGTTCTACGTGGCGGCCGGGGGCTTGCGGAGCATCGCTTGGGTGGATGCCCTGCAGGCGTTTTTGCTGGTGGCCGGCATCATCACGCTGGGGGCCTTCGTGCTGTACGGCACCGGCGGATGGGCGGCTTTGAGCCAGCAAATCCGCTCGCTTCCGGAGAAGTACCTGCAGATCCCCGGCGTCATGGAGTTCACCACCGGCAAGACCATCTGGACGGGCACCATGATCCTCACCTACATGTTCTCGCTCATGGGGATCCAGGCGTCGCCGGCCTTCACCATGTGGGCCTTCTCCAACAAGAACCCCAAGCCGTTCCCCTGGCAGCAGGTCTTCGCCTCCACCTTCGTGGTGGGCTTCGCGCTCTTCTTCTTCACCGCCATCCAGGGGATGGGCGGGCGGGTGTTCAGCGACACCCTGGGGGTGGCCCGGGATAGCGACCTGGTGCCCCTGCTCATGACCCACTACCT
>CAYQLT010000054.1:0-2681 GCA_964418425.1 uncultured Clostridia bacterium
TGGTGCCCGGGCCGGGACTTGAACCCGGATGGGGTTTTACCCCCACACGCCCCTCAAACGTGCGCGTCTGCCAGTTCCGCCACCCGGGCACTCGGGGTGGGCCGTCGGCGCCATTATAGGAGCCGCCAGCGCGGCCCGTCAAGCAGACGGCAGCCGCACCCACGTACCGCCGGGAGTCAGGCGGGTGGTTCAGGAAAGCTCCCCGGCGTCCCCCAGCAAGCGCTCAGCCTGCCGAACGCACAGCCACGTGGCCCCGGCACCCAGCGCCGCCAGGATCGTTGCGCCGGCCGTCAGGGCCATGGCCGGGCTCAGCCCGGCACGCTGGAGGACCCACCAGGGCCCGCCGGCTGCCGCAAGTGCCGCCAGCGCCAGCAGCATGCTCCACAGGCTGTTGATGTTGCCTTTCATGGCCTGCTGGGGGTTCTCCCAAAGGGTGTTGGGGCGGACAAGGTCGATCCAGAGCGACCCGGCCAGGGCCGGCCAGCTTCCGACCAGCCCGAGGGCCAGCCCGCCCAGCGCCACAGACGCCGGTACCCGCAGGACCACCCGGGCGCACCCCGCCACCAGGACCGCCGTCAGCATGGTGAAGGGCGTGGCGAACAGCAGCCGGGCGGCCACATGTCCGGCTGGGGAGATGGGTAATGCCGCCGTTTGAGAAAACCCTCGCCCCTCCCGGGAGACCGATGTGGCGGCGATCTGGCTGGACCCGGCCATGAAGACGCTTACCGCCCCGATGGCCGCGGCGACCCGGGCCGGCTCGAAGCGGCCGGACAGTTCGGCCAGCGCCCCCCGCATTGGGGAAAACCAGCCTACCATCACCAGCACCAGGGGCGGCACGAGGACGTTGGTGACGGCCGGCAGCATGAAGGGGGGTGTGCGCCACAGCACCCGCCACTCCCGCAGCGCCAGAGCCGCCACCCGGGATCGGGCCGGACCGGCCAGCAGGCGGCTGGCCGCCTGCCTGACTTCCCACGCCCCGGCGGCCCCTGGCAAAGCCACCCGCCGCCGGGTGGGCTCCTCCAGACCCGCTTGCACACCCAACAGGTACCATCGCGCCGCCAGGGCCAGCGCAGGGAGCGCTACGGCCGCCGAAAACAGCAAGAAGGCCGCCAACCGGGCGAGTCTCTCGACCGTCCCGACGGCCACCCCGCCGGCCGGGCCCATCAGAGCCTCGGCCGCCCACCGCGCCGGCGGGTAGACGGCCGCCGCCTGCAGAACGAGGGCGTTGGGCGCCTGGAGTATCCGGGCCAGCGCTTCGGGCTCGTTGATCCGGGCCATGATCTGAAAGTTGACATACTGGTAACCCAGCGCCACCGCGATCCCGACCAGGCTTCCGGCGATGTACACCGCGTCCCGATGGCGCACCAAGGCCGTCCCACGTCCGACCGCCACCGCCACCATCGAGGCCAGAGCCAGCGGCACGGCGGGGAGCGCAAGCCAGATCACTAGCCCCGCCAGCCAGAACACCGGGTCGCCCGTGCCGAACGCCGCGCCCGCTTCCACGGTGGCGACGGAGCCGGACGCCAAAAGGGCCGGCCCCACCGCCAGGGCCGCCACCAGGAGCACGTCCAGGTACAACACGGCCAGGCGCGCCCCGGCGACCTCCACGGGCCGAAGCGGCAGCGCGAGCATTCGGGGCAGGTCGGTCGCGAAAAAGAGGCTGCTCATCACGAAAGCCGTGCCAAACACCAGCACCAGAAGCTGCCCGCCCACAACCGCCATCAACGGCACACCCAGCGGCTGCCCGGCCAGGACCAGGCCTACATGAAGCGCCCGAACCAACTGAAACGTCCCGACCGCCCACCCCCCTGCGCTCGCCACCAGCAGCAGGCCCAGCACCACGGACCGCGCCCGCGACTGCCTTCCCCCCGCACTGCGGGCAAGGGTGTACCGGGGCGACAGGTGCCCGGCCAAGAGCACCCGCACCGTCGCCAGCCACGGGGGACGACAGCGCTCTATGCCCTGGCGCATCCGACGGGAGCCGGGGCCCGGGGTTGGGCCGGTCGACTTTTCCAGCGGGGAGGGGGCGCTCCGCTGGCTCACGGCGCCGGCTCGGGCAGCCGAGCCTGGGTCACCTCCAGGAAGATCTGCTCCAGCGTTTCATGACCCCTGGCATGCAGCGCCCGCATCTCGTCCATGGTTCCGCTGGCCACCAGCCGGCCGCGGTGGATGATGCCCACGCGGTCGCACAACCGTTCGGCCACATCCAGGATGTGGGTCGAGAAAAAGACGCTGCGCCCCTGGCGGGCGTGCTCGCGCAGAAGTTCCTTCATGACGTACGCGGAACGGGGGTCAAGCCCCACCAGCGGCTCATCCAACACCAACAGCGCCGGGCGAACCATCAGCGCTCCCACCAGAGCCAGCTTCTGGCGCATGCCGTGGGAGTAGGTGGCGATGAGGTCCTCGATGGCGGCGGCCAGATCCAGGGCCTCGACGAGGGGCCAGGCGCGAGCGAAGCGTTCGGCCGGAGGGATGCCGTAGACATCGGCGAGAAAACCGAGGTACTCGTAGCCGCGCAGGCGGGGCCAGAGCTCCGGCGTGTCGGGAACGTAGCCGATGCGGCGGCGCACCTCGGGCGTGGAGGGCACGGCCACAAGTCCGTCCACGGTGATGGAGCCCCGGTCGGGCCGCAGGATGCCGACGATCATCTTGATGGTCGTGGTCTTGCCGGCCCCATTGGG
>CAYQLT010000054.1:2781-5653 GCA_964418425.1 uncultured Clostridia bacterium
TGCACGATGCGACCGAGCTCGTCCAGCAGGTCGTCGGCCACGAGGTAGGTAGCCCCGTGGAAGCCGGCCGGGTGCGAGAGCATGAGATGGGGGTTACCGTTTTTACTCGCCTCATCCGGGCCGTTGCCCGCATGGCTGAGGTTCGGGACCCGGACATCGAGGGCCACCTCGAGCGGATGCAGCACGTGGTGCGGTGGCTGGTGGGAAGCCACGAAGCGTGCTGCGCCTGGAGCCCCCAGGAGCGGGAGGGGGTTGCGCTGCTGAGCATGCTGCACGACCTTGGCAAGGTGGCCCTGCCCGAAGGCATCCTATTCAAGCCGGCCCCCCTGACCCCGGAAGAACGCAGGCTGATGGAGCGCCACACGGTCATTGGGGAGGAGCTTATCCGCCGGCACCTGGAGATCCCGGGCCTGGAGTCCTGGATCGCCCGGGCGGCCGAGATCGCGCGATGGCACCACGAGCGCTGGGACGGCACGGGCTACCCGGACGGCCTGGCGGGTGAGGCGATTCCGCTCGCTGCTCGCATCGTGGCGGTGGTGGACGTGCTCGACGCGTTGCTGAGCCGCCGCGCCTACAAAGAGCCATGGCCCTGGGAGAGGGCGGTCGCCTACATCGAAGAGCAGCAAGGGCGGCAGTTCGACCCGGCCTTGGTGAAAACGTTTTTGAAGGTTGCGGACGCCGTACGGGGGTATTACACCTCCCGTGGCCTGCCCGCGCTACCATCGCCGCCGCAGCGGCCCCCAGCGGGTGAGGCGTCCTCCGGCTGAAGCCCCGGGCCGTGCCTGCCGTGAGCTATCGTGCGCCTGCGCCGGTCGAGGGCGCACCCACAGCGCTTCTGCCGCTGCGGCCCCGGCGGTGCTCCCGGCGTTTGCAGCTCTCCCCAGAGGGGGAAGGCAGCGGTGGGCCTCTGGCGGGCCTCGGGGGTCGAAAGGACGCAGGAGGAAGGCGGCGGGCGGCGCACGAACAGGTGGGCCGCCAGAGGGCTGGCTTGCTTTCGGGCCCCGGCGTACTCAACTGGCTGGCAAGGGGGTTTCTCGATGCGGCAGGGCTGGTCGTGGTTTGTGGGTCTTGTGGCCGTGGCGAGCTTGGTGGCCTTAGCAGCGTCGGTGTCGCTGGCGCAGCAACCGCCGCCGGACGTCCTGGTGCTGGCCACCTCGACGGATCCGCAGACGGTGGATCCTGCGTGGGAGATGGACAACCACGCCTGGATGGTGTTGTACCACGCGTATGACCGCCTGATGGCGTACAAGGGCGCGAGCACCGAGGTCGAGCCGAAGCTGGCCCGGTCGTTCTCCGTCTCGCCGGACGGCAGGACGTACACCTTCGAACTGCGCGATGGCGTACGGTTCGCGGACGGTACCCCCCTGGACGCGGAGGCGGTTCGGTTTACTTTCGAGCGGCTGAAGGGGATCGGAGCCGGGCCCAGCGAGATGTTCCCGACTTTGGAGCGGGTGGAGGCGGTGGGCCCGTACACGGTCCGCTTCATCCTCTCCGAGCCGTTTGGCGCTTTCCTTTCCACGCTGGCGCACCCCGGGGCGAGCATTGTCAACCCCCGCGTGGTTCGGCAAAACGCTACCGCAGACGATCCCTGGGCGCGCAACTACCTGGCTGTGAACACAGCCGGCTCAGGGCCGTTTACTCTCAGGGAATGGCGCAAAGGCGAACGCATCGTGCTGGAGGCCAACCGTGAGTATTGGGGCGGCCGGCCACGGCTTTCTCGCGTGCTCATCCGCATCGTGCCGGAGTCCAACACCCAGCGCCTGCTGCTGGAACGGGGTGAGGTGGACGTCGCCGAGAACCTGACCGCCGACCAGATCGCCCTGATCCGGGACCTGCCCGGGATCCGGGTGGAGCAACACGCCTCCCCGTTTGTGCAATACGTGTACATCAACAACCGCCGCATCACCGACGTGCGGCTGCGCCAGGCGCTTTCGTACGCCGTCGACTACAAGGGCGTCATCGACACGGTGGAGCGCGGCCTCGGGTTGCAGATGCGGGGCCCCATTCCCCAGGGCATGGTGGGCCACGATCCGCAGGCGTTCCAGTACCGCTACGACCCGGATCGGGCGCGGCGGTTGCTGCAGGAGGCCGGGTACGACGGGCGGGAGCTTCGGCTGCTCTTCGCCGACCGCTTTGCCTGGTGGCCGGCGCTGGCGCAGTACCTGCAGGCCAACTTCGCCGCCGTCGGGGTGCGGGTGAAGCTGGAGCAGTACGCCTGGGCCACGCTGCGCCAGAAGTACCAGGAAGGCGACTTCGACCTGGCCCTGGGGGTCTGGAGCCCGGATTTCGCCGACCCGTACATGTTCATGAACTTCTGGTTTGACTCCAACAACTGGGGGCTGGCCGGCAACCGGGCCTTTTACGCCAATCCCCGGGTGGACGAACTGGTGCGCCGGGCGGCGGTGGTCACCGACCAGGCGGAGCGCCTGCGGCTGTACCGGGAGGCCCAGGCCATCGTGATCGAGGAGGCGCCGTACATCTACCTCTACCAGAAGACGCTGCAGTACCCGATGCGGGACCGGGTGCAGGGATACGTTTTCAATCCCATGCTGGTGGACATGTACAACTTCCCGGATATGTTCAAGCGTTAGCCCGCCTGGCAGCATGCGCGGGCATCTTCACCGCCGAGGTGGCAGGGCAGCACGGGCATGTGGGTGTATGCGCTGCGGCGGCTGGCGGCGGCAATTCCCGCCCTTGTAGGGGTGACGCTGGTTACCTTCGCCGTCACGGCGGCCGTTCCGGGTGACCCTGCCCTTTTGGCGGTGGGACAGCGGGCCAGCCCCCAGACGCTGGAGCGCGTGCGGCGGGAGATGGGGCTCGACCGGCCGCTGCCGGTTCGCTACCTTTACTACCTGCGGGGGCTTGCCCGGGG
>CAYQLT010000054.1:5753-17176 GCA_964418425.1 uncultured Clostridia bacterium
TCGACCGGCCGCTGCCGGTTCGCTACCTTTACTACCTGCGGGGGCTTGCCCGGGGTAACCTCGGGCGGAGCCTGCGAACCCAGCGGCCGGTGGCCCAGGACCTAAGGGAGCGTTTTCCCGCCACCCTGGAACTCACCCTCGCCGCCGTGGCCTTCGCGGTGGGGGTGGGAGTGGTGCTGGGGGTGACGGCGGCGGTGCGGGGCGGCCGGTGGGATACCCTGACGAGGACCCTGGCCGTGGCCGGCATCTCGACGCCCGTCTTCTGGTGGGGGCTCTTGCTCATCCTGGTCTTTTACCGCAAGCTGGGCTGGCTGCCCGCGCAGGGCCGGTTCGATGCGTTTTACGACCCGCCCGCAGGCCCAACCGGGCTTTACGTGGCCGACGCCGTCCTGGCCGGACAGTGGTGGGCGGTGCCGGTGGCTCTCAAGCACCTGGTCCTGCCGGCCGTCACCCTGGGGTACGTGCAGCTGGCGTTGGTGGCTCGCATGGTTCGGGCCGGCATGCTGGAGGTGCTAAGGGAGGATTACCTGCGGACGGCCCGGGCGAAGGGGCTTCCGGAGCGGCGGGTGATCTACCGCCATGCGCTCAAAAACGCCCTCATCCCGGCTGTGACGGTGGTGGGGCTCACCTTTGGCGAACTTTTGGGTGGAGCTGTGCTCACCGAGACAATTTTCGGGTGGCCGGGGATGGGCAAGTACGCGGTCGACTCCATCGCCAACCTGGATTACCCGGCCATCCTGGGGTTCACGCTGGTGGTGGGGGCCGGCTTTGCGGTGATCAACCTGGCGGTGGACATGGCCTACGGGTTCCTCGACCCCCGGATCCGGTACGGGTGACGGCGGCAGGTGAGGGCGAGGTGAGCACCTCGCAGGCTTCGGGGTCGGGAGCGGCCGCTGTTTCCGGCCGGATGGCGGACGGCGCCGTGGCGGGGCAGCCGCCGCCGCGGTGGTCACGGGGGGCGATGCGACGGCTGCTTCGGACACCGGGGGCCGCGCTGGGCGGGGTTGTGTTGGCGGTCGTCCTGGTGGCGGTGGTCGTCGGGCCGTGGCTTTCGCCGTACCATCCGGCGGCCGTGGGCGCCGGACCCCGCCTTGCCCCGCCGGGACCTCAGCACCTGTTGGGCACCGACGAGCTGGGGCGGGATCTCCTGAGCCGGGTGCTGCACGGGGGGCGAGTGACGCTGCAGGTGGCCTTCGGGGTGGTCTTGACCGCCGCCGGCCTGGGAAGCCTGGCCGGGTTGTGGCTGGGCTACCGCGGGGGTTCGTGGGATAGCCTGGGGATGCGGATGGTGGACGTGGCGCTCACCTTCCCGGCCCTGGTGCTGGCCATGGCCCTGGCAGCCGTGCTGGGCCCCAGCCTGCGAAACGCGATGCTGGCGGTTGCCGCCGTGCAGCTGCCCCGCTACGTGCGGCTGATGCGCGGCGAGGCGCTGCGGCTGAAGGAGCGGGAGTTCGTGCTGGCGGCGCGGGCGGTGGGGGTGGGGGACGGGCAAATCCTGCTTCGCCACCTGTTCCCCAACGCATTGCCGGTGCTGCTGGTGTACGCCACCCTGGGCCTGGGCGAAAGCACGCTGGCCGTGGCGTCGCTTTCGTTTTTGGGGCTCGGTGCCCAGCCGCCCACCCCGGAATGGGGTGCTTTGGTCAACGCCGGCCGTCCCTACCTGCTGGATCAGTGGTGGTACCCCACCGCCCCCGGCCTGGCCCTGTTCGTGACGGTCACCGCCCTCAACCTGCTGGGCGACGCCCTCCGCCAGCACCTCGATCCGCGGGTCCGCTGAAACGCACGCCCCGGCCCTGAGGGCGTCTCGGACCGAGCGGGGCTGCGTTGCGGTTGCGGCCGCCGCCTGAAACCGATGGGCTTCCGGCAGGCAGGATCGCGGGCAAGGGTGACGTATACGCATACACGGCAGATCCCGGGGCGGCGTGCGGCGGGCATGTGGGGGGCTCTTACGCCCGTCCGTGGTGGGAGGCGGTGGGTGGCGCTGTAACGGCGTTTTCGCTTGGCTGCCGCGGAGGAGCCCGCTTGCGCATCCCGAAGGGTGCTCGGGTCTCGTTGCGCAAGCGCATACGAACCACACCAGAACGAAGGAGGGTCGGACCCTGGCCGGGGTCGCGGCGTCATGAAGTACCTGAAGCGTCCGGAGCCCGTGCAGGCGGGCGACGTGGGGGAGGTTCGCCGCACAGTCGAAAGCATGCTGGAGCGCATCCGAACCGAGGGCGAGTCGGCGGTTCGTGCGTTCTCCTCCCAGCTGGACGGTTGGAACCCGCCCGACTTCCGCGTGGGCGAGGATGCGATCCGGCGAGCCGAGCAGGCTCTTCCGGAGACCCTGAAGGAAGACATCCGTTTCGCTCAGGAGCAGGTCCGACGCTTTGCCCGTTACCAGAGGGACGCGCTGCAGGACCTGGAGGTGGAAACGCTTCCGGGCGTCACGCTGGGCCAGCGGTGGATCCCGGTCGCCTCCGCGGGCGCCTACGTGCCCGGAGGCCGCTACCCGCTCATCGCTTCGGCCTACATGGCCATCGTCACGGCCAAAGTGGCGGGTGTGTCCAGGGTGGTGGCCTGCAGCCCGCCCAATCAGGGCCGGGGCATCTATCCGGCCACGCTGTACGCCATCCACACCTCGGGGGCCGACGAGATCTACTGCATCGGGGGCGTCCAGGCCCTGGGCGCCATGGCCTACGGGGCGGACATCATGGCGCCGGTTGACATGATCGTGGGCGCGGGAAACCGCTACGTGGCGGAAGCCAAGCGGCAACTGTTTGGCACGGTGGGGGTGGACCTGCTCGCCGGCCCGACGGAGATCCTGGTCATCGCGGACGAAACGGCCGACCCGGCCGTGGTCGCTGCCGACCTGCTGGGCCAGGCGGAGCACGATGTCAACTCGCCCAGCATCGGCATCATGATCAGCGAGAGGCTTGCGCGGCGGGTTCTCGAGGAGGTGGAGCGGCAGCTCCGGACGCTTCCCACGGCCGAGGTGGCAGGGGAGGCATGGCGGCGAAACGGCGCGGTCGTGGTGGTGGACAGCGACGAGGAGGCGGCAGCGCTCGCCGACGAGTTCGCCCCCGAACACCTGGAGGTCCAGACCCGTAACCCGGACTGGTACCTGCAGCGGCTGCGCAACTACGGCACCCTCTTTCTGGGGGAGCCCGCCACCGTGGTTTACTCCGACAAGGCCCTGGGCACCAACCACATTCTGCCGACGGGCCGGGCTGCACGTTACACCGGGGGGCTGTGGGTGGGGAAGTTCCTCAAGACGGTGACGTACCAGAGGCTCACGCCCCGGGCGAGCGTGCAGATCGCAGGCGTGGCCGGGCGCATTGCCCGGGCCGAGGGGATGCTCGCCCACGAGATCACGGCCAGGATGCGGGCGGATAAGTACGGCCAGCCCGACCGGGGAGGGAGCTGACGTGGTCGCAGGCACGGAAGGCCCGGCGTGGGGGGAGGGGCCGGCGCCGTCCGGGGGCTCTGCTCGAATCACCGCCCGGGACGTGGCCCGGGCCGCGGGGGTGTCACAGGCCACTGTCTCGAGGGTGCTCAACCGCCGCTCCGGAGTGTCGGAGGCGACCCGGCAGCGGGTGTTGCATGCGGTTTCCCGGCTGGGCTATCTCCCCAACGAAGCGGCCCGCACCCTCGTGGCCCGCAAGAGCCGAACCCTGGGGCTCATCATCGCCGACATCACCAACCCGTTCTATGCCGAGACGGCCAAGGTGGTGGCCGCAACCGCGCAGGATCTGGGCTATTCCGTCATCCTGTGCAACACCGACAACGACCCGAGGCTGGAGCAGGAGTACCTGCAGGTCTTGTTGAGCCGCCAGGTGGACGGCATCCTGTTTGGGTCGGTCCGAACGGGCGATGAGTCGGTGCGGAAGCTGATCGACTCCGGCTTTCCGGTGGTCATGTACAACCGCTACCTGGGGCCGGACGTGGGCAACTACGTGGTCATCGACAATGTCAAGGCTGCGTACGAGGCCACCCGTTACCTGATCAGCCTGGGACACCGGGACATCGCGTTTTTGGGCGGCCCGGAGGCTTTCTCCACCGCGTCCGAGCGCAAGCGAGGATTCCTGAATGCGCTTCAGGACGAAGGCATTCCTTTGCGCCCGCAGTGGGTGTGCGCCGGCATGTACCGGAGCGCGATGGCCTACCAGGTGGCTTTGCGGCTTTTGACGGGGACGCCGAGACCCACCGCCATCCTGGCCGCCAACGACCTGATGGCGCTGGGGGTTCTGGATGCCGCGGTTTCAAGCCGTGTGCCCGTTCCCGGCCACCTATCCGTGATGGGGTTTGACGACGTGGAGATGGCGTCCCACCAGCTGATCAGGCTCTCCACCGTTTCCCAGGACCGCAAGCAGATGGCGGAGATCGCCGTTCGAGCCTTGCTGGACCTTGTGGAGGGGAAGGCCATGCCGCCGTTGCGGACGGTTCTTCCGCCCACCCTCATCATCCGGGCGACGACGGCCCCTCCGGCCGGCGAGCCGGTGGTCTCCGCCGAGGCGGCACCTGCAGGCCGGGCCGGTGCCCTGGTCACCGGTTCCGGTTGAGGTACCGGCCCGTGTGGGGGTGAGAGCCGGTTTGGGGTTGTAATCGAGGGCGCTTGAGGCCGCCTGCTCGGGGGCCTCACGGAGGTTCGAACGGTGAGATCCGAAAGAGATGGATACTGGGGGGTTGCAGATGCGCCGAGCGCTAGGGTGGCTGATGGGGGTCGCGGCATGGGTGGCGGCCTGGAGCCTGCCGGTCCTGGGGGCCGAGCCCATCCGCATCGGAGCCCTGTTTCCGCTGTCGGGCCCGGCGGCGGAGCTGGGCCGCACGGGCCTGGAGGGAGCGCAGCTGGCGGTGGAGCAGGTCAACGCCGCCGGGGGCGTTCTGGGGCGGCCGTTGCAGCTTATCGCGCGGGACACGAAGGGGGTTCCCGAGGACGCCGTTCGGGAGGCCAGGCGGCTGGTGTTGCAGGATCGGGTGGGGTTTTTGCTGGGCACGGTCAACAGCGCTGCGGCGCTGGCGGTCTCCGAATTCGCCGGCCAGCAGCGGGTGATCTTCATGGTTACCGTGGCCTCCGCGGACGCCATCACGGTGGAGAACTTCAATCCGTATGTCTTCCGTTCCGGCATGATGAACTCCCAGCAGGACCGGGCGGGTGCCCGATTTGCGTCAACCCTTCCGTACCGGCGCTGGGCGGTCGTCGCTCCCGATTACGAATACGGACACAACGGCTGGACCATCTTCATCAACGAGCTGCGCCGGCTCAAGCCGGAGGTTGTGGTGGTCTCCGAAAGCTGGCCCAAGCTTTACGAGGGGGACTACACCAGTCACATCAACACCCTGTTGGTCACCCGCCCGGAGGCGGTGTACAACCTCTTGTGGGGCGGCGACCTGGTGGCCTTCGTGCGGCAGGGTGTCGCTTTCGGCATCTTCGATCGGATTCGTTTTCTCTTTCCCACCATCGCCGAGGTAAGCATCCTGAAAGCGCTCGCCGACGTCATGCCGGCGGGGATTTACGGAGCAGGCCGCTACTACTTCAACTGGCCGGACACGCCGGACACCCGCCGGTTCGTGGAGGCCTACCGCAACCGTTACGGGGAGTATCCGTCTCCGTCCACCGCACAGTCCTATGACGGGGTGCTCTTCCTCGCGGCCGCCATCCGCGCGGCCAACGACGTGGATACGGAGAAGGTGCGCGTGGCCCTGGAGGGGATTTCGACCCAGACGTCCCGAGGGGTGGCCCGGCTGCGCCGGGAGGACCACCAGCTCATCGCCGACTTCGCCTGGGGAACCGTCAAGCGGCTGCCCGATTATCCCTTCCCCGTGGTGACGGACTTCGTCTCGGTGGCGGGCGACTTGGTGACACCGTCGGTCGAAGAGGTTCTGGCCCGGCGCCAGCGTCGCTGAGCCCTCCTGGCCCGGCCGGCCCGGGCCCGCAGACCCGGGCCGGCCGGCTGCGCGGACCGGGACGATCCCGGGTTCGAAAGGGGTCAAAGCGGGGTGACCTGCACCCTGCGGGTGCGGGTTTGAAGGAGCGGAGCAGGCTTGTCAGGCGCGGACGCGTTCATGAGCTGCATCAGCAGCCTTTCGTGCGCCGGCGTTCAGGCGTTCAGCGGGCTGATGATGTCCATGATCCTGTTTCTCATTGCCAGCGGACTGAGCTTGATCTTCGGGGTCATGGATGTGATCAACTTTGCCCACGGGTCCTTCTTCATGATGGGCGCATACGTGGCCTACACGGTGGCCCGGTCGGTCGGCCCGGGCGCGGGGTACTGGGTGAGCCTGGTGGTGGCTCCGTTGGCGGTGGCGGCGGCGGGGGCCCTGCTGGAGGCCGTGCTGTTGCGGCGGGTGTACGGGCGTCACAGCCTGTACCAGTTGTTGCTCACCTTTGCTCTGCTACTGGTCTTCGAAGACCTGGCCAAGCTGGGCTGGGGCACGGGATACGTCTCCGCCTCGGTGCCCGAGGCCTTTCGGGGCGCCGTGTGGCTGATGGACCGGCCGCTGCCCCGTTACTACCTGCTGCTTCTGGGCATCGGGCCGCTGGTGGGCCTGGCAATGTGGCTGGCCCTGGTGGGCACCCGCTACGGGCGAATCGTGCAGGCCGCATCCATGGACCGGGAGATGGTGATGGCGCTTGGCATCAACGCCCGCCGAGTCTACACGGGGGTCTTCGGCGCCGGCTGCTGGCTGGCGGCTCTGGCCGGCGCGCTGGCCGCTCCCATCCGATCCCTTTACCCCGGCATGGGCGTCGAGGTGGCCATCGAATCGTTCGTGGTGGTGGTGCTGGGCGGGTTGGGTAACATCTGGGGGGCGCTGGTCGGCTCGCTGATCATCGGGCAGCTTCGGGCCTTCGCCACCCTGCTGCTCCCGCGCTACGAGATCGTGCTGCCTTTCGCCCTCATGGCCCTGGTGCTGATGGTGCGCCCGAGAGGGCTCTTGGGGCAGGTGAAGTAGGATGCGCGAGCGCGCTCCGGCACGGCCGGGCGTCCTGGGGTGGGTGGTGGCGCTGGCCCTGCTGGCGCTGGGGTCGGTGTGGCTTCCGCAGTTTTACGTTCTGGCCCTGGCGGAGATCCTGATCCTGTCCATCGTCGCCCTCAGCCTCAATCTCCTGCTGGGTTACACGGGCCTGGTGAGTTTCGGCCACGCCGCCTACTTCGGCCTCGGCGCGTACACCTGCGGGCTCTTGCTCAAGCTGGCCGGCTGGCCTCTCTTGCCGGCCGCGCTGGCCGGCGCGCTGTCAGGCTTCGTGGCGGGCGCGCTGGTGGGGCTGGTGACCCTCCACCGGCAAGAGGTGTATTTCGCCATGCTGACCCTCGCCTTCGGCCAGATTGCCCATACCGTGGTCTTCAAGTGGTACGGCCTTACGGGGGGCGACAACGGGCTGGTGGGCATCCCGAGGCCACCCCTGGACCTGGGCGTGGTGCAGCTGGACCTCTCCGACCCGCGCCGCTTTCTCCTCTTCACCATTGTGGTGTGGGCCGGCCTGGTGGGCGCGATGGCCCGCATCACCCGTTCCCCGTTCGGGCTTTTGGCGCAGGCGATGCGGGAAAGCCGGGAGCGGTGCGAGTTCATCGGCCTGCCGGTTCGCAGCCAGCTGGTGGCGGTGTACGCGCTCAGTACGGGGGTGGCGGGCGCCGCGGGTTCCCTGTTCGCTTTGTTTCAGCAATCGATCTTTCCCAACCTGCTTCATTGGACCACCTCCGGCGGCTTTCTGATGATGACGCTTCTGGGGGGCATTCATTCCTTCTACGGGCCGCTGGTGGGCACCGTAGTCTACCGGGCGCTGGACCTGATCGTCACCGGGCTTACCACCTATCAGCCGCTGGTGATGGGGCTCATGCTCATTGGGCTTGTCCTGTTCATGCCGGGGGGCATCGCCGGGCGCCTTGAGGCGCTTCAGGGACGATGGCAATGGAAGAGCGTGGCCAGGCTCATCCGGCGGGGCCAGGAGGTCCGCGGCGATGGCCTTTCTTGAGGTTGTCAACGTCCACAAGCACTTTGGCGGGGTCCGGGCGGTCAACGGGGTCTCCCTGAGCGTGGAGCGGGGCGAGATCCGGGCCATCATTGGGCCCAACGGAGCCGGGAAGACCACCCTTTTGCATGTGCTGTCGGGGCGCTACGGTCCCGATTCGGGCGCCATCTTCCTGGACGGCAGGCCGGTTGGCCGGCTGAACCCGGTGCGGGCCTGGCTTCTGGGGATCGGGCGGTCATTTCAGATCACCAACATCTTTCGAGGCCTGACGGTACTCGAGAATGTGGCCGCCGCTTTGCTGGCGCGCTCCGCTCGATGGGATTTCTGGAGCCGGTGGGCGTTGCGGCAGCCCGTCGTCGACGAGGCGATGGACATCCTGGAAAGGGTCGGGCTGGGCGCAAAGGCTTCCATGCCCGCTTCTGCGCTCTCCCACGGGGAGCAGCGCCACCTGGAGATCGCGCTGGTGCTGGCCGGGCGCCCCCGGCTGCTCTTGCTCGACGAGCCCACGGCCGGCATGGTGGCCTCGGAGGCCGCCCGCACCATGGCCCTTCTGGCCGGGCTGGTTGAGCGGGAGGGCGTGACCGTCGTCTTCACGGAGCATGACATGCAGGTGGTCTTCTCCATGGCCCGCCGGGTCACGGTGATGCACCAGGGATGTGTCATCGCCGAAGGTACCCCGGAAGCGATCCGGCAGGACGAGCGCGTGCGCCAGGCGTACCTCGGGAGTGAAGCGGATGCTTGAGCTGGTCGACGTCCACAGCTATTACGGGACGAGCCACGTGCTCATGGGTGTCTCCATGACACTGCCGGAGGGCGGCTCGGTTTGCCTTCTCGGCCGCAACGGCGTCGGGAAGAGCACCACCATTCGAAGCATCATGGGCTTTGTGGAGGTGCGCTCGGGCGAGGTTCGCTGGCGCGGCCGAAACGTGGTGGGAAGGCCTCCTTACGAGGTGGCCGCGCTGGGCATCGGGTACGTTCACGAGGACCGTCGCATCTTCCCCGGACTGACGGTGCAGGGGAACCTGGAGGTCGCAGCTCGGGTGCCCCCCAACGGGCGCGAATACGTCAATCTTTCGACCGTCTACGATTACTTCCCGTTGCTGCGAGATCTGCGCCACCGCCGGGGGCGTCACCTTTCAGGGGGGGAGCAGCAGCTTTTGGCCATCGCCCGGGCCTTGATGGGCAACCCCTCGGTGTTGCTCCTCGACGAACCAACCAAGGGCCTGGCGCCCATCCTGGTGCACGAGCTTTCACAGCTCCTGCGCCGCCTGAACCGGGAGCTGGGGGTGGCGATCCTGCTGGCTGAACAAAACGTCCGCTTCGCATTCTCCGTGGCCGATTACGCGTACGTGATGGAGAAGGGATCGGTGCGCCTGGAAGGGCCCGTTTCGGAGATGACCCGCCGGCCGCAGACCTTGGCCCGGTACCTGGCGGTGTAGGCCGGTGGCGGGCGAGCGGGACGGCGGACCGGTCCAGCTGCACTTCCAGGCGGTGGGCCGGGGCAAGCCGGTGGTGTTCATACCGGGGCTGGGAAGCAGCGGGGCCGTTTGGGCGGGGATCGCCCGGGATCTGGCGTCCGATTTCCGCTGCATCCTGGTGGACAACCGGGGGGCCGGCTTGTCACCCAAACCGGAGGGGCCCTACTCCACGGCGGCCATGGCCGCCGACGTGGCCGCCCTGGTGGAGCGGATGGGGCTCACGGAGGTTTGCGTGGTGGGGCACTCCATGGGCGGCGCTATCGCGCAGGAACTCGCCCTGGCCTACCCGGATCGGATCGCCAGGCTGGCCCTTCTGTCCACGTGGTGCGAACCGGACCCGTGGTTGACGGGACTGTTCGTGAACCTGCGCAGGCTGCGCCAGCACCTGCCGTTGAGGGACTTCGTGGAGTTCCAGCTGTGGTTGTCCACCGCTGTCTCTTGCGACGACGATGCCCGGCGCCACCGCGACCTGGTGGAGCAGGTCTATCGGATGGCCCGGCGGCAGGGGCGGCGCGCGTACCTGGCCCAACTGGAGGCCTGTCTCGGCCACCGGGCGGGTGCGCGCGTACGGGACATCCGGGCGCCCACGCTGGTGGCGGTGGGGTCGGAAGACCGTCTGGTTCCGCCCCGCTTCAGCCGGGAGCTGGCTTTTCTCATCGGCCACGCGCAGCTGGAGGTGATCGAAGGAGCAGGCCACCGTCTGTACTACGAAGTGCCTGGTAAACTCGTCGACCTGCTCAAGCGCTGGCTTGGGGCCCCGGCATCTACGCCAGGGCCCGGATGATCGCCCGGCAAAAGGCGGGGAGGTCGTCGGGTTTGCGGGAGGTGATGAGGTTTCCGTCCACCACCACTTCCTGGTCGACCCACTCGGCCCCGGCGTGGCGCAGGTCGTCGCGGATGGAGAAGAAGCTGGTCACCCGGCGACCGGACACCACCCCCGCCGACGCCAGCATCCAGCCCGCATGGCAGATGGCCGCCACCACCTTCCCCTTCTCGGCCATCTCCCGCACGAACCGCACCATCGCCTCGTGGCGCCGCATCAGGTCGGGGGCGTATCCTCCCGGGATCACCACGGCGTCGTAAGCATCGGGGTGAACCTCGTCGATGCCCCGGTCGGCCCGGACGGGGTAGCCGGCCTTGCTGCGGTACGTCTCGCCGCCCTTCGGCCCTACCACCGTCACCTCAGCGCCCGCCTCCCGAAGGCGCAGCACCGGATACCAGAGCTCCAGCTCCTGGTAAAGTTCCTCCACCAGCACCGCCACTCGCTTTGCGGACAAATCCATCAAGCCTCTTTCCCCCGTCCCATGGCATCCAAGTGTACCCTGCAGGTCCCGCCCGGTGGATTTCGACAGGGCGGCCTGACGCCCCCTGCCCTCTCATCCGTTTGATGCGCCGGCGGGGCCCAAGCCGTCCGCCGCCGCCCGGCGAGCCTCAGCGTGCCGGCGCCGACGCCTGGTGCGGCAACGGGCGCTGCCGCTCGGCCGGAAGGAAAGCCGCCAGCAGCAGCCCTGCCAGCGGCATCAGGGCCAGGGTAGACATAGCCGCCCGCAGGCCCCAGGCGTCGGCCAGCCAACCCAGCAGCGCAACCCCGATGCCGCCGGTGCCGACGGAGGCCCCCAGCACGATGCCCGAGGCCGTTCCGATGCGGTTGGGCAAAAGCTCCTGCGCCAGCACGATGGAGACGGAGAAGGTGCTGATGAGGACAAGTCCCGATGCCGCAAGCACGGCGGGGAGCAAAGGCCCACTGCAGTGAGCCACCAACCACATGAGCGGCACGGTCAACGCCATCGACCCAACCATGACCGGCTTGCGCCCGATGGCGTCGGCCAGCGGCCCGCCGATCAGGGTACCCACGGGCCCCGCCAGCAAAAAGACGGCCAGCATGGCCTGGGCCCGGGCCGTGGGCACACCGCTCTCCGTGAGCAGAAGGGGCACGAACGCCTGAACGCTGGCATGGGTCCAGGAGCGCATCACCACCACCGCGGCCAGAAGCG
>CAYQLT010000055.1:0-17110 GCA_964418425.1 uncultured Clostridia bacterium
CTACTCGGACGGGGAGCTCACGCCCAAGGACGCCTACGGATACGCGCGGCTGGTCGGCAGGCTGGACTTCTTGGGGCTTTCGGACCACGCGTACCGGCTCAACGAGCACCCGGAGCATCTGGCGGACCTCTTCGAACAGGCCCGGCGGGCCACCCGGCCCGGAGTCTTCGTGGCCCTGCCCGGGGGCGAGTGGACCCATCCCAGCCAGGGGCACGTCAACGTCTTCGCCCGGGAGGCCCTGCCCGACCGCAAGCGCATCCCCGAATACCCGCACCTGTACGCCTGGCTGAGCGAGCATCCGGTGCTGTTTGCCCAGTTCAACCATCCGGGCCTGGACATCCAGCAAAACTGGGACCTCTTCCGCTACGAGCCTCGGGCCGACCCATCTTTGGCCCTGCTGGAGGTGGGCAGCGGCCCGTTTCCCGGCAACCTTCGCTACGAGGCCAGTTACCAGATGGCGCTCGACCGGGGCTGGCATGTGGGGGCCGCGGCCAACTCGGACGTCCACCGAGCGCGGTGGGGGACGGCCACCCCAAGCCGCACGGCCGTCTGGGCCGCGGCGCTGGACGAGGAGTCCCTGGTGCAGGCCATCCGGGCTCGCCGCACCTACGCTACCGAGGATCCGGACGCGCGGCTGGTGTTTCGGGCGGGAACGGCCTGGATGGGGGCCCGCCTTCCCGCGCCCTCCGTGGTGCGTTTCGACGTGGAGTTGTGGGACCCGGATCCGCAGGACCGGTTTGACGAGCTGGAGCTGGTGGGCCCGCAGGGAGAGGTCGTCCAGCGGATGGAGCTCAGAGGGGCGCTTCGCCCCCGGGTGGAGCTGAACGTGAGTGTGCCCTGGGGCCGGGCGTACTACTACGTGCGCGCCCGCCAGACCGACGGCGACAGGCTGCTCTCCAGCCCCATCTGGCTGGAGCACCCCAGCCAGGTCTGGCTGACCGACTTCCGGTTGCGCCGGCTCCCCGCGGTCCGGGGCGAGGTGGCCGCGGTGCTGGCGACGGTGGTCAACGGGCGAAGCCACGCCACCTGCCTTTGGGTTCGATGGGCATCTGCGGGCGCAGCTGGCGGAGCCGTCGCCATGCTCTTGCGCCCCCTGAGCGCGACGTCCGTCGAGCTGCCCTGGATTCCCGCCGTGGCGGGCCACCAGCAGCTGGTGGTGGAACTGGAGCCGGCAGAGCCGCGGGGCGCCACAGGCGGTTTGTGCGCCGCCGGCGGCATCCCGCAGGCGCCCCCGGGTTTTGGCCGGCCCAATCGTTACGGGCTGGCGGTCTGGGTGCGCCCGTCCCCGCCGGCGGACGGGCTGCGGGACGTAGACGAGGTACGGACGGGGTTGAGGCGATGAGCATCAGGGCCAGGCATCGGCCGTACGGGGGCGGGGCAGGGGGATCGGATTGGGTCGAGCTGCCGCTGGAACCGCCTCTTGGCACCTACGACCACCTGCCCCCCCGGGCCCAGGAGCGGCGCCGCCTGGAACAGCGACTGCGGCGCCTGTTCGCCCTATGGGGCTATCAGGAGGTGATCACCCCCAGCTTCGAGCTGGACGAGGTGGTGCGCCTGGGCGGGGGAACCGTCTCCCAGCGCCGGCTTTACCGGTTTGTGGACCGAGAAGGGCAGGTGCTGGCCCTTCGGCCGGACTGGACGCCGGCTGTGGCCCGCCTGGTGGCGGGGCGGCTGCGGGATGGCCCGCTGCCCCTGCGGCTGTTTTACGTGGGCAACGTCTTCCGATACGACCGTCCCCGGCCGGACAGCCCGCGGGAGTTCACGCAGGCGGGGCTGGAGCTTTTGGGCTGCCCGGAGGCGCTGGCGGACGCCGAGGTGGTGGCGCTGGCCGTCGAGAGCTGCCGGCAGGCCGGCCTTCCCGACGTGAGGGTCGAGATCGGGCACGCAGGGTACGTGCAGGCCCTGCTGGCCCGCCTCCCCGGGAGCTTGCAGGAACGGGCGCGCCAGTCGCTGATGGGCCGAGACGTGGTGGCGTTTCGGGAGACGGTGGCTTCGGCGGGGGTGGGAGCGGACCTGGCCCGGGCCCTCGACGCCCTTCCCGAGTCACGGGGTGACCTGCCGATGCTGGAGAGCGCGGCGCAGCGCTGTCCCGTGGAAGAAGGGCGCCGCGCCCTCGAGGCGCTGGCGGGCGTGGTGCGTCACCTGGTGGCGCTCGGCCTGGAGCAGGCTGTGGCGGTGGACCTCGGGCTGGTGAAGGATCTGGATTACTACACCGGCGTCGTCTTCGAGGTCTACGCTCCGGGGGCAGGTCACTCGCTGGCGACCGGCGGGCGGTACGACGGGCTGCTTGCCCGTTTCGGCCTGCCGTGGCCGGCCACCGGGTTTGCCGCCAGCATCGACCGGCTGGTGGCCCTGGGCCCGCGAAGCCACGAACCGGATGACGGGGCCCCTTCCGTCTGGGTCGTGACGGCCGGCGACGCCGGGCGTGCCTGGGCGCTGGCGGCGCGGCTTCGGGAGGCGGGCGTGCGGGTCGCACTGGATCCCCTACAGCGTCCGCTGGGGCAAAGCCTGGCGGCCGCGCGCCGCAGCCAGGCCCTGTGGGCTGTGGCCCCCGCGGGGGAGTCCCTGGAGCTGGTGGCCGCGCTGGAGCTTCGGGAGAGCCGTCCGGCGGAGGCGGAGAGGGACGTGCAGGCCTGGCCGCGGATGCCTCTTGCGCGCCTGCGTCAGCAGCTTTGCGGTCGGGCCGAAGGCAGCCCTTTCCTTGCCAGCGCCGCAGCTTCGTTGACAATGCCGGAGACGGCATGCTAACTTGGCCGTAATCCCGTGCGGCGGGATCCGGCCGCCGCCCCGGGCGCGGCCGGACGGGAAGGACGGACGGCGACCTGAACCGGGACGACCCGCTCACCATCGCCATCCCCCGAGGGCGCCCCACTTCGGAGGTGGTGGAGCTCCTGGGAAGAGCCGGGCTGGACGCGTCGGCGGTTCTCTCCGACGGAAGAGGCCTTGTGGTCAGCGACCACGCGGGCCGGGCGCGTTTTTTCATCACCAAGCCCTTCGACGTGCCGGCCTACGTCGAAGCCGGGGTGGCGGACGCGGGCGTGGTGGGCAAGGACGTCCTCATGGAGACCGAACCGGCCGTGATGGAGCTTTTGGATCTGGGCGTGGGCCGATGCCGGATGGTGGTGGCGGCCCCCGTGGAGGGGCCTGCGGATCTGGCCTCCCTTCCCGGCCCCATCCGGGTGGCCACCCGATACCCCAGGGTGGCGGCTTCGTACTTTCGCAGCCGGGGGTTACCGGTCCACGTGGTGGCCCTGCATGGCTCCATTGAGCTGGCCCCCCGCGTGGGGTTGGCAGACGCCATCGTGGACCTGGTGCAGACCGGCCGAACCCTGGATGCCAACGGGCTGCGGGAAGTGGCCACTGTCGCCACCATCTCCGCCCGCTTCGTGGTCAACCCGGTCCGGTGGCGGGTGCGATACGCCCAGATCCGTGAGCTGGCCTCGCGGCTTGTGCAAGCGGCCCGGGCCGGGCAGGGGGTTGGCACGCCGGTTGCGGACGAACTCCGTTGAGCCCCCCATGCGGATCCGGCGCCTGGACACCCGCACGGCTTCCCTGGCCGAGATCGCCCGGGCTGTTCGCCGCCCCGCGCTGAGCGAAATGCCGGTGCCGGAGCCCATGCGAGCGGCCCTGGAGCGCCACTTCGGTCCCGGCGTGACGGCCGTCGAGGCGGTTCGGCGCATCGTGGAGAGCGTGCGAACCGAGGGTGACCGGGCCCTGGTGCGCTGGTCTTTGGAGTTCGACGGGGTGGAACTCGAACCCGAGAGTTTCTACCTGGGATCCGATGCCGTGGAAGCGGCCCGGCACAGCGGTTACGAGTGGTGCCTGCCTCACCTGCAGGAGGCGGCCCGGGCCATCGAACGCTTCCACCGCCTGCAGGTGCCGGCTCCGAGCCTGGACGTCACGCCCGAAGGGGCATGGGCCGCATGGATGGCGCGCCCGGTTCGGCGCGCGGCCGTATACGTCCCCGCGGGCACCGCACCCCTGGCCTCGACGGCCCTGATGGGGGTTGTGCCCGCCCGGGTGGCCGGTGTGGGGGAGATCGTGGTGGTGACCCCGCCGCCCGCCCATCCGGGGGTGGTGCTGGCCGCCTTTGTGGCCGGGGCGCATCGGGTGCTCCAGCTGGGCGGAGCCCAGGCGGTGGCCGCGCTGGCGTACGGCACCGAGACCGTGCAGCCGGCCGATGTGGTGGTGGGGCCGGGCAACCTGTTCGTGCAGCTGGCCAAGCGGGAGGTGGTGGGCGTGGTGGGCATCGACGGCCTGGCGGGGCCGACCGAGGTGGTGGTGCTGGCCGATCGGACGGCGCCGGCCCCATGGGTGGCGGCCGACCTCCTGGCGCAGGCCGAACATGCCCCCGACGCGGCCGCCATCCTCATCACCGACAGCCCGCAGCTCGCGGACGCGGTGGAGGAGGAGCTGGCCCGGCAGCTACAGGCCCTGCCTCGCGCAAGCCTGGCCCGGGCCTCCCTCTCCCGGTGGGGAGCGGTGGTGGTCTGCGGCTCGCTTGCCACCGAGGGCGTACTGCTGGCCGACGCGATCGCCCCGGAGCACGTCCAGGTGATGGCACAGGAGGCGCAGTCGCTGGCGGCCCGCCTGACGGCCGCGGGAGCGATCCTGGTGGGCGCCCACACCCCGGAGGCCCTCGCCGATTACGCAGCAGGCACCAACCACATCCTGCCCACCAACGCCACGGCCCGCTTTGCCAGCGCGGTGGGCGTGCATACCTTCCTGCGGTGGAGCGCGGTCCTGATGGCATCGCCGGCCGCCGCGGCCCACCTCTACCCTGTCGTTGAGGCCCTGGGCACCCTGGAGGGGCTGGAGGCCCACGTGCGCTCCGCCCGCATGCGGGTGCAGGGGCAGAGGGGGGCCGACGCGCAAACCGAGCGCGGGCCGGCGGGGAAGGCCGAGGGCTCCGGCGGCGCACGCGCGCAGGCGGGGGGAACGGCCCATGGGTGAGCGGCGGGCGACCATCCATCGCCGCACCGCAGAGACCGAGGTGTGGGTGACCCTCAACCTGGACGGCCAGGGGCGCCATGAGGTGGCCACGGGGGTGGCGTTTTTCGACCACATGCTGGCGGCGTGGGCCCGCCACGGCCTGTTTGACCTGGAGGCCCGGGTGCGGGGCGACCTGGAAGTGGACAGCCACCACACGGTGGAAGACGCGGGGCTGGCCCTGGGCGAGGCTCTGGCGGCGGCTATGGGGGACAAGGCGGGAATCGCCCGCTTCGGCGAGGCGGTGGTGCCCATGGATGAGGCCCTGGTGCTGGCCGCGGTGGACCTGTCCGGGCGGCCTCACCTGGCCTGGGACGTACCCGCGCTCACCGCTCCCGGGGCTCGCCTGGGCACCTTCGACGTGGAGCTGGCCCGGGAGTTCTTCGCGGCGCTGAGCTCCACCGGCAGGCTCACCCTTCACGTCCGGCAGCTGGCCGGCGGGAATCTCCACCACCTTGCCGAAGCCTGTTTCAAAGCCGTCGGGGTGGCCCTCGGCCGGGCCGTCCGCCTGGAGCCGCGCCGGGCCGGCCAGATCCCCTCCACCAAGGAGGTGCTTTAGGTGCAGGCGGCGGCAAATCCCCCGCCGGGCGCCGGGTCGCTTCCGCTGGTAGACGCCCGCGGCCGGCTGGGCGTGGTGGATTACGGCATGGGCAACCTGGCCTCGGTGGAGCGGGCCGTGCGCCGCGTGGCCCCCGCTGTGCAGCTGTGCCGGGTCCGCACCCCCGAGCAGCTGGAGGGGCAGGACGCGCTGATCCTGCCGGGGGTCGGAGCCTTTGACGCGGCCATGGGCAGCCTGGAGCGCTGCGGCCTGCGGGAGGGACTGCAGCGCTATCTGGAGCAGGGGCGGCCCCTTTTGGGGATTTGCCTGGGCTTTCAGATCCTGTACGAGGCCAGTGAGGAGGTGCCGGCAGGTCGCCCGGACTGTCGCGGTCTGGGGTGGCTGGCCGGCCGGGTGCGCCGCTTCCCGCCGCATGTGACGGTTCCCCACATGGGGTGGAACCGGCTGGAGCTTTCGGGTGCCCCCTCGCCCCTGTTCGACGGGCTTGCGTCGGGCATCTACGTCTACTTTGCCCACTCCTACGCGGTTCCCGTGTGGCAGGACGCCGGCTGGCAACTCGACGAACCGGGGCCCCTGCCGCAGGACGTGGTGGCCATCGCCCGTACCGGCCGGCCGGACGGCTCGACCCCCGTCGCCACCTTCGTGGCCGCGGCATGGCGGGGCTCGGCGGGCGGGGTGCAGTTTCACCCCGAAAAGAGCAGCCGGGTGGGCCTCACGATCCTGGCCAACTACCTGCGCCGGGCTCTTTCGGCGCCGCAGGCGGTGCCGGAGCCGTCGAGGGGAGAGGGGGCGCCGCAGGTGGTGCCGGAGCCGTCGAGGGGCGCGGGGGCGCCGCAGGCGGTGCCGGCGCCGTTGTGGGGCGCGGGGGCGGCGTAGGCGTGCAGGGGCCGGGCAGCGGGCGGGAGACGGGTTTTTGGGTGGTTCCTGCCATCGACCTTTTGGACGGCCGGGTCGTGCGGCTGATCCAGGGGGATTACGGGCAGGTGCGCCACTACGGCCTCGAGCCGGCGGTCTGGGCCCGCCAGCTGGCCGAGGCCGGGGCGCCCCGTCTGCACGTCATCGACCTTTCGGGGGCCCGGGAGGGCAGACCCCGACACCTGCCGGTGGTGGCCCGCATCGTGGGAGAGGCCGGGGTGCCGGTGCAGCTGGGAGGGGGTCTGCGCAGCCTGGCTGCCATCGAGCAGGCGCTGGCTGCGGGGGTGGACTGCGTCATCCTTGGCAGCGCCGCCCTGGACGCAGGCCTGGTGGGTGAGGCGCTGGCGCGATGGGGGTCCGAGCGGATCTGGGCGGCCATCGACATCCGGGGCGAAAGGGTCGCGGTGGCCGGCTGGCAGGAGGCCCGATCCAGCCGCCCCGTGGAGCTGGCCCGCCGCCTGGCGGACCTGGGTGTGCGGTGGGCCGTGGTGACCGACACCCGCAGGGACGGGACGCTGGTCGGGCCCAACGTGGAGGCGGCCATGGAGGTGGCGGCAGCGGGGCTGCGTGTGGTGGTGGCGGGCGGCGTGGCTTCGGCGCGGGACGTGGAGACCGTGGCGGCGCGGGCCCGGCAGGCGGCGGTGGCGGACGCGGCGGGGAAGGGCGGGCTGGCCGGCGTGGTGGTGGGGCGGGCCCTGTACGAGGGGCGGCTGAGTCTTTCCGAGGCCCTGGCGGCGGCCGAGCAGGCGCTGGCGAAGGAAGCCGGGCGGGGCCGGGAGGGGTAGCGAGGGTGCTGGCCTGCCGGGTCATACCCTGCCTGGATGTGGACAACGGCCGGGTGGTGAAGGGGGTCCGCTTCGTCGGGTTGCGGGACGCAGGCGACCCGGCGGAGCTGGCATGCGCCTACGAGGCCGAGGGCGCCGACGAGGTGGTCTTTCTCGACATCAGCGCCTCGGCGGAAAACCGGCGCACCCTGCTGGAGGTGGTGGAGCGCACCGCCGAGCGCCTGTTCGTGCCGCTGACGGTCGGGGGCGGGGTGCGTTCCCAGCAGGATGTGCGGGATCTGCTCCTGGCGGGGGCCGACAAGGTGTCGGTGAACACCGCGGCGGTGCAGGATCCCGAACTCATCTCCCGGCTGGCCGACCGCTTCGGATCCCAATGCGTGGTGGTCGCCATCGACGCGCGGCGGGCCTGCGGCACGGACGGGGGGCCGGTGCGGTGGGAGGTCTACACCCACGGCGGGCGGCGGCCCACCGGTCGGGATGCGGTCCTTTGGGCCCGGGAGGCGGTGCGCCGCGGCGCCGGCGAGCTTCTGGTCACCAGCATGGATCGGGATGGTACCCGGGAGGGGTACGATTGCGAGCTTCTGCGCGCGATCCGGCAGGAGGTGGGTGTTCCCATCATCGCCTCGGGCGGGGCGGGACGCCTGGAACACCTTCGAGACGCCGTGCGCCTGGGCGGAGCCGACGCCGTCCTGGCGGCCTCCATTTTCCACTTCGGGCAGTTTCGGGTGCAGGAGGTCAAGGAGTTTCTCTTGCGCCACGGGATCCCGGTGCGCGGGTGATCCCGCACCCGGGCAGGGCGGGGGGCCACGATGGCGACGCTCACACCCGACGATCTGGCATGGGGGCCGGACGGCCTGTTGCCCGTCGTGGCCCGAGACGTGGCCACCGGCGAGGTGCTGATGCTGGCGTACATGAACCGGGAGGCCCTTCGCCAGACGCTGAGGACCGGCCGCGCCGTCTATTACAGCCGTAGCCGCCGCTCCCTCTGGCTCAAGGGAGAGACGTCGGGCAACGTGCAGCGCCTGTGCGCCGTCCGGGCCGATTGCGATCAGGACGCCTTGCTGCTGGACGTGCGCCAGGAAGGCTCCGGCGCCTGCCACACGGGCTCCTGGAGTTGCTTCTTCCAGCAGGTGAGCGAAGAACCCGAAAAGCCCGGCTTCGGGGCAGCGGGACGGGCGACGGGCCCCGAATCGCCCGAGCCGGCGCCGGCCTCCTCGCCCGGGTCGGCTCTCTCGCCGCCCCCGTCGCCAGGCCCGTCGGCACCGCCGGGTTCGGCCATCCTGGAGGAGCTTGCGAGGGTGGTGCGGGATCGCCGCCGGCATCCCCGCCCCGGTTCCTACACCAACCGATTGCTGGACGCTGCGCCGGATCTGGTCCTCAAGAAGGTGATGGAGGAGGCCGGTGAGGTGCTGCTTGCGGCCAAGGCCGTGGAGTTCGCCCGAGAAGCCCACGGCACCCCGCAGGCCATGGAGCGGGCCCGGGCCGAGCTTGCCTGGGAGGCGGCCGATCTGCTGTACCACCTGCTGGTGACGCTGGAGTGGGCGGAGGTGCCGCTGGATGCCGTCTGGCGGGAGCTGGCCCACCGCCGGGGTGCCTCGGCCCCGCAGGCGCCGGGGGAGGGAGTCCGCTGAGCCTGTCTGCCCCTTCGCCGCATGAGAGCCTGCCCTTCTGGCGGGAACTTAACGAGCCCCAGCAGCAGGCCGTGCGCCACCGGGACGGGCCCCTTCTGGTGGTGGCCGGCCCGGGGAGCGGCAAGACGCGGGTGCTCACCTACCGGGTGGCCTACCTGGTCGCCTCGGGCGCTGCCCCACCCGACCAGATCCTGGCCGTCACCTTCACCAACAAGGCGGCCAACGAGATGGTCCGCCGTCTGGTGGCCCTCATCGGGGAGAGCCTGGCCCGGCGGCTGTGGGTGGGCACCTTCCATGCGACCTGCGTCCAGATCCTGCGCCGGGAAGCACTTCACGCCGGGCTGCCCAGGGATTTCGCCATCTATGACCCGTCCGACCAGGTTCAGGTGATGCGCCTGGCGCTCAAGGATCTGGACGTCGACCCCAAGCGCTACGACCCCCGCCAGATGCTGGGGGCGTGTTCGCGGTTCAAAAATGAGCTGATCTCGCCGGAGCAGGCGGCCGAGCGGGCCGGCTCCGCCTACGACCGGCTGGTGGCACGCGCGTACCGGCGCTACCAGGAGCGCATGCGGGAGGCCGGCGCGCTGGACTTCGACGACCTCCTGGTGGAGACGGTGCGGCTGTTTGAGCGGGAGTCCGAGGTGCTGGCCCGCTATCAGCGCCGGTTTCGCTACATCCTGGTGGACGAGTACCAGGATACCAACCATGCCCAGTACGTCTTGGTGAGGTTGTTGGCGCAAGCCCACCGCAACCTGATGGTGGTGGGTGACGAGATGCAGTCCATCTACGGGTGGCGGGGGGCGGACATCCGCAACATCCTTTCCTTTCAGCGGGACTACCCCGACGCCCGGGTCATCCGCCTGGAGCAGAACTACCGCTCGGCGGGCACCATCGTGGAGGCGGCCAACCACCTGATCCGCCACAGCGACCAGCGCCTGGACAAGCGTCTGTGGACCGACAACCCGCCCGGCGGCCCCATCATCTTCTGCCGGGCCGAGGACGAGCGGGCCGAAGCCGCCTTCGTCGCCTCCGAAATCCGAAAGGGCGTTCAGGCGGGCCGGGCATACCGGGACTTCGCGCTGCTCTACCGCACCCACGCCCAGTCCCGGGCCTTCGAAGAGGCCTTTCTGGCCCGGGACATCCCGTACCGCATCGTGGCGGGGCTGCGCTTCTACGAGCGCAAAGAGGTCAAGGACCTGCTGGCCTACCTGCGCCTGGTGGCCTCCCCCCAGGACGTCCTCAGCCTGCGCCGCATCATCAACGTGCCCCGCCGGGGGGTGGGCGAGGCCTCCCTGGGGCGCCTGGAGGCCTTTGCCCAAAGCCGCGGCGTCCCGCCCGCGCTGGCCATCCGCGAGGCGTGCGAGGCCAACCTGTTCGGGCGGGGGGCCCGGGAGGCCCTGTTGCGTTTCGCCGAGCAGCTGGACGCCTGGCGCTCGGCGGCTTCGGCCGGGGTCGGCCTCACGGAGCTGGTCGACCGCATCCTGAGCGAGTCGGGCTACCTGGACGCCCTGCAGGAGGAGGGCGGCGAAGAGGCGCTGGCCCGGATCGAAAACCTGAAGGAACTGCGCACCGTGAGCCGCCGCTTCGAGGAGGAGCACCCCGGGGCCGGCCTGGACGAATTTTTGGCCCACGTGGCCCTGATGAGCGACGTGGATGCCTACGACGACCAGGTGCCGGCGGTCACCATGATGACGTTGCACGCAGCCAAGGGGCTGGAGTTTCCGGTGGTCTTCCTGGTGGGCATGGAGGAAGGGATCCTTCCCCACTCCCGAAGCGCCTTCGAGGCCTCGGACCTGGAGGAGGAGCGGCGGCTGTGCTACGTGGGCGTGACCCGGGCCCGCGAACAGCTGTACCTGACCTGCGCACGCCTGCGCATCCTGTACGGGCAGGTGGCGGAAAACGAGGTCTCGCGGTTCGTGGACGAAATCCCCGACAAAGTCAAGCTGGACGTCAGCCGCCGCTGGCTGGCGCAGATGGCAGAGCGCGGCGCAGCGCAGCTGGCCGGGTGGGCGGCCGGGGCGCATTCGCCGGAGCCTCATGGTCTTGCGGGTAGCCGGTCGTCGCCCGGCGGCGGCAGGCGCCGGGCGGGCCCGCTTTCGCCTGACGGCGGCCCGGCGGAGCCCGGGCCCGGCCTTGCGGCGTGGAAGGCCGGGGACCGGGTGCGGCACAAGAGCTTCGGCGAGGGAACCGTGGTTTCGGCGGAAACGTCGGGGCGCGACCTCATCCTGACCGTGGCCTTCCCCCAGGCCGGCGTGCGTCGGCTTTTGGCCTCCGCGGCCCCCATCGAGCGCGTGGCTCCCTGACCCGCTCACCACCACCGCCACCACAACCACCAGGGGCGGGGGACGGGCCGGGCGGCCAGCAGGGGCACCTCTCCGAAGGGCCGGGAGCCCACGTAGCCCACCAGCTTTCCCACGCCCTCACCGGCCCGCAGGGGCGCCCGCAGGCCGGGCACGCGCAGCTGCCCCCTCACGTCTTTCACCTGCCACACGGGAACCACCACGGCCAGGCGCCCGCCTGCGACGGCCAGCACGCTCTGCCCTCCCGAACCCCGTACGGGCAGCTCGGCGACCGGCCCGTGTGCGGCGGCCAGCTCGACCAACGTGAAAGCCGAAAAACCGTACTCCAAAAGCCTCGCCGAATCCGCCCAGCGGTCCTGCGAGCCCAGCACCACGCTGATGAGCGTCATCCCGTCCCGGTTGGCGGCCGCCACCAGGCAGTCGCCGGCGCGCCCCGTACTGCCGGTCTTGACGCCGGTGGCCCCTTCGAAACTCCACAGCAGCCGGTTGGTGTTGCGCCAGGTGCGCTGGCGGGAGAGGGCCGTGAAGGCCCGCTGGCCCACAATGCGGGCGAAGGTGGGGTACTGCATGGCGGTGCGGGCGAAGAGGGCCATGTCGTAAGCCGTCGAATAGTGGTCCGGGTCGTCGAGCCCGTGGGGGTTGCGGAATCGGGAGTCGAAGGCGCCCAGTTCTCGGGCCCGCCGGGTCATCTCCCGTGCGAACTCCGACGGGCTGGCGGCCAGGTGTTCGGCGATGGCCACGGCGGCATCGTTGCCCGAGGGCAGCATGAGAGCATACAGCAGTTCCTCGAGGGTGTAGGTCTCCCCGGCCACCAGGCCGGCCGTGGAGCCGCTCACCGAGGCGGCGCGCGAGGAGACTCTGACTGCGTCGGAAAGCCGTCCGTTCTCCAGGGCCAAAAGAGCGGTCACGATCTTGGTGGTGCTGGCCGGCGCGCGCCGGCGGTGCTCGTCTTTTGCGTATAGGATCGTACCCGTGGAGGCCTCCATGAGGACGGCGGCGGCCGCATTCACCGGCGGCCCTTTGGTGGACTCGTCCACGTAGCGCACGGGAAACGAGCCGCCTGCGGGCGCCGTGGAGACCCGCGTGAGCGAGCCGGCTCGTGTAAAATACGAAGCCGGGAAAGCCCCGTCACGGGGCGTCAGCCACGCAGCGAGCAGGGCCGCCGCCAGCGCGGCGGCCAGCCGGGTGCGGCGGGCGCAGCGGTCGGGATGCGTGGGACCAACCCCCTCGGGCAGGATATGCGGGGGCCCGTCCCGAGGATGTCGCCCGGCGCCGGAGCGGGCGGCGCCCTGGGCCCGGGCGGGCTTGCGGCATGGGGATGGTGGCGGCGGCTGTGGCGCAGGAGGCGAAAGCGGCCGGGACGGTGCCGGAGGCGGTGCGCCGGCGCGCCGAAGAGCTGCGCCGCCTCATCGAGCACCACAATTACCTCTACTACGTGCTGGATCGCCCGGAGATCAGCGACGCCCAGTACGACGCGCTGATGCGGGAGCTGCTCGACCTGGAGGCGCGCTACCCGCAGCTGGTGACCCCCGACTCGCCCACCCAGCGGGTGGGTGCGGCGCCGCTGCCCGAGTTCGGCAGCGTCCCCCATCGCACGCCCATGTTGAGCCTGGACAACGCGTACTCCATCGAAGAGCTGCGGGCCTGGGAGCTGCGCCTGCGCCGGCTGCTGCCGGGCGAGGCGCTGCGCTACGTCGCCGAGCTCAAGATCGACGGGTTGGCCGTCTCCCTGGAATACGAGGGAGGGCGGCTGGCCCGGGGGGCGACCCGGGGGGATGGTTTCACCGGCGAGGATGTCACCCAAAACCTCAAGACCATTCGCAGCATCCCCCTTCGCCTTCGCACCGACCAGCCCGTCAGCCTGGATGTTCGCGGTGAGGTCTACATGGTGAAAAGCGAGTTCGCCCGGCTCAACGAGGAGCGGGCCCGCCGGGGCGAGCCCCTTTTCGCCAACCCCCGCAATGCGGCGGCCGGCTCGGTGCGCCAGCTCGATGCCCGGATCACCGCCTCCCGTCCCCTCAACATCTGGTGCTACGGCATCGGGGCCCTGGAGGGTCTGCCCGATCCTCCGGCAACCCACTGGGAGCGCCTGGAGCTTTTGCGCCGGCTCGGTCTTCGGGTCAATCCCCACGTGCAGCGGTGCGAGAGCCTCGACGAGGTGGTGGAATACATCCGGCACTGGGAGTCCCGCCGCCACGAGCTGGACTACGAGACCGACGGCATCGTCATCAAGCTGGACGACCTCTCCCAGCAGGAGCGGGCGGGGGCCACTGCCAAAAGCCCCCGCTGGGCCATCGCGTACAAGTATCCCGCCGAAGAGGCCGTCACGAAGGTGCTGCGCATCGACGTCAACGTGGGGCGCACGGGTGCCCTCACGCCCGTGGCCATCCTGGAGCCGGTGCGGTTGGGAGGCACCACGGTTTCCCGGGCGGGGCTGCACAACGAAGACATCATCCGCAAGCTGGACGTGCGCGTCGGCGACTGGGTGCGCATCCACAAGGCCGGCGAGATCATCCCCGAGGTGCTGGAGGTGCTCAAAGACCGCCGCAGCGGGGACGAGCAGCCCTTCCAGATGCCCGAGGTCTGCCCGGTGTGCGGCTCCAAGGCCGTGCGGCCGGAGGGGGAGGCGGTCTGGCGCTGCGTCAACCGCTCCTGCAAGGCGCAGCTGGTGGAGAGCCTCATCCACTTCGGCTCCCGGGATGCCATGGACATCGAGCACCTGGGGCCGGCCCTGGCCACCCAGCTGGTGGAACGGGAGCTGGTGCGAAGCCCTGCCGACCTCTATCGCCTGACGGAAGAGCAGCTGGCAGGCCTGGAGCGCATGGGCAAGAAGTCGGCGCACAACGTGGTGCAGGCCATTGCCCGAAGCCGGGAGCGAGGTCTGGCGCGGCTTTTGTACGCCCTGGGGATCCGCCACGTGGGGGAGGGCACCGCCCGGGATGTGGCACGCCACTTCGGCAGCATCGACGCCATCGCCCGGGCCCGCCTCGATCAGCTGCTGGAGGTGCCCGAGGTGGGCGAGGTGGTGGCCCGCAGCATCCGGGAGTTTTTCGACCAGCCCGAGAACCTCCAGCTCATCGAGGCCCTCAAAGAGGCCGGCGTGGTGACGACGGAGAAGGAGCGGCCTGCCGTTTCGCCGGCTGCGGCGCCCTCGCCCTTTGCCGGCAAGCGGGTGGTGATCACCGGCACCCTGTCCCGGCTCTCCCGCCATGAGGCTCAACAACGCCTGACGGAGTTGGGGGCCCTGGTGAGCGACTCCGTCAGCGGCAAGACCGATTTCCTGGTGGTGGGGAAAGAGCCCGGCTCCAAGCTGGACAAGGCCCGGCGGCTGGGCGTGCGGGTGGTTCCCGAAGAAGAGTTCTACCGGATGCTGGAAGAGGTTCCTTCGTGACCATGGGCCCGGTGGCTTGCGTGGCCTGCGGGCGGGGCAGTGCGGCCCTGCGGGCTTGAGCGGGCCCGGGGCGGGTAAAGGTGGAGCCGCCTGCTTTTCGGGGCCCGGGGGCTCTGGCCGGCTGCACCTGCGGCAAGCGTGGGAAGGGGAGAGACGGTTGGGTCGGATCGGGGAAGAGGAGGTGCGCCGGGTGGCGCGCCTGGCGCGCCTGGAGCTGTCCGAGGACGAGGTGCAGCGCTTCACCCGCCAGCTGGGAGACATCCTGGAGGCGGCGGCCCGCCTCGACGAGCTGGACGTGACCGGGGTCGACCCCACCTTCTACCCGCTTCCCCTCCAAAACGTGATGCGGCCCGACGAGGTTCGCCCGTCGCTGCCCCGGGAGAAGGTGCTGCAAAACGCCCCGGACCGGGAGCAGGACATGTTCCGCGTGCCCCGTATCCTCGAATCCTCGTAGTCGGCCCCGGGGAAGGTGTGGGCTTTTACCGTGGCGACGCACGAGCTTGACCTGCTCTTCGCGCCCGTGGAGCGCCAGGCAGAGCTTTTGGCCCGTGGGGAGCTGAGCGCCCGGGAGCTGACCGAATCTCACCTGCGGCACATCGAGCGGGTGGAAGGCGCCATCGGTGCCTACCTGACCGTGGTGGCCGACCGGGCCCTCGCCCAGGCCGACGAAGCCGATCGGCGGCTGGCCGCCCGCCGGCGGGCGGGGGGCGAAAGCGGCCCGCCGGCCGGGTCTCGCGGGTACGGGAGGGGCGCCGGGGCCGAGCGTCTTTTGGGCATCCCGTGGGCCTGCAAGGACGTGCTGTGCACCGAGGGGGTGCGCACCACCTGCGCTTCCCGGATCCTGGAGAACTTCATCCCTCCCTACAGCGCCACCGTGGTGGAGCGCCTGGAGGCGGCCGGAGCGGTGCTCTTGGGCAAGGTGAACATGGACGAGTTCGCCATGGGCTCCTCCACCGAAAACTCGGCCCTGGGCCGCACGGCGAACCCGTGGGATACCAGCCGGGTGCCCGGGGGCTCCAGCGGTGGCTCGGCGGCGGCTGTGGCCGCCGGCGAGGCGGCCTTCTCCCTGGGGTCGGATACGGGCGGTTCGGTTCGGCTGCCGGCCAGCTACTGCGGGGTGGTGGGACTCAAGCCCACCTACGGAGCGGTCTCCCGGTTCGGGCTTATCGCCTTTGCCTCCTCCCTGGACCAGGTGGGGCCTCTCGCCCGCACGGTTCGGGATTGCGCGCTGGTCTTCGAGGCGGTCGCCGGGCACGATCCCCGGGATTCCACGTCGGCTCCGACGCCTTCGTACCCGGTGCTGGAGCGGCTGGAGGAGGGTGTCCGGGGCCTTCGGCTGGGGATCGCCCCCGAGTATTTCGGGGAGGGGCTGGATCCGGTGGTGCGGCAGGCGGTGCTGGGGGCCGTCGAGCGGCTTGTCGCCGAGGGCGCCGAGACCGTGGAGGTGACCATTCCCCACCTGCCGTACGCGCTGGCGTCGTACTACATCATCGCACCCAGCGAGGCCAGCTCCAACCTGGCCCGCTACGACGGCGTGCGCTACGGGCTTCGGGTGGCGGGCGACGATGTGGTGGCCATGTTCAGCCGGACGCGCCGGGAGGGCTTCGGGCCGGAGGTGAAGCGGCGGATCATGCTGGGCACGTATGCGCTCAGCGCAGGTTACTACGAGGCCTTTTACCTGAAGGCCCAGAAGGTGCGCACCCTGATCCGCCGGGACTTCGAGCAGGCCTTTGAGCGGGTGGACGTGCTCATCACGCCGGTGGCCCCGTCGGTGGCCTTCCGGCTGGGCGAGCGCGTCGCCGACCCGCTGCAGATGTACCTCACGGACATCTACACGCTCAGCGTGAATCTGGCCGGGCTCCCGGCCGTGTCGGTGCCGTGCGCCTTCTCGCCGGAAGGCCTTCCCATCGGGCTTCAGGTCATCGGCCCGGCCTTCTCGGAGGCCCGGGTGCTGCAGGTCGCGCGGGCGGTGGAGCTGACGGCGGGGGTGGCGGGCCGCCGGCCCCCCGCGGCGGAGGTGAGCGCGCGATGAGCGGGTCCCAGCGCCCGTCCCCGCCGGCCGTGCCTGCCGGCTGGGAGGTGGTCATCGGCCTGGAGATCCACGTGGAGCTGCTCACGGCCTCCAAGGTATTTTGCGGCTGCAGCACCGAGTTTGGGGCGCCGCCCAACACCCACGTGTGCCCGGTGTGCCTGGGGCTTCCGGGAAGCCTGCCGGTGGTCAACCGCAAGGCGGTGGAGTACGCGCTGATGGCGGGGCTGGCGCTACACTGCCAGGTGGCCCCTTACGCGAAGTTTGACCGCAAAAACTACTTCTACCCCGACCTGCCCAAGGCGTACCAGATTTCCCAGTACGACCTCCCCCTTTGCCGGGATGGCTACCTGGAACTGGACAGTGACGGTGAGGTGCGCCGGATCGGCATCATCCGGGTGCACCTGGAGGAGGAGACCGCCAAGCTGGTGCACAGCACCGCCACCATCGCGGGCTCCCGGTACTCCCTGGTGGACTACAACCGCTCCGGGGTGCCGCTCATCGAGATCGT
>CAYQLT010000056.1:0-16487 GCA_964418425.1 uncultured Clostridia bacterium
TGGGTTGCATCAACCTTCTGCAGACCTACGGGGACGGCTGCCGCGCGAACTGCACCTATTGCGGCCTGGCGAGAGAGCGGGCCGTGCCCCCCGAGGGGCAGACCTTCATCCGCGTCCCCTGGCCGACCTATCCCACCGAGCTGTTGATCGAACGCAGCCGGGCTGTGAGCCACCGCGTCCGTCGCGTCTGCGTGGGGATGGTGACCCATCCCCGGGCCCTGGAGGACGCCCTTCATGTGATCCGACGATTCCGGCAGGAGACGGACATGGGGATCTCGGCCCTGATCACCGCCTGCCACTTCCGCAGCAAGCGGGACGTGGAGGCGCTGAAAGAGGCCGGGGCCGACCGGGGCGCGGTGGCCATCGACGCGGCCACGCCGGAGCTGTTCTACCTGCACCGGGGAGGCGGGACCCGCAGCCCTCACACCTGGGAGCACACCTGGCAGGTGCTGGACTGGTGCGTGGAGGTCTTCGGACAGTACCGCTTCGGGGCGCACCTGATCGTCGGCCTGGGAGAGACCGAGCGGGAGATGGTACAGACCATCCAGCGCGTGCGCGACCGCGGCGCCGAGACCCATCTCTTCTCTTTCTACCCTGAGCCGGGAAGCCGCCTGCAGGGGTGGCCTCCGCCGCCCATCGGCCAGTACCGCCGGATCCAGCTGGCCCGCTACCTGATCGACAACGGCCTGGCCCGGGCGGAGCAGATGACCTTCGACAGCCGGGACCGCCTCGTTAGCTTTGGGGTCGACGTGGAGCCGGTGATCCGGGAGGGCCGAGCCTTCATGACCTCAGGCTGCCCCGACGAGCGGGGAGAGGTGGCGTGCAACCGTCCTTTCGGCAACGAGCGTCCCAGCGATCCGCTGCGCAACTTCCCCTTCCTCCCCGGGCCGGAGGACATCGCGCTCATCCGCCGACAGCTGCGCGAAGGGCTTGAGGGGACGTGAGCCGGCACGCGCTCTCCTTCCGACGACGCGCCGGGCCGACGGCGGAGATAGCCGCTTTGCGTCAGGAACCCCTGCCGCTGCTCCTGGAGCAGGCCTGGCGGGTGGCGCGGGCCCGTTTCGGTGACGTGCTCCTGGCGGCGGCACCGGGGACGAAGGCCTACCGAGTCGGCGGGGCCTGCAACCGGCGCGGCTGCTTTCCCGCGGTGAGCGTCACCGGGGCCGCCTGTCAGCTGCAGTGTGACCATTGCGGGGCCAAGATCCTCGAGGGGATGGTGCCCGCCCGGGGCCCCCGGTGGTTTGCGGCCTACGTGCGGGAGCTGGCCGCCGCAGGCGCGCGGGGCCTGTTGGTGAGCGGCGGCTGCCGCGCCGACGGCTCGGTTCCCCTGGAACCCTATCTGGACGGGATGGCCCTGGCTCGCGAGTTGGGCCTGCAGGTCATCGTCCACGCCGGCCTGGTCAGCCGTCAGACGGCGAGGGGATTGCGGGAGGCCGGCGTCCACCAGGTGCTGCTGGACCTGATCGGCGATGCCGACACCATCCGGCAGGTCTATCACCTGGATCGGAAGCCGGAGGAGTACCGCCGCAGCCTGGCGCTGCTCGTGGAGGAAGGCCTCGCGGTGGTGCCCCACATCGTCATCGGGCTCCACTACGGCCAGATCCGGGGCGAGTACGAATCCCTGAGATGGGTGGTGGAGCTTCGGCCCGCCGGCCTGGTGCTGGTCGCCCTCAACCCCCTGCCGGGGACGGCCATGGCCGGCCTGCCGTCCGTGGAACCCGAGGAGGCGGGCCGGCTCGCCGCCGTCGCCCGCTTGACCTGCCCCGAGCTTCCCATCTCGCTGGGATGTGCCCGCCCGCCGGGGCCGAGGGGCCGGGCCATCGAGCGGATGACCATCGACGCCGGCGTGACGGCGGTCGCCTTTCCGTCGGCCGAGGCGCTGGCACACGCTCGCGCCCGGGGTCTGCGGGTGACGGGCCACGAAACCTGCTGCAGCATCGCCCGGGCTGCCGAGTGAGGGCCGGCGGCAGGACCTGGCCCTATTCGGCGATCTCGTGGGGAGTCAGGAGCGGCTCCCCTTCGAGCCAGCCCCGCAGCTACTCCAGGCCCGGGAGTCAGACCGCCTGCATCTTACGACACTCGGCGGCGCACTCTCGGCACGCGCGAGCGCACTGCTGGCAGTGGTCGTCCTTGAAGCGCTCGCACTCGCCGGCGCAGGCTTCGCAGACTTCAGCGCAGAGCTGGCAGATCGCCTTGGCATACGAACTGGGGCGCGCCATCCAGCTGGCGGCAGTCCAGCAAATGTCCGCACAGTCGCGCAAGAGGCCGATGCAATGCAAGCGAGCCTGTACGTCAGGCTCTCGCATGCACGAACTCATGCACTGCTCGCACGCCTGGGCACACCGGACGCATGCATCCAGACATTTTTGGTATTTGGCGACACGGGTATCTACCACTACCGGCACAGCCTGCTCTTCCTTCCCAGTCTCAAGACGTTGCGGCGGCATCGAGACCGCCGGTGGCAGTCTGCCCGGTGGCGGCCGCCCCGATTCCAGGGCGGCCATAGACAAGTGGCCTCAGGCTTGCCAGGCCCTGGAGAGGAGGGTCAGCGCCGGCCCTCGGGCATCGGTGGTGGAGAGCACCAAGCCCGCCAGCGACTCCCGGAACGCGGTCGTATAGGCGCGCCACACGGAAGCGCTCAGCCGCAGCCTTGCCAGCGCGCCAGCGAGCCGGGACGCCTCAAGGGCCACGTCGGCATCGACGACCTGGCTTGCCGCCTGCTGCAGGTTGAGCTCATACACTCCGAGCCGCGCCTCCAGGCGCTCCAGCACGTTGTAAAGCGCGCCGATCGCCGCCCGACCCGAGTGTACCTGCCCGGCGGCACGGTCCAGGGCGGCCAGAGCCTGGCCCACGGACTCGGGTGCAGGCAGGGAGAGCTCGGCGATTCCGAGCGCCTCCGGCGTGACCTCGGGCAGGGTGAGGCGAAACTCGGTTCCCGGCCTTCCGCCGACTTGCAGCACAAGCGGCCGACCTGTCGCGACGTTCTCGGTGACGGTGCGCTCCTCGGTGACCGGTGGGCGCTCGGCCGTCACGACGATGGTAAAGGTGTCACCAGCCAGATAGGCGAGGTGTTCGCCGGGGCGGTCGAAGCGCAACGTGAGCCCGTTGCCCAGCTCGACCGGCTCCAGGGAGACGCTGCCCGTCCAGGTGCCGGAAGGAGCCTCGATCTCGTACCAGGCGGGCTCGCTCACGGCGGCCGTCGTCGTCACGGTGTACACCGCACCGACGGGGTAGTCGTTGGGCTTGTCCACAAACCGAATGACAGCGCCGTTGGGAAGGGCGACGGGCAGGTCCTGGACGATGGCGTCGTCGGCCACCACCTGTCCGTCCGTATCGGTGACCTGGTAGCGGCGCTCCCCGCGAACGCGGTAGATCGTCACCTCGTACACGGTGTCCGTGGTGGGCCAGCTTCCCGGCCCGACGCCGATGCGGCCCTTTTTGGGCTGCGGGGCGATGGAGGTCGAGGGTTCCAGGAAGACCGCATCGGTGAGGATCGTGACCCGGTAGGTCGCGTCGGCGAGGGGCGTTCCGCTGACCGCAATCCCACCCGCTCCCCGGTTTGCGCCCGGCTGCACTGTCACCGACGCAGGCTGCCCCGGGTCGACCACGACCGTCTGCGTGTACGTGCGCGTCCGGACCGCGGGGGTGAAGGTGCCGTCCAGCAGCCCCATGCCGTTATACGTGGTAGAACCCACAACCTGGCGCAACTGCTGCACCAGGTCCGTCCAGGCCGTCGCCAGCGCGGACCGGTCCTCTTCCGTCAGGACGGGACTGCCGGCCTGTATCGCCAGATCCCGCATCCGCAGGAGCAGGTCCCCGACAGAGGCCAGCCCGGCATCGGCGATGTCGAGCAGGTCGGAGACGGTGCGGGCGTTGCGACGGGCCTGTCGTACCGCCAATTCCTGCGTCGTCAGCCGTACGCCGGCCGATAGCTCGGCGGGCCCGTCGGCCGCCGAGCGGACAGCAAGCCCGCTGGCCAGGCTCGCCACCGCCCGGCGCACCTCCTGGGCGGCCGCCGCCTGGTGCCGCAACACCCCCACAAAAGCCACGCTGCCGACGCGCAACGGGCACCCCAACCCCCGTGAACAGGCCGGGAGCCCTCCGGCCGCCAACGAGCCGCCGGCGGCGGAGACTTGCCCGCAGCCCGGCTGCCCCACTGAACCGGGCTGGGTCCAATCCTAACAGCAGCAGGGACGGTGCGCAACCGCCAATGGAATGCCCACTCGCGCGAAGCGGCGCGCCCCCCGCTCAAGCCCCGGCGCCGGCTGCAGCCCGAGTCCGCAGCAACCGCCGCAACGCGATGACACCCAACAGGATGAGCCCCCACATGGCGGTGGCCAGGTGGGAGCTGAAGCCGATGAGGTTAAAGCCCGTCGCCACCACCTGCAGGATGGCCACCGCCAGCACCAGCCCGCCCATCGTGCCGCTTCCGCCGGCGGGGTCCACGCCGGCCAGCACGTTGATGAGCACGGTCAGCAGCAAGAAGGATGCACCGTAGTCGGCCTGCGCCGCGTTGAACCGGGCCATCATGACAACGGCCGCCACCCCCGCCAAAAAGGCCGACAGAAGGTATACGCGAAAGGTCAGGCCTCTCACGTTGACCCCGGAAAAGAGCGTGGCGGTTGAATTGGAACCCATCATGTAAACCGAAAGCCCGAAGGCCGAACGTGCCAGCGCCATCCCCAGCACCCCGGCACAGAGAGCAAACACGACAAACGGAACCGGCACACCCCACAGGGAGCCCGCTCCCAGGGAGAGAAACGACGCCGGAAACCCTGCCAGCACGTAGCCCCGGGTAATGGCCAGAGTCACGCCCTTGACCAGGATCATGGTCGCCAGGGTAGCGATGATAGGGGGAACACTGAGTTGAACGATGATGAGGCCGTTTAGCGCACCGACGGCGGTCGCCGCCGCCAGAGCCGTCCCCACCGCCGCGGCCACGTTATAACCGTCCGGAAGACCCTTGAGCACCAATGCCGCCATGACCCCCGCAAAGTTGGCGGTTGAAATGACCGAAAGGTCGATCCCGCCGGTCAGCATCGGCACCATCTGGGCAAGGGAGAGCAGCCCCAGCATGGGCAACTGAAAGGCCATGGTGGCCAGGCTGTCTGGCGCCACCAATCGCCCCCGGGTCAGCAACGCAAGCAGCGCCGTACTGAGGGCGAACATCCCCAGCAAAACCGCGGTTTCCCCGCGCGGCCCCTTATTCGACATCCACCCGCACCACTCTTGCCGCAGCCAACCGCTGCTGGTAGGCGGTCACCCCGGCAGCCAGCACAAGGGTCGCCCCGACCACCACGTCGTGCCAGTACGACGAAACCCGCATTAAAATGAGTCCGTTACGCATCACCGCAATCAACAGCACCCCGAGAACAGCGCCCGGTACGCTGCCTCGCCCCCCGAAGATGCTCGCGCCCCCCAGGATGGCTGCCGCCAGCACGTCCAGCTCTCGCCCCACGATGGCGTTGGGCTGAATGATTTGGGCAAGCTGCGCCTGCACGAATCCCCCAAGCCCGGCCAGCATGCCCATATACGAGTAGACGAAAAGGGTAACCCGCTGCACATCGAACCCCGCGCGCCGGGCCGCCTCCGGATTTCCCCCAATGGCAAAGATCTTGCGCCCGATGGGCGTATGTCCCAGCAAGAACCATGTCAGCCCGGCAGCCGCCATCCAAATCCCGGTGAGAACCGACAGGCCGTACAGGTACCCCGAGGGGTGCTCGAAGGTCACCAGCTTCACCTGGGCGAACCTCTGGAACTCCGCCGGGAGGTCCACGATCCAGCTGCCTCCGGTAAACACGATGAGCAGGGCGTAGAAGACGTTTAGCGTCGCGATAGTGATGATGACGGGGTGAACCCGGGTGTAGCGCACCAAAACCCCGTTGACGGCGCCCAACGAGGTGCCGATGACCGCCATCATCAAGATCGCAAACGCCACGCTCTCGATCTGGCGGGAGACCATCACCATTGCGGTAAGGTACTGCGCGACGGTTGCCACCGCCGAAAACGAAACGTCGATCCCGCCGGAGATCAACACTACCAGCTCTCCGAGGGTGACGATGCCCAGGAAAGCGTAGTTGCGCAGGATGTCAAACAGGTTTTCGAGAGTGGCAAACTCCGGGCGCGCCAGACCCAGGGCAGCTGACAGCGCCGCAACCACGACCAACAGATAAAACTCGGTGCTGCTCGCCATTCGCCGCCAGCGGCCCGTGCCTGCCTGCAAGCGCCGCACCTCAGCCGGCCAGGGCTTGGCGAAGCCGGGCCTCTGTGAGCCCCGAACCTCCGAGCTCGGCAACGATTCTCCCACGCTTCATCACCAGGATGCGATGGCAGTTCGCCAGAACCTCCCCCACCTCTTCGGAGATGAGCAGCACCCCCACGCCTTGCGCGGCCATCTCCCGAATCAGGCCGTAGATAGTCTCCCGGGCGCCCACGTCAATCCCGACGGTGGGCCCGTCGAGGATGAGCACCCTGGGTTGCGTCAGAAGCCACTTGGCCATCACCACCTTCTGCTGGTTTCCGCCTGACAGCGTACGCACCGGCGCGTCCAGCGACGGGGCCCGGATATCGAAGGTGCGAACCGCCTTCTCGCAGTACCCCCGCATCTTTGCCCGGCCGATGAGACCCAGCAGCCCCGCCAGGTGCTCCAGGGCGGTGACCACCAAGTTGAAGGATACCGGCTGATCGGTCACCAACCCCTGCGTCAAGCGGTTCTCCGGAACATACGCGATTCCCGCCCGGATAGCGTCCTGATTCGTCTTCAAGGCCACCCGAACCCCGTTCACCCGCACCTCCCCGCGCTCGGGCGGGTTCATCCCGAAAAGGGACAAAGCCAGCTCCGTGCGCCCTGAGCCCAGGGGGCCGATAAGCCCCACCACCTCGCCCTGGCGAACCGTGAAGCTGACGTCGGCGAAGTTGCCACGCCGGGAGAGATTCCGGACTTCCAGCACCACGCGGTCGCCCGGCTTCTCCTGCAGTCGCTCGCGCGTCTGGCTCCCTTGGAGCACCTCCTTGCCGGTCATCAGCCGGGCCAGCGTCGGCGAGTCCACTTCCTGGCGCGCAAACGTACCGATCCGCTGCCCGTCCCGAAGCACCGTGATCCGTTCCCCGAACTCCAGCACCTCCTCAAGCCGATGGCTGATAAACAGCGTCCCGATGCCCCGGCCCTGCAGTTCCCGAAGGATGCCGAACAGCCTCTCCACCTCCCGCTGGGTGAGGGAGGCAGTCGGCTCATCGAGAATGAGCAACCTCGCCTGGCTGGCAAGGGCGCGGCAGATGGCCACCACCTGCTGGTCTGCCACCGGAAGCCTGCCGACGACGGCGTCCGGATCCAGCGCCACGCCGATGCGCTCCAGGGTTTCGGCCGCCAGCTCTCGCATGGCTCGCCAGCGAACCACCCGGCGGGGCTGCTCGAGGTGGGAGCAAAGCGCGATGTTTTCGGCTACCGAGAGGTTCGGAAAGATCGAGAGATCCTGATGGACGACCTGGATGCCCAGGGCGAGGGCCTGCGGCGGGGTGAGCCGGGAGAAGGTATGACCGCCGACCTCGATGCGGGCACCCGGGTCCGGAAAGACCACGCCCGTCAGGATCTTGACAAGGGTGCTCTTGCCGGACCCGTTCTCCCCGACCAGGCAATGGCGCTCCGCCGCGTACAAAGAGAAGTCCACGCCGGCCAGCGCCACGACGCCGCCGTAGTGCTTGCTCAGCCGCTCGGCCCGAATAAAAGCTGGCGGGTTCACTCCGACTTAGAAGCCAGCCCTGCGCGCATCGTCCGCCGAACGCATGAGGAGCGTTCGGTTCACGCTGACCACCTTACCCTCCACGCCCACCGGCCCCAGCCCGGCAATCTCCATTCCTGGGGTTATCCGCCGGCCATCCAGAAGCTGTTTGGCGATGTACACCATCGCAAAGCCAGCATCTTTGGGATCCCACAGCTGCGCCCACGTCATGGAGCCATCAGCAAGGTAGGCCACCGCCGAGGAGGGGATGGCGCTGCCACCCACGATGATGCGCCTCTGCATGCCCCGCTCTCGAACCGCCGCTGCCGCGCCCAGTGGACCAAGACTGCCCCACCCGATGACGCCGTTGAGATCCGATCCGTACGCCCGCATCAGGTCGAGGACGGCCCGCCGGGAGTCTTCAACGCTCTCCGCGGTGGGAAGCCGGGACGTGAGCTCTCGTAGCTGGGGATAGTTGGTGCGGACATACTGCAGGGCCACATCCGCCCAGTAGTTGTGCAACGGCACGGTCAGGCCGCCCACCAGCATCACGAAGCCGCAAGGCTTCTCTGCCGTACAGGAGACGCCCGCCCGGCGCAAACCTGCCACCATCTCATCCACCGCCATGCGCCCGTAGGCGGCGCTGTCAATGGTCTCGATGTCGTAGTCGATGGCCTCGGTCTCAAAGGGAGACTCGTGGGTGAGGACAATGATGCCCTTTTGCCGTGCCCTATTGAACACGGGAGCGAGGGCCTTGGCGTCCGTCGGAACGACCCCGATGGCGCCGATCCCCCGGCTCACCAGATCCTCGACCATAGCCACCTGAGCGGCCGCATCCGCCGTTGAGGGCCCTGTCAGAAAAGCCCGGATGCCGAGAGCACGGCCTGCCTCCTCGACGCCCACCGCCATCCGGTTGAACCAGGGGATACCCGCGATCTTGACAACGATTGCGACCTCCTGTGCGGCTGCCGCCACTACCGAGGCGGCCAACCCCACGACCAGGAACGCACACAGCACCGCCAGGCCCAGTTTCCCGAAGACGTCAGACCGCATGCCGCAATCCCTCCTCCAGGATCTTCAAGCGGCCCCTACGTCCCGAAGCAGGTGCCAGCGCTTCGGGTGCGCTCACACCGGAAGCCGCCGGGGCAGGGGGGTCTGGAATCGATTCCGAAGCACCGCCCCTAACCTACGTGCTGGGGGTTTCGGCGGGCCACGCCCGCTCACCTGCCGTATCCCGGGCTTGCGGGGCCCATCCGGGACTTGCACGGGCTGCCCGCTATTCGGGACCTTAGCCCCCGGCCTGCGCCCGCCGAGGATCGGATCAGGGGGTTGTTTTCCGGGGGTTGTTTTTGCCGTCGCGCCCCCCAAAGCGCGTGTGAGGGGAGGAACCGGCCAGGCCGAGCGGCGCGCCACTCCGCAACCCGCATCTCGGCCGGGCGGGTGCCGATGAAGAGTTTCAGCCAGCAACTTGTGGCCGCCATGGTGCTGGTGGTCGCAATCTCCACCGCCGTGGTGGCGTCCCTGGTCTTCTCAACCTCCAACTCCTTACTCCTGCGGCAGATCGAGGAGTCCGTGCTCCGGGAGATGGCCCTCAACGCCCGGCTCATCGAATACTGGCGCGACGGGATCGTGGACAAAGCAAACGGGCTCGTGGACGAGATCAATCGCCGGGCTGGCTTGGTGGCCCTGGGTGACTTCACCACCTACGCCGGCATGCTGTTCACCCGTGTGGCGAGCAGCAAGGACGTGGTCGAGGTGGCCGCGGCGAACCCCGACGGGCAGGCCATGGTGCTGCAGGCGGAAGGTGGCCTGGAAGAAACCAGCATTGCATCGAGCCCCATTTTCACCGCGGCCGCCGCGGGAGGGATGGTTCTGGGCGCGCTGCGGCGCTACGGGGATCGAGGCGAGATCGTCATCGATATCGGCTTTGGGTTCATGGATCAGGAAAAGCGGCAGCTGAAGGGGGTTCTCACCGTCGCCGTACGAGCCGGTTCCCTCATCGAGCAGGTGAAAACCCTGAAGCTGGGCCGGACGGGGTACGCCTTTCTCGTGGACGGCTCGGGCCAGGTGCTGGCCCACCCCGACCCCGAGCGCATGCTGGGGGTCAACCTGCTTGAGACGGCCTCCACGCCCGACGAGCGGGCGCTTTACCAGCGGTTGTTAAGTGCCCAGAGGCCGACCGTCGCCTATGCCCGGGCTGGCGGCCAGGAACGCCTGGTGGCGGTACAGCCCGTGGGCGAAACCGGGTGGCGACTGCTCGTGAGCGGCCCCCGAGCAGAGCTGACGGGAGCCCTGGGAAGGCTTCAGCGGCAAACCCTTGCCATCGGGGCCGGGATGGTGGCTTTGGCTCTTTTGGCAGCCCTCTGGATCGGGCGCGTTCAGTCCCGAGGCGTCGTCGAGGTGGCCCGGGCGATGGGCCAGCTGGCGGAGGGCGATCTGACAGCGTCTGTCCCGGTGCGCGGGCGCACGGAAGTAGGGCGCCTGGCTCGCGCCTTCAACGTGGCAGCCGAGAAGCTAAGGCAGTTGGTTCAGGAGGCCCGGGTCAACGCGGAACGGGTGGCCTCGTCCAGCGAGCAGCTGGCCCAGTCGTCCCGGCAGGTGGGGGAATCGGTTCGGCAGGTGGCGCAGACCGTGGACCAGATGGCCAAGGGGAGCGAGCGCCAGTCGGCGGCGGCCGCGAGCACCGCCGATAGCGTGCGCCAGATGGTAGAGATGGTCCAGCGGGTGTCGGCCGCCATCGAACAGGTGGCTGCCGGGAGCCAGGAGGTCTCGAGGCTGGCTACCCAGGGTCGTTCGGCCCTGGCGGAGATCCAGCAACGCATCGCCCAGATCGAGCAGACCGCGGGGGAGTCGGGCCGGGCCGTGGAGGACCTGGGCCTCAGGTCCCAGCGCATCGGGCAGATCGTGGACGTCATCACGGGGATCGCGGAGCAGACCAACCTGCTCGCTCTCAACGCGGCCATTGAGGCAGCCCGGGCGGGAGAGCAGGGCCGGGGCTTTGCGGTGGTCGCCGAAGAGGTGCGCAAGCTGGCGGAGCAGTCTCGCCAGGCCGCTTCGGAGATCGCCCAGCTCATCGGTGAAATCCGTCAGGAAGTGGACCGGGCTGTGCGCAACACGGAAGCGGTTCGGGCGGCCGTGACCCAGGGTGCACAGGCTGTGGACGTCTCGGGGCAGACCTTTACGGCCATCGTACAGGCCATCGAGCGCTCGGTGGAGCAGACCCGTGAGGTGAGCGAAGCGGCCCGGCAGATGGCGGCGGCCAGTGACCAGGCCGTCAAGGCGGTCGAGGAGATCGCCGCCATCACCCAGGAAAACGCCGCAGGCGCCCAGGAGGTTGCCTCCACCACCCAGGAGCAGTCGTCGGCGGTGGAACAGATTGCGAGTTCCGCCCAGAGCCTCGCCCGCATGGCGGGCGACCTGCTGCGAGCCGCCCAGGCATTTCGGGTGTGAGGCGAGACCCCGGGATGCCCGAACCGTCAGTTCGTCACCGGCATCGGCCAGCTAGATCGTGAACAGGGGCGGCAGGGCTCTGTTGCCCGAAACTTCATCGAGTCGCCGCAGCTGTTCGGCGATAACGCCAGGACGGCCAATGTGGAAGCCCTGCGCATAGTCGACCCCCAGTTCGCGGAGAAGCTCGACCGTCGCCTCGTCCTCGACAAACTCGGCCACGGTCTCTATCTCCAGGCCTCGCGCGACTTCCACGATGGCCTTCACGATGCGGGCGTTGACAGGGTCCTGGTGCAGGTTCTGGATGAACGTGCCGTCGATCTTCACGCAATCGACCGGGAGATGCTTCAGATACAGAAAGGACGTGAAGCCCACGCCGAAGTCGTCCAGGGCAAAGCGGCACCCCTGTGCCCGCAGCGCTTGCATGAAGGACCGGGCTCGCCGGATGTCGCTGAGCGCGGCCGTCTCGGTGATCTCCAAGACGAGCAGGCCCGGGGGGATCTGGCTTGCGGCCAGATCCGCGGTCAACTGCTCCGGGAACTCCGAATCCGCGAGGGCGCTGGGACTGAGGTTCACCTCGAGGCAAAGGGAACGGCCGGTGCGCATGTGGTCGGCGATGAGCCGGATGGCCTGGCGTGCCACCCACCGGTCGATGGCCCCGAGCAGGCCGGCGCGCCGGGCCGCTTCCAGGAAAACGCCCGGGGGAACCAGTTCGCCGCGCTCGTCGGGTAGTCGCAGCAGCAGTTCAAAGCGCGTGACGCGCCGGGAGCGCAGGTCCAGGATAGGCTGGGCTACAAGCACGAGCTCGTCCGACGCCAGGGCCCGGCGCAGCCGCTGCTCCCAGGTGAAGGCGGCTGGGGGCTGCTCGGCCTCGACTTCCGGCCCATAGACCTCCAGCCGGTCGCGGCCCCGCTTTTTGGCGTACCGGACGCTATGTTCGGCGCGATCGAGAAGCTGATCGGCCGTCAGGCCGTGCTCCGGAAACAAGGCGACGCCCGCGCTGGCAGAGATCTGAAAGGCGTGGCCGGAAATTTCCATCCTGTGGGAGCGCAAAGAAGCCAGAAGTTCGGCGGCAGCGGCTCGCGCCCGCCGTCCGTCGGCGCGCGGCAAAAGGATAGCGAATTCGTCCCCTCCGAGGCGCGCCGCCATCTCCGGGTCGGCAAGCCCGGCCCGGAGCAGGGCGGCCACCTCCGCCAGAACCGCGTCTCCCGCCTGCCGCCCCAGCGAGTTGTTCAGGTCCCGGAACGCGTCCAGGTCCAGCAGCACCAGCGCACCCGCCTCCCCGTACCGGCGAGCCAGGGCCAGCTGGCGTTCCAGTTCCTCGGTAAACCGGCGCCGGTTGAAAAGGCCGGTCAGGGGGTCGCGGTCGGCCAGGTGGGCCAGGCGTTGCTCCAGGCGCCGGCGTTCGGTGACGTCCCGCACCACGTGCGTGTGAAAGCTTCCCGAGCGGCTTGCCACCGAACTGGTGGACCCCTCGAGGAAAACGGGCTCGCCGCTCGCGCGGACCGCCTCCCCCTGCCAGGAACCCGGTCGCAGCGCGGCGTGGGGAAGCAGGCGGCCCGCGGGCATGCCCTTCATCTCCGCTTCGGAATAGCCGAAGATGCGCCGGGCGGCCGGGTTGGTGTATGCAACGGTTCCGGCGGCGTCCGAGACCAGGATGCCCTCCGTGACACCGTCGGCGAGCTCGCGAAATCGTCGTTCCGCACCGACGGCCTGGTTGGCCGTGCGCACGGCGAGCAGCCACGCCATCCCGGCTGCTGCGACGCTCACGACCAGCAGAATGCGTTGCTGTAGGGCGCTGCTCACGAGCGCCTGTCGGGTACTCCCCTGCCGCTGCACCAGCGCGACCGTCCGCTCGGCCGCCTCCAGGAGCAAGTCGGCTTCGGTGACGGCCTGGCGGGCAAACTCCTGACGCGTCGCAGGGGCCAGGCGAGGATCGGCGAGCCGCTCCGTGACGGACAGAAACGAGCGCCATCGCCGCTCCAGCACGTCCAGCTGCTCAAGGATGGCCGAGTCCGTCTGCGGAGGAATGTGGGCTGCAGGAACCCCTCGCCGAAGGGGTTCCAGGCCGCGTTCGAACCCTTCAACGGCCCGTTGAAGCCGCGGCGCGATATCGCCGTTGCCAAGCCCCGAGGCGATCCGCAGCCCCTCGAGGGCCGCCCGCTGAGAGAGCATCCGTTGGGCGCCGGCAAGGTTGACGGCAGTCCCGTGGGCTTCCCACATCCGCTCGACTCGCCAGTATCCGAGGGAGACAATGCCCACGAGGGTAATGATAACAATTAAAGATTGCGTGGAAGGTTACTCGAGGGCTCACCGCCCGGACGGCCTCCTGAACCTCTTGTCGGTCGGGAGCACCGTCCGAAAACGGGCGAAGGCGTCAGGGGTTTCAGCCGCCCAGCAGACGAAGCTGGGCCGTGACCACCCCCCCCCCTTCCTCTCCTTTCCAACCGCCCCCCGACGAAGCCCGCTTCCGTTGCCGGTAACCCCCCGTCTCCTCACGCCACCGCCCAACCGGCAAGAACCGGCGGCGCCGGGCGACAGAGTTCGAGCCTTTCCCCCGATTCCCCTTCCGCTACACCTCGCCTTTCGCGACCGCGTGGAACGCCTTCTCCCGCCTCTCAAAGGCCGCCACCACCCGGGGATCGAAGTGCGCTCCCGCTTGAGCCCGGACCAGCCTGCCCGCCTCCTGGAGCGAGACGGGATCCTTATACACCCGCCGCGTCGTCAGTGCGTCGTAGACGTCGGCCAGGGCCACGATGCGTGCGGCCGGCGGAATGGCCGTTCCCTTCAGCCGCTCGGGATATCCGGTTCCGTCCCACCGTTCGTGGTGGTACAGCGCGACCTGCGTCGCCACCGTCAGGAACGTCTCGGGCAACTCGATCTCCGCTCGAAGCTCCTCCTCGGCCTTACGCAGGATATCGGCGCCGATGAGGGGATGGAGTTCCACCAGCGCCCGCTCCAGCGGGTTGAGAGGACCGGGTTTGAACAGGATGCCCTCCGGAATGCCCACTTTTCCCAAATCGTGCAGCAGGCTGGCATAGCCGAGCCCCTCGATGAAGGCGTCGTCCACCCGCGTATCCCAGGGCTCCTCCCGCAGGGCCTCGGCAAGCAGCAAGCTGTATGACCGTACCCTCCGCAAGTGGCCGACCACGCCCGGATCCCGGTGCTCCGCCACGAGGGCCAGGGCGTGTACGGTGACCCGCTGGGTGCGCCGCAGCTCCTCCAACCTGCGGGCCAGCTCCCGCTCGCCTTCCACCATGGGCGTGATGTCGCGCATGAAGCCCACGTAGCCCAAGGGACGGGCCGGGTCCCCCAGCGCCACCGTGGAAAAAAAGGCGTAGTATTCCTGGCCGCCTTTGCGCCGGTTGATAAAGGTCCCCTGCCAGGCGCCTTTCGCCCGCAGCGTCTCCCACATCTCCCGGTAGACGGCAGCGGGGGTTTTGCCCGACCGCAGGATCCTCGGGTTTTGACCCAGCAGTTCTTCGCGCGAATACCCGGAGATGCGCTCGTAGGCGGGGTTCACGTCCACGATGATCGGGGCAGAGTCCGTGATGACCACACCGTCGGGCGAGCGGCGGTACACCTCCAGAAACGTCTCCGGACTGGTCAGCGTGGCCCAGGAGACGGCGGTCACGCCTGCGCCCCCGCCGCGCCCGTCCGAACGCTGTGCCGGGCTCCAACAAGCGGCTCCACGCCGGCACCGGACATTGCCAGCTGGTCGGCCAGGTCCGCCACCTGGGTGGCTTGCGCCGCAAGTTCCTTTGCACCCTGCGCCAGCTCTCCCAGGCTGCGATGAAGCCCGCCTGCCGCCTCGCGCAGCCTCCCCGAGGCCGCCGCGCCCTCGGCCATGCGGGCCGCGATGCGCTGCAGGGCCGACCCCACCTCCTGGCTCTTATCCGCTGAGGCAATGGCCTGCCGGTAACCCTCCTGGGCCACTGACACCGCCTGCTTGGCCTCGGACATCAAGGCGCCCAGCTCCTGCTGCACGCCCTGCACCAGCTGCCGGCTCTGGTCGGCCAGGCGCCGCACCTCCTCGGCCACCACCGCGAAGCCCCGGCCCTGCTCGCCCGCCCGGGCCGCCTCGATGGCGGCGTTGAGCGCCAGCAGGTTGGTCTGGTCCGCCACCTGCTCGATGGCCTCGGCGACGCGCGTCAGGCCGTCGATGCGCTGGGCCAGGGCACCCACGGATTGGAAGGTTCGCTGGACCGAGTCCCCAGCTCCTCGGGCCTGCTCGGCCGCGGCTTGCGCCAGGCGAGAACTCTCCCCGGCCTCCTGTGCGGTCTGCGCGGTGGAGCCGGCGATGGCGGCCGCGTCCCCGTCAAGGCCCGAGGCCGCAGCGCGCAGCCGGTCCACGGAGGCCGCGGCCTGTTGCGACAACGAAGCAAGCTGCTGGCTCAGCGACGCCAGCCGTTCGGCCAGAGCCTTCAGCTGGGCCTGGTGAGCGTCGCGCTGCTGGTCGAGATGGCCGACCAGCTCCCGTTCGCGGTAGGTCTCGATGGCCAGGAGAGCATCCAGGATGACGAGCTTGTGCAAACCGGCCAGGGCTGTCTCCAGTTCGGCGGCGGCCGGCTGCCCCGCCCCAGGGGATAACAAACGCAGCCGCCATCGGGCCCCTGCCCGGCCCTGCTCGCCCAACTCCTTGAGGACTTCCTCCCACAGCACCCCGTAGGCTGCAAGATACCAGGCCGGAGGCAGGGAGACCCGGACATGGGCTCGCCCGATGGCCTTTCGCCGCTGGATGTACTCCTGGTCAACCCGACCCTGGAAAAGCTCCACCAGATACTGGAAGAATGTGCGCTCCAGAGCCTGGATGCTCGAGTGCGCCTCAATGATGGCCCGCAGTGCGGGGACGCTCGTCACCCGGCGGTAAAAGGCCCGGGTGAGGGACGTAAGCCGGCCTTCCAGCCGTGCCCCCAGTGCCGAAACGGCGGCCAGCTCGGCCTGCGTCAGCTGCAGAAAGGCGAGGATGTCGCCAAGGTCGGCGGACTGCCGCTTGGGATCCCCGCTGGCCGCGCCTGCCGCCACCAGGGAAGTTTCAGGCATGGTGCATCCACCCGCCCCATGAGGCAGTCAAGCCGGGATCGCTAAGGGTAGGGGAATCGGCAGCTGGGTGGCAGGCAGAGGGGGACGAAGGGGGCAAAGGACTTCCGGCTGGCAGGTAACCGTCGAAAACCCGCTCGGAGCGGGGCCCGCCACGAACGCGGCCGGGGGTGACCTTCATTGGCGGGCGGATTGGAAGGGACAGGAAGGGGGGGGGGGCGAAAGCCGTGCCACCGGTAACCAACCCCGGCACGCGCCAGCACCATGCCCCGTACCCCATGC
>CAYQLT010000057.1:0-7086 GCA_964418425.1 uncultured Clostridia bacterium
CCGCCCCGAGCAGGGCCGCCACCATGTAAGCGCGAATCTGGTCCGACACGTGGCCCGTTCGCCCCCGGCGGCGCCCCCACTCCAACGCAGCGCTGGAAAGCGCCAGCACCGCCGTGTTGAGCCACAGGGTCCGGGGAAGGGGCCCGGGCAGCCAGTCGGGCTGCCCGCGGCGGACCAAGTAGGCCGCGGTGAAGCCCAGGAACAGCATGGTAACCGCCGCCAGAAGCAACCAGACGCCAATCTGCCAGGCCGCCGCCGTAGAAGCCTCTCCGGCGCCGTCCCCCGGCCGCCGATCATGGTCGCCCGGGCCTCGCGGTCCGCCGGAGCCGGAGACGGGCCGGGCGAGCCCGTCTCCGGACGGTTGCCTTTCGGTCGCAATCCGCTCCAGTACCTGCGTGCGCAAGCAAACCCCCGGCTTTCCTTGGCCGTCCCGTGCCGGCTCAGCGTCCCCCGTCGCGGGCGGCGGCGTACGCCGGCGCCGGGGCGGCCTGGGGTATGAAGTCGTCCTCACCGTCAGAACTATTGTAATACTCGTAGGGCCCCCGGTGCACGACCGGTAGCTCTCCCTCCCAGTTGCCGTGGGGAGGGGGCGAAGCCGTCGACCATTCCAGGGTGGTGGACCGCCACGGGTTGGGGCCGGCCTTCTCCCCTCGCCGCAGGCTCCAGAAGAAGTTCACCACGAAAAGCAGGTGGGCAGCCACGGAAACGAAGGCCGCCACGGAGATCAGGACGGACAGGGGCTGCAGGCTGGCCAGGTGGGGATACATCTGGGTGGAGAAGATTCTGCGCATCATCCCCTGGATACCCAGGATGTACATGAGGAAGAAGGTCATGTACGTGGAGGGGAAGGCCAGCCAGAAATGGAGCTTCCCCAACCGCTCGTTGAGCATGCGACCGAACATCTTGGGGTACCAGTGGTACATTGCAGCGAAGACTGCGAACAGCACCGCGCTGGCCATCACCAGGTGGAAGTGGCCGACTACGAAATACGTGTCGTGGAGATAGATGTCGGTGGACGGGTCGCCCAGGAAAAGCCCGCCAAGGCCGCCGGAAACGAAGAGAGAGAGGAACCCCACGGCGAAGAGCATGGGCGGCGTGAACCGGATGCGGCCACCCCACAGGGTGGCGATGAGGTTAAACGTGAGCAGCGCCGCAGGCACGGTGATGAAAACCGTCCCCGTCATGAAGACCACGCTCAGCCAGGGGTTCATGCCGCTCACGTACATGTGGTGGCCCCACACGAGGAAGCTCAACACGGCGATGGCTATCAGCGCTACCACCGTCGAGCGGTATCCGAACACGGGCCGGCGTGCGTGGGTGGCCAGCACGTCCGCCATCATGCCCGCCGCAGGGAGCAGCAGGATGTAAACCTCCGGATGCCCGAGAAACCAGAAGAGGTGCTGCCACAGAAGCGGATCGCCGCCCGGAGCCCCGGCGGCCCGGCCTCCCACCACCATGCCGGCGGGCAGGTAGAAGTTGGTTCCGCCGAGCCGGTCGAACAACAGCAGCACCGCCCCTGCCACCAGCACCGGAAAGGCGAGGAGGGCGATGATGGCTGTGACCAGCATGGCCCAGACGGTGATGGGCAGGCGCGTCATGGACATGCCCCGCGTGCGCAGCTGCAGGACCGTGGTGATGTAATTGAGACTTCCGAACAGGGAGGCCACGATGAGGAGCGCCAGGCTGAGGATCCAAAGGGTCTGGCCGGGGCCGGAGCCGGAGACGGCCTGCGAGAGCGCGCTCAACGGCGGATAAGCCGTCCAACCGCTCATGGGCGCTCCTCCCGTCACGGCAAAGGAGGCCAAGAGGAGCACGATGGACGGGGGAAGCAGCCAGTACGAGAGCATGTTGAGGAACGGGAAGGCCATGTCGCGAGCCCCGATTTGCAGCGGGATGAGAAAGTTTCCGAAGCCGCCCGTCAGGCTCGTGGTCAGCACGAAGAAGACCATGATGGTTCCGTGCATCGTGATGAGGGAGAGGTAAAAGGAGGGGTCCATGGTGCCGCCGGGAAAGCCCCGCGGCAGCAAGGCTCCGAGCCCGGGCCAGGCCGTCCCCGGCCACCCCAGCTGAAGCCGCATGAGCACCGCCATGGCTCCTCCGATGAGGGCCATCACCATGGAGGTGATGAGGTACTGGATGCCGATGATCTTGTGATCCTGGCTGAACACGTACCGGGTCAGAAAGCGTTCCCGGTGAGCAACCTGGGTCGCCTGCGTCACTGACATCGTACGGTCCCTTCTTCCCGAAGATCCCGTCTCTTCAACCCCGCTCCCGGCTACCGGAATGGGTTGCCTGACCGCGCGGGCTCCCCGCCGTCCCTAGCGAGACGCGGCCAACTGCCGCCGCGCAGTTTGGGCCTGCAGCCACTGGTTGAACTGCTCCTCCGGCTCGACTACCAGAGACGAGGCCATCACGAAGTGGCCGGTACCGCACAGCTCCGCGCAGGCGATCGAGAACCGGCCGGTCTGGGTGGGCGTGATCCACCGCTCGATGGTGCGCCCGGGCACGGCGTCCTGCTTGAAGCGCATGTTGGGCAGGAAGAAGCTGTGCAGGACGTCCTTGGACCGAATCAGCAGGCGAACGGGCCTGCCCACGGGCAGGCGGAGTTCGCGGGTCACCACGTCGTCCTGGCTGGCCGGGTCGCCGGGGTCCAGACCCAGGGGGTTGCGGTTGCTGATGAGCTCCGGCACCGTCCGACCCAACACCCCGTCTGGCCCCGGATAGTGGTAGCGCCATCCGAACTGCTCGCCCACCACGGCCACCGTGAGGGCGTCCGGCGGCGGAGCCGCGTGCAGGCGCACCCATACCCGGGCTCCGAGAACCACCAGCACCGCATCCACCAAGAAGGTAAAGATGACGGCCAGGGCAATGACGGTTCGCACCCGGCCTTCCCCGCCCCACGGGCGTGCGCCGGCTCCGGACGGCGCGCCGGGATGGGCAAAGCGCCACACCCCCCAACCGAGCAAGGCGAAGACCATCGTAAACGGTATCGCAACCGCGACGAGGGTCTCCTTGAAGATCCCATCGACCTCCAGCGCCTGCGAGGAGACCGGAACCGGCAACCACCACCGTCCTGCGGCGTACACCAGCAGCACCACCGAGAGGCCGAAGGTCGCCCAGATGAGCAACGCAACCCACAAGGCCGCCCGGCGCTGCGAGGGTTGAACCGGCTCTGTTGCAAGCATGGCGAAGTCCAGCTCCTTGCCTCCGAACCAATACTGCACCTGGCCAGGTTGGGCGCGGCATCATTCGGTACTGGGTCCCATTATCCTCCCCGGATCGCGACCCCGGCCGGGCCCCCATCGCGTGCCCCATCGCGCGAACCGAAGCAGGTAAGCATTTTAGGGGTTTTCACCGACTTTATAGGGGTTTCTCCTTTTCCGCGCGACGGCCCTCAATCCTCCCCATGCCCGCCCCTGGCTGCACGGGACGTCCTGAATCTTCCAGAGGCGAGTAAGAGAACGCGCGGGCGCCCCGGCCCGGCTCAGCCTGCGGGCTCGGGACGCCCTTGCGTCGTCGGTGCGCAAATGGCACCGGTATGTGGAGCTCGGGCAGTGGAGCTGGCGAGCGCCAGCGGCGGGCCTAGCGGTGCCCGTTGCCCCCCACGGCCACGGTCACCTCGGCCGGCACGGACTGCGGCACGAAGTCTTCGCTTTGGCCGGGCACGCTGTAATCGTAGGCCCAGCGGTGAACGGCGGGCGGCTCGCCCACCCAGTTTCCATGCGGCGGCGGGGAATCGGCGGTCCACTCGAGGGTGGTGGCCCGCCAGGGGTTGCGCTCCGCCCTGGGCCCCTTCAGCAGGCTGTACACCGCATTGACAACGAACAGCAGGTGGGCAGCTCCCATCACCAGGGCGGCCACGGAGATGAAGGCGTTGAGGGGGGCCAGGCTCTGGAGGTTCGCGTACATCTGGGTCGAGTAGATCCGCCGCATCATGCCCTGCAGGCCCGCCACGTGCATGGGGAAGAACGTGGCGTAGGTGGCGGGGAAGGCGATCCAGAAGTGCAGGCGCCCGAGCTTTTCGTTGAGCATGCGCCCGAACATCTTGGGGAACCAGTGGTACAGCCCCGCGAAGATCCCGAAGAGCGAAGCGCTGGCCATCACCAGGTGGAAGTGCGCCACCACGAAGTACGTGTCGTGCAGGTATTGATTTGTCGCCGGCTGCCCCAGGAACAGCCCGCCGAGCCCGCCCGTGACGAACAGCGAGACGAAGCCGATGGCAAACAGCATCGCCGACGTGAACCGGATCCGGCTGCCCCACAGGGTGGCGAGCCAGTTAAACGTCTTGACCGCCGACGGCACGGCGATGAAAAGGGTGGTGGTCATGAACGCCGTCCCCAGCCAGGGGTTCATCCCGCTTACGAACATGTGGTGGCCCCACACGAGGAAGCCCAAGAGGGCGATGGCGCTCGCGGAGAGGACCATCGCCCGGTACCCGAAGAGGGGCTTTCGTGCGTGGCAGGCGATGATATCAGAGGCCATCCCCATGACGGGAAGGATGAGGACGTACACCTCGGGGTGCCCCAGAAACCAGAAGAGGTGCTGCCAAAGCAGCGGATCCCCGCCGGCCGACTGCAGCGGCCGGCCCCCCAGTATCATCCCTGCCGGCAGGAAGAACGTCGTGCCTCCCAGCCGGTCGAAGAGCAGCAGCACCGCGGCCGCCAGCAGCACCGGGAAGGAGAGGAGCGACAGGATGGCGGTGATGAACAGGGCCCAGACCGTCATCGGCAGGCGCATCATGGACAGGCCCCGGGTGCGCATCTGGAGGACCGTGGTGATGTAGTTGAGGGAGCCAAACAAAAACGCCACGATCAGGATCGCCAGGCTGATGAGCCAAAGCGTCTGCCCGAGCCCGGGCTGCACGGCGCTCAGGGGCGGATAGGCGGTCCACCCGCCGATGGGAGGCCCCTGGCTGACGAAGAAGGAGGCGAGCAGCACCAGGATGGCGGGCGGGAAAAGCCAGTAAGAAAGCATGTTGAGGAAGGGGAAGGCCATGTCCCGGGCCCCGATTTGAAGGGGGATCAGGAAGTTGCCGAAACCGCCCGTCAGGGCGGTCGTCAGCACGAAGAAGACCATGATGGTCCCGTGCATGGTGACAAGCCCGAGGTAAGACCCGGGGGCCACCTTTCCGAGAATCGGCCACTCCCGGCCGGGCCAGCCCAGCTGCAGCCGCATCAGCATGGCCATGCCCCCGCCCAGCAGGGCCATCAGAAGGGACGTAACCAGGTACTGGATCCCGATGACCTTGTGATCCTGGCTGAAGACGTAACGGGTCCAAAAACTCTGGCGGTGTGCCAGTTGCACGTGCTCGGCGGTCGACATCGACCCTGCCTCCTTCCCTTGCGCCCTGTAACCGTCAGCGCATGGCCGTGTTCACGCCGGGGTTTGCGGCTTGCATCCAGCGCTGGAACGCCTCCGGCGTCTCCACCACCACCGCCGAGGCCATCACGTAGTGCCCGACGCCGCAAAGTTCCGCGCAGGCGACGGTGAAGCGCCCCGCAGCCGTGGGTGTGATCCACCGCTCGATGACCCGGCCGGGTACGGCGTCCTGCTTAAAGCGCATGGCGGGGATGAAGAAGCTGTGAATGACGTCCTTGGCCCGAATGCGCAGGAGCACGGGCTGGTTGACGGGCAGGCGCAGCTCCCGGGTCACCCGGTCATCGGCGGCCGCCGGATCCGATACGTCCAGCCCAAGCGGGTTTCGACCGGAGATGAGGCGGGGATCGGTGCGACCGAACAGACCGTCCGGTCCGGGATAGCGATAAACCCACCCGAACTGCTCGCCCGTCACCTCCACCGTCAAAGCTCCCGGAGGCGGTGCGCTGTGCACCCGAACCCACAGCGTGCCGCCGACCACGGTGAAGGCAGCCAGGACAAGGGCCGTCACCGTCGTCCAGATGAACTCCAGCCGCGGATTGTCGTGCCAGTGTGCCGCTCGCCCCTGGCCCCGATCCCGAAACCGCCATAGCGCCAGGCCCAAAAGTCCCTGGACGCCCACGAAGACCAGGGTGACCACCGTCAGGATGGCCCGGAACAGGCCGTCGATCCCCTGCCCCTGTTGGGAGGCAACCGGAGGAAGCCACCAGCGGCCGAAGGCGTAAAGCATGGTGGCCACCGCGAAGACCAGGGCGGCCCAGATCCAGACCGCGGCCACGGCGCCCAGCCTCCCCTGTGGCCGCGCGTCCACCGGCTCCGTCTGCATGGGCATCCCGCTCCCCACCGCGAAGGTGCCGCCCCGGGCTTGCCGCCGCCGAGGGGCCTCGACCTGCCGGTTGCCCCGGGGCCATCTTTCACACCGAAGATTCTATAACAACCGTGCGAACCCTGCCGCTTACACGCGCGCCGGGGAGGAGGTGGCCTGGGGCCTCGGGGTAACAGGGAGCTCGCAGCAAGCGATCAGGGCACGAGGGCGACCTTGATTGCCCCGTAGATGCCCTTGCGGGATGCTGCCTCCACAGCCTCCCGCCACCGGGCCAGCGGATAGCGGTGCGTCACCAGAGGAGCGAGGTTCGCCTTGCCGGCCGCCATCAGCTCCAGGGCAAGCTGGATGGTTCGCACCCGGCGCCCGTCCCAGCTCTCAAAGCCGTAGCAGAACGAGCCCTTCAGCTCCAGTTCCTTGAGCCAGATGGGGCTCCAGTCGATGCCGCGGGGAAGGGACGCCAGCCCGAGCAGCACCACCCGCCCGCCCGGGCGGGTGAAGCGCAGCGCATCATCGATGCTGGCCGCGCTACCGACGCACTCGAAGGTGACGTCCGCACCGCCGACGGGCACCGGCTTGCCCATGATGGGCTTGAGAAGCCGGGCGTCCAGGGCGGCCGCGAGCTTCCGGTCCCGTTCGCCGGCGCCGCCCGACACCACCTCGTCGGCGCCCAGCGACCGGGCCATCTCCGCCTGGCGGGGGTAGCGGGCCGCCACCACCACCCGGGCGCGGCTCCCCGTGGCCCGCAGAGCCGCCACCGTGCACAGGCCGACGGTGCCGGCACCGATGATGAGCGCGGTCTCCCCGGCCGCCGGAGGGAAGCGCAGCACGGGGTGGAGCGCCACGGCGAAGGGTTCGGCCATCAGCGCCGCCTCGTCGGAGAGCCC
>CAYQLT010000057.1:7186-8711 GCA_964418425.1 uncultured Clostridia bacterium
GACATCGAGGGGCTGGAGTCCAGGAAGATGGTGTGCAGGTCGCTTCCGCAGATGCCGCCCAGGCGAACGCGCACCACAGCCCACTCCGGCCCCGGGGGCACCGGGTCGGCCACATCCCGAAGCCGGGTGCTGCCCAGCGGGCCGGTGTAGGCCGAGCGGCGCACGGCGCCTGCCAGCTTGCCCAGCACAAAGCGGGGCACCGAGGTGTGGAACTGGACGGCCTTCACAGGGCGGGGCACTTCGGCAAAAAGGGGGGCGTTCCTGCGGGCGGCTCGGCTTCTCCTGCTCCATCAGGCCGGTGTATGTTGTAGGCAAACGGGAGGGGCGGGTGCCGGCGATGAGGCCGCCTGCGAAGACCGTGGCGTGCTCGACGGTGAGGGGCGAGGTGAGGAGCTTTCCGGCGCAGGACGTGCGCTTTCGGCCGGCCGCGTACGGGGTTGCGGTGCGGGACGGGCAGGTACTGGTGGCTCGCTCCCGGTTCACGGGGCGCTGGGAGCTGCCCGGGGGTGCGGTGGCGCCATGGGAGACATTGGAAGAAGGGCTGAAGCGGGAGTACGAGGAGGAAACCGGGGTTCCCATCACCGTCGGGGAGTTCATCGGTTTTGACCAGGGCTTCATCGCCTTTTTCCAGCATCCGTTCAACTCCCTGCGGTTTTTCTACCGGGTGCACGCCCAGGCCGCCGAACCCAGGGCCCAGCCCGAAGAGGTGGAAGAAGTCCGGTGGGTGGCTGTCTCGGAGCTCAACGAAGCCAACATGGCCCGGGGCCACTACCGGTTCCTGCTGGAGGCGGTGGGATCGGGCAAGGGGCAGGTGTAGCCCGGGGGCGGGCCGGCCGGCGTTCCGACGGGTTGGGGACCAGCTTCTCAACGGGGGGCCCAAAGCCTCAACGTGGGCCCAGGTCCTTGACGGGCCGGGGGGCGGGCCGGTATAAAGTGAGATGATGTCTCAATTGCCTTCCAATCCTGTACCCCACGAGCGGACTTTCGGCAGGGCGCGGGCCCGATTGCGGTCGGCAGGGCCCGGGCAGCAGGCGCAGCCCCAGGCGGCCGCCCTTGCCCAGCGGGCCGGCGCCGGGCCGGCCGACGGGCAGGGTGCGGGCATGGGAGCGAGGATGCTGCAGGCGCTGCAGCAGGCCGGTTTTCGGGTGACGCCGGCCCGCCGGGCGGTGGTGGAGGTGCTGCAGCGGGGCGGGCATAAAAGCGCGCCGGAGATCGTGGCCGAGGTGAAGCGGCGGTACCCGGGGGTCGGCAGGGCTTCCGTATACCGGACCCTGGGACTGCTCAGCCGCCTGTGCGCGCTGCAGCCCTCGCTTTTGCGGACGGCCCAGGCGCATTACGCCGCCGCGGACGGCGGACACCACCACCACTTCATCTGCGACCGCTGCGGCGACATCATCGAGGTGGACCAATGCCCTGCCGGCCCGGCGCTGGCCGAACTCGAGCGGGAGCTGGGGGTGCGGGTGCGAGGTCACCTGATGGAGTTTTACGGCCTGTGCGGCAGGTGCGCGGCCGTCCCTTGAGGGTT
>CAYQLT010000057.1:8811-13069 GCA_964418425.1 uncultured Clostridia bacterium
TGAGACGGTGTCTCGTAACGGTTCTCCTTAGCGTGCTGGGCGCGGGGATGGGGTTGCCGGGTGGCGCATCCACCGGCGCCACCGCCCGACCCCTGGCGGTTGCGACCAACACCATCCTGGCGGACCTGACGGCTCAGGTGGCAGGGGAGCGGTGGGATGTGTACCCGCTGCTGCCGCCGGGGGCCGACCCCCACGGGTTTGAGCCCACCCCCCGAGACGCCCGCCATCTGGCGGCAGCGCGAGCGGTCATCCTGGTAGGAGGAGGGTATGAGACCCCCGCTTTGGTGCGGATGATCCGCTCCGCGGCCAGCAGGGCCGAGGTGGTGAGCATGGAGCCGCTGCTGATGGCATGGGCTGACCTAAAGCCCGGCACGGGAGAGGGCGGCGGCCAGGGGGAAGATGGGAGCGGCCAGGGGGAGCAGGCAGGGGAGGTGGATCCCCACTTCTGGACCAGCGTGCCGGCTGTGATCCGGGCCGTGGAGCGGATCCGTGACGGGCTGGCGCAGGCCGACCCGGAAGGGGCACAGGCCTACCGCCATGCGGCCCGGGCTTACATCGAGCGCCTGCAAGAGCTTGACGCCTGGGTCCGAGAGCAGGTCGCGCGGATTCCCCGGTCGCGCCGGCTTTTGGTGACCAACCACGACACGCTGCGCTACTTTGCCCGCGAATACGGGTTTACGGTGGAGGGCTCCCTGATCCCCTCGGTCAGTCCCCTGGCGGAGCCTTCCGCCGCCGACGTGGCCCGGCTCTTGCGGCGCCTTGGGGAGCTTCGGGTGCCCGCCATCTTCGTGGAGACCACCCTCTCGCCGGCCCTGGCCCGCCGGGTGGCGCAGGAGACCGGCGCCCGCGTGGTGGTGCTTTACACCGATTCCCTGGGCGAGCCGGGCTCGGGCGCGCACACGTACGAGCAGTACGTGCGCACCAACGTCCAGCGCATCGTACAGGCGCTTGGCGGCGTCCGGACGGAGGGACGGTAGTGCGGGACTCAGCGACGACCATCCTGGAGGTGGAAAACCTCACGGTGGGCTATGGAGGGCGGGCCGTCCTGCAGGGGGTCAGCTTCACGGTTCACGCTCGAGAGCGGGTGGCGGTGGTGGGGCCCAACGGTGCCGGCAAGTCCACGCTGTTCAAGTGCATCAGCGGGCTGCTTGCGCCCATGGCCGGCTCCGTGCGCCTCGGGCAGCCCGGCGGCGCCGATGGGATCCAGGCTCGTCGCTGCGGCCTTTGGCGCCGCCTGCCTCTGGTGGCGTATGCGCCCCAGCGGGAGGAGGTCAACTGGCACTTTCCGGCCACCGTCTTCGATGTGGTGGCCATGGCCCGGTTTCCCTCCTACGGGCTGTGGCGCAGGCCCTCGGCAGAGGATCGGGCTGCCGTGCGCCGTGCTCTCGAGCAGGTGGGGCTTGCCTCCCTGGCCGAGCGACCCGTTCAGGAGCTGTCCGGGGGCCAGCAGCAACGGGTCTTTTTGGCCCGGGCATTGGCGCAGCAGGCCCGGCTGGTCATCCTGGATGAGCCCTTCAACGCGGTGGAGCAGGAGGCGCAGCAGGCCATCGTGGCGGCGCTCTCTTCCTTGAGGGAGCGAGGGGTGGCGTTGCTTTTGTCCACGCACGACCTGGACTTCGTGGCCCAAAGCGGCTGGTTCGACCGGGTCATGGTGCTCAACGGGCGAGTTCTGGCCTACGGCAGACCGGAGGAGGTATGCCGTCGGGAGAGGGCGGGAAGCGGGGCCCAAGAGGCGCTTTCGGCCCCCGTGGCGTGCTTGGGGGGGTTGGCCGGCGGGCAGCAGCCTGTGCAGGCGGGGGAGCCGGAGGGCTGATGCCGGCGGAGGCCTTCCTGCGGGCCGTGTGGGAGCCGCTGGAGTTCGCCTTCTTGCGGGATGCCCTGCTGGCGGCGGTGGCCGTGGCGGTGGTGAGCGGGGTGGTGGGCACCTTCACCGTGGTTCGGGGCATGGCCTTCTTCGCCGACGCCGTGGCCCATGCGGTGGTTCCCGGTGTGGCCGTGGCCTTGTTGTGGGCGGGCGGCGGTGAGGCGCTGTTCTGGGGTGCGCTGGCGGGGGCGTCGGTGGCGGCCGCGGCGGTGCATGCGGTGCAGCGAGGGGGCAAGGTGCAGCCCGACACGGCCATCGGAGTGGTCATGGCGGCGGCGCTGGCGGTGGGGGTGGCCATCATCTCCACCCGGCGAACCTACGCGGTGGACCTGGCCCACGTGCTGTTTGGCAACATTCTCGGGGTGACCCGGGCCGACCTGGTGCGGCTGGCCCTGTCCGGCGCAGCGGTGGTGGGCGCCACGCTGGTGATGTTTCGGCCCCTGAGCCTGGTGGCCTTTGACCCCGTTCTGGCGGCCACCCTGGGCATCCGGGTGGCCTGGGTCGAGTATGCCACCATGGCGCTGGTGGCGCTGGCGGCGGTGCTGGCCCTGCAGACCGTGGGGGTCACCCTGACGCTGGCCGCGCTGGTGACGCCGGCGGCCAGCGCCCGGCTGGTGGCCCGGCGCATCGGGGCCATGATGGCGTGGGCGGTGGCCTTCAGCGTGGCCGCGGCGGTGGTCGGGGTCTACGGATCCTATTACCTTTCCATCCCGTCCGGCCCCGCCATCGTGGTGGCTCTGACGGCCATCTTCGCGGGGGCGAGGCTTGCTGCGCGAAGCTGAGGGTGCCCGCCCCGGGTCGCCCGGCGCCTGGGCGGGGGCCCGGTGCGCAGACGTCCGCGCGTCGGCTCGGAGGGCAGGTGCGCGGCCGGCGGGGCGTACACAGGCGGGGCGTGTATAATGGAGGCCAGGCGGTCGCAGGTAAAGTTCGGCCGTGCTAGACGGGGAGGTAGCGGTGCCCTGTACCCGCAATCCGCTGCAGCGGGGTCGAACTCCTGCCCGCGGCCGGCCCCTGTGGGGTCTGGCTCCGGTACGGGGCGTTGAAGGCCGGGTCCTGCGCAGCAGGGACTCACGAACCCCGCCAGGTCCGGGAGGAAGCAACGGTAAGTGAGCCCCCCTGGGTGCCGCAGGGGAGCCTGGCCCGAGCCACCGGCCGCAGTCCCGCCCGGAGGGGTCGTGTCAACGGCAGGTGCACGGCCGACTGCTTTGGTGGGGCCCGGCTTGAGGCGCCGGGCCCCGACGCTTCCGGCAGGCTCTCGGTTAAGACCGTCGAACCCCACCCACCGGTGATCGTCGGGTGACCTACCTCACCCTTTACCGCAAGTGGCGTCCCCAGCGTTTTGAGGATGTGGTGGGCCAGGATCACGTGGTGCGAACCCTGACCCGGGCCCTGCGGGAAGGAAGGATGGCCCACGCTTACCTGTTCGCCGGCCCCCGGGGTACTGGAAAGACCACCATGGCCCGGCTTTTGGCCAAAGGGCTCAACTGTGAGCAAGGGGTGACCCCCCAGCCCTGCAACCGCTGCGAGTCGTGCGTCGGGATCACCGATGGCTCGGCCCTGGATGTGGTGGAGATCGACGGTGCCTCCAACCGTGGCATCGACGAGGTGCGGGAGCTGCGCGACCGGGTGCGCTACGCCCCCGCTCGAGCCCGCCGCAAGGTCTACATCATCGACGAGGTGCACATGCTCACCCACGAGGCGTTCAACGCGCTCCTGAAGGTTCTGGAGGAACCGCCCGGGCATGTCACCTTCGTCTTCGCCACCACCGAGCCCCATCGCGTGCCCGCGACGGTGATGTCCCGCTGCCAGCGCTTCGACTTCCGGCGGCTCACCACGGCGGAGCTGACCCGCCACCTCAAGCGGGTGGCCCAGGCGGAAGGGATGGCTGCCCAGGAGGAGGCCCTGGAACTCATCGCCCGGCATGCCGACGGGGGCGTGCGGGACGCGCTGGCAATGCTGGAACAGTGTGCCGTTTACGGCGAGGGGCCCATCACCGCGCCGGCGGTGGCCCAGGTGCTGGGGCTGGTGCCGGCCGACGCGCTGGCCCGCCTGGCGGACGCCTACGCCCGGGGGCAGGTGGAGCAGGGGCTGTTGCTGCTCAAGCAGCTGATGGAGGAGCAGGGGCTGGACGGCCGGGTGCTGCTGCGGGATCTGGTGGGCTTCTTGCGGTCGGCGGCAGTGGCCCGCATGCTGGGGCCCGCGGCGCTTTCTCGCGGCGAGGGTGGGGAGCCGGAGCCGGACACCCTGGCCCGGCGCGCGGCACAGCTGGCCGAGCAGGTGCCCCTGGAGCGGCTGGTGGCGGCCCTTGACGCCCTGCTTTCGGCGGAACCGCTGATGCGTTGGGCCCCCGACGCACGCATCGTGCTCGAGGTCCAGCTCATGCGCCTGGGAAGT
>CAYQLT010000057.1:13169-15351 GCA_964418425.1 uncultured Clostridia bacterium
TTGGGCCCCCGACGCACGCATCGTGCTCGAGGTCCAGCTCATGCGCCTGGGAAGTGTGGCGCAGCAGGCAGCCGCCTCAGCTCCCGTCGCGCAGCCCGCTCCAGCCGCCACCGCAGCCCGGGCCCCGGCGTCCACCCCGGTTTCCCCATCCGGCCTGGCCGCGACACCCGCCCCGACCACCGCGCCCGGCCCGGGGGCGGCGGCCGGCGGCAGGGCAGCCAAGACGGCGGCTCGCCGGAGCGAGGGTGGGGAGGTGGCCTTCGAGGAGGTGGTGGCCCGGTGGCCCGAGGTGCTGGCCACGCTGAAAAGCCAGCAACGCCGGGCGGCTGCTCGGGTGGAGGCGCTTTTGCGGGAAGGGCGGCCCGTGCGCCTGGAGGGTCTGGAGGTGGTGGTGGGTTTCCCGGCCGACCGGGAGTTTCACCGCACCGCCATCGAGGATCCCGCTTCGCGCTCTTTGGTGGAAAAGGTGCTGGCCCGGCTTTTCGGGCGACCCATGTCGGTGCGCACCGAGCGGCTCGACGGCGAAAGCGCCGCGGTTTTGCCGCCGCCCTCTTCGGGGCCGGTGCCGCCCTCGGCAGGTGCGGCACAATCAGCCGCAGCTTCGACTGCGGTGCAAACCGTCCCGACCCCGAGCCCGCCGCAAATCCTCCCGGCTCCGACCCCGGCGCCAGCCAACCCGGCATCGACGCCGGATGACGACTTTGACCCGGCCACGCTCAAGGCGGTTCTCGACATTCTGGGGGGAAGGTTGATCAAAGAGCTGGACCCCGACGCGGCGTTCCCGGATGCGTGGGATGCCGCCGCACAGGCGGCAGATTCGGAAGGGGAGGGCACCGATGGCCGGAGCGTTTCCCGGACCCCTTAATCTCACCCGGGCGGTCAAGCAGCTGCAGAAACTGCAGGAGGATATGGCCCGGGTGCAGCAGGAGCTCTCGGAGCGGACCGTGGAGGCTTCGGTGGGCGGAGGGGCGGTCACGGCGGTGGCCGACGGGGGGCTGCGGATCCGATCCGTCCGCATCGACCCTGCCGCGGTGGAGTCGGGAGATATCGAGATGCTCCAGGATCTGGTGGTGGCGGCGGTCAACGAGGCGCTGCGGCGGGCCAAGGAGATGGGGGAAGAGGCGGTGGCCCAGCTGACGGGGCAGCTCGGCCAGCTCGGCATACCGGGGCTGGGCGCCTTGAAGCCCACGGGCCGCCCGTAAGCCGTGGAGTTCGCCCGTCCCATCGCGCGGCTCATCGAGGAGCTGACGAAGCTTCCGGGTGTCGGGCCCAAGACGGCCCAGCGGCTGGCCTATTTCATCGTCCGGATGCCCGCCGAAGAGGCTCGCCGGCTGGCGTCGGCCATCGTGGACGCCCGGGAGAGGACGCGGTTGTGCTCGGTCTGCTTCAACTTCACCGACGACGACCCGTGCCGGTTTTGCCGGGAGGGGTCGGGCCGGGACCCGGGCGTGATCTGCGTGGTGGAGCAGCCCAAAGACGTGGTGGCCGTGGAACGCACCCGGGAGTTTCGAGGGTTGTACCACGTGCTGCACGGCGCCATCTCCCCCATGGAGGGGGTGGGCCCGGAACAGCTCAAGGTGAAGGAGCTGCTGGCCCGCCTGGGCGGTGGCCCGGTACGGGAAGTCATCCTGGCCACCGACCCCAACGTGGAGGGGGAGGCCACCGCCATGTACCTGGCCCGCCTGCTCAAGCCCCTGGGGGTCCGGGTGACCCGCATGGCCCACGGCATGCCCGTGGGGGGCGACCTGGAATACCTCGATGAGCTGACACTGGCGCGGGCCCTGGAAGGCCGCCGTGAGGTGTGAACTTCCGGGTTCGCCGGGCAATCTGGCCCCGGGGCGCCGCATATGCTGATGGCGTCGGGGTGAGCAGGCGTGAGAGCAGCAGGTCTGCCCGGCGGGGGGCAGGTGCCGGAACCCCTGGTGCGCCTGGTGGAGAAGGCCCGCCGGGAGTGGCTGGTTGCCCAGGAGGAGTTCAATTTCGTCACGGACCCGCAGCTCATCGACCACGCCATTTTCTCCATGCAGGCCGCCGAGCGCCGCTACGTATATCTGCTCCGCCTGGCGGCTCGGGCGTGCGTGGGCCTTGCCCGGGATGAGGGAGGAGATCCCGCGCACCGCCTGACTCCCTGACATGAAGGGGCCTGTCAAGCCCCAGTCGCGATTCGTCCGGCCATCTTTTT
>CAYQLT010000058.1:0-15337 GCA_964418425.1 uncultured Clostridia bacterium
ACGTCGGGCGGCGGCGCACGGGCCGGCGGCGGGATTGGTCACCGCCAGGTCGAAGCCGTTCCCTCACGGGGGATATGGTAACGTTAACTTCCATTCCAGCGGCGAGGCTTCGACGCGGGTCGCGGACTTCCTGCTTCCCCTCTCCGCATGTCGTCGGGGGCGTGCCGGGGCCGTGCAGGCCGGCGCCGGCCGCCCGCTGCCTACGGGCGCCCGGGCCGTGAGCGGCCCAGGATAGGGGCCTGCGCCCCCGAACTCTTCCGGGCGCCCCCGAAGTCTTCCCGCGGGGACATGCCGGCAGTCCGGGTGCGGGCGACCGGTAGGAAGGAGGGGCCCGTGCGGGCGACAAGCGTCGACGTGGCAGTGATCGGGGCCGGCATCATCGGAATGAGCATCGGGTACCACCTGCTCCAGCTCGATCCGTCCCTAAGGGTGGCTGTGCTGGAGCGGGCGCCTGTTCCCGGGACGGGTTCGACGGCCAAGGCGACCGGAGGAATCCGCTACCAGTTCGCAAGTGAGCTGCAACTTCGCCTCAGCCTGCTGAGCCGGCCGGTGTTCGAGAACTTCCAGGAGTTGTTCGGGATGGACATCGGCCTGCGCCACCACGGCTACCTCTTCGCCACGGCGCAAGCGGAGCGGATGGCCGCGATGGGGCGCGCCGCGCAGATGCAGCGCCGGCTGGGCATTCCGGCGGAAGAGCTATCGCCGGATGATGCCCGCAGGCTGTGCCCGCCCCTTGCGGCCGACGACCTGGTCGGGGCCACATTCTGCGCGTGGGACGGTTCGGCCGATCCCCATGGGGTGCTGCAGGGTTTCTGGAAAGGCTTTCGGGAGCGAGGGGGGAGGGTGGTCACCGAGGCGGAGGTGGTGGCGCTGCGGCGGCGTCCGGGAGCGGAGCCGGGGGGAGTGTGGTCGCTACACACCAGGGGCGGCGATTTCGAGGCGCCTTCGGTGGTGCTGGCCGCCGGGGCCTTCAGCCGGTCGGTGGCGGCGCTGGCAGGGCTCGACCTTCCGGTGATGCCCTTCAGGCGCCAGGTTTTCGTCCTCAGGGCCCCGATCGGCTTCCCTACGTCCATCCCGCTGACCGTGGACGCGGACAGCGGGTGGTACGTGCACGCCGACCGCAGCGGGTCGCTGCTGTGCGGTGGCACCGACCGGGATACCCGTCCGGGGCTGGAGGAGGTGGTGGACTGGAGCGGGTTCGGACCGGTGTGCGAGGCCATGCAGCGGAGGATGCCAGCCCTGCTCGAAGCCGAGGTGATACGGGCCTACGCAGGGATCCGGGCGCTGACCCCGGACCTGCACCCCATCCTCGGGCCCGTGGACGGCTGGCCGGGGCTGTATCTCGCGTGCGGGATGAGCGGCCACGGCATCATGCACAGCCCGGCGGTGGGGCGGCTGGTGGCGGAGTGGGTGGTGCTGGGCCGGCCGGAAAGCTGGCCGGGGGCAGTGGCGCTGTGCCTGGGCCGCTTTTGGGCGGCCCGGTCAGCGGAGGCGCACGAGATCACGGCGCTTTGACGGCGCGCGACGGCATTTGGCGGCGTGCCCTGCGAGCCCGAGCATGCACCCGGGGGCTTCTATCTCCAGGCGTAGTGCCGGACCCAGGTTGAAGGTGACGGCCGCGTTGGCCCAGATCCACGCCCCAGAGGAGGCCGACCCTTCGGCGACGCCGTTCAGCAAGCCGCCGCCCGCTCCGACATGGGGACCGTAGGAGGAACCCGGCGCGAGGTGATAGCGGGCCTCGACGCCGGCGTTAATCAGGGCAAGCCCGGTGAAGGCTCGGAACAAGGGAACCGGCAGGAGGGTCGCGCTCACGAGGCGGTTGCAAGAGAAGCCGGGGAAGACGGCAGGGCGGTGGCAGAGGTGCCGGGAACCGCCGCGGCTCGACCGCCGAGGGGAACGGACAGGGGAAGGGACAGCCGAGGTCCCAACGACCCCCAGCCGGTCACAGCGCGTCTCGGCGGGCGCCCGCCACCCGGAGGCGTGCACGGTCACCTTGCGGGGCCGGTGATGACCAGATACAATGGCCATAGTCATTCGCGTGACCATTGTCATTCGGGGAGGCCCGGACAAGTGGAGGAGCGAGTCTCGAAGACCCAATTCAAAGCGCGGGCGCTTGAGTATCTTCGGAAGGTTCAGAGGACAGGGAAACCTCTCGTGATCACGGACCGCGGCGAACCCGTGCTGCGTGTGGTTCCATATAGGCCTGAGGCTACGGAAATCTTGCGCATCCTTCGTGGGTCGGTGGTCGAATACCATCAGCCTACCGAACCGGTCGCCCTCGACGAGTGGGAGACCCTTCGGTGATCGTTCTGGACACGCACGCCTGGGTGTGGTGGGTGAGCGACCCCGCCCGGCTTTCTCCAAGGGCCAGGGAGGCGGCAGATCGGGCTGCCGAAGACGGGGACCTGTATGTCTCCGTCATCAGTGTGTGGGAAGTCGCGTTGCTGGTACAACGAGGCCGCCTGCGCCTCGCCCTCGACGTGGCAGATTGGGTTTCCTATTGCGAAGCTTTACCCTTCCTTCAGTTCGTCCCTGTCAACAACGCTATCGCGATGAAGTCGGTCCGGTTGGCCGGCCCTCTCCACTCTGATCCGGCAGACCGCATCATCATCGCTACTGCGCTCATCACTGGTGCCCGTCTGGTGAGCAAAGACGAGCGCATCCGGTCGTACCCTTACGTCAACACGATATGGTAGAGACCGATTCGGACGGGACGCGCTGGGTGTCAGCCGCGCCTCTTCCTGCGCTGCCGGGGGCGGTAATACCGCGAACCTTCGGGCTCGCCGGCTGGAGCGACGCGGGGTTAGCGGCCGGGCGGCACCCACCGGGGCCGAGGCGGCCGGGTGGACGGCTCCCGGCGGGCAGGGTGGGGGCGCAGCCGGGGTTCGGGCAGTCGTCCCTCGCCCGCACGGAATAGCGCCCGGGCGGCCTGTTCGGGGGAGAGGTCGGCAGCCCGCGGGGCCCGATTCGGGGCATCCTGCTGGAGGTCCTCAAACTCGAGGGCGTCGGTTCCGCTCGCAATCCCGTCGGTCCCCGTGCGACCTCCTCCCGGGCGGTCGGCGTCGACCGGGGCCGGCTGCATGGGCACGGCCGCTCCTAAACCGGCGGGATGTGGGGGCCGGGACTTTGCGGTTCGGGCCTCGCGGCCCGGCGCCTGCCTGTCAGCGCGTTGCATGGCGTCGTTCGCCTCCGCTCCGGGTCGCACCCTCAGCCGCCGAAGCTCCGGTGTCCCGCGCGCCGGCGAGCCCCGGCATGGGTGTGGCGCCAGCTCCGGAACGAGCCGGCCGTGCGATCCCGGATCAGGCTGGCCGGGCGGTGCCGTGGGGATGCAGGAATAAACCGGTGCAAAGGGCGGTGATCCTGAGGAGCGGGTTGCGAGTGGTCACGGGCCGCCGTGCGTGGACGGGGGGCGGGGCTGAGGCCGACAGCCGCTGCGGCGGACGGGCCGGCGCCGGGAGCCGTGTAAGGGGAGGAAGCGCTTCGATGCGCGAGATGTCGGTGGCGGTGATCTACTACAGCTCCACCGGGACGAACTTCCGCCTGGCGCAGGCGGCCGTCGAAGCGGCCCGCGACGCAGGGGCAGAGGTGCGGCTTCGCCGGGTGGCGGAGCTGGCTCCCGAGGCGGCCGTCGAGCAGAACCCGGCCTGGAAGGCGCATCTCGAGGCGACACGGGGCGTTCCCGTCGCCGGGCTCGACGACCTGGAGTGGGCCGATGTGCTCGTCTTCACCAGCCCCACTCGGTACGGCGGGATCGCGGCCCAGATGAAGCAGTTCCTGGATTCGACGGGCGCCCTGTGGGCCAAGGGAAAGCTGGCCGACAAAGTGGTGACGGCCATGACGAGCGCCTCCAACCCCCACGGCGGGCAGGAGGCCACGATTCTGGCGCTGTACACCGTGGCAGCCCACTGGGGGGCCATCATCGTGCCGCCGGGCTATACCCACCCCGCCTTCTTCCAGGCCGGGGGGAATCCCTACGGCACCAGCACCACGGCAACAGCCGGCGAGGTGGACGAACAGGCGCTCGAAGCCGCCCGCCATCAGGCGTTGCGGGCGATCCGGGTGGCCCAGGCGCTGAAAGCAGGCCGGAGCAGTGCCCCCGCCGCCGGACGGAAGCTCCCGTGAGCGGGTGCTCGCCCGGGTGCCACCCGCCCGGACGGTGCTACAGCCCGTGAAGGAAGTCGCCCGGGACTCGGTCGGCTCTCCGGGAGAACCTTACCCGGGCCGCGAATCTTGGCGCTCTGCGGGGCTCAGAGGATCCAGCGCAGCCGGGCGAACGGAAGCGGCAGCACCGACGGGCCCTCGCCGGGGGTTGCCAGACTTCCTCCGACGGGCAGGGCGGGGCTAACCTCCAGATCCAGTCGCAGAGAAGGGCCCAGGCTGAAGGTGACGCCCACGTTTGCCCAGACCCACGCCCCAGAGGAGGCCGACCCTTCGGCGACGCCCATCAGCAAGCCGCCGCCCGCTCCTACGTGGGGATCGTAGGAGGAACCCGGCGCGAGGTGATAGCGCGCCTCGATGCCCCCGTTGACCAGGGCCATGCGGGCCGTGGAACCGAACAGCGTCACCTCGAGGGGGAGTATGCTTACAAAGCCCGCCAGGGAAGTCTGGGGGGCCGGATGGTGGCGCACCTCGACGTGCCCGAAAGGCAACGGGGCCGGCACCAGCAGGAGCCCAAGTCCGGCACTCCACTCCGTTCGCCCTGCCGGACCCGGGGCTGACAGCGGAGCAGCTCTGTCGGCACCCGGTTCAGCTGCGGTTGCGGCGAACACCCACCCGGAAATGAGCGCGGCGCAGGCCAGGATACTTGCGAGGGCTCTGATTGAGGACCCTCCCCAGAGCCGGGGCCGGCAGCGACCGGCAAAGCGCCGCAGGGTACCGGCGGCCGGGATGCAGCGGCAGGCTCCACCGAAGCCTCCAGGGCGGATCAATCTTTCCATGGACCGGAAGCCTCCCCAGGGACTGAAAGCATTGGCAACGTCCAGACACCGGAGTTCGGGCCCGTTGGTAGCGCCCAATTTCGAGCACGCGCGGGCGCCCTCCTGCGCCGAGAAGGCATCGGGCAGGCGAGGCAGTCCTTCTGCACCGAATCGGCTCTTGCGCAACCGGGTCATCTCCGGAGTGCCGGGAGAGGGCGGCAGATGAGCCTCGTCGCAGATTTTGATGAGTTGGCCCAGCGGGTGGCCGATGCGTGCCGGTCCCAATTTGGGGATCGGGTGATCTCGGTCGCGGTGTTCGGCTCCGTCGGACGGCGAGCCCCCAGACCGGATTCCGATGTCGACCTGCTGGTAGTGCTCGACGACCTGCCGCATGGCCGCTTCGCCCGTCAGGAGGTGTTCGAGCCGGTCGAGCAGGCCGTTGCGCCGTTCATGACGAGTTTGCGTCGGCGGGGCATTGAGACGGAACTTTCGCCGATTCTGAAGACCCGAGCGGAGGTCGAGGCGGGGAGCCCCCTCTTCCTCGACATGGTGGAGGATGCCCGTATCCTTTACGATCGGGGCGGCTTCCTCAACGCCCGCCTTGAGCGGCTGCGGAAGAAGCTGTCTCAGCTGGGGGCTCGCCGGATCCGATACGGTTCTCCTCAGCCGCTTTCCGGTGGGTGAAAAGCGAACCTGCCATCGGTGGCCTCCGGTGGGAAGCGGCGAGCTCGCCATAAAGGTCGGGTCGCCGGTCGCGTAGGAACGGGCGGAGAATGCGGGCTTTACCCACTTCGTTGAGATCAAGCTCGGCCACGAGAAGCTCCTCACTATCTCCTGCCTCGACCAGCACGCGACCCCACGGGTCAATCACGCGGCTCCCTCCGGCAAACCTGGTTGCTCCGAACTCGTTGGTCCCCACGCGGTTGCACATTACGAGGAACACTCCGTTCTCCATGGCCCGGGTGCGAGCGACGGCATCGACCTCCTTCTGGGAATATCCACCAGGCGCCGCGGCGGTGTGAGCAGGAACGTTCAGGTTGGCCAGGATGGCCTGGCACCCTCTAAGAGCGAGAAGACGCGTGTGCTCGGGAAAGAGAAGGTCATAGCAGATCAACTGACCCACCACGACGTCTCCCAGGCGGCCGGGGCGCAGATCGTCACCAGGGTAGAAGTAGAACTTTTCCGCCAACGGGAGAACGAGCTTTCGGTGGACGTTTAGCACCGTGCCATTATGGTCAATGAGGTAGGATGCGTTGGCGTACAACCCCTGCAGCTCTGGATGTGGCTCGAGCAGACCAACACACAGGGCAATCTGGCTTTCTTTCGCGATGCGGCACAGGCTGCCGAGGCGCTTCGGCCAGCTCGCTGCAGCGCTCTCAAGGTATGGGATGACCTCCAGGAGGTCGGCGCGGGAGCCGGGCCAGCGGACGTAGCCCACGTCCGCCAGTTCTGGGGCTACCAAGATATGGGCTCCACGTCCCGCGGCTTGCCGGGCGTGACTCTCCAGCGTCGCAAGGTTGGCCTCGACGTCGAAGCTGCGGGGCGCAGTCTGAGCGATGGCGACCGTAAGGGTTTGCACGGGCCGACACCTCCTTTGCCGATGAAGCCTTGGGGGTTGACTAGTAGCTGCTACGTCTTTTATTGTAGTGCGCAGGAGCCACGACGACCAGAGGCAGCTATGGAGCTTTTCGCGGCCATCAATGCTCGGTACCGCTCCCTGAGCCCTTCCGAGCGCAGGGTCGCTTCCTACGTGCAGAGCCACCCCGAGGAGATCGTCTTGATGTCGCTCCAGGCGCTGGCCGCTCGGTGCGATACGAGCGATGCAACGGTTCTGCGCTTTTGCCGCTCCATAGGGTTTTCCGGCTATCAGGACTTCAAGTCGGCCCTCATCCCCCAGCTTCTGGGGCGAGGAAAGGCGATCCGCCAGGAGCTTCAGGGGGAGGACCCCGTCAGGGGGTTGATCACGGCACTCTCTCGCGATGCGTCGCAAACCTTGCGGTCGGTAGGCATGCAGCGCTTGGACCTGATCGCAGACGCTGTTCTGGCAGCCGGGCACCGCCTTCTGGTGGGGCTCGCCGGTTCAGCGGGAGTGGCCCGCATCTTTGCCTCGTCGCTGCTCAGCATCGGCCTGCCCGCGGTCACCCTGTCAGATCGAGTAGAGATCGAGCGATTTGCTGACCTGGTCGGGCGCGGAGATCTCGTGATGGGAATATCCCACTCGGGTGAAACCCAAGAGGTGGTTGGTGCCCTGGCCCGATCACGTCGGCGCGGGGCGACCACTGTCGCTATGACAAATTTCTCGCCGTCAGGCATCGAGAAGGTGGCCGACCACGTCCTGCTCACCTCCGTACCGGAGAGCCTTCTCGGAAGTTACAGCTGCTACCCCCGTATCATGGAGCTTCTGGTTCTAGAAGTACTGCTGGCTCGTGTGGCGGAGAGGCTGGCTCGGCGGGGAGCGAATGGACCGGTTCGCCCCGAGGCGTGACGGGCGACGGCTGGGATGCGAGGATCGCACATGGAACGGACGCACATCAAAGTGGAGCGGCACGAGGCTGTCTCGCTGATCACCCTCGACGACCCCGAACGGCGAAACCCCCTGGGTTCCCAGCTTGCTCGGGAACTGGTCGAGGTCTTCCATCAGGCGGACGCGTCGGAGGAGGTTCGGGCCCTCGTTCTAACGGGGTCGGGGCCGGCGTTTTGCGCGGGGGCGGACGTAGAGGAACTCGGCGCTCTACTCAAGAAAGAAGCTATGGCCCTCCACGAGGCCGGGAGAGCTGTAAGCGACGTCCTGCGTGCGGCTTCCCGCCTGCGAAAGCCCCTGATCGCCGCGGTGAATGGGTATGCCCTTGGCGCAGGGTTTGCCCTCGCCGCACAATGCCATGTGGTGTTCGCCTGTGAGTCGGCCTGTTTCGGCCTACCCGAGGCGCGTCTGGGGCTTTTCCCGTTGGTCACGCTCCATTACGTACGCCGGGCCATCGGCCACCACCGGGCCCTTGACCTGGCACTCTCCGGGCGGTTGATGGGGGCCCTGGAGGCCCGGTCGGCGGGGTTCGTGCGAGACGTCATACCCCTGGAGAAGCTCATTGAGACAGCTATGGCCTATGCCGCATCCGTCTGCCGGTTCAGCCCCGCGGTGCTCAGCCTGGGGCTCCGGGCGCTGCGGTACGCAGAGGGCCTTTCCACCGATGAGGCGACCGAGTATCTGGCTGCCGTGCGAACCATCAGCCTGACCGACAAGGAGGTGCGCCGCGGGGTAGCGGCGTTCGTGGAAAAGAGCGGGCAGGGCCGAGCGATCCCGCAAGCGCAGGAGAAACCGGGTCATGCACCTGTATGAATATGAGGTGAAGTCCGAGCTTCGACGCCACGGTGCGCGAGTGCCGGAGGGACTTGTGGCAGGCACAGCCGATGAAGCCGGCGAAGCCGCAGGGCGTTTGGGCGTTCCCGTCATGCTTAAGCCTCAGGTGCTCGCAGGCCACAGGGGAATGCGGGGACTGATAGCCCGCGCAGAAGCGATGCACGAGGTCCTGGCCAGCGCGAGCAGGCTTCTCAGTGTGGAGGTGGACGGAGAGAGCGTTGACAAGCTCCTGGTAGAGCGGGCTGTTGCCGTGCGCAGGGAGCTTTACCTGGCGGTCACCGTCGATGACGTCGCGGGGACTCCGGTGATCTTGGCCAGCGGATCGGGCGGGGTCGATGTGGAAGCCAGCCTGGCCGCACGGCCGGAAGACCTGGTGCGTTGCCCGGTCAGCTCCCTCATGGGGGTACGGGTACACCAGGCTGTGACGCTAGGAAAGTCCATTGGGCTCGGAGGGGCATCCCTGCGTTCTTGGGCCGAGCTTGTGCTGGCGATGTGGAAGACGTTCGAGAGCCTCGAGGCGCTCTTCGTGGAGGCCAACCCTGTCGCCGTCGACGACCAGGGCGGCTGCGTTGTTCTGGATGCCAAGGCGGAGGTTGACGACAACGCGCTCCACCGTGTGGTCGGCCTCAAGCGCCGGGAGCCGCCTGAACGAGATCCGTTGGAAGGACGCGCCCGTCGTATGGGCATCACCTATGTCGAGCTGGACGGCGAGATTGCCGTGCTGAGCGGGGGAGCAGGCATCACCATGGCGCTTCTTGACGCTATGCATGCCCTCGGTGCTCGTCCCGCCAACTTCCTTGACGCGCCAGGGGGGTCAGGGAGCGAGGTCGCCGCGGAGATGGTCCGGCTCGTCCTCGACAAAGCTGACGTCGACCCCCGGGTTCGCGTCATCTTTGTGAACCTCAGCCTGTCGGGAACGTCCCTGAAGCCGGTGGTGGAAGGCTTCGAGGAAGCTCTGCGACGGCGCGCTCCCCGGGTGCCCATGGTGGGGTGCGTTCGAGCGACCGGCGCGGCAACTCTGGGGCTCTCCGCCGAGGCCGGCGTTCATCGCCTGCGCCAGCTGGGGATCGAGCTTCACCCCGACCCGCGCACAGCCCTCGTGCGGGCGGTCGAGCTGGCCAGGGGAGGCTCACCGGCGTGAGTTTCCTTGAGCCTCCTCGCCCGCGTGTCCTCGTCCAGGGCATCACGGGCAACTATGCTCGCAACCAGGTGCTGCGCATGCTCGCCTATGGGACCCACGTGGTCGCGGGCGTCACCCTGGGTAGGGGAGGCGAACGTCTCCACGAAGTCCCGATATTTGACACCGTGGCAGAGGCGGTCCGGGAGACAGGCGCCGAGGCGAGCGTGGCGTACGTGCCCGCGTCGGCGGCCCTGGAGGCAGTGTGGGAGGCGGTGGAGGCCGGACTTTCCCTGGTCGTGGTTCCCACTGAGGGCGTTCCGGTACACGACGCCATGCGGATGCGGGAAATCGCTCGGACCCGGGAGGTGTGGCTTGTGGGGCCCAACACCCCCGGGTTGATTCGCCCTGGGGAGACCCTCCTCGGTGCCCTTGCTCCTGACGACGCCCGGCCAGGACCGGTGGCCGTGCTCTCACGCTCGGGAACCCTTGCTTTCGAGGCAGTCAGGCTCCTCACCGAGGCGGGGATCGGGCAGCGGATCGTAGTGGGTGTGGGCGGCGACATCGTTATCGGTCGGAATCCAGTGGAGTATCTGCTGGCCCTGAACGCTGACCCGGCGACGAAGGCGGTCATCCTCCTGGGTGAAGTGGGGGGTGCGAAGGAATACGAGGTGGCGGAGGCGATGGGTCAGATGAAGAAGCCCGTGGTGGCTTACGTGGCAGGACGGCACGCTCCGCGCGGCCGGCGACTCGGTCACGTCGGTGCCGTCATTCGTAGGGAGGGGGATGAGGCTGACGCGAAGTGTCGCGCTCTTGAACGGGCCGGTGCCCACATGGCCCAGACCCTCTGGGACCTTCCGGAGGTGGTCAACCGCGTCCTGAATGGATAGATGCGATGGTCAAGGGTGTGGATCTTAAACAGTTGGGGGTGGATCAAGTGAAACGGTACGCCAATCGTATGTGGCCTTTCGTGGCGGCGATGGCGCTCTGGTTTCTCGTCAGCTTCAGCGCTGTCGCGCAGACGACGATCCGGTTGCGTGTGGCCGACTCCTTTCCACCGGCTCATCACCAGTCCCGGGATGGGATCGTCTTCTGGATGAACCGGGTTACGGAGCTGACGTCCGGTAGGGTTCAGTTCGACTACTTTCCCGCAGAGCAGCTCGGCAAGATCTCGGACATGCTCGACCTCGCCCAAAACCGGGTTGCCGACATTACCTACGTGGGGCCCGCGTACTTCACGGACCGGATGCCGCTCTCCGGGGTGACGGAGCTGCCGGGGTCGTTCTCCGCCGCGCAAGAGGGAACCCGTGCGTTCTGGCGTCTCATCGAGGAGTACCTCCTTGAGGCTGAGTTCCTGCCCAACGGGGTGCGCCCCCTGTACGGTGTCATGCTCCCCCCTTATCAACTCGCGACGGTTCCAAGGCCCGTGGTGAATCTGGACGACCTCAGGGGGCTAAAGGTGTTCACGGCCCGGGGTACGCAGGAACTCGTGGTCCGGCAACTTGGCGCAGTGCCGGTGACGCTTCCGGCTCCGGAACTGTATATTGCGCTTCAACGCGGCATGCTGGATGGCGCGGTTGGGGCTATCAGCAGTATCAAGCCTTACAATCTCCATGAATTGCTGAAGCACGCGACCACGAACCTCAACCTGGGCAGCTTTGCCGTCACTTTCGTCATCAACGAGCAATTGTGGAAAACTCTGCCTCCCGAGATCAAGAGCGCCATGCAGAAGGCAGGAGAGGAGACGAGGGCTCACCTATCCCGGGTACTCGACGAACGTGAGGCGGCCAGCGCCAGGGAACTGGCTGGTCTTGGCATCCATGTGTACTCGGTGCCCGACTCGCTGGTGGCGGCCATCAGCGAACGCGTCCGTCCCGTATGGGCCGAGTGGGCGGAGCGCCTGAACCGACGGGGCCGCCGTGGAACCGAGGCGGTGCGGGCGTGGGAGAAGGCGCTTCTCCCGTAGGCTGATCGACTTCTAACCCGTTCGAGCAAACGGCCTTCTGACGGAAGGAGCGGAGGATGGACCGCGTTTCACGTAGCCTGGCTCGCTTGGAGGACGGCCTCGCACGGATCGCTGGCGGGGCCGTCCTTCTGATGATGGGACTTATCACAGCTGACGCTTCGGCCCGGTACTTCTTTCGGGCCCCGCTGCTCGGAGCCGACACGGTGACGGAAATGTACCTGATGGTCGCCGTGGTGTTCCTTGCCCTTCCTCGGCTGCAGCGCACGGGCGGGCACATCCGGGTCGAATTCGTCCGGGACCGGCTTCCCCCTCGAATTGTCACGTTGCTGGATAGCCTGACGCTGCTGACCGCGGGCGCCGTGTTCGCGCTGGTCACTTACAAAACGGGTCTTGCCGCGTGGCAGAGCCTTCGAGAGTGGCGGGTGATTGCGGGCCCGGTCCCCTGGCCTCGGGGGCCCTCTCTGGCTCTCGTCCCGCTTGGAACAGGACTGCTGACGCTCCGCCTGTTGTTGCAGGCCCTCACCGGAGCACTCGCCCTGGTCCGTCAGGCGTCCGAAGCTGCTTCTGGGAGGACATGAACCGTGGGCATTGCAATTCCACTCGTGCTGATGCTCCTCCTGCTCGTGGCAGGCGTGCCGGTGGCTTTTGCGTTTGCCGTGGCTGGAACGGTCGGGTTGATGCTGAACCTGGGTTTCGAGCCCGCCCTCGGGGTGTTGCAGACGGCCCCCTACCGAAGCGCCGCCAGCTTTGTCATGACCACGGTTCCCATGTTCATCCTGATGGCGGAGTTTCTTGCGAATAGCACCCTTGCGCAGTCCATCTTCCGCTGTGCGTACCGCTGGCTCGGGCATCTGCGGGGCGGGCTGGCCATTGCCACCGTGATAGCCAGCGGGGGGCTGGCTGCCCTCTCGGGATCCAGCACGGCCTCCGCCGCCACCATGGCCGCGCTGGCTGTCCCCGAGATGCGCAGGTACGGTTACCAGGACCGGCTCTCCCTTGGGGTGGTAGCAGCGGCAGGGACCTTCGCTCTCATGATTCCACCCAGTATCGGCTTCGTCCTGTACGGGATCATCACCGAAACTTCCATTGGAAAGCTCTTTATCGCCGGCATTCTCCCGGGCATCCTGACCGTCGTCAGTTATTCCGCCCTAACGATGCTGTGGGCATTCTGGCGCCCCGAGGTGGCTCCGCCCATTCGGCCCTTCGCATGGGACGTTCGCCTTCGAAGCCTGACCGATGTATGGCCCGCATTTCTTCTCGCTGCTGTCGTCCTCGGGGGGATCTACTCGGGGGTCGTCACTCCCACCGAGGCGGGAGCCATCGGGGCCTTCGGGGCTTTGCTGACGGGGCTGGTGGTAGGTGGCTTGAAGGGCAGCGGGGTCACTCGCTCGATGGAGCGAGCGGCGGCCACCACGGCTATGATCTTCGCGATAGTTATCGGGGCGACCATATTCGGGTATTTCCTTTCCGCGACCCAGGTCACGCAGCGCCTGGTCACGCTGATCGCAAGCCTCAACGCGCCGGCCCCGGTGATCCTGTTTGCCATCCTGTTCCTGTACCTGATCCTCGGGATGTTCATGGAACAGATCGCGATACAGTTCATCACTCTCCCTCTGGTCTTCCCCATCATTGTGTCCCTGGGGTATGACCCGATCTGGTTCGGCGTCGTGATTGTGAAGACAGCTGAGATCGGTGTGGTGACGCCTCCCGTGGGTCTGAACGTCTACGTGGTAAGTGGCGCCGCCGGGGCACCCCTCGAGGAGGCGTTTGCCGGGGCCGCGCCGTTTATCCTGGCAGATTTGTTCGTGCTCGCCTTGCTGATCCTATTCCCGGACATCGCCACCTACCTTCCGCGGATGATGCGGTGAAGGAGGGTTGCTCGCGAGCTGGGCGGGGGAGCAGCAGGTGAGCCTCGCCGCTGATTTCGATGAGTTGGTCCGGCGGGTGGCGGTGGTACTCGACGAGCTGCCGCACGGCCGCTTTGCCCGTCAGAGGATGTTCGAGCCGGTCGAACAGGCCGTGGCGCCTTTCGTGGCGAGTTTGCGCCGGCAGGGTATTGAGACGGAGCTCTCGCCGATCCCGAGGGCCCAGGCCGGAGCTTACTGGCGCTCAACTCGTGGAGTTCTCGGCAGTGCTGGGCGATCCACTCGGCGTACAGGTTCTCGGGCAGCAGCGGCGCCCGCAACTGCGCATCCCAAGGCCCACGATGGATTCCCTGAGGGTTATGTTTGCGTGAGGCGCTTCCAATTGCAAGCGGGTCGCAACGGATATTGCCAACCTCCGGCAAGCCCTTCCCAACAGATAATTGTTTCCCGCAGTTTATTATTGACCGGGTTAATCAATCCCCTTACACTGTAATTGAAGTTCCGCAGCGGGAGGTTGAACTGCTTGGGCGCCGCTGCCCTCATCATGCTGCGCGAAGGTCTGGAGGCCTCCCTAGTGGTGGGCATCGTGCTGGCTTACCTCACCAAGCTGCAACAGCAAAGTCGCGCAAGTTACGTTTGGGCGGGTGTGGGGGCGGCGACGGCGGCCTCGGCGGCGGTAGCCGCCCTCTTTTCGTGGGTTGCCGGGGGCTTCGAGGGAACCAACGAGGCGCTCTTCGAGGGTGCCATCATGCTCGCGGCGGCAGGCGTGCTGACATCCATCATCCTGTGGATGCAGCGGCAGGCAAGGCACATCAAGAGCCAGCTAGAGCACGAGGTGGGCAGGGCCCTCACCACAGGGCAGCTGTGGGGATTGGCTGCCCTGGCGTTCGTGGCGGTGTTCCGGGAGGGCGTGGAAAGCGTACTCTTCCTGGGCGCGGTTTTCCTCACCCATCCAGACCCGCTGGCGGCCGTCGGGGCTGTGGCTGGACTGCAGGCAGCGGTGCTCCTGGCCTACCTCATTTTCCGGGCATCGGTAGCCCTGGACCTCAGGCGATTCTTCTATCTGACCGGTCTTGCGTTGGTCCTGGTAGCGGCAGGGCTCCTGGCAGGTGGAGTCCATGAGCTGCAGGAGGCGGGATGGCTTCCCACCCTCGTGAATCCTCTCTGGGATCTGAGCCGCTCGTTGAGCGAGCAGAGCTTGGTCGGCGCGTCGATGAAGGCCCTGTTCGGCTACAACTCGGATCCCTCCCTCCTGGAGGTGCTCGCGTGGGTCGCCTACGTCGGCTTGGTGGGCGGGCGCTACCTGGGCGTCACCAGGGCTGCCTTTGCGGTCGCGCCGCCACGTCAGGGAGCCCCCACTGGACGGGGTCCGGGCAGGCGCGCTTTGGGGTAGCCGCCCGAGCACTGCGGGAGCGGAGCGTGGTGACCAGCGTCGGCGGCAGCGAGGTGCTGGTGGGGAGCTCCAGCCGGTGGCGGAGAACGGCCTGGGCTGTGGCGGATGCAAGGTGGCCGAGAGCTTGGCCGAGCGCCAGCGGGAGATCTGCGGGCACCTGTTTGCGGAAGCCAAAGACTGGCATGGCCTGCGTCGGGCTCGGGGCCGGGGGCTTGGCAACATGCAGATCCAGGCCTACCTGACCGCCTTTGTCCGAGACCGTAAGCGGCTGGTGGCGTGGGTGTTTCGCCGACGCCCGGCGGCTTCGGCCCACGCCCGCCTAAAGGTGGGATGCCCGGAGTTCGCGTGGCTGCGCGTGCTGGCGGAGCCATTCGAGGCGCAAGACGGGAGCAATGAACGAGAAGACGGCTCCAAGGAGGGCCTCGAGCCAGTCCGCCCAGGAGGTTACCGTCCCCGGCTCGCACTGGCGACGCGGTGCTGGGCGAGACGACGGCCTTCGCGGCGCGCCTTCCAGCGTGTCCGGCAACTCCGGGATGCTGTCGACGGGCGGGTCCACTCCCCGGGCCTGGGCCCGGCGGTGCACCTCCCGCAGCAACAGGGAGGCGAGGGCCAGGGCCATCACGCAGGAAAAGGCGTGCACCCGGATCTTGCTGTCGGTCCGCTGGAAACATGGGCCGCCAGCTTACGAAATGGGGGTCTTTCATCTGCCGGATGGCCCGCTCCAT
>CAYQLT010000059.1:0-5895 GCA_964418425.1 uncultured Clostridia bacterium
CGGTTTATAATGCCCAAAGACATGACCTCGGAAAGCTTCGAAGCCAGGCAGTGGCTCAAAAGGCACGGGCTTCGGCCCACCGGCCCGCGTCTTGCTGTCCTCGCCTTCCTGAAAGGCCGGGGCGAACATCTGACTCCGGCGGAGATCTTCGAAGGGCTCCGGGCGGCGGGAAGCGCCGTGAGCATCGCCACGCTGTACCAGAATCTTCAGGCTCTGAGTCGACGGGGCCTCGTCCGACGCATCGTCGGGCCGGACGGAGCGGTGCGTTACGACATCAACCTGGCGCCCCATCACCACCTGGTATGCCAGCGTTGCGGCAGACTGGTGGATGTGCAGCTGTCCCGTCCCCTGGCGGTCGAGCCCGTCCTGGTGTCCCCCGATCACCCGGTCGGGGATCCGGAGCCGTCCGGGCAAGCCCGCAAACCAGAGCCACGCGCGGGGCTGGCTCCCCCAGGGCCCGGGGGATGGAGAGTTCTCTCTGCCCACGTGGAGTTTCGGGGGATCTGCCCGCAATGCGCCGGGCCCGGCAGCGGCTTGCCGCAAGAGCCCGGGCCCGGCACCGCGCAAGCGCTTTAGCCTGGCCGCCTGCGGCCAGGGTGGCCTGCTCAGGAGGTGAGTCGGCGGTCTAGATCGGCGACCGCCTCGGGATCGACACCGGGAGCAAACTCTTCCGGCACCTCCGGCAGCTCCGCCAGCGGTCCACCCTCGGGAGGCCCGTCGACCACCCGAAGCTCGCCGCTCCCATCCGGGGCGGTCCCCCGCCAGATCTTCTCGACGTCCCGGTAATCCTGGGGGCTGAATCGGTACAGATTGCGGTGAATGCCGGCCTGCTCGAACTTCCTCGCCTCGGGGAACTTGGAATTCTCGATGTTGGGAATGGGCAGCAGTTTGGGGACGTTTACGCCCGTCAGGCTTTCCAGGGCGCGGGCGTACGCCAGCGCATGCACTCCGCCCCGAACCAGCAGGTAGCCGATCATCTCCCGCGCCACGGGGTTGCGGGTCATCTCGTAGACCCGGATCTTGTGCAGCCGGGCCCCGTTTTCCAGGAAGAAGTTATGGAGCAAATCCAAGATGAGGTTGCCGCTGGAGAAGACGTAATCGCCGCGCCAGGAGGCTCCCATCGAGTCGCCCACCAGAGTCGTCTGTGCGGTGACGATGAAATGGTGGGTGTTGCGCAAGGAGGCCGCAGGCGCAAGTGGCGCCTGATCGGGCGCAGCGGCCCGCGTCGAGCCGGACAACAGCAGGTTCACGGTGGCGGAGACCAGCTCGATGTGGCCGAGTTCCTCGGTCGCGATGTTGGCGATCAGGTCGTAGTAGGGCTTCAGCTTCTCCCGACCGCGGAAGTTAAAAGACTGGTACATGTAGTTCATGAGGGTGGACATCTCGCCGAAGCGTCCGCCCAGAAGCTCCTGGACGGCGGCGGCCGCATTGGCATCCGCCTCCTTGGGCTGCGGCAGCGAGACCTGAAGCCGGTCGATACGCAGGAACATCCCCGCACCCCTTTCGCATAGTCATAATGATTATGGAATCCGTGCCAGAGCATACCCGCCTCGGGGGCTCCCTGTCAAGCGCTGCGGAGAGGGCGCCTCGCTCACCGCCCGCGGTGCCGCACGAGCGGAGGCTCCCGCCGGCGAGATTCGGCCGGGGCACCCCCAGGTTTGCGGGGCGGCGCGCTCAGATGGGCTCGATCCGGCGCATGCCCCCCATGTAGGGGCGAAGCGCCTCGGGGATGGTCACCGTTCCGTCCTCGTTCTGGTAGTTTTCCAGGATGGCGGCCACGGTGCGCCCCACGGCCAGGCCCGAACCGTTGAGGGTGTGGACATACTCGGGCCTCGATGCACCCTCCCGCCGAAAGCGTATGTTGGCCCGCCGGGCCTGGAAGTCCTCGAAGTTGCTGCAGGAGGAGATTTCCACATAGCGACCCACGCCGGGCATCCAGACCTCCGGGTCGTATTTTTTGGCGGCCGCAAAGCCCACGTCGGCCGTACACATCTGAACCACCCGGTACGGAAGCTCCAGTCGCCGGAGGATTTCGCAGGCGTCCTCGACCAGGCGCTCCAGCTCGTCGTACGAGCTCTCCGGGGTGACGAATTTCACCAGCTCCACCTTGTTGAACTGGTGCTGGCGCACCAACCCGCGGGTGTCGCGCCCGTACGCCCCCGCCTCCGCCCGAAAGCAGGCGGAGTAAGCCACGTACTTGATGGGCAGTTGCCGGGCGTCCAGCACTTCGTCGCGGTGCAGGTTGGTCACCGGCACCTCGGCGGTGGGGATAAGGTAGTAGTCGGTACCCTCACACTTAAACATGTCCTCGGCAAACTTGGGCAGCTGAGCCGTTCCCACCATGGACTCCCGGTTGACGAGAAAGGGTGGGAAAATCTCCACGTATCCGTGTTCCTGGGTGTGAACGTCCAGCATGAAATTGATCAGCGCCCGCTCCAGACGGGCCCCCGGCCCCCGGCTTACGGAAAAGCGAGCCCCCGACACCTTGGCCGCCCGTTCGAAGTCCAGGATGCCGAGCGCCTCGCCGATCTCCCAATGCGGCCTGGGGGGAAACGCAAATGCCCGCGGCGTGCCCCAGCGGCGGACCTCCACGTTATCCGCCTCGCTGTCGCCCTCGGGGACCGATTCGTGGGGGATGTTGGGAAAGGTGAGCAGAAGCCCCTGCAACCGTTGCTCCAGGTCACGGGCCCGGGCTTCCAGCTCTTTGAGCGCCTGGCCCACCTCCCGGACGGCGGCCGCGCGCTGTTCCGCCTCCCCGTGGCGCCCCTCCCGCTTGAGCCTGGCGATGGCTTCCGACTCCTCGTTGCGGCGCGCCCGCAGGTTTTCCACCTGCTGCAAGACCGAGCGCCAGGCCTGATCCACCTCCAGGAGCTCCTGCAAGGGGGCCTCCTCACGGCGGCGCCGCAGCGCCTCCCGCACCCGCTCCGGGTGCGCACGGATGAACTTCAGATCCAGCACTGCCAGGACATCTCCTCCACCGTCGCGGCCCGGCCCACCAGAAGCTTCGCCGGCCGCCACCCCGGGGCCGCAGGGGGCTCCTGCCTCAAAGGCGTGGAGCCGCACCTTTCGGGGCTTGACCGCATTGTACGCCCGAGGCGGGCGCCGGCACAACCGGGGCGCGGCGCAGGCTCGGGCGCTCCCCTGCAGCCGGTCCGTGCCCCACGGCTCCTGCGCGCCGCCGCAACGCCACCACCCTGTGCCTCCAACCGCCGGCGGGGCGCGGGAAGCGGGGCACCGGCGTCCCGCTCCAGCGAGCAAACAGCCAGAGCGCGCCCAGGCGCAGCACCGTCGAGAGCACCAAAACGAACGGAATGCCGAGCCGTTGGGCAAGCCACCCGCCGAGCAGGGGCCCGAGGGCCGCCGCGATGCCGACCCCGGTGTTGAAGATGCCCACGTAGCTTGGCCGCAGCCGCTCCGGGGTCACTTCCAGGACCAGGTTGAAGGCCGCCAGGTTATAACCGGCCCATACGTAACCCCCCACGAGGTTGATGAGCACCACCCACTCAGGCCCAGGCACCAATGCCCACCACAAGGGCAACAGGGCCGCCCACAGCCCCGCCCCCACCAGTACGGGCCGCTGGCCTGCCCGGTCGCACATGCGCCCCCACGGACGCTGGCCCAGCACCGTGCTGAGAAAGGTGGCTCCGTTGGCGATCCCCCACAGCTGGGCAGAACCATGGAGGTGCCGGGTGAAATAGACCGGGAACAGGCCGAACGGCAGGTGGACGGCCATGTTCCACAGGATGGAGGTCAAGGCGAACTCCCGGAAGCCGGGGGCCTCGCAGCGCCAGCGGCGCGGACCCCCAAGCCACCAGTCCCAGGGAGCCGGGCCTCGCTCGGGAGCGAGGGGAGCCGATGATGGCGAGGCCTGCTCCCTACGCCGAGCCGATGCCGGGTCCTCGACGGGCAGAATCGCCGCCAGCGACAAGACTCCAAACAGCCACGCGCCCGCGAAGGCGGCGGCATAGCCGGTGGGGTAGCCCAGGGCCTCGACCAGGTAGCCCGCCGCAACCGATGCCCCCAACGCGGCGAGGTTGGCCAGGACGTTTCGCATGGCGAAGTATTGCCCCCGCCAGGCGGGGTCCGTCAGATCCGCCATCATGGCCGTCCATGGCGGAACCGCCAGGGCTGCGAAGGCAGACCGAAGAGCCAGAAGCCCCACATAGGCGGCCACCAGGGCCGGTCGGTCGGGAACCACCCACGGAAGGACGGCGATGGGCACCCATGCCAGCCGGGCGACCGCGTTGCCCGCCAGCCAGAGGGACTTCCGGGAACGGGCCGTCTGGGCAAGCCTCCCGAACGGCAACTGGAGGACGTTGGTGAGAAGCAGGGGAGTTGCGGCCACCAGGCTCACTTCCAGGGGGCCGGCTCCCATGGCCGCCGCAAAGAGAACCAGGTACGGGGCGGCAAAGTTTTCACTGGCCGTGGCCAGCACGGCCTCCGCCGTGCTCCAGCGAAGGGCGCGACGACGGCCTCGCGCCTGCGCCACCCATGGCCAGGCCGGCCTGGCCATACCCCGTGCCCCACCTCCCGCCGGCAGGCGCGCTCCCGCCGGCGGCGCCGATCTTACACCTGGCCCCGGGGAGCCACAAGGGACCTTCGGACCCTCACCGGCGTGCGAACCAGGGGGCGCACGAAGAGGCAAGACCCGCCCCGGTGCCGGATCCTGCCGGTCGGGGCGGGTGCGCCGAAGGGGCGGGCGGCCTCACGCGATCAAGCGGTCGCCCCAGCCCGACTCAGTAAGGCCTCCCATTGCTCGTCAACCTCCCGCTGGATGGCGGCCACAGCCTCCGCGGCTCCATCCGCAAAGAGGTGCCGAAACCGCTCCTGCGGGCGCAGGTACTCCTCGATAGGGAGCTTTGGCCTCGGGATGTGGTTGACCTTCCAGCGCCCCCCATCCACCTCATAGAGAGGCCAGGCACAGGTCTCCACCGCCAGCTCCGCGATACGGATGGTAAGGGCCGGATCGGTTCCCCATCCCAGGCGGCACGGCGCCAGCACGTTGAGGAAGGCGGGCCCGTCCACCTGCATGGCGCGCCGCACCTTGCGCGTCAGATCCTGCCAGTGCGCCACGGTGGACTGGGCGGCGTACGGGATGCCGTGCGCTGCCACGATGGCCGTCAGATCCTTGCGCCGTTGGGCCTTGCCCCGCGCCACATCCCCTGCCGGCGTCGTGGTGGTGGAGGCGCCCAAGGGGGTTGCGCTGGAGCGCTGAATGCCCGTGTTCATGTAGGCCTGATTGTCGTAGCAGACGTACAGGAACCGGTGCCCCCGCTCAAGCGCCCCCGACAGCGCCTGCAGTCCGATGTCGTACGTGCCGCCGTCCCCGCCAAACGCCACAAAGCGCACCGGGCGGTCGATGCGCCCCCTGCGGCGAAGCGCCCGATAGGCAGCCTCCACCCCCGAGATCGTCGCCGCCGCGTTTTCGAACGCGTTATGGATGAAGGGAACCTGCCACGCCGTGTAGGGGTAGGTGCTGGTGGTGACCTCCAGGCACCCCGTGGCCGCGGCCACCACCACGGGTTCCTCGATGGACATGAGCACCAGACGCACCGCCTGCGGGAAGCCGCAGCCGGCGCACGCGCTGTGACCGGGCGACAGCGGGTTGGGCCGGCGGGCCAGCGGCTTCAGGGTCGCCATGCTACCACCCCCCGAGGCCCGTGCCAGGGCGGGCCATGGGCCTTTGGCCGTGTGCCACGCTCATTCCCGCACCCCCAGGTACCGGGGCGTGAGGGCCGCTTGAGCCACCACCGCCGGGCCGTCGAGCCGGGCCCGCTGGGCCAAATCGGCCGCCTCCTCCAGCACACCCTCGATCATTTCCCGGGAAATATCCCGGCCCCCAAGCCCGTACACGTACCCCGCCACCACAGGGGGCTCCGGAAGCCCGTACAGGGC
>CAYQLT010000059.1:5995-15246 GCA_964418425.1 uncultured Clostridia bacterium
GCCTCGCCCACCTCCTCGATGACCCGTGAGGCCCGCCGCATGGCCTCGGCCAGCTGTCGCTTGATTTCGAAGTAGCTGTTTTGCAGCGCGAGGGCCCCTATGGTGACGGGCCGTTCCACGTCCAGCAAGGCGTAGGGGGGTCGGTACTCGCCAACGAACTGCCGAACCTCCGGATCAGTCAGCAATTCCACGATTTCCATGCCGTGGGTGATGATGAAGCCGTCCTGGGTCACCAGGGCCGGAAGTCGCACGTCCGGGTGTTCGGCGATGCGCACGGCCTGGATCAGATTGTCGTACGCCTCCTGGGCGTTCTCCGAGAAGATCTGGATCCAGCCCGCATCACGGGAGCCCATCGTGTCGCTGTGATCACCGTGGATGTTGATGGGGCCGGACAGGGCTCGATTGGCCACCGCCATGACGATGGGCAGGCGGTACCCCGAAGCCACGTACAGGATCTCGTGCATGAGGGCGAAGCCCGGACCCGCGGTGGCGGTCATGGCCCGAGCACCGGCGGCCGAAGCGCCCACCGCCGCGCTGATGGCCGAGTGCTCGCTTTCCACCGGTACGAACTCGGTGGTGACGGCGCCGTCGGCCACAAAGCTGGAGAAGCGCATGACGATGTCCGTTTGGGGGGAGATGGGGTAGGCGGCCACCACGTCCGGGTCGATCTGCCGCATCGCCTCCGCGGTGGCATCCGCTCCCGTGAGAGCCGCCCGGCGCCGCTCCAGCACCGCATAGCGGGCCGCGCCGGAGGCGAGGGAAGTCCGGCCATGAGCACTCATCCGGCCGTCACCTCCTCGGGCACCATGCGGATGGCGTGCACCTTGGGCGGGCATACCTGCTCGCAGATGCCGCAGCCTTTGCAGTGCTCGTAATCCACCCCCGTCACCCGCTCGCCCTCGAGCAGGATGGAGGCGTCCGGGCACCAGATCCAGCACCGCAGGCAGTGGATGCAGGCCTGCAGGTCCAGAACGGGCCGCTGGGTGGTGCGCCAGGCTCCCGTCCGGACCGCCGCCGCGGTACCGCCCCGGGGGATGACGCCTCCTTCCGGAAGCAACCACCAGGGCAGCGTGGTCGAGGCATCGCCCTGGGTTTGAACGGGCCCCCGGTCTGTCATCGGCCCGCCACCTCCTCGTATGCCCGCCGGATAGCTTCCAGGTTCGCATCTACCAGGTGCTGCTTCCCCCGGAACTTGTGGGTGAGGTGATGGCGCATCGCCTCAAGAAGGATCTCCTCCTGCAAAAGCCCGGCGGCCGCCACCAGCGCCCCCAGCATGGGGGTGTTGGGAATCGCCCGCCCCAGGGTCGCCAGCGCAATTCGGTTGGCGTCCACCGTCACCACCCGTACCAGGCGGCCGTCCAGCTCCAGGCGCTCCCGCAACGTCTGGGGGCCCAGCGGGGAGTTGACCAGGATGACGCCGCCGTCCGGTACGCCCGCCGCGGGGTTGACGGCACCGATCAGGGAGGGGTCCAGCACGACCACGTAGCGCGGCGTGAGCACCGAGCAGTGCAGGCGGATGGGCTCATCGGCCACCCGGTTGTAAGCCACCACCGGCGCCCCCGACCGCTCGGGGCCGTACTCGGGAAACGCCTGGACGTACTTGCCCGTGGCGGCCAGCGCCTCCCCCAGCAAGAACGCGGCGGTCTTGGCTCCCTGCCCGCCCCGGCCATGCCATCGGATCTCCAGCACCAACGCCCTGCGCCTCCTCTCGCCCGGGCCGCCGGGGCCGGGTGGACCGGGCTTTTCCTGGTTGGAACATTGTGAACCTCTTCACGAGCGCTGCCACGCCCCAACCCCCGCTCGGCCCACCCGGCCTGCGGACCGTCTGCCCGGCAGCCGCCTGCCTCCTTGCAGCAGCTGCCCGCCGATTACCAGCTCTTTCCCCGATAGATGGGGAACTGTTCGCACAACTCGGCAACGCGGCCCCGAACGCGCCGGCGCACCTGGGGTTCGTCGGGGTGGCTCAGCACCTCGTCGATGAGCGCGGCCACCAGGCGCATCTCCTCTTCGCGCAGGCCCCGGGTGGTCGCCGCCGGGGTACCGATACGAATGCCGCTGGCCACGGCGGGTGGCTGGGGATCGAAGGGGATCGCGTTCTTGTTGACCGTCAGGCCCGCCTCATCCAGGAGTTGCTCCGCCTGCTTGCCGGTGAGGCCCCGGGAGCGTTGCACGTCCACCAAGATGAGGTGGTTGTCCGTGCCCCCCGAGACCAGGCGATAGCCGCGCTCGGCCAGGGCATCGGCCAGCGCGGCCGCGTTGGCCACCACCTGGCGCTGGTAGGCCCGAAACTCCTCGGACATGGCTTCCTTGAGGCATACCGCTTTGGCCGCGATGACGTGCATCAGGGGCCCTCCCTGGGTGCCGGGGAAGACGGCACGATCGATGTCCCGACCCAGCTCCGCCTTGCAGAAGATGAGCCCACCCCGAGGGCCCCGCAACGTCTTGTGGGTGGTGGTCGTGACATACTCGCTCCAGGGGATGGGGCTGGGATGCACGCCGGCGGCCACAAGCCCTGCGATGTGGGCCATGTCCACCATCAGGGCGGCCCCCACCTCGTCGGCGATGGCCCGAAACCTGTCGAACTCGATCACCCGGGGGTACGCACTGGCCCCGGCCACGATCAGCCGGGGCCGGTGCTCCCGGGCCAGCCGCAAGACCTCATCGTAGTCGATGCGTTCGGTTTGGGGATCCACGCCGTAATGTACGAAGCGGAACCAGGCCCCCGAAAGGTTGGCCGGGCTGCCGTGGGTCAGGTGCCCGCCGTGGGCCAACTTCATGCCCAGTACCACGTCGCCAGGCTTGAGGGCCGCGAAGTAGACCGCGGCGTTGGCCTGGGCCCCGGAATGGGGCTGGACGTTGACGTGCTCGGCTCCGAACAGCTCGCGGGCCCGCTCGATGGCGAGACGCTCCGCGATATCCACATACTCGCAGCCGCCATAGTAGCGGCGCCCCGGCAGGCCCTCGGCGTACTTGTTGGTCAGCACCGAGCCCTGCGCCCGCATCACCGCGGGACTCGCGTAGTTTTCGGAGGCGATCAGCTCGAGGTGATCCTCCTGGCGGCGCAGCTCCAGGGCCAGCGCCTGCGCCAGTTCGGGGTCCACCGCCGCGACGATGGGGTCGACTTCCAGGGAGGACGCCACCGCAGCTGCCGAGGCACCGTCCCCGGGTGCCTGCCCGGATGCCGGAGCGTTCAACGAGGGGCCTCCTTTCCTGTTTCGGCCACCTCCAACTATAGCACAGCCCGTCGGGGCCCGGCCGGCAGCGACCGCCCTTCGTGACATTCGTTCGGTACAAACGCCGCATCCCTGGCCTCAGGCCACCACCCTGGGAAGCGAAGCCAGGGCCTGCTCCACCAGTTCGGCCGGATACTCGTAGTCTTCCAGTCGCCCGGCCAGGTAGGCGTCATAGGCGCCCAGGTCGAAGTACCCGTGGCCGCTGAGGTTGAACAGGATCACCCGGGGCCGACCCTCCTCACGGGCCGCCACCGCTTCGTCGATGGCCGCTCGCACCGCGTGGGCGGACTCGGGTGCGGGCACCAGCCCTTCGGTGCGGGCGAAGCGGGTGGCCGCCTCGAAGACGGCCAGCTGGCCGTAGGCCTTGGCCTCCACAAACCCGTCCGCGTACAGCCGGCACACCAGGGGAGCGTCCCCGTGGTAGCGCAGGCCGCCCGCGTGGATAGACGGCGGGATGAACGTGTGCCCCAGGGTATGCATGTGCAGGTAGGGGGTCAGGCCGGCCACGTCGCCAAAGTCGTAGCGCAGCTGACCCTTGGTGAGAGTCGGGCAGGCGGTCGGCTCCACCGCCACCGCCCTCACCTGCCGGCGGCCCAGCAGCCGGTCCATGAGGAACGGGAAGCTGATCCCCGCGAAGTTGCTCCCGCCCCCGATGCAGCCGATCACCACGTCGGGATACTCGCCCAGCAGATCCAGCTGGGTGCGCGCCTCCAGCCCGATGATGGTCTGGTGCAGCAGCACGTGGTTGAGCACGCTGCCCAGGGAGTAGTTGGTGTCCGGATGGGTGGCCGCATCCTCCACCGCCTCGCTGATGGCGATACCCAGGCTTCCGGGGGAGTCCGGGGTGGCCTCCAGCACCCGGCGCCCGGCCTGGGTCTGTTCGCTGGGGCTGGGGATGACCCGGGCGCCCCACACCTCCATGAGATTGCGGCGGTACGGCTTCTGGTGGTAGCTCACCTTCACCATGTAGACCGTGCACTGCAGGCCGAACTGGGAGCACGCGTACGCCAGCGCCGATCCCCACTGACCCGCGCCGGTCTCCGTGGCCAGGCGCCGGATCCCCTGGGCAGCGTTGTAGTAGGCCTGCGCGATGGCCGTGTTGGGCTTGTGGCTACCGGCGGGGCTCACGCCCTCGTACTTGTAATAGATTCGGGCGGGTGTCCCCAGCTCGGCCTCCAGCCGAAGCGCCCGGTATAGAGGGGTGGGCCGCCACACGCGGTAAGCTTCCAGGACGGGAGGGGGTATGTCGACCCAGCGCTGCTCGGCCACCTCCTGGGCGATCAGCGCCGGGGGAAAGATGGGGGCCAGGTCGTCGGGCGTTACCGGCTTGCCCGTGGCCGGATGGAGGGGAGGCAGGGGCTTGTTGGGCATGTCGGCCAGGATGTTGTACCATGCCCGCGGCATCCGATCCGCGGCGAGGTCGACGCGGCGAACCACCCGTCCACCGGGCGCGGGGGTCGGTTCGAAGCCGGAAGTGGCTGGGGAGCCGGACACGGAGCACCACTCCTCTCGTCTGCGCTCTTCCCTGCACGGCCGCATCCAGGCCCGGGCGACCGTGCGCTCGTCTGGGGCTGGTCGGACGGGCCAGGGAACTTCGACGCCGACCACCAAAACCCTCTGCGCCCCACGGCCCACGCCTCGTGCGACCTCCCGAACCCCGGGGCGCGGCCCGGCGCCCGGCTTGCCGGTGCCGCCCGACGTCGGACGCCCGAACCACGGGAAAGGGGAGTGCCGATGAAAGTCCTGAGCCTGGCGGTAGGCCCTGTTCAGGCCAATTGCTACCTGGTGGGTGACCCTGCGTCGGGGTCGGCCGCCATCATCGACCCGGGCGACGAGGCCGAACGCATCCTGCGGGAGCTTCCAGCCCAGTGGAGGGTGAGCTGGATCCTGGTCACCCACGCGCACTTCGACCACGTGGGGGCGGTCGGGGCGCTGAAGGCTCGTACCGGTGCACCCTTCCTGATGCACCCGGCCGACCTGGAGCTCTTGCGCCAGGCGCCCGAGACCTCCCGTCTGTTTCTGGGCCAACCCGTGCCCCCGCCCCCCGAGCCGGACGCGCCCCTTGCCCATGGCCAGCGGCTGGAGTTGGGCGCGCTCACCCTGGAGGTTCGCCATACCCCGGGCCACAGCCCCGGCAGCGTGAGCCTGGTGGTGTGGGGCGAGCCGCCGGCGGTGTTCAGTGGTGACGCGCTGTTTGCGGGCAGCATCGGGCGAACCGACCTCCCGCAAGCCAGCCACTCGGAGCTTTTGGCCTCGATTCGCCGGGAACTCCTGGTCCTGGAAGACCGAACGCTGGTGTATCCGGGCCACGGCCCCACCACCACCATCGGCCACGAGCGGCGGACGAACCCGTTTCTTCAAGGCCTTTGAGGGCGGCGCAGGGGAGGGCAGCGCCAGAGCCGAAGGAATCAGGGGAAATCTTTACCCGCTCAAGCCCCAGGGGGGCATGCCTTCATGGCCTGGCTTGTCGTGCTGGGTGGTTATGTGCTCGGGTCCATACTTCCTGCGGAGTGGCTCGTCCGGCGCCGAACAGGGCACACCCCCCATGAGCTGGGGGACAACCCGGGGGGTGCAGGGGCCTGGCGGCTTGCGGGCCCCGTGGCCGGCATCACGACCATCCTCTTCGACCTCGCCAAGGGAGCGCTTCCGGTGGCAGCGGCGGACCGGCTGGGTCTGAGCGGGGGATGGCTGGCGGCGGCGGCCGTGGCCCCCGTGGCGGGGCATAACTGGCCGTTTTACCGGCCCTGGAAGGGAGGGCGAGGCCTGGGCGCGGCGACCGGCGCCCTGTTCGTCCTGGCCTTTCGCTCCGTGCTGCCCGCCTACGTGGTGGGAGCTGCGGCCGCGCTATGGCGCCGGTGGGTGCCCACCGTCGGTATCGTGGCCTTCCCCCTCGGGCTCGTCCTGATGGTGTGGCACGACGTGCCTGCCGACCGGGTGGGGGCGGCGATGGCGGTGATGCTCGCGGTGGCAGTTCGCCAGCTTCCCTGGGTACTCAACCAGTGGCGGCAGGGTCAACCCGTCATCCCGCGCCGGGGCCCGCGCGGCGCAGCCCGATGAGCGGACCGCCCGGCCCCGGGCCCCGGGGCGGCGTGGGTGTCGTCACCGACTCGGTGGCCTGCGTGCCGGCCGAACTGAAGCAGACGCTGCCCATGGAGGTGGTGCCCGTCTGGATCCACCTGGGCGGGCAGAGCTTTCGGGACGGGGTGGACATTGAGGCGCAGGAGGTATACCGCCGACTGCGTGCGGGGGAGGTGGCCACCACCTCGGCGCCTCCACCCGCCGATTTCCTGGCAGCTTTCCGGCGGCTGTCACGGCGTGGGATGCGCCAGGCGGTGGTGATCACCCTGCCTCCCGAGATGACCGCGATTTATCAGAACGCGCGCATTGCGGCCCGGCAGAGCGACCTATCCGTGGAGGTGCTGGACTGCCGAACCGCCGCGGCTGCCCAGGGATGGGTGGCCATCGAGGCCGCCCGGGCCGCTGCACGAGGTGGCGGACTTGCGGAGGTTGTGGCCAGGGCCCGGGAGGTGGCCGCCAGGGCCCGCCTTTTCGCTATGGTGCCCGAGTTGCGCTATCTACGCCGCGGTGGTCGTCTCGTCCAGGGACTGGCTCGGGTGGGAGCCGCCTTGGGTGTGGTTCCCATCCTGTCCCTGGGGGCGTCGGGCAAGATCGAACCCGTTGCCCTGACCCGCAGCCCGGAGGCGGGCGAAGAGCGCATCGTGCGTGAGATGCGGGCGGATGCAGGCCGAGGCCGGCTTCACGTGACGGTCATGGAGGCGGACGCAAAAGAGCAAGCCATGAGCCTGGCGGAGCGCATCCGGGCAGAGCTCGGGCCGGCCGAGTGCTTCATGGTTCCCTTCACGCCCGCCATGGGGGTACACGCCGGGCCCGGCATCGTAGGGGTCGGGTACTGGGTTGAATGAGGGGCGGCGGGCGCCGGGATGGGGTGGCACACAGGACACCGGTTGCCTCTCGCCGTCGGCCGCACCGGGGGGCGTCCCAGCTTGATCCGGCAGCCCGCCTGCCAGGGTTGAAACGGTATCTAAACAGTAAGCCCCCGCCCCCGGCGGGCGCGAGGGCGGGTTGTCCCGACTCCGGGAGGACGTATGTCCCTCGAGGGCAGGGACAACTGACCCGGCAGGGGTGCCGGCAGGCGCGGGGCGGGTCTGCCTTGACAAGGTGGCAGGCCCATGGTAAGCCGAAGGCAGCCGTGGGAGGGGCAGCGGATGGCGTTGGGCAGGGCTTTGAGCGTTTTGCGGGAGCGCGGGCTGGTGGCGCAGGTCACCCACGAGGAGGAACTCGCCCGCCTTTTGGACCGTGAGCCCGTCACGGTCTACCTGGGGATCGACCCGACCGCCGACAGCCTGCACATCGGGCATCTGCGACCCATCATGGTGCTGGTGCACCTGCAGCGGGCGGGTCACCGGCCCATCGCGCTGGTGGGAGGCGGCACCGCCATGATCGGCGACCCCAGCGGCAGGACCGAGATGCGGCCCATGCTGCTGCGAGAGCAGATCGCCCACAACGCCGAGAGGTTCCGCCAGCAGCTGCAGCGGTTCCTGGACTTCCGGGACGGGCGCGCCCTCCTGCTGGACAACGCGGAGTGGCTGTTGCCGCTCAACTACATCGAGTTCCTGCGGGAAGTGGGCTCACAGTTCAGCGTCAACCACATGCTGGCCGCCGAGGCCTTCCGCAGCCGCCTGGAGCGGGGGCTATCCTTCATCGAGTTCAACTACATGCTGTTGCAGGCGTATGACTACCTCACCCTGTATCGCAGGTACGGCTGCCGGCTGCAGGTGGGTGGGGACGACCAGTGGTCCAACATCCTTGCCGGCGTTGACCTGATCCGGCGCCTGGAGCGGGCCACGGCCTTTGCGCTGACCTGCCCTTTGGCGGTGACTGCAAGCGGCGTCAAGATGGGCAAGACCGAGGCCGGCACCATCTGGCTTGACCCGGACAAGACCAGCCCCTACGAGTTCTTCCAGTACTGGAGGAGCGTGGAGGACGCTGACGTGGAGCGCTTCCTGGCCATTTACACGCTGTTGCCCATGGAGGAGGTTCGCCGGCTCGGGGCCCTGAGGGGAACGGAAGTCAACCGGGCCAAGAAGGTGCTCGCTTACGAGGTGACCCGCTTGGTTCATGGCGAAGCAGCAGCCCGCCAGGCGCTGGAGGCGGCGGAGGCGTTGTTCGAACGGCGCGAAGGGAGTCCGGGAACCATCGAGGCGGCGCCCACCACCCACGTACCCCCCGAACAGCTCGCTTCGGGCATCGGTATCGTGGACCTGGCGGTGCGTTGCGGCCTTGTGCCCTCACGCAGCGAAGCTCGCCGTCTCATCGAGCAGGGAGGCCTCTACCTCAACGACCGGCGGGTCGAGGGACCCGACCGGACCGTGGGGCCGGGCGACCTGGTGGACGGGCGCATTCTGCTGCGCAAGGGCCGCAAAGTGTACCATCAAGTCAAGGTGGGCTGAGGGTATCGCTGGCGGCGGGGCCGGGCCCTCGTCGCCTGTCCGTCACAGGTCAAAGGCTTCCGGGGAAACCAGCACGGGCACCATGCGACCCGACCGAACCACCACCACCTCCACCCAGGGTGCGCCGGCGTAGCGGGCCAGGTGGGCTACCAGGTCGGCTTCGGAAGCCACCGGATGCCCGTTGACGCCGATGATCAGGTCCGCCTCACGCAGCCCCACCGCAAGCTCGCCGGCGGCGCCCCGCCCGGATGTGGAGCCGGCCGTTCGCACCTGCACCTCCACCACCAGCACCCCCGGGCGATAGCGGACGTTATGTCGGGTGGCGAGCGCGGGCGTCATGGTGACGACCCGGACCCGGGCAGGTAGCCTTTTTCCCACTGCCGGCGGCCCGAGCCCGGGCCGCGTCGCAGGCCGGACCCCCACCGTCACCCTGCCCCAATCCAGCAGGAGCGGCCGGTACACCGAAAAGGCCACCAGCGCCGCCCCGATGAGAAGCAGCGCAGCCAACAAGGTGGCCGCCGCGTCGTACAGCGCCACAACGCCTGGC
>CAYQLT010000060.1:0-2268 GCA_964418425.1 uncultured Clostridia bacterium
CTGGCGCGAAAGGCGGCCAGCGGCTCGGGCGGCACACCCATCTCCGCCCGCACCCGAACCAGAAGCGGCGTGACGTCTCGCCGAAACGCCCGCAACAGCTCCTCCTCCGCCGCCACCACATCCCCCGCCTCTTGCGCCTGGCGCAGCCGAACCCGATTCACCAGGAGGGCCTTCGCGTAGGCCTCCTGGAGGTTGAGAACGGACTGGATGGTTGCCTCCACCTTCGGCTTGGTGTTGTGGCTCTGGTCGATCATGTAGGCGACGTCGATGGATCCGCCCGCCCGCTCCTCGGCGGCGACCAGCTCGTTGTAAATCAGGAAAAGCTCGTAGGGGTTGATCGAGCCCGTGGTGAGGTCGTCGTCGGCGTATTTGCGCGCGTTGAAGTGAAAGCCGCCCAGGCGCCCCTCGTCCAGCAGCGTGGCCACGATCTGCTCGACGTTGACACCCTGCGCGTGGTGACCCAGGTCGACCAGCACCAGGGCCTGAGAGCCCAGCTTTTGGGCCAGGAGCATGGCCGCGCCCCAGTCGGGGATGTCCGTGGCGTAAAACGCCGGCTCGAACAGCTTGTATTCGATGAGGAGGCGCATGGAAGCTTTCAGGTGGCCGTAGATCTCGGCCAGGCTCTCCTGCAGCCTGCGCCGGCGCGCCACGAAGTCGTCCTGGCCCGGGTAGTCGGTTCCGTCAGCCAGCCACAGGCTCAGGTCCCGGGAGCCCGTCTGGCCCATGATGGCAATGCATTCAAGAACATGCTCGATGGCCCGCCGGCGAACCGAGGGGTCGGGATGTGCCAGGCTGCCGAACCGGTAGGCGTCATCTTGAAACAGGTTGGGATTGACCGCCCCGATCCGAAGCCCCAGGCTCTCGGCCTTCTGCCGGAGCGCGGCATAGTCGTCCACCCGGTCCCACGGGATGTGGATGGCCACGCTTCGGGCGATCCCGGTGAAGCGCAGCACCTGTGCGGCGTCTTCAAGTTTTTCAAACGGCGTGCGGGCTGCCCCCGGCTGATGGAAGACTTTGAACCGGGTGCCGCTGTCCGCATACCCCCAGGAGGGTGTCTCCACGTGCTGGCGAAGCAGCCGTTGCCGGGCGACGTCAAGGTCCACGCCCGCCAGGGCCAGCTCTTCCTCCAGCAATCGGTATCGCTCCGCCCAGTACCGTTCGTTCGCCTCGGCCATGCTCGCTCCCCCCCTCTCGCATCCCGGCAGGCACGGAGTCCTGCCCCGGGATCCGGTCTGCTCCCGCCTGGTGGCGGCCGCCTTCCCGGGCCGCAGGGGCGTCTCCCCGGGCCCTGCCGCGTTAGCGGGCACCGTCCCCGGGGCCCGGCTGCGCTGCCGCCACGACGTGAACGTTGAAAAACCGATAGGCCTCTTCCCAGGCGTCCTCCCGACGGGGCTCGTAGAGCCGTGTCGCAAACGAGTCGCGCACCACGCTCCGAAGCTCCTCCAGCCCGCCCACTTCCCCCAGCGCGTGCGCCTGCAGCAGAACGTTGCCGGCCGCGGTGGCCTCAGCCGGCCCGGCGATCACCGGGCGCCCGCTGCAGTCGGCAGTCAACTGGCACAACAGCTCATTGCGGGATCCGCCGCCCACCACGTGAATGCGGTCGACCCGCAGGCAGGCCACCTCTTCGATCCGCTCGATCACCCACCGGTATTTCAGGGCCAGGCTCTCCAGGATGCAGCGAACCACCTCCCCCGGCTGCTCCGGAGCGGGCTGTTGGGTTCGCCGGCAAAACTCCCGGATGGCGCCCACCGGGTCGCCGGGACGCAGGAAGCGGGGTTCGTCGGGATCGATGAAGCAACGCCGCGGCGGGCCAGCCTCGGCAAGCCCCGTGAGTTCCTCGTAAGTGAACTCCTGCCCCTCCAGCGCCCACTGGCGGCGGCAGGCCTGAACCAGCCACAGCCCCATGACGTTTTTCAGAAGCCGAAAGGTGCCGAAGACGCCCCCCTCGTTGCTGAGGTTGGCCTCGTAGGCCGCGTCGGTGATGACGGGCCGGGGCACTTCCACCCCCACCAGCGACCAGGTGCCGGAACTGATGTACGCCCACGTGCCACTGCCCGGGCTTGCCGCCGAGGTGGCGGGAACCGCGGCCACCGCGCAGGCCGTGTCGTGACCCGCCGCGAAGGCGACCGCCGTCCCGGAAAGCCCCGTCCGGGAGGCGAGATCCTCCAGTATCCGGCCCGCCACGGTGCCCGGCTGAACAACGGTGGCAAACAGGCTTTCCGGAAACCCAAAAGCGCCCAGGATGGGCCTTGACCAGCCTCCGGCCCG
>CAYQLT010000060.1:2368-14990 GCA_964418425.1 uncultured Clostridia bacterium
GGCTTTCCGGAAACCCAAAAGCGCCCAGGATGGGCCTTGACCAGCCTCCGGCCCGAGGGTCGTAGAGCTGGGATGTGCTGGCGGAGGTGAACTCGTCGAAGCGTTCGCCGCTGAGCAGGTACGTAAAGGCGCCCGGCAGCATCAGGAGGTGACGGGCCGCCTGAAAGACGGCGGAACCCGATTCCTTGAGGGCCACCAACTGAAAGAGGGTATTGATGGGAATGCGCTGGATCGCGGTCAGCTCGAAGAGCATGCGTGGAGCCATGACCGAAAACGCCCGCTGCATCACCTGCTCGCTGGCAAGTCCCCGGTAGTGGTAAGGATTTCCGAGAAGCTCGCCGGAGTCGGCGAAGAGCGCGAAATCCACGCCCCACGTATCCACCGCCACGCTATCCAGCGGCCTGCCCACAGCCTTTCGAGCGGCCGCCAGCCCCCGCTCCAGCTCCAGCCAGAGCCGAAGGAAATCCCAGTGAAGCCGGCTTCCCAGCTGCACCGGCTCGTTGGGGAACCGATGCACCTCTTGCAGGGCGAGCCTGCGGCCGTCGAAGCGGCCCAACACGACGCGGCCGCTCTCGGCCCCCAGGTCCGCTGCCGCCAGATTCAGCGGCGACCGCCCGCTCATCGCACATACGCCCCCGCCACGCCGCCATCCACCGTGAGGGTGCACCCCGTGGTGCGGGACGAGCGGCTGGAGGCGAAAAAGAGCACGGCCTCGGCCACGTCCTCCGGCCGCACGTTGACCTTCAAAGCCGTGCGCTGGCGGTAATACTCGGGAAGCTCTTCGGGCCGGATGCCGTAGGTGGCGGCCCGGGCCTGGCGCCACTCCGACGACCAGATCCGGGAGCCCTCCAGGACCGCGTCCGGGGCCACACAGTTGACCCGGATTCCGTAAAGCCCTCCCTCTTCCGCCAAAGAGCGAGCCAGGTGCTGTTCGGCGGCCTTGGCCGCGTTATAGGCCGCTGCGTGCTTGGTAGCCAGGATGCCGTTCTTGGAGGTTACGAAGACCACGCTGCCGCCTATGCCCTGCTGCTTGAAGACCCGGAAGGCCTCTCGCGCGACCAGGAAGTAGCCCCTGGCCAGCACCGCGAAAACCCGCTCCCAATCGGCCAGGCCGGTCTGCTCGATGGAGGCCGAGAAGGCGATTCCGGCCGAGGCCACCACGCTGTCAATGCCGCCAAAGGCCAGCGCGGCTGCCTCAAACACCCTGCGCACGGCCTGCTCGTCCGTCACGTCCGCCTGCTCCCACACGATGCGGTCTTCGCCGTAGCTCTCTCGCAGGGCGCCGGCCACCTTCTCCAGCCCATCGGCGTCGATATCGGTCAAGAGCAGGTGCGCGCCCTCCCGGGCGAACGCGTCGGCCACGGCCCGGCCGATCCCGCCTGCCGCCCCCGTCACCACCGCCACGTGCCGGGAAAACTCCCTCTCCGGCGGAGCGAGGGTGAGCTTGTAAAGTTCCAGCGGCCAGTACTCGATGGCGTACGCCTGCTCCGGCGAAAGCGACACGAAGCGCCCCAGCGCCGAAGCCCCCCGCATGGTCTCGATGGCCCGGTGGTAAAGGCCGGCCGCCTGCCGGGCCTCGTGCTTGTCCTTGCCCGTGGACACCAGCCCCACCCCGGGGATGAGGAGAATCCGCGGGTACGGATCCCCCTCGGGATCCTCGGGCCGGCGATAGCGCCCCTGATACTGCTGGTAACTCTCCTTGTAAGCCTGCAGGCAGCGCCGCAGCCGCTCCTCCAGCGCCTGCTCGCTTTCTCCGTCCGGATCGAAGTCCACCCACAGGGGCAGGTGCTTGGTGTGAACGAGGTGGTCGGGGCACGCCGAACCCACGTGGGCAAGCTCTTTGCCGCCGGCAGAACCCACGAATTCGAGCACCGGGGCAGAGTCGTCATGGTGCAAGATCACTCTCCGGCGCTCGCTCGTGATGCCCCGAACCAGCGGCAGGATGCGCGCAAGAAGCCGCCGACGGCGCTGGGGCTCCATCGCCCGGACCGACACGCCGCCGAAGGCCGGGCGGGAGCCCAACTGCTCCCGGATGAACGCGTAGGCGTCGTTGATGACCGCCAGGGTCGTGGCGTACGCCTCCTTGTGCGTCCTTCCCCAGGTGACAAGCCCGTGGCGGGCCAGGAAAACCCCCTGCAGGTTCGGGCCGCCCTCCCGCACCGCCCGCAGCACCGCCTTGGCCAGCGAAAAGCCCGGCCGCTGGTACTCCACCCAGGCGATCCGCTCTCCGAACACCTGCTTCGTGAGCTGTTCGCCCTGCTCCACGTTGCAAAAGGCCAGGACCGCGTCCGGATGGGTGTGATCCACGTGGGGGTAGGGGATGAAGGCGTGCATGAGGGTCTCGATGGAAGGCCGGGGCGCCCCCGGCTTCAGCACGCAACGGCCCAGGTACTCCACCATCTCCTCGTCGGTCATGGCCTCCCGCTGCTCCAAGAGCAGCAGATCATCCAGCCTCAACGGGACAAACCCGTCTTCACCGATGGTGAGCAGGTCGGAGCCGCTCCCCTTCACCCAAAGGACGGTGAGGGGTCGCCCGGCCACGTCCGTACCGGGTAGCTTGGAAGAGGTGTTGCCGCCCTTCCAGTTGACCACCGCCCGATCCGCCGCCAGCAACCGGGAGCGGTACACCAGCTGCCCCAGCGGCCCCAGCGCAGCGGCGGCCGCATCATCCCAACGATTGGCAATCATTCCCCGACATCGCTTCCCGTGGGTTTGTGAACGATGTTGCGAGCATCCTGGCCCCGTTGTGACCGGTATTGCGGCTATCCAGGCATCTCTTGAGGGATATGTTCGGTCTCCTCCGGTCGATTCCTCCTGAACCGGTCACAATCTCGGGAGGAATCCACGCAAACCGACACGAACACCCTTGCGGCACAAGACGCAGGCCCACTCTGCACAGCCGTTTAGGACAGGGGGAACCATGGAAAGGACGGCTCTTCCCGACAAGCTCCCGCAGCCTCCCGGCCCGCCAACGCCCGGACGGGACGGGCCCAACAGCCCGAGCTCCGGCAAGAACCGGCCCATCCTGGCGCCGGAGCGGCGTAACCTCATCCGCCGGCTTTTGCTGCAGGACGGCGCGGTGCGGGTGAGCGACCTGGCTCCGTCCCTGGGCGTCTCCGAGGAGACCGTGCGCCGGGACCTGGAGTATCTCGAGCAAACGGGGGTGGCCCGCCGCACGTACGGGGGTGCGGTCGCCACCCAACCGGCCTCCCCCGAGCTGCCCTTCGCCCGCCGCCAGATGGAGCGGCGGGATCAGAAGGAGAAGATCGCCAAAGCCGCCCTGCAGCTCATCCGGGAAGGCGACAACGTGGGCATGGATGCCAGCACCACCGTCCTGCAGATGGCCCTCTCGTGGCCGGAGGGGCTGCGGGCGACGGTTCTGACCAACTCCATCCCCATCGCCATGGAGCTGGGCAAGCACCCCACCGTCACCGTGGTGGCCACCGGCGGGATCGTGCGGGAGGCGGCCTGGTCGTTCGTGGGGCCGCTGGCCGAACGGGCCATCGCCACCTACCGCCTCGACAAGCTGTTCATGTCCTGCCGGGGCTTTACCGTGGAACGGGGGCCCACGGAATCCAACGAGCTCGAGGTTCAGGTGAAACGGCGGATGGCGGAGGTGGCCGACCGGGTGATGGTGCTGGCGGACAGCTCCAAGCTGGGCGCGCCGGGGTTCGTCAGCATCATCCCGGTCTCGGCCGTGCACACCCTCATCACCGATGCCGATGCGGACCCCGCACTGTTGGACCGTCTGCGCAAGGCGGGCATCCACGTCATCGTGGCCGACTCGTAGGGGTTGGCGGCCTGTCGCCTGCAGCGGCCAGTCGGCATCCAGCGGCCCCGCCAGGGCGCCCAGGAAGTCGCCGCTCCCAACCCGAACCTTCTAGCCGGGCCCTGCGGCCAAGGGCCGACGAAAGCACGCCGGGGGGCACAGACGAAGGCAGGCCAGCAGGCATGCAGATCAGGGCAGAAGGGACAGGCGAGGGGACAGAGCAGGTACGGCGGCCGGGTTTGCTCGCCCGGGTGCTGGGCCTGGCGGTCCTTCTCGTGTTGGCTTTCTCTGCGGCGCAGGCGGCCGGGCAAAGCGGGGCCCCGGATACGTCGGAGGGTTCAGGCGCCCAGAGCGAGCCGTTGCCGCCCGTGCGCGCCGACGCGATCATCGTGGAGCCCTCCCCGCCGGGTATGACGGCCCGCATCTGGACCCCTCGCCGCCGCTACCGCCCGGGGGATCTTCTGGAGATCAGTCTGTTCGTGAGCCTGCCGGCGTACGTGTACGTCTACAACCTGGATTCCGCCGGAAACGTTCGGCTGCTGTTCCCCAATCGGTTTGACACGAACAACCGCCTGCCCGCAGGCGAACATACCCTTCCACGGCGAGGTTACCGCTTTCGAATCGGCGGCCCCGGCGGGCCGGAGTACCTGCAGCTTGTGGCGACCTCCCGGCCGCTTCGGCTGGTGGGGCCTTCCGCCTTTCTTTTTTCCCCGTTTCCGCGGCTTGACGGAACCCCCGCCGACGTCAAACGACGGGTGGAGGCCTCCCTCAAAGCCATGCCGGACGAGTGGGCCGTCGCCTGGACGGGCTTCTACGTGGTGCCTGCGCCGCCGAGCCCCCTTCGCCCGCCGGTCGTCTTTCCGCCACCCCCGGGCCCCGGCCCACCTCCCCCGCCTCCGGGCGGGCCACCCCCGGCCCCGGGAGGACCTCCGGGAGAGTCCGGCGGACCGGCCTACGACGGCATGCCCCCGGGACCTGACGGCTCGCGCCCGCCCGTGCGCCCCACCGGGCCGCCCCAGGCCCGGCTGGGCCTGTCGGTGGGGGTGGACGGGCGCAACGTCTGGAGCGTAGGGCTGGAGGGCGGAGGCAACACCCTGGTGGTGGGGGGTTCGGTGCGTTTCACCGGCGACCCCTTCCACCCCCAAGACCAGGTGCGGGACCTCAGGCAGCCGACGGATGTCCGTCCAAACGGCCCCGAGTGGGAGCTGTTCCTCAAGCTCGGCCTCCCGCTCTCCCCGGAGCTTGCCCTCGAAACCAGCCTGGGCGCCGCCGTGCAACCCCGGGCCGAGGTTGAGCGCAGCACGCAGCTTGCACCCGACCCCGGGCCGGCTCAACGGCCGGGCCGGCCGCTGGACGCCACATCCGCCGCCCTGCAGAGGTCTGTGGAGGAATTCCAGCCCTGGCGCCCCCTGCCACCGGAAATTCACGTGACCTGGGGGGTTGGCATCCGCCTGGACGGGCAGCGCCTGTACGCCTCGGTGGGCTGGCACAACCGAAGGGGCATCATAGGGCTGATAGGCATGCGCCTGTGAGGTGAAGCTGCCCCGGGCCGATAAGGTGACACGCCCCCTTGTTCGGCCCGGAAGCATCCGAAAGCCAGCTGCTCGGGCGAGAGTCGGGCGGCTCCCCGCCCGCCAACCGCCAACCACCGACCCGCAGGCCCGGCCGACTGCCGCCGAACACCGGATCGCTCACAACCCCGGTTCCGAGCCAACAGGAGACCTCGGTCGGATCACCGGCCCGGGCAAGGGATGGCAGACTACCATTGGGAAGCTTCAGGAGGTGCGGGAACGGTGCCTGACGACGGGCCGCCACGCTTCATTCCCGACAGTCCGGGCTTCAACGAACAACTTCAACAACCGGCTCCAGCCGCTCGCACCGCCGAAGGACCGGACGAGGTCGCTGCGTTGCTCGAGCGCCTGAAGCGCTTCGAGGAGCGCTGGAGCCTCAATCCCGCCTTCGTGGAGGCCGCCCGCCAGGCGGGCTTCCCGGAGCCCGTCGTGCCGACTGTCTTCGGACTCTTGCTGTATGCCGGAGCCGAGCAACTCGCCCGCCAGGCCAGCGTGGGCCTGTTTTTCCCCCCACGGGGAGGTCGCCTCCCCTCGAGGGCTAAGGTGCTTCGCCCTGCCCCTCGCCCAAAACGTCCCCCAAGCGGAAGGTAAACCCTGGAAGTAAAGGCTCCTCTATGGTCGCATCGGGGCTTGAATAGCTGCGCGGCGGTTCTCCCGGTACGTGGCGGGCCAGGCTTCGAGTTTCCAGGTCGACGACCCACACGGCCTTCACGCCCGCTGCGAGGTATTGCTGCACCTTGCGGGTCAGATCCGGCTCGGACCGGTCATAAACCTCGATGGCCAGGGCCGGGAGCACGTCGGGGAAGCCTTCCATGTTGCCGATGCGGCGAACCTGCTCGGGCGTAAAGTAGGCTATGTCGGGAGCTCGCAAGACTTGCGGCGACTTGCGAAGCAGCAGGCCGAGTTCGTTGGTGATCACTTCCCCGACCCGGTGGGCCTCTACGAAGTTGCCCAGCAACCGAGCGATGCGGCTCACGGTGCGGTTGTGCCGCCACCCCGCCGGGGCCATGATCACCAGCTCCCCCTCGTCGATCTCGTAGCGCCACCCTTCCGGGAGCCGGCTGAGTTCCTCGGCGGTCCAGGGTTTTCTGGTGACGGTGCCCATCCGCACGCCCTCCCGATCCACAGTCGCTGCTGCTCCCGCCTTCCCCTGCAGCAGAGGCCACCCGTCCCCTACCTTACGTCGACTCCTCTTCCTCATGCATCAGCACTCGAATCCCCAACTCCCGGGCCAGCCGGGCGGCTTGTTTACGCATGAACGGAGCGATGAGCAGGGGCTCAAAGGGCTCCTCCAGGTGGCGCCTGGCAAACTCCATCTTCCGGAAGAACAGCAGTACGTCCTGTGGCTTGGCGAAACCCTTCACCTCCACCAGGAACCTCTTGCCGTCATGCACGAACGCGTCGAACTCGACGGCCTGGCCCGGAACCCCGAAAAGCTCGCCCTCGGTGTCCCGGATCACCAGGCGCTCCGCCCGCAAAGGCCCCAGGCCGGAGAACTCCTCCACCGTGGCACGGATCGTCTCTTCAAAACCTTCCCCGAACCGTCCGCCCAGGCTGCCCAATCCCGTCTCGAGACGGCGAAGGGCCCGCGTGTGCTCGGCCAGCACCTCACTGTGCGCAATCAGGGTCCGTTCGATGGCTTCAAAGCGCCGGTTCGCCTCCTCGAAGCGCCGATCGATAGCCTCAAACCGCCGCTCTGCGGCCTCGAAGCGACGGTCCATCGCCTCGAAGCGCCGCTCGATCGCCTCGAAGCGACGGTCGATCGCCTCAAACCGGCGGTCCACCTGCTCAAAACGGCTCTCGAGAGATTCGAGGTGGCGTTGCACGGCCTCGAAGCGTCGCCCGAAGTCCTCCCGGAGCGCCTTCATCTCCTCCAGCAGCCGGTTGAACTCCATCCGGGACCCAAGTGTCTGCGAGAGGATCCCCACCACCTCCGCGGAAAAGCGCGGGTCCTCTTGCAGCAGCCGGGGAAACTCCCGGCGGAGCCACTCGACGAACTCCTCTCGGGTCATGGCCGTCGTCGCCACCTGCTCCTCCCCATCTACGGGGACCCCGGGCCATCCCGCATCCCCCAGGCCGGGCCGCCGAACTCATTGTACCACAGTTCGATTGGTCTCCCGCCACCGGCAATTGGCAAGTTCATCATACACGTCACCCGCCAACGCGCTAGCTCCAGGTCAGGGTGAAAAAGTGAGCCTCGCTGGCAGACATCCCCAAGGTTCACTACAGCCGCCGCAAACCGCGCCTGCGCACCTATCTCGGCTCGTCCGGGAGCTTGAATCGCCTGGCGTCCTCGCCCCAAAAGCCCTCAGCCGTTCGCGGGCGCGCCTGGGCCTGTAACGCCCGAGCCAAATGAGCCACAACGCCCTTCCCGAAGCCGGCCGTCAGCACGAACGCCCAAAAGTCACCCACCTAAGAGGCGGGGCCGGCGGCCGCGAGCTGGTCAGCCCGTGCATTCAGAGCCTGCCACTGCTCGGATGTGAGGCGTTGAAGGGCTTCCTGAAAGATGTGTTTTTCCTCAATTTCGAAGTGGGATTCGCAGTACCACAGGAGTCGCTCCGCAAGTTCAGTGGCGTTCCCGGGAAGCCCGTCCTGCGTCGCCAAAAGCTCTTCGAGTACTTCGTCGATGTCGTCGTGCTGCATTTCGTAGCCGGCCAGCGCCGAAGACCCGAGGATATCCGCCATTGCCTGGAACAGCGTCTCCTCTTCGATGCGCGCGTGGGTGCGCAGCTGTGAAGCCAGCCCTTCCAGGCGTTCCCTGGCGGCATCCCGCGCAGAGCTGGAAAGAGATTCGGCCCAGTTTTGCAGCGCAGGAAGAAGTCTTCGATGCTCTGCGAGCAGCCGCCGTAAAAGGGCGGGGACGCTTTCGCCGAATGTCGGGTCGCTCATGGTTGCCTGCTCCCCTCCGAGCGATATGGTTGCGGCGCCGGCTTCAGCCTACCGGACCGCAGGGCGTCCGGCCGTGCCATCGCTCACAAAAAGACGTGCCGCGGGTCACACAACGGCATGGCACCGGTCACGGGAGAACGGACCGGCTTGGCGCAAGGCCTCGACGCTATGAGCCAACACCCGGCCCTCCGCGGCACGAACCCAGCCCGTCGCCCGGATCATGCCGACCCCTCGGGCCTGCGCCAGCGCCCTGACCTTTACGCAAAGCCGCCTTACCGGTTTTCAGTTCGAGTCCTATTCGATGCGAGTGACGTCGCAGACCTCGGTCAGACATCGAACCTGCCGGGCGTTCACCAGGGGCTCGAGGCGGTATACCACCGCGCCACCATGTGTAGCGCGGGCGCATGCTGCCCGCCTGGGATGCAGCCGCTGCCCGCCGGCATATGGAGATCGCCATCCACGTCTACGACCAGGGTTTGCCCGGGGTTCCACCGGGCTTGACGAATCTCTGGCAGGAGCACACCTCGGCAATCCTGCTCGCCGCCGGGGCCCTGGAAGTCGATCGGCTCGTGGGGGAGCTTTATCGTCGCTCGTCCGGCCGCCACCTCCTGCCCCTGGGCTCGCAAAGGTTAGACGGAGGCGACAAGGCCAAGCGACTGCTACAAGAACTGATAACCAGCGAAGGGTTTTACCTTCCGGCCGCGATCACTTACTCCGGCATTCTTCCTATTGAGGGAAACCTGAGCGAGGCCAGCGGGTACCTTTCGGTAATCGTGTAGATAATCGTGCGCAACCCGCGATCCGTGATGCGGCAGCCGGGCGGCACCTGAATCCCCGGCCCGCCAGGGCCTGCGTCTCCGGGGCAGGCGCTCGACCGAGCCGTCCGGGCCCGGGTGCCGCCGCTATTCCCCCGCCACAAGTCGCGCCCGAAGAGGCCAGCGAGGCACAAGGGCCCTGTCCGCGGTCGTCGATATCTAGGGACCGAGCGGCAAAAGTGGTGAGATTCGCCTTTTCCACCTCTTCAAGGGAACTCTGGACTTCACACCCAGGTAGAGGAAGGAAATCTCCAGCGAATGGCGAACGATCCGATCCGCAAGCGGGGTCGGCCGAGGGAAGTCGGCGCTGCCGGGCCGAGGCTACCACCTTTGTCTCGAAGGCCGCCCGCACTTCGGCCGACCTCGCAAAATCACGGGCCCCTCGTGGCCCAACAAGGGGGATCGGGCACAGGATGGAGACCCTGGGATCCAAGCCGACTCCTGACGTTGTTCTACCGCTTACTCGGGACCGTCTCGAGGAGCTTGTTGAGATGGCCCGGCGCCACGGCGCTGCCACCACCTTCACGGAGTGCCCGCGTTGCGGCAGCCGAAGGTGCACGTTCACGGTGAGGCTGGTGACAGTGCCCCGGGGTCGCCGAGCTTCACTGCCCCAAATGTAAACAGGCTGCCTGCAACGCGAGTTCCTGAGCAGGTCGTGCGGGGCGAGCAAGGCGGAGGGGTGGTGCGGTCCTTGTCCCGATGGCCACGCTGACACCGCGGCCCAAAGTCGTGCAAGGGGAGCAAGACCGCAAAGCTCTTGCAGGCCGGGAGCAGGGTCTACTTTCGGTAGCCTTGCTCCCCCGCCGCCGCTCTGCCCCCGTGGCCCGTGCCTGTTTGTCGTGCGCGCGGCCGAACGCCGCGACAAGTTGGGGCTGGCAGCGGCGCTCGCCGGGTAGGTGGATGGGCCGGCCGTCAGGGCGTTCACCCATCCGAGCAGGCCATGGTAGAGTGCAAAGGGGGTGCCGCCGGTGGGTACCATCACCCAAAAGCCCTGGACCGCCGAGGAACTCAACCGGCTCCCGGAGGGGTGGCGCTACGAGATCGATGAGGGCGAGCTGGTGATCATGGCCCCGGCGGGGTTTGAGCACAATGACGTCACCACGGAGATCGCCACGCGGCTGAGGCAGTTTGCCAAGCAACGGTTGCTGGGGAAGGTCTTGACCAACGAACTGGGCGTCCTGCTGCGCCGGGACCCCGACACGCTCAGGGCCCCGGACGTGGCCTTTTACTCGAACGAACGGATCGCCCGCATTCGCGACCGGAAGGGCTTCCCCGACGTACCGCCCGATCTGGCCATCGAAGTCCATGACCGCTCGGAGCCGGCGCTGGGCCGCAAGATCCAGCAGTATCTCGAAGCGGGCGTTCAGGCGGTCTGGGTCGTCGACCTCGAGACCCGCAGCCTGACCCGCTATGCGCCGGGCGAGTCGCCGCGCACCTGGTCCGGCCCTGACGCAGTCGTGGAGGAGCCCATACTGCCAGGATTTCACTGCCGTCTCGCGGAGCTCGTGCTTGAGGAGCAGGCCGACGGATAGGATCGCAAAACCCGCCACCACGGATGGTGGATGGCTCCTCCGGGCCGCCGGGGTCTCACCGGCCAGCCTGGACGCGCCGTGAACGTTGATGGGGTCAGGATGCGCCTGTTCGGTGTAAGGCGGCGAGGCCGCCAGCATGCCGCGTCAGCGTGGTAGCCTGCAGCCTGTTGCGGGTTGCCACACGCGGCGGCGTCCCCTAAGGTAGGAGCCGACGGCCCGAGCCAAGCCGATGGGGTGGAGCGCCAGGCGTGGGTGAGCGCAGGGAGTGGCTCCGCAAAGAGCAGAGGATCATGCAGCTGCTGTGTGAGCTCGAGGAGGACCCGGACGAGGCCGCTCGTCAGCTCGGTGAGGCGGCGCGGCTGCTCGAGGAACTGGCGTCCGCCCCGGGAGCCTGGAAGGTCTGCGACATGGCGGCCCTGTTCAGCGAACTTGCGGACGCCTACGCGGGCGCCGGTCGGTTCGAGGAGGCCATCACGGCCAAGCAGCGGGCTTTGCAGGCGGGGCTGCGGAGTGTTCCCGACGGCAGGGCCGATATTGCCGAGTATCTGCTGCGCTTGCAACGCCGGCAGGAAGCCGACCAGCTCTTCGCCCAGCTCGCCCGGGAACACCCCGACGACGTGTGGCTTTACAACAACGCCGGCATGGCGTACCAGGCGGTCGGAGACCATCGGGTGGCCCTGCAGTGGCTGACGCGAGGGCTGGAGCTGGCCCTGGCCACGGGCGATCCCGAAGAGCTGGTCGCACAGCTTTCCGATCTTCGGCGGGAAAGCCTGGCCGCGCTGGGCCAAGGCCTGGACGAACTGGAAGCGAAAGCCGACGCTTTTCTGGAAGAGCGTTACGGGCCGGACGACCATCCTCGCGCGCAGCACGAGGAGCCGGCGCGAGCCTCGCCCGTATCCCCCGGGCGAGCCGACCGCGGCGAAGGGAGCCCCAAATGAGCCAGGGGCCGGCCGCTGCCCGAGCCCCCGTAACCCAAGCTCCGGCTGCCGCCGGTCTTGCGCGCTGTCTGGCCGAGGCCGGCCCCTACAGGAGGTGTTCAGGTTCGGTGCCCGGACCCTACAGCCCGACGTGGGATCTCGACGTCCTGTTCCCCGGGGGCAGCCGCTCGCCCCAGCTGGCCCGCCACCTGGAGGCGCTCGAGGCCGACATCGCACAGCTTGCGGCTCTCATCCAGAGCCTTCCCGTACCCGGCGGGGCTGCTTCTACGACCCGGGGTGATGGGACCGCACAAGCGCCGGCACTTCAGGGCCCCGCCCCGGTGGCAGAGGAGGCGCTGTCCGCCTGGCATGCGGCGGTGCAGCGACTGCAGGACGTGGGCGCCCGGCTGCGGGAAGCGGGCAGCTTCATCAACTGCCTGGCGGCGCAGGATGTCAAGGACGAAAAGGCGCGGCTTTTATCCGGGCGCATCGCCCAGATGGGCGCCTCGCTGGATGCGGCCGTCATCGAAGCCGCCCGCCGCACGCTGGCGATGCCGGACGACGTCTGGCAGGCCATGCTGCAGGATGCGCGCTTGCGGCCGGTCGCCTACGGTCTGGACGAGATGCGCCGCCGCATGGCGGAGCGCCTGCCGCCAGAGCAGGAGGCGCTGGCCAGCGACCTGGCCGTCGACGGCTACCACGCCTGGGGCGAGCTGTACAACGTGCTGGTGGGCCGCATCGCCATCCCGGTGGAGGAGGACGGGCGCACGGTTCACCTCTCCGTGGGGCAGGCTTCCAACCGCATGGAGACGCCCGACCGCGCCCGGCGCTCGACGATCTTCGCCCGGTGGGAGCAGGCGTGGGCCGAGCACGCCGAGCTGTTCGCCGCCATCCTCAACCACCTGGCCGGCTTTCGGCTCAACCTGTACCGCCGCCGCGGCTGGCCCGACCCGTTGAAGGAACCCCTGGACGTCAACCGCATCACGGCCGCCACGCTGGACGCGCTGTGGACCGCCGTCGACTCCCGCAAGGAGCGGCTGCTACCCTACCTGCGGCGCAAGGCCCGCCTGCTCGGCCTGGGGTTGTACAGCGAATAGCCACAACCGACCCCCATCTCCTCGGCGTGAAG
>CAYQLT010000061.1:0-3779 GCA_964418425.1 uncultured Clostridia bacterium
CCACCACGACCCGTCGTGCCTGCCCCTGGCCGGGGGCGGACGGTGCCTGCCCCTGACCGGGGGCGGACGGTGCCTGCGCCACCGGTCCCGTTTCCCCCTTCCTGTCGCCTGCGCCAGCGACCCCATTTTCTGCGGCGCGCAACGTACCTCCTGGAGCCTGCCGGCCTCCTGTCGGACAGCCTCAGTCCTGCGCCGCCCGCGCCCACCCGCTCGAACCGCTCCGATGGGGCTGTGCAAGCCCACTAGCGCCCCTGCCGGCAGGCCATCTGTGGTAGACTGGCCTCGGCAGTCGGTCCCGTGAGGGGGCTGCTCGGTGCGTCGCCGAGCCGATTGGATGCGGCAGGCTGAGAAGGACGTCGCCCACGCGCGCAGGGCGCTGGAGGACGGCGACTACGAGTGGGCCTGCTTCGCCGCCCAGCAGGGAGCGGAAAAAGCCGTCAAGGCGCTCTTGCAGCACCTGGGTGTGGACGCGTGGGGACATTCCATCGCCTTCCTGCTGGCAGCGATCCCGGACCACATGCGCCCCGACCCATCGGTGCTGGACGGGGCCAAGGAACTGGACCGTCATTACATCCCGGCTCGCTATCCCGACGCACATCCGGCCGGAGCGCCCCTGGACTTCTACACCCGCGGCGACGCCGAGCGAGCTATCGGGCATGCGGAAAGGATCATGGAGTATGTCCGGGGTCGTCTTGCGACGCCTTGACATCGCCAGGGTTCGGCAATCCCTTGAGCGATACGCGCTCCGGTTGGGGAGCCGGCCGGAAGTCCGAAGCGTGATCCTGTTCGGATCGCTGGCACGGGGCGACTACACCGGAACCAGTGACGCCGACTTGCTGATCGTGGTCGATGCGGCGACCGAACCGTTTGTCCGCAGAGGGACGGCCTACGCGGACCCGTTCCTGCCGGTGCCCGTCGATCTGTTCGTGTATACCGCAGACGAGGTAGAGCAAGCGCTGGATGCCGGCGCCGGCATCGTCACGGAGGCTTTCAAAACCGGCGAGGTACTGTTCGAGCGAGGGAGCCGAGCAGCGTGCCGGGGAACCCCCGGGGAGGATGAGCCGATGAGCGCCCCGGCGAGGATGGCCCGAGTAGCGCCCGGGAGCGGATAAGAGGGTGCGCATCGGTCTTCTGGGGCTGCCGCAATCGGGCAAGAGCACGCTCCTGGCGGCGGCTTCGACCCTGGCGCGTCCCGGGTCGGGCGCCGAGCGGGAGCGCGAGGCCCTCACCGCCACCGTCGGGGGACTGCGGCAGGCGGTCGTACCCATTGCCGACCCGCGGGTGGACTGGCTCGCCCAGCGCCTGCGCCCTCGCAAGGTAACCTACGCCACCGCGGAGTGGGTGGAACTGCCCGCCCTGGCCCCCGCGCACGTCGCCGAACTGCGGCGGGTGGACGTCGTCGTCTTCGTGGTTCGAGCTTTCGACCCGGGCCAGAGGTCCATCCCCCACCCCAGGGGAATCGTGGATCCCGCCGCGGACTTCGAAGCCCTGTGGCAGGACTGGCTCCTGTTGGACTGGGGCGTCCTGCAAAACCGCCTGGAGCGCCTGCGCACCGCCCCTTCCATCCCCAAGGCCCAGCGCCGCCAGGTCGAAGAGGAGATCGATCTCCTTCAGCGATGCCTGGCTGCCCTCGAAGCCGGCACATCCCTGCGCCGGGCGAACCTCAGGGAGGCAGACCGAAGCGCCCTGCAGGGTTACAGCCTGGTGACCTTTGCGCCCGCACTGGTTGCGGTCAACATCGATGACGCCGAGGCAGCGGCCGCCCCGAGCGTCCCCACGCTACAGGTCGGTCAGCGCTGCGATGCGGTGGTTCGGGTGCCGGCCCGGCTGGAGCTGGAGCTGGCGCGGCTGGACCCGCAAACTCGACGGGAGTTCATGCGAGAACTGGGGGTCGAAGCGCCCCTGGGCGTCGAGCGCCTGGTGGCAGCCGCCCATGAGGCCGCCCAGCTCATCTCGTTTCTGACGGGAAACGAACAGGAGGTGCGCGCCTGGACCGTCCGGCGGGGCACCGTGGCTCGAGAGGCTGCCGGCAAGGTGCATTCGGACATCGCCCGGGGGTTCATCCGGGCCGAGGTGATCGCCTTCGAGGACATGCAGCGGGCGGGTTCGCTGGCCAGGGCCCGGGAACTGGGGCTCTTGCGGCTGGAGGGCAAGGAGTACGTGGTGCGAGACGGGGATGTCATCGAGTTCCGATTCCATGTGTGACGTCCGGCTTCCACGGGTAATGCCCGCGGAACTGGGAGTTACGCCTGGATGCCGGACGCCGCCCCCGCCAATGCCGCTTGCGTGCCGGGCGCTCAAAGGGCGGCGGCCACCACCGGCAGCACCTCGCCCGCCCGGGCTCGGACCACAACTTCGGCCAGCCCATCATAGGGCGTCGCGCTCAGGTTGACGATAAACAGTCGGGCCCCGTGAGCCCGGGCCACTTCGGGCAGGCCCGCCACCGGGTAGACCTCCAGGGAGGAGCCCACCACCAGCATGGCGTCGCAGCGTTCGGCCGCCTGCCGGGCCCGCCGGAACTCCTGCTCCGGCAAGAGCTCCCCGAAGAGCACCACGCTCGGCCGGATCATGCCGCCGCAATCCGGGCAGCGAGGAATATCGGCGGTGGTGCGGATGGGCACGTCCAGCACCGCCGGCGAGTAGCTGCGGCCACAGCGGTGGCAGTGGGCCCGGGCAAGGGTGCCGTGGAGTTCGGCTACGTCCGTGCTGCCGGCCTGTTGGTGGAGCCCATCCACGTTTTGCGTGGCGATGAGACCGATGCGCCCCCGGCGCTGCAGCTCGGCCAGCGCGTAGTGGGCCGGGTTGGGACGGGCCCCGGCCAGCGCCCTGAGCCGGCGCTGGTAAAACTCGTAAAACCGCAGGGGCGTCCTCTCCAGGGCCTCCACGGTCGCAAGCTGCGCAGGGTCGTACTGAGCCCAAAGCCCGCCCGGGGAGCGAAAATCGGGCAGCCCGGACTCCGTGCTGATGCCGGCGCCGGTCAACACGGTGATGCGGCGCGCCCGGGCCAGCCCGTCAATGAGCCGCTCCGCCAGAGGGCCCGCTGCGGACCGGGCGGCAGAGTCCTGCGCGGAATCGAAGACGACATCCCCCTCCTCCGGGCCACCTGTGAGCCGGGGCCCTCAGTTCAGTTCAACGTGGGGCCTCGCAAACACCTTCCGATGCGGCGGTCGAGGAACCCCTCGACGTCGACCAAGCCAGCAGGAACTCCCGGAAAGCGCTCGCCGCACGGCCGAGCCGTCGGTTGGCCCGGTGCACCACGTACCATTGCCGTCGCAGGGGGAACCCTTCGACGTCGAGAATCGCCAGCCGCCCCAGCTTCAGCTCCATGTGGAGGGCATGGCACGACAGCGGGGCGATCCCGAGCCCGGCCGCCACCGCCTCCTTGACGGCGCTGTTGTCGTCCAGCTCGAAGGCGACCGTCGGCTGCAGCCGGTGGGCGTGGCAGAACTCCTCGAACGCAAGCCGCGTGCCCGATCCCTCTTCTCGTAGAACGAAGACCTCGTCCCGCAACCGACCGACGGGGATCCGAGCGACGCCGGCCAACGGGTGTTCCGGCGAGGCGACCAGCACGATCTCGTCGGGCAGGAAGGGCTCGGCCACGCACGGGACGTCGTCGGGGGGGCGCCCCATCACCGCCAGGGCGGAGTCGCCCTCTATCAGCCGACGGTGGATGGCCGCTCGATTGGTCACCTCCAGGTGCACGGTGATCCCGGGGTATTCCCGGCGGAAGGCGCCCAGGATCGGCGGAAGGACGTAGGCGCCGGCGGTGCTCACCGCAC
>CAYQLT010000061.1:3879-14849 GCA_964418425.1 uncultured Clostridia bacterium
CGGAAGGCGCCCAGGATCGGCGGAAGGACGTAGGCGCCGGCGGTGCTCACCGCACATATGCTTACATGGCCGCGGCGCAGGCCCTTGAGGTCGCCGACCAGGGCCTGAAGCTCATCCACAAGCTCGCAAATCTGCTGGGCGTAAGGCAGCAGTTCCTGCCCCGCGGGGGTGAGGCGGAGCCCACGGCCGCTGCGCTCGAACAGGGGCTCCTCCACCGCGCGCTCAAGGGCCCGCACCTGCATGAGCACCCCCGGCTGCGTGAGGTACAGGTGTTCGGCGGCTCGGGTGTAGCTTCCCAGACGGGCCACCGTCAGGAACGCCCGCAACTGGGCAAGGGTCATGGTCATGAGGCCTGCCCTCCGGTATCCGCACGGCCCGACCCTCCACGGCCACCACGGGCCCGGCCCTGTCGTCCGAGTAGAGGATAAACCGGACTTAGCACTCACGCAACGACCTGTAAGTTGACTTAGTGGTAGCTCCGCAGGATAATCGGCTCAAAGCCGCCCAGGAGGGGAGCGGTGGGTGACGATGCAGCAGTACGCGGGCACGGACAAGAGGTACAGCCGGGCCGGCGTCCAGGAATACCGGGCGATGGGTTACTACGACCCGAGCTACGAGCCCAAGGAGACCGATACCCTGGCCCTGTTTCGGATCACCCCTCAGCCCGGGGTCGAGCCGGAGGAAGCCGCGGCGGCCGTGGCGGGAGAGTCCAGCACCGCCACGTGGACGGTGGTGTGGACCGATCGCCTCACCCACCTCGATCGCTACCGGGCCAAGGCCTACCGCGTCGAACCGGTGCCCGGCAACCCCGAGCAATACTTTGCGTGGATCGCCTATGACCTCGCCCTGTTTGAAGAGGGCTCCATCGCCAACATGACGTCGTCCATCATCGGCAACGTCTTCGGCTTCAAGGCGCTTCGGGCCTTGCGCCTGGAGGACCTGCGAGTCCCCGTCGCCTATCTGAAGACGTTCAAGGGGGCACCCCACGGGATCCCGGTGGAGAGGGATCTCCTGAACAAGTACGGCCGTCCCCTCCTGGGATGCACGGTCAAGCCGAAGCTGGGGCTCTCCGGGCGCAACTACGGTCGCGTGGTGTACGAGGCGCTGGCCGGGGGGCTGGACTTCACCAAGGACGATGAGAACATCAACTCTCAGGCCTTCATGCGGTGGCGCGACCGCTTCCTGTATGCGATGGAGGGCGTCATCAAGGCCGAGCAGGTCACAGGGGAGCGGAAGGGCCACTACATGAACGTCACCGCGCCCACGATGGAGGAGGTGTACCGCCGGGCGGAGTTCGCGAAGGAGATCGGCTCCATCATCATCATGGCCGACCTGACGATGGGCTATACGGCCCTTCAGTCCCTCTCCAACTGGTGCCACAACAACGGCATGATTCTCCACCTTCACCGGGCCGGGCATGCCACCTTCACGCGCCAGAAGAGCCACGGCGTCTCCTTCCGGGTGCTGGCCAAGTGGATGCGGATGCTGGGGGTGGACCACATCCACGCGGGGACGGTCGTGGGAAAGCTGGAGGGCGATCTCAACCTCGTGCAGGGCTACTACACCATCCTGCGCGAGCAGTCCGTGAAGGCCGACCCGGTCAAGGGCATCTTCTTCGACCAGGACTGGGCCTATCTGCCCGCGGTCTTCCCCGTGGCCAGCGGCGGCATCCACGCCGGGCAGATGCACATCCTCCTGGACACCCTGGGAGAGGATTGCATCCTTCAGTTCGGCGGAGGGACCATCGGCCACCCCATGGGGATCAAGGCGGGCGCGACGGCCAACCGGGTCGCGCTGGAGGCGATGGTCCTCGCCCGCAATGAGGGAAAGGACCTTCGCGCGGAGGGGCCGGAGATCCTGCGGGAGGCCGCCCACCACTGCAAGGAGCTCGCGGCGGCGCTGGAGACCTGGAAGAACGTCACCTACGACTTCGCGCCCACCGACACACCCGACGTCCTGCCGACGGTAAGCGTTTGAAGGGGGAGAGGGCCGTGCGGATCACCCAGGGCACCTTCTCGTACCTGCCCGACCTGACCGATGAGCAGATCGAGCGGCAGATCGCGTACATCGTCCGAAACGGCTGGGCCGTATCCATCGAGTACACGGACGATCCCCACCCCTACAACGTCTACTGGGACATGTGGGAACAGCCCATGTTCGACCTCACGGACCCCTCTCCGGCGATGTACGAGTTCAAGAGGTGCCGGGAAGCCTTCCCAAACCGCTACATCAGGATCAACGGATACGATCCGAGCCCCATGTGGCAGGCCCAGCGGGTGTCGTTCATCGCGCACCGCCCCCGAGTGGAAGAGCCGGGGTTCCGGCTGCGCCGCACCCTGTGGGCCGACGGGCGCGTCCAGAAGTACGGCCTGGAACCCCGCATGGACTAGCCGAGCCGACGCACCTGGCGACCGGCTCGCCCGCCCGGGCACTGCCCCGCTGCCGGCTCGGGCCCACCGGAGCGCAATCACCGCGGCCGCGCAACTGGCTGCACAGACAGGCGGCGCACGCCGGCCCCTGTTCGCCGCCGCCCGCCCGTGGTACACTGGTTCCGGAACCAGCGGTGATGGGCCATGCTGCGGGGCGTGGCGGTCGTCGCGACGGACGAGACGGTCTGGCAGCAGGCCCGGCTGGTGGAGGTTCACCGCCCACGCATCATCGAGACCGACCCGCCAAGCCGCACGTACCGCTATTTCCTCCCCTGCCGGGACCTGGATCGGCTGGCGCGCCAGCTGTCCGCCGCGCGGGACAGGGTTGTCCTGCTGGGCGCGGGGGACTTCCACCACCTCACCGCCGTGCTGGTGGGCGCTTTGCTGGCGCCGGGCCCGGCGTCCGCCGGCTGCCCGTCGCGTGACCCAAGCCCATCCCCTGCCGCGGGACGCCCGCTGGCGGTGGTCGTCATCGACGCCCATCCCGAGTGGAGCCTGCCGCCGCCGGGTTACGTGCACTGCGGCTCCTGGCTTCCGGAGCTTCTGGCGTGGCCCGGAGTGCATGCCGCGGCGCTGGTAGGGGTGGGGCCGCTGGAGGCCCAGGGGCTTTTGGGCTCGGCGGTACTTCAGGGGATCGCCACCGCAGCCCGGGAGGGAAGGCTTCGGGTCTACCCCGTCCGGCGTTCCACGGTGCAGGAGCTGCATGGGGCGCTGCGCTGGCCCGACCCGCTCGTAAGCCTCGAGGACGGTTTCGACGCGCTCATCGCCGACCTCATCGACTACCTGGCAGGCCACGCCCTCTACCTCTCGGTGGACAAAGACGCCGTGCGCCCGGAGGAGCTGCCCGGAGGATGGGGCGGGGGCGAGATGCCGGCCGATGTGGTGCTGGAGCTGGTGCGGGCGGTGGCCGCCGCCCTGCCGGTGGCGGGGGCCGACGTGTGCGGCGAGTACGTCCCCCGTATGCCGGCGCTGGCCGGGTCGGATCCCGGCCTTGTGCTACACGAACTCTTCAACCTGCGGCTTCTGGAAACCCTTCTCGCGGCCGGGCGGCGCCCGGACGCCTGCGGCCGGGCGGCGTGAAGACGCCGGCTGTGTGGCGCAGAGCCCCCGGCTACGGCCTGTGGTCAGGCTTCGCCCGCGTACAGCCGGGCGGTGGCGGCGGCCTCCCGGGCCAGCGCCTCCCGAAGTTCGGGCGGCTCTAAGACCTCGCAGGCTGAGCCCCAGGAGCGGATCCAGGGCTGGAGTTCCAGGGTGTGGCCCACCTGCAGGGTGAGCACGCACCCGCCGTCCTGGCACTCCTCGATCTGCTGCGAGGGGTGCCAGTGGCTCTCCCGGAGCCGACGGGTAACGGCCGGGGCAAAGCGCAGGCGGACCGTCACCGGGTTGGGAGACCACATGATGCCCCAGGCGCTTTGCAGGGCGGCGACGGGGTCGAAGTCCGGGCGTTCGTCGAAGCGCTCCGCGAGAAGCTCCGCGTGGGACATCCGCTCCAGCTTGAGCGTGACGAACTGGTGGAAGTACGACTCCTCATAGGCAATCACGTACGCGGCCATGCCGGGTGCCGCCGGCTCCAGGAAGTAGGGGTGAAGCACGTATGGGTGGCGCCGCTGGCCTTTGGCCGACTGGTACTGAACCCGCACCTTGCGGCGCTGCACCCACCCCATGGTGAGGCACTCCAGCGCCCGCACGAACTCCCGGTTTCGTGGCCGCCGCTCAAGCAGCCGCGCCGCCTTCTGAGCCTGGCTTCGAACGGGTTCGGGAAAGCGCAGGGAGAGTTTCTCGAGGGCGCTGATGGCATGCGGGTTGTGCTCGTCGGCCATGCGGGCCAGCAGTCGGGCGGCGAAGAAGAGGGCGACCGCCTCGTGGATGGTGAGGCGAACGGTGCCCACGTACTCCTCCTGGCGCACGGCCCAGCGGCCGCGGGCGGGGTTCCACAGGGGCACGCCGGAGCGCTCGAGGGCTTGCAAGTCCCGATACAGCGTCTGGCGCTCAACGCCGAAGCGCCGGGCCATCTCCGGCGGCCGCACACCCTTGTCGCCGGCCACCATGAGCGCCTGCTCCAGGATTCGCAGCCGCTCGACCTTGCGGGCGATGCGGTCCGGGCCAACGACCTCAGTCATATTCACACCCTCGGGCCAAGGGTTCGGTACTCGCCCGTGATATTCCTGCAAAACTCGTTACCGTCGCTGTGACACTCGAAGGATACTCATGTCATAGGGGCGAACAATCGAGGCGACGCCGACTCCTCCCAGATTGTCCCAGATTTTGGGGCAAAGGTGTTTGGGAGAGCTTCGTGATACGGAAGACTACGACTTCACGTCTCAGATAGCCGGCGGACGCCCTGCACGGTACCGCATGGCCTTAGGAGGTGGGCTAAGAGCGGAAGTGGGACGTCTGGATGGGGGCCATCCGCTTGGGCGTGTCCAGGTAGAAGGAAGGCAGCGACGTCCCTTTGCCCCTGGGGTCAGGGTGATGTTGCGGGTCTTGACCGTGAGCGGACTGCACGACCTGGAGGTGGGGCCGCCAGGGGTGCTTCAACCGCACCGACTACGAGCAGCCAGGCAAGCCGAAGATTGACTGGGAGGACCCCGAGGCGAGGCAGAGGCTCTTGCAGGGCCTGATGGAGGACGCGTTGGCGCTGGTGGGATGGGTGCGGGCGCTTTCCCGAATGCCCGGCAATCTTACGACGACGGCGACCTGATGGAGGCGGTCGGCACCCAAGACATCGAACGGGATTCCTACGGGAAGGTCGGCCTGGCGCAGGGGGTGCCCAAGAACCCGGTGCTGTCGCTGGTGAACCCAGAGCTTCGCCATGGCCACAAGAGGGCCTCCCACGGGGTGGGCGGCTATAAGGCCCACTCGGTGGCGGGAGGCGAGGGCCATCGGCTGGTTACGGGTTACGGCCGTGCAGGTAACGCCGGCCAGTGCTCCAGACGATGCGAAACTGGAGGCCATACTGAACGAGCAAGACCAAGACGGGGACCGTCCGGAGGAGAATCTGGGAGATCAGGCCTACTTCGATGTGGATCCCTCCGAAGGGACAGGCGGCACAGGGCGCGGTGGTCATGGCGAAAGCCCCGCCGGCCGTCAACCGGGAGTGCTACTTCTCCAAGGAGGGCTTCCGGTTGGGCGACGAAGCGGGCAGCCTCACCTGCTCGGGCGGGCAGACGGTCGGCTTCGACTCCGCCTGATTTCCCTGTGTCCGGGGCCGCGTTTCCGGACTTCGATTGTGTGAAGGACCGACCACAGTTCGCATAGGACGGTTTTCAAACGCCCCGTTCAGGTCAAAACCGAGGGGTCTCGTAGCAACGGTCGCCTGAGACGGGTGCTGAGCGAACCGAGCAGAACGTGAGATTGCGGTGCGAGAGTACTAGTCATGGAGGAAGCTTCGGTGATGCCTGACGGGTTTGAGGAATTCTTCTACCGGGCGACGGGACACCACCCGTTCGACTATCAAAGGCGCCTTGCCGAGGGGGATCATTTTCCCGAGTTGCTCGAGGTTCCGACGGGCACCGGGAAGACGGCGGCTGCCATTCTCGGATGGCTATGGCGACGACGGCACCACCCAAAGGAGCAGGTCCGCCGAGCAACCCCCAGGCGCCTCGTCTATTGCCTGCCGATGCGAGTTCTCGTCGAGCAGACCCATGCGTGCGCTGTTCGTTGGCTGGATGAACTCCAACTCCTAGCCGGAAATGCAACTTTCTATGAGGAGCGCCTCCAGAAGTATCAGGTCGACTGGAGTCTGCCGGATAAGGTGGCGGTCGTAACGCTGATGGGGGGTGAGGTTCAAGACGATTGGCGCGAGCATCCCGAACACGAGGTGATCATCATTGGCACGCAGGACATGCTTCTCTCGCGAGCCCTAAACCGTGGGTTTGCCATGGCGCCACAAATGTGGCCAGTGGACTTTGGGATGCTCAACGTGGACACGTTATGGGTAATGGACGAAGTGCAGCTGATGGGGCCAGGCCGCACAACCAGCGTCCAGCTGCAGCACTTCTGGGACGAAAGACCCCCAACATACGGCTTGCGTTACACCCTCTGGATGAGCGCCACGCTGGGTAGCAACATGGGGACAAGCCAACCTGTGTGGATGGATACGCCGGAACGACGGAGCCGGCCGTTGAGAGGGCCGGCCCTGAGACATTCGAATAAGGACCTCCACCATAGTGAGTTCGGAGCCCGATGGCGTGCACCGAAGGTACTCGAGGCACACTTGAACGGTTGTGGAACTGCCTCGGATCCCGTCAGGACTCGGCCTCGGAGGCGCGCGCAGGCAGCGGGGGCAGGAAGAGGCTGGAGTATAGAGAATCAGGAGCTCATCCAGCGGATTCTCCAGAGCTCCGACGGGGGACGCCTCGTGTTGGTGTTCGTCAATCAGGTAAGGCGAGCCCACGATCTTTACAAACGCCTCCATGACCGAAGCGACTCGGGGTCTGTTCCTGATATCCTAATGGTTCACGGGCGAATGCGGCCGCGAGATCGCAGGCGGGTCGAGAAGCAGCTCCAGCTTCCGGTAGCGGCTGGCGGGCGTATCGTAGTTACCACGCAGGTGCTAGAAGCTGGCGTGGATATCGACGCGGATGCTCTTTTCACCGAGGTTTGCCCCTGGGCGAGCCTCGTACAGCGTCTCGGGCGTCTGAATCGACGCGGGAAGCGGCCAAGCGCTCAAGCTGTGGCAAACGGCGAACATCCAGCCCTCGCGGTCGTCTTCGAACCTCCTGTCCCCCAAAGGAAAGACGGGGAATCGGATAAGGACTACAAGGAGCGCTGCCGGCGCGAAGTCGCGCTTCCGTACGAAGCCGATGCGCTAGATGAAACACGTCGGCGTCTAAGGGAGGTCGAAGACAAGTATGGCGGCTCTTTGTCACCTGCAACCCTCGCCCAGCTCCAGGTTTCCCTTTCCGTCGAAGGACCGGTGCTGCGGCGTTTCGACCTAGATGATCTCTTTGATACGGACCTCGATTTGGCAGGGGGCCATACAGACGTCAGCCCGTGGATCCGGGCAATGGATCAGGACCTCGACGCGTACATCGTTTGGAGGCGACTCGAAGGCGGGCTGAGTGCAGACCAGCAGGTGCCTATCCATCCTGATGAGCTTTGCGCAGTGCCGGTCTACGAAGCACGGGAGGCCTTCCGCGATCTAGACGTGTGGATAATGACTCTTACGACCGGGCGAAAGGGGGGTTCCGCCTGGCGCCGAGCGAAAGGGCGCGATATCCGTGCGGGCGACACGGTCATGGTCGACGTTGGCCTCGGTTTCTATGACGAAGAGACGGGTTGGAATCCAGATCCAGAGGCAAAGGTGAACTTCCCCAGCTCCATAGTAGATCGCTGGGAGGGCGATGGAAAAGAGGTCCGCGCGTGGATCGAGATTGGGGAGGATGGAACAGCCTGGTTTCTGGAAAGGATCGATGAGCAGGTGGTGGGCCCTCGCGCCCGCGAGGGCGACCGGGAAAGCTTCGTGAATCGCTGGATGGAGCTTGAACCTCACCTGCGTCACGCTGAGCGTGAGGCCCAGAGGGTGGGGGAGGTCCTCGGACTACCTGAGGTACTAAAGGAATCGCTTCGGCTCGCTGCTCGATGGCACGACATTGGCAAGGCGGTGGAGCGGGACGCAGACGGGAGGATAGAGCGGCCGTTTCAGAAGGTGTTATTGACGGCCGGGAGGCCGGAGAACGGACACCCCAGGGAGGGAGTCCTGTACGCGAAGAGCAATGGACGGGGTGGGGTCCCGGCGGGTTTCCGGCACGAGGTGGCATCAGTCTTGGCCTTTCTCGAGGCAGGTCAGACGGACGACCTCGCGGCATTTTTGATCATGGCTCACCATGGCAAGGTTCGGCTGCTGCCCGAGGCCTGGGACGAGGACGACCCGACCGATCTTTGCGGGGTGCGCCAGGGAGATCGCATCCCTATCGAGGCGATTCCGTTCAGCGCACCTGGTCCGGTGGTGCTGACGCTGGAGAAGCTGTTACCTTCGCGAAGTTGGCGAAGTTGGCAAGGTCGAGTGAAGCGACTTCTGGATAGCCATGGACCCTTCTTGCTGGCCTACCTTGAGGCACTGATCCGGGTTGCGGACTGGAGGGCAAGTTGATGGCACCGGTGGTCTTCGGCGGCGTGTCCCCACGATCGCTTGGTGACTTGCTCAAGGGCTACGGGATCATGGCGCTGGTCGGCGAGGATTGTCCAGACGCCCTATTCTGGTGGGACGGGGCGTTCCATCTCGTCGTGGAGAGGCCTTGCGACCGGTTGAGGAGCTTCGAAGACGCGAAGCGAGCGTTGACCCAAAGCCTTCGTGGTCCCTTGGTGGCCTGGGCTACACAAGTAGGCAAGTCATTCAAGCCTACGCGCGGGAGCTCCCGCGGTAACGTCAAACGAAAGGACTCGGTGCTGAAGGCTCCGAGTGGGCACGATACCCTCGATCCAGAAATGGCCCGGTGGGCCCGCGCGATCGCCATCCCAGAGGCCGGAAAGGAGGAGACCAAGGCGCACCCCCTTTTCCCTTCCCACGGCCAGGAAGGCAGCGGAGATTACTTCCATCAGCTCGAGAAGGCCGCGGAAGCGGCCAAGGAGTCATCAGACGACCTTGTGTGGTCGCTCTTCGCGGAGGGTACGCCCTCTCTCAAGCGTGTACTCCAGAGCGGTTACCTTTTTTTCCCGGAGCCGATGAAGCGGTATGCCAGTGGGGTAAAGAAATGGGTACAAGAGCATAACGCGCCTGTGAGCCCGTGGTGTTTCCTGCTGGCAATGCGAGGAGCGATGCTGCTCCGGGGAAGCCTTCGGCGCCTCCGCTGGGGACGCCGCTCTTATCCTGCGTTTCCTTTTGTCTTCGAAGGAACAACCGGCAATGTAGAGCTGCACCTCCCAACTTGGACCCAAGAGCGGCCTCGGACACTTGCAGAGTTTGAAATACAGGTGCGGCAGTTTTACGCCCGGCTCTCGGGAAGTGGCTTCGCCGCCACGGCCGCGGAGTTCCGCGCGGCGGTGGCAGGACGTAGCGCCGGTGCAGCGTTCGACTCCTTCCATCGATTCGTCTTGGAACGTCGCCGGCCCGGGCAGCGGGAGCGGATGAGCCAAGGGATACCGCGCGGCCTCACGCGCGTTGGTGGTGTCGGGGAGAAAAGCGGCGTGCTCCGGCTGATGCTCGCGCCACTGGCGGAGACGGCTTGGCTCGATCAATTTGCTACTGATCGGCCTCGCGCGAGACGCGCGCTGGTGGAGGAAGCCGTCCATCGTGTTGTTGAGAAACCCGGACTCGGTTCTTACCGAGGGTTGCTCGAAGCACTGTGGGAAGCGAACCGTGCAGTGGTTCTTCCCGGGGCGGTGCGGAGAGACCTGGAGGAGATAGGCCAGACGCCTCGACCCCTGCCCCCGCTGCCAGCCCGTCTCTGGGAGAAGGCTCTCGAAGACGGGCTTAGCGCGATATCCGCCTATCGTTTGGGCCGTGCCCTCGGATCCATTTTAGGCGTCCGGCTGAGAGATGGCGGGGGCGTGGGGCCAATACTCGAACACATGCTTCCTCTGAAGTACGACTGGGGCGGATCACGCTGGAAGATCCCAGAGCCGGAGAGATCGCGGCCAAACCGGTGGTCAGGCCTCGAACCCCTCGGCGACTTTCGCGCCCTCTTCTGGTCCCGGTGGCTCGACAGCGCTGACCTCGATCGCCTGCCGTTCGCTGCGCGCCGCTGCGCTCCACTTGCAGACGTCGTTGCTCTGCTGAGAGGGGAAGTGGAACTCAAGGAGGTCTGCCGCCTCGCCGGCTTGTTTGCTCTATTGGACTGGGAGCAGGCGCAGGAAACCCATGCGGATCAGGAGGAGCGCGGCGATGAATACATGCTTCCGGTGCCTCCGGCTTACGCCGCTCTTCGTCTTTGGCTCCACCTTAGCATCCGCCCCGGCCCCAACGGGCGTCCACCCCGTGATGGAAGAATCGCAAGGCTAATCGCCCTGGGCAGTCGAGTGCATGTCGAGCAGGCCACCCAACTCGCGCTTCGTCACTTGCGGGTCCATGGCTTGCCATGGCACGACCAACCTCGCCCCACGGGCAAGGCAGTAGCGTACGTCCGTCCTACGCCTTCCGACCAGGAGGCCGCGCGCATGGTATTAGCAGTGACGATCCCCATCTCGGAGCAAGATACCCATGACCTGGCCCGGCGCTTCTGGGTGCCGATAGACTCTACGCGAGGAGGGATAACATGAACGGAAGACTGCTGGATCAGATTTACGAGACAGATCACGCCGTTATCACTGCGGAGCTGAGCCTCCGAAACGGAAGATTCCTCCAGCCAACTGGATTTCCCGATATCGGCGCGTGCATCTACCACGACAAGGACGGTAAGCTCTGGTGCCTCGTCGAGAGTGAGCAAAGCATGGCGAATCGCCTCGAAGCGGTCTGCATGAAGAACCCTGGCGTATGGGTGGACGAGCTCAAGAACCTCCCGTTGATAGCCGTCAAGAACGGGGCCGGCAGCCTTCTCGCCACTAACCTGACGGAGCCCCACCGCATCGCCTCTTCGTACCTGCTCGACGGAGAGCTACGTA